>JBCCEZ010000004.1:0-139178 GCA_039030015.1 Gemmatimonadota bacterium | reverse complement strand
GGGTTGAAGGCCGCGGCCCGCGTGCGCCGATGGGTCCGACGGGTGTGGCGGGCGTTGGGTGGGATGACGCTGCTCTTGATCGCCGGTGTGATCCTGCTCGCGCAAACCGCGCGTGGGCACACGATTGCCCTCGACGCTGCCATGTCTCGAGCCGAACGTGAACTGGCCGGCACCCTTCAGGTCGACGCGGTCCGAAGCGGCACACTCCTGGCCGGTGGCACCCTCGCCGGGGTCACACTTACGACGTCGGACGACCGACCGTTCGTGTCCGCCGATTCCGTACAGTTCCGGTACTCGCTCGTGAACGCCGTGCTCGGCGGTCCGCCCGTTCGGTCGATCGTGATCTGGGGGCTCGACCTGGAGATCTCGAAGTACTCCGACGAACAGCCGATGAACGTGACGCGGCTGCTCGCAGAGCGGATCGGAGGAGACCCGGTGGGACCGGAGCGGCCGCCTCAGTCCTTCACGTTGGGACGTGTCGGTGTGCGGGAAGGGCGCGTCCGAGTTCTGCTCCCGGCAGGGGACGGTCGCGGGCCAACGGTCGAAGGCCCCAACGGGGAACGCCTCCGCGCACTCGTCTTCGACTCCTTGGACGTCGACTTGGAGGGCACCGAGATCTCGCCCCAGGCCGACGTACAGCTCGA
Source organism: Gemmatimonadota bacterium (assembly GCA_039030015.1). GTDB lineage: Bacteria > Gemmatimonadota > Gemmatimonadetes > Longimicrobiales > Gaopeijiaceae > UBA2589. Next base: position 138,534 of record JBCCEZ010000004.1, on the reverse strand, counting down.
GGCGCGGTTGGCTTCCTTGTCGTCGCACATCGGCGTCCTGGACGAACCGATCCAGATCGAGGAAGCGTTCGGTCGGCTCGAGTTCGGTCGTGCCGGCCTCGCGGTCCGAGACGGTGCGTACCGGATGGCGGGATCTCTCGTCCGCGGGGAGGTGCGCGTCGGGCCCGAACGGGAAAGCGGGCCCTGGATCTTCCGTTCCCAATTCACCACGGACGGCTGGGCCGATCTGGCCGACCTCCAGTGGATCGACGACCGCATACCCGACGGGCGCTTCCGGGGTGGGGCAGGGATACGCGCGTCGAACGGCATCGACATCGACGTACAAGACGTCGAGGTCGAGCTGGAGGCGAGCGAGGTGCGGATTCGCGGCCCTGTTCGATTCGCCGACGTCATGTCGATGGACGGTCTTCGTGTCGATGCGAACCCGTTGCCTCTTGAGCGACTCGAGCCGTGGCTCGAGCGAGAACTCCCCCTCGACGGATGGCTGACCGGAACCGCCGTATTCTCCGGGAGCTTCGACGACCTGACGTCCGAAGGGCAAGTCACCTTCGTGCCTCGAGGGTTGGGAGGCACCCCGTCGAACGTCGAGTACTCGGGCACGGTGCGTCTCGGGGAATCGCCGGGGGCCGATGCGTTCGTCGCTCACGTCGAGCCGATGAACTTCGGCGTGCTGGAGGCCTTCGCCCCCGGGGTGCCATGGGCTGGCGCCGGTTCGATGACCGTCGAACTCGATGGGTCGGTGGACGACGGCCTCCTCGTCCGCGGCTCGGCCGACCACAGTTCACCCGACGGACTGCAATCGGGGGCGCGCGTCGAGGGGTCGATCTTCCGTGGGGCCGACGAGACGGGAATGGTACTCGACCTCAATCTCGAACTCGCTCCGCTCGCGGTCGGGGTCCTGTCCGGCCTCGCCCCGGACCTCGGCCTCACGGGGCAAGTCTCCGGTCCCGTTCAACTCGACGGACCACTCACTGACCTCTACGTCTTCGGCGACCTCAATGTCGATACGGGCGTCCTACGAGCCGAGGCGCGGCTCGATGTGACGCAGCCTGCACGGGGCTACACCCTCTCGACGCAGGCGACCGGGGTCCCGCTCGATGCCGTCTCGACCGTGATTCCGGAGGAAACGCTCTGGAACGGGTCGGTACGGTTGGAGGGTGAGGGGCTCGAGCTCGATTCGCTGTCGTTGGACGCGTGGATCGAAGGGGCGGGCGCGGAAGTCGCAGGAGTACGAATCGACACCGTTCAGGCCGATCTGAGGATCGAGTCCGGTGTACTCGTGGCCGATTCGCTACACGGCGTCGTCGCGGGACTCGATGTGGACGCTCAGGGACGCATCGGATTGGCTCCCGGCACGTTCGGTACGGCGCACGTCGATGTGGATGGGCCCACCCTCGTCGGCTTCCGTCCGCTTCTCATGGGGTTGAGCGATACCCTTCTGGTGCGGGACAGTATCTCGGACCTCGAGGCCGACTTCCTCCGCCTGTCCGGGATCGAGCCGGATACCCTCCCGCGGGCTCGAGACGTCCGCCTCGAGGGAGAGGTCGTCGGAAGCGCAAACGTGAGTGGTCACATCGGAGACTTGGTCGTCGGGGCGCTGGTCGACGTCTTCGGTGGAGCATACCAGGACAACCAGGTCGACACGGCCCGGTTCTTCTTCACCGGCACGGGTTTGCCCGCGACGACCGGCGCGTGGCAGCTCGGGATGCTGGCGCGCGGCATCGAGTGGCGCGGCCGCACCTTCGAACAGGGTGGCTTCGACGCCGACATGTTCAACCGTACCGGAGATGCGCGCGTCGAGATCGTCCGCCGCCCCGGCGAGGCGTACAGCGCGGTGGGTGCGTTTACGCTCGACTCGCTCGGTGGAGAGGTCGATCTGTCCGAGGCGTCCATCCAGGTCGACGACGACGTGTGGACGCTCGGCGGGCCGGCGCGGGTCGCCTGGTCTCCGGACCTCATCGAGGTAGACAGCGTCCGGATCGGGCGAGATGGGGACGACCCGATGTCGCTGACGGCGGACGGGCGACTCGTTCGAGGTGGCGGGTCGGTGTTCTCGATGGACATCGAAGGCCTGCATGCCGAACAGGTGCTTCACGTCGCCCAGATCGACGACCTGGATCTCGGGGGGCAGGTGGACCTCGAGTTGGAGATTTCCGGGGCCTCCGAGGCGCCGGAGATCGACGCTCGCTTCCGGGTCGATGGCGGTCGATACGAGACGATGCAGCTGAGTCGACTCGAGGGGACGATCGACTACGTCGACCAGCTGGCCGATTTCCGTATCGATGGATGGGACGGTGCCCGGGTCGCTGTGACCGCCGAAGGCGACTTCCCCGTGAACCTGGCGATTCAACGACTCGAGGAGCGGACGGTCGATGCACCGATGGACATTCGCATCGGGGCGGACTCACTCGACGCAGCGATCGCGCTTTCGTACGTCACCTCCCTCGAGGGTGTGCTCGGTCTTGTCTCCGGGGAAGTATGGGTCTCGGGGACGCCGAGGGCGCCGCGCCCGGAGGGGACGCTCACCCTGACCGATGGGGAGTGGTCGATCGAGGCGATCGGGGTGCGCCACACGGAGGTAAATGGCGACCTCCAGCTCAATCCGAATCGAACCGTCGACGTAGCCCTGAGCACGACAGGGACCGGGAGGTCCGATGTCACCGGCACCGTGACCCTCACGCCATTCTCCGACCCGGTGCTCGACCTTCGCTTCCAACTCGACGGCTTCCAGGCGGTGGATCGCCCCGACGTCTTCGCGGTGGTAAGCGGGGACTTCACGCTGCAGGGCAACTACCGGAGGCCGGCGGCGCAGGGGGACATCGTCGTCGACGAAGGCACGATTTACGTCGACGAGCTGCAGCGGGCTGCGGGCATCGTGGACCTACGCGACGACTTCGGACTCTTCGAACAGGCTGTCGGTGTCGATACGACCGCGTTGGTGAGCCAGCCACTTCTCGCAGGCTTCCGGAACCCCTTCTTCGACAACCTCCGGGTGAACGTCGGGATGTCCGTCCCCCGTGGGAGTTGGCTCCGATCGCTCGAGTCGGATATCGAGCTGGCGGGCGACCTCCGGGTGCTGTACGACCGCTCGGCCGGTGACTTCGTCCTGCTGGGCGACCTCGAAGCCGTGCGTGGATCACATCTCGTGCTCGGCCGCTCGTTCGACCTCGATGGCGGGACGGTGTCGTTCGTGGGGCGGCCGGGGATGAATCCCGATTTGGAGATTCAAGCCACGAGTCGGATTCGTCGCCCGAACGAACCTCCGTTCCAGATCGACGCCGCGGTTACCGGATCGTTGTTGCAGCCGGTCGTGACGCTCACCACCGAGGAGTCCGGCCTCGCCGAGGAGGACCTCGTTTCCTATCTGCTCTTCGGACAGCCGAGCAGTGGGCTGGGCGGACGCAACGCAGAAGGGCTCGCCCAGGTGCGCCAGAACGCCTTCGGCTCGGTGCAGGCTGCCGCCGTGACCTATGTCGGGGGTGCGCTCTTCAACCAGCTCGGCTCCACGATCGCACGCGAGACGGCCCTCTTCGACTACGTCTCCGTACAGCAGAGCGCCTTGCAGACGCTGGGTTCGGACTACCTCTCGGACACTCAGGTCGAACTCGGCCGCTACTTCGGGGACGACACGTTCATGGTCGTCGTGTTCCGTCCGCCCGATGCCAGCTCCCAAGACGAGGATCCGATCGGTGGGGTCCGGGTAGAATACGCACTCACCGAGGACTACAATGTCGAAGGCTTCTTCGAGGACCGCTTCCTCAGAAGCGGGACTCAGTTCTTCGGCGCCTCGTCCGGCCTACTCGAGAGTGAGCGCATTCTGGGCGTCTTCTTCTTCCGCGAGTGGGGGTTCACTCCTGGCCGCGAGAGTGCGACCGAGCAAAGCAATGGAAATCGGGGGAATCGATAGATGCAGCTCGTAAAAGTGTTCGGGCTGATGAGCGTGATGACCGCGCTCTTCGTGCTCGCAGGCAACTACATCGGGGGATCGTCGTTTGCGATCCTCTTCTTCGGCATCGCGGTCGTGATGAACGTGAGTGCCTTTTGGTTCAGCGACCGAGCCGTTCTCAAGATGTACAAGGCTCAGGTGATCGGTCCGAGCGACGCGCCCGATCTGTATGCGATGGTCGACCGGCTCCGTCAGAACGCCGACTTGCCCATGCCGACGGTGGCGATTGCGCCGCAGCCCCAGCCCAACGCGTTCGCAACGGGACGGGACCCTGAGCACGCGGTGGTGTGTGTCACGATCGGGCTCATGAACAGTGTGAACGCCAGAGAGCTCGAAGGCGTGATTGCGCACGAGCTGGCGCACATCAAACACCGGCACATGCTCGTCGGGACGTTGGCGGCCGTGATGGCCGGGGCCATCACGATGGTCGGCAGCATCCTACGCTGGGGCTTCATCCTCGGGGGCGGACGGGACGATGACGGAAACCCCATCGTCGCCATCGCGATGGCGATCCTCGCTCCGCTCGCGGCCGTCGTCATTCAGATGGCGATCAGCCGGCAGAACGAGTTCCAAGCGGACGCGACCGCGGTCCGGATCTCGGGCGACAAAGAGGGGCTTCAGAGCGCGCTTCGACGGATCGAAGCCGCCGCGCACCAGGTGCCGATGAACGTCAATCCGGCCGCCGCACACATGGCCATCATCAACCCGTTCTCGGGTGCGCGTGGCATGATGCGGAGCCTGTTCAGCACTCACCCGGCGACCGAGGACCGGATCGCCGCGATCGAGCAGGTCGACCTCCGGCTCCCCGCGTAGAGGACCCGCGTTCCCGCACCGTACTCGATGCACGACCCGTGCGCGTGTGTCGTCCGTGATTCGCCTTTGAACGCGGCTTGCGTAACGGGTTAGCTTTCCTGGCTATGCCGAAATCGAGCTCGAAGAAGACGAAACGCTCGGCGGGGGCCTCGCAGAACGGGGCCGCCGCCGGCGAAACGCTGGTCGTTCGGGGTGCCCGCGAGCACAACCTGAAGGACGTCCACGTCGAGTTGCCGCGCGAACGCCTCGTCGTGATCACGGGGCTGTCCGGCTCGGGCAAGTCGTCGCTCGCCTTCGACACGATCTACGCCGAAGGGCAGCGTCGGTACGTCGAGTCCCTCTCCGCGTACGCTCGCCAGTTCCTCGGTCTGATGGAGAAGCCGGACGTCGACTCGATCGAGGGGCTGTCTCCCGCGATCTCGATCGAGCAGAAGACGGTGAGCCGGAATCCCCGGTCCACCGTCGGGACCGTCACGGAGATCTACGACTACCTCCGACTCCTCTGGGCGCGCGTCGGGACGCCGCACTGTCCGGAGTGTGGCGACCCCGTCATCCGCCAATCGGCGAGCCAGATCGTCGAGCGCTTGCTCGCGCTCGGGGACGGCATCCGCGCCGAGGTCCTCGCTCCGGTGGTCCGAGGCCGTAAGGGCGAATTCAGAGACCTCTTCGAGAAGTACCGTCGCGAAGGCTTCGTGCGTGTCCGCGTCGATGGGGAGACGTACGAACTCCACGATCCGCCCGCGTTGAATCGATACGAGAACCACGACATCGCCATCGTGGTCGATCGACTCGTGCTTCGGGAGAAGGACCGGGACCGGATCGCCGACTCCGTCGAGACCGCGCTCCGCACCGGCGACGGGGTCATCGAGGTGCTGGAGCACGGCAAAGGGCGCGCCAAGGAGAACCCCACGCCGCACGTGTTCAGCGAGCACTACGCGTGCGACAGCTGCGGCACGAGCCTCGCCGAGTTGGAGCCCCGGCAATTCTCCTTCAACTCGCCGTACGGCGCGTGCGAGGACTGCGGTGGTCTCGGGACTCGCAAGGAGGTCAATCCGCGCCTCCTCCTCGCCGATCCCAGCCTGACCATTCTCGAAGGCGTGATCCTTCCATGGGGAGATCCCTCGGGTCACTTACGTCGGTCGGTGATCGCCGGGTTGGCCGAGGCGTACGAGTTCGACCCGAACACGCCTTGGCGAGACCTCGATGATGAGGTGAAGCACGCGCTGATCCACGGATCGGACGGCATGAAGATCCGATTCCCGTACAAATCGGGTTCGGGCAAGTTCGACGGGTACTACGAGGATCACTGGGACGGCGTGCTGGCCAACGTCGAGCGGCGCTACAGCGAGACCCAGTCGGAGAAGGTCCGCCAGCAGCTCGACGAGTACATGTCGACGCTCTCGTGCACGACGTGCGGAGGAAGTCGCCTCAAGCACATCTCGCGGGCGGTCACGATCGGTGGGCGATCGCTGGGCGACATCGTCGACATGTCGATCGGGGAGGCGATGGGCTTCTTCGACTCGCTGCCGGTCGATGAGGGCGGGGGGCGGAAGCGAAAAAAGGCGGTCGGCGCCGACGCTCTTCCCGGTGAAATTGCCGGGCCGATCCTCAAAGAGGTCGGGGAGCGGCTCCACTTCTTGCGGGACGTCGGCCTCGAGTACCTCACGTTGGGTCGCTCGGCCGGCACCCTGTCTGGGGGGGAGGCTCAGAGGATCCGTCTCGCGACCCAGATCGGGAGTCGACTGGTCGGGGTACTCTACATCCTCGACGAACCGTCGATCGGGCTCCATCAGCGGGACAACGCGCGACTCCTGCAGACGCTCGAGCGGCTGCGGGATCTCGGCAACACGGTGCTCGTCGTCGAACATGACGAAGACACGATCCGCCTGGCCGACCACGTCGTGGACCTCGGCCCGGGTGCCGGTCGCCACGGCGGCGAGGTCGTCGCGAGTGGCGGGATCGACGACGTGCTCAAGTCGAAGACGTCACTTACCGCGGCCTATCTCCGCGGAGATAGGGAGATCGAGCTCCCGACGGAGCGGCGTCCCGTCGATCCCGAGCGCCTGCTCACGGTGCGCGGCGCGAGCGGGCACAACCTACAGAGCGTGGACGCGGCCTTCCCCCTCGGGACCTTCCTTTGTGTGACGGGGGTGAGCGGTTCGGGGAAGTCGACGCTCGTGAACAGCACGTTGTACCACGCACTCGCCCGGCACTTCTACCGGAGCAAGGTCGTCGCGGCACCCCACGAGGGCATCGAGGGGCTCGAGCACATCGACAAGGTCATCGACGTCGACCAGTCCCCCATCGGTCGAACGCCGCGGTCCAACCCCGCGACGTATACCGGGCTGTTCACCCCGATTCGTGACCTCTTCGCGAGTCTGCCCGAATCTCAAATGCGGGGCTACGGTCCGGGTCGCTTCTCCTTCAACGTGAAGGGAGGGCGGTGCGAGTCGTGCCAAGGCGATGGGCTCGTGAAGATCGAGATGCACTTCCTGCCCGACGTCTACGTCCCCTGTGACATCTGTAGAGGCCGGCGCTACAACCGCGAGACGCTCGACGTCTACTACAAGGGCAAGAACATCGCCGACGTACTCGAACTCACCGTCGAGGATGCGTTGGAATTCTTCGACGCCGTGCCGCGGATCAAGCAGAAGCTAGAGACGCTGAACGACGTCGGCCTCGGCTATATCCATCTCGGTCAGTCGGCGACGACGCTCTCGGGTGGTGAGGCCCAGCGGGTCAAGCTCGCCACCGAGCTGTCGAAGCGTTCGACGGGGAACACCTTGTACATCCTCGACGAACCGACGACCGGACTACACTTCGAGGACGTGCGAGTCTTGCTCGAGGTGCTTCACAAGCTCGTCGACCGAGGAAACACGGTCGTCGTCATCGAGCACAACCTCCACGTCGTGAAGACCGCCGACTGGGTCATCGACCTCGGACCTGAAGGTGGATCGGGTGGTGGCCGTATTCTCGTGGAAGGGACGCCGGAAACCGTTGCGGGCGTGAAGGCGTCTCATACAGGACAGCACCTCGCGCCGTTGCTCGGGTAGGCCGTTGCTCGGCCGGGTCGGGTAGCTACCTTACGATCCCCGTGGGAAACACCGTTTCTCTCGGCACCGTAGGGCTTGTGCACGTTTAGAACGCGTTTCCGCTGCATCGCAGCCTATTTACATACGGAGACCACCATGGTGAGCCGAGAAGATCTCGAGAGCTTCCTGATCCGCATGGATGTGGATTACGAAGAGGTCGATGAGGGCATGTTCCTCACACGTGGCGAACACAACGGCGCACCCGTGGTGGTGCACCACGCCGACAACCTCCTTCTGATCCGGATGAAGGTGATGGACATGCCGGAGGAGGGGCCGAACAGCCTCGCCCTCTACAGGACGTTGCTCGAACTGAACGCGAACGAAGTCGTCCACGGCGCGTACGGCATCGAGGACGGTGACTTGATTCTCAGCGATACCCTCGAGCTGGAGACCCTCGACTTTTTGGAGATCCAAGCGTCGATGGAGTCCATCACGCTCGCGGCCGCGACGCACATGGAACAGATCCGCTCCCTCGCTGACGGGGCGGAGGGCTAAAGAATGGGCATCTTCACCAAGCTTTCGACCGTCATCAAGTCCAACATCAACGACCTCATCTCTCGGGCGGAAAACCCCGAGAAGATGCTGAACCAGATCATCCTCGACATGCGGGACCAGCTCGCGAAAGCGAAGCGTGAGGTCGCCGCTGCGATCGCCGATGAGCGCAAGCTCAAGGCGCAGCTCGAGGCCGAGGTCAAACAGCAGCGAGACTGGCAGCACCGCGCGATGCTCGCCGTGAAGGAAGGGCGGGACGATCTCGCAAAGCAGGCGCTGCTGCGGCAGCAGGAGCATGCCGAGCGCGCGATGGTCCTCCAGCAGACGTGGGAGGCCCAGGCCGCCGAGACCGAGAAGCTCAAGGGCTCGCTGCGTCAGCTGAATGACAAGATCGAAGAGGCGAAGCGGAAGCGGAATCTCCTCATTGCGAAGCAGAAGCGCGCACAGGCGCAGCGTCGGATTCACGAGACGATGTCCGGTCTCTCCGACACCTCCGCGTTCGAGGCCTTCAACCGGATGGCCGACAAGATCGAGGAAGAAGAGCGTCAGAGCGTCGCGCATGCCGAGGTCAACGCTGAGCTCGGCGGCGACACGCTCGAATCCGAGTTCCTCCGTCTTGAGGCTGGACCGGGTGGTGCCGACGTAGAAGATCAGCTCCTGGCCCTGAAGGCCGATATGGGCCTGATCGCCGCGCCGGAAGCCGCCGCGCCGAAGCAGCTCGAGGCGGGAGACGCCCCTCCGGCGACCAACTCCGTCGAAGCGGAGCCGGTCGAGGCTCAGGCTGAGGTCGTGTCCGAGGGTGAGGCCGACCAGATCCCGGAGGCTCAGCTCTTGTCGGAGTTCGACAAGCTGGAAGGGAAGAGCGCCGAGGGCTGATTCCGGCCTCGGAGGCGAACTGCGTCTGCCGCGAGGCACGACGCACGAGGGGGAGGGCAGAGCGCCCTCCCCCTTTTCTCGTGTCGCGTCCATTTTCCTTCTTGGACCCCGCACTCCGCACCCAGCGCACTTCCGAGGCGATGACACGATGACGACCGTGTTCCTCAATGGCAGCTTCATGCCGAAGGCCGAAGCCAGCATCTCCCCCGACGACCGTGGCTTCCTGCTCGGCGACGGTGTGTACGAGGTGACCCCCTTCTACGAAGGCGTCCCCTTCGGCCTCGACGGGCACCTGAAGCGGCTGCGCAAAGGACTCGGTTGGCTGCGCATCGACTTCGATGTCGACGCGCTCCCGGCCATGCACCACGAGCTCATCGCCCGCAACGGGCTCGACGGTGAGGAGCGCTCGATGGTGTACATGCAGATCACCCGTGGTGCTGCGCCACGAACTCACTACTTCCCGGAGGGGGATGTGACGCCGACGATCTACGCCTACGCGAAGGCGTGGAGCCGTCCGGACGATGCGACGTGGACTCGAGGGTTCTCCGCCGTCACCGTGCCCGACCGCCGGTGGAGCCGCGTGGACATCAAGACGATTTGCCTCCTCCCGAACGCGATGGCCTTCCAGGACGCGAAGGACCGGGGCGCCGACGACGCGATCCTCGTGCGGGACGGCGTCGCCATCGAGGGAGCGCACCAGAACTTCTGGGGCGTGTTCGGGGAGACGGTCGTGACCCATCCGACGACGGGGCACATCCTGCCGGGTATCACCCGGGCCGCCGTGCTCGACGTCGCTCGAGAGCTCGGCCTCGGCGTCGAGGAGCGTCCGATCCAGGTCGAAGAGCTGGCCGACGCGGACGAGCTCTTCTTCACCGGGACCACGGGGGAGGTGCGGCCGATTCGGGAAGTCGACGGGCGGACGCTCGGCGCCGGTAGGGTGGGGCCCATCACCCGACGGCTGTCCGACGCCTTCCTCGCGAAGATCGCGGAGGCGAAGCAGGCGGCTGCGGCGGGAGCGGCTTGAGAGGCCGACCAGGTCGGGGTGGCCTCGCCGCGGTCGCCGCGGTCGTGGCGCTCGCGTCTACCGCGCCCCTCACGCGCGCAGGGGCTCAGTCCCTTCCGCACGTACTGGTCATCGCGACCGGTGGGACGATCGCGGGCCAGGCCACAGGAGGGCAGCTGACCGGCGAGCAGATCATCGACGCCGTACCGGGCCTCGCTGACGTAGCGACGATCGAGGTCGTCGAATTCTCTCGGATCGGCTCGTCTTCGATGACGCCGGACCATTGGCTCCGGCTGTCGAGGCTCGTGAACGAGCGCTTCGATGCCGACCGGAGTCTCGCGGGGATCATCGTGACCCACGGGACCGACACGATGGAGGAGACCGGCTACTTCCTCCACCTGACCGTCGCGGACCTTCGACCGGTCGTGATGGTCGGTTCGATGCGGAACTCCTCGGCCGTCTCGGCGGATGGGCCGGCCAACGTGCTGTCGGCGGCCCGCGTCGCCGCGTCGTCCCAGGCGCAGGGGATGGGCGTGTTGGTGGTACTCAACGACGCCGTACACTCGGCGCGAGACGTCCGGAAGATGGACAACAATCGAGTGGACACCTTCCGTTCGACAGAGTGGGGCGCACTCGGCGTCGTCGACGCGGACCAGGTGGTCTTTCGCCGCTCGTTGGTGAACCGCCACACCGTGATCTCGGATCTCCATCTGGCGCCGAACGTCGACGAACTCCCCGATGTTCCGATCGTTGCCGACTACGCGGGCAGCGATGGAGCGGGCGTGGCCGCCGCGGTAGCGCGAGGCGCCGCCGCCGTCGTCGTGCAGGCCTTCGGCGGAGGTCGCCCGAGTCCAGGCATGAGAGCCGCGATCGCAGACGCGACGGCGGCTGGAGTCCTCGTCGTGTTGACGTCGAGAGTGCCGGAAGGGCGGGTCCTTCGTGCGATGTCGAACCCGGACGGGGGCGTCGTCGCTGCGGGCGACCTGTCCCCGCACAAGGCGCGAGTGCTCACCATGGTCGCGCTCGCGAAGGGCGCCGGTAGCGAGGAGTTGCAGCGGCTCTTCGACACGCACTGATGCGTCGCGGGGCCGACAGAGCGCGATCGACCTTCTTCGTCCGGCGCGTGTGGCTCGTCACCGCGTTCGCATTCGCGTCGTGCATTCCTGGGCGTGTCGGCCCTGGCGTCAGCGGCCTCGTTCAAGCTGACCCAGGCGACGGGGCGCTACGCCTCACGTACCTCGGTACAGGGGGGTGGATCATGGAGCACGGGGCGGACATGGTGCTCGGTGCTCCCTTGTTCTCGAACCCTTCCTTCCTCGGTACGGGCCTCGGGGTCGTCCGTGCCGACACGGCCGCCATCGACCGAGGGCTCGCTCCGTACGACATCGAGCACGCCGCGGCGGTGCTCGTCGGGCATGCGCACTACGACCACCTGATGGACGTGCCGCGCACGGTCCTCGAACACACGCCCGATGCGCGGATTCTGGGGAGCCGCACGGTCCAAAACACGTTGGGTCTCTGGTCGGGAGTCGGACACCTCGTCGACCGTGTGGAGCCTCACGTGGCGGACGTCGAGTCGGAAGGCGAGTGGATGCGATACGGCCCGCGCATCCGAGTCCTTCCCCTCAAGTCGTGGCACGCCCCGCACTTCGATGGGCTGACGCTCTATCGAGGGACGGCCGATGTGCCCCGAAGGGCCGAGCCCACCCGTGCCGGCGAATGGCTCGATGGCTTCACCGTCGCATTCCTGATCGACTTTCTCGATGACGACGGGACGATCGCCCACCGCATCTACTACCAAGACGCCGTCACCCAGGCCCCGTGGGGGTTCGCCCCAGTGACGCTCATCGCAGAGCGCCCGGTCGATGTCGCGATTCTCGTGCCCGCCACCTTCGACCAGGTCGATTGGCATCCGGAGGCGTTCGTCGAGAATCTCCAGCCCAAGCGGATTCTTCTCGGACACTGGGAGGATTTCTTCATCCCCGTCGACGAGGAGACACGGTCGGTCATGCTCGCCGACATGGACCACTTCGAGGCGCGGCTACGGCGAGTCTTCGACGGTGAGTTCTGGCGACCCGACCTCGGGACCGTCTTCGAGCTGGGTCGGACTCGGCCGGAGGGGGACGGCTAGGTTCCGACCTACCTCAGTCGTGCGTAGGTGAAGTGGTTGGGCGCAAAGTTCGTGGCACGCTCGAGCCCATCTCCCTTCAGTCGCACCGCCCCGCTTCCGAGGCCTTCGTCGAGCCCGTGTGTGAAGTCGCGGTCCAATGCCCACGATCCGCCGATGTCCCTGAGCGATCCGAACTCCTCCAGGAGGCCGAGTCTCGTTTCACCGGTATCCCACGCCGTGATTTGGAAGTACGCCGCGCGACGGTATCGGCCGGTCGGCTCCACCGTGATCGTGTCCGCGAGGATCGTTCTGCCCCTCGAGAGAGAGACGGGGAGGGACGACTCGTCGACTTCGTTGAGCACGTAGGTGCCCACCGGCATCGGGCCAGCCCCGGTGGTGCACGCCCCCAGGAGCAGCACTATGGCAACGCCACACTTCTTCACCATCCACCCCCCACGAGCGAAGACGTCTCTGTCTGGGGTACGAACGTGGTCGTGTGACCGTGACAATGAGGTCGCCGCGACTGGTCCCGAGCCAGCCACCGCTGTAGAACTCCGGCTGGTAGCGAGGCGGTGCCCGGAGGGAGAGACGGAGTGCGAAGAAGGGAGTTCGTTCGGCATGCGATGGGAGCGGCGGCCATGACCCCGATGGGTGTGGGCATGAGCGCGTCCGAGCGCTGGACCATGCCCGAAGAAGGGGCCGTCCACCGGCGCACGTGGATGACCTTCCCGTCCGGACGGGAGGTCTGGGGCCGTGACATCGGAGCCGTCCAGGAGGCGCTGAGCCTCATCGCGCGCACCATCTCGCGATTCGAGCCGGTCCGCATGCTCGCGGCACCCCAGGATCACGACGCGGTGCGCGCGCTCTGTGGGGATCGAGTCGAGATTGCCACCGGTCACGTGGATGACCTGTGGGTGCGCGATACGGGCCCGACCTTCGCGTGGACAGCGTCGGGCGAGTTGGGGGCGGTCGACCTCAATTTCAACGGGTGGGGCGAGAAGCAGAGCCATGCCCGGGACGCTCGTGTGGCGGCGGCGATCGCCGCGCTGGCGGGCGCTCGGCATCGGCGGTCTGCACTGATCGCCGAGGGGGGAGGCATCGAAGTGGACGGCCAGGGCACGGCGATCGTCACCGAGAGCTGTGTCTTGAATGACAACCGAAACCCGGGGATGTCGAAGGGTGAATGCGAGCGACATCTCCGTGAGGAGCTGGGGATCGAGAAGGTGATCTGGCTGCCAGGGATCGAGGGGCATGACATCACCGACGGACACACCGACTTCTACGCGAGGTTCGCGTCACCCGGTGTGGTGGTAGCGGCACTCGAGCCTGATCCGAACCTCTTCGACTACGAGGTGACCCGCGAGCACCTGGCGCTGCTTCGGGAGGCCACCGACGCGCGGGGTGCGTCGTTGGCGGTGCACACGCTCGAAGCGCCGCATTCGATTCGCGGGGCCTATGCGAGCGACGACTTCGCAGCCGGCTACGTCAACTACTACGTCGTCAACGGGGCGGTCATCGCCCCGGAGTTCGGGGATCGTCGTCGCGACGACGCGTGTCGAACGCTCCTGGGAGCGTTGTATCCCGGTAGATCCGTCGAGATGCTGAACATCGACGTGGTGGCGGCGGGAGGTGGTGGCATCCACTGCACCACGCAACAGGAGCCACAACCCGCGTGACGCCGAGCCGACCGTCGTCGGGAACCGTGCAGCGGATAGCCTGTAGGAAACCGATCCCTGCGGAGGTGGAAGCCATGTCCAGAAGGTCGATGCGTGCGGTGGCCGCCGCCGCACTGTTCGGTGTCATGGTGGGCATTCGTGAATCCACCGGCCTCGCGCCGCCTCCGCCGACCCTGACCACCGAACGCGTAGAGTGGCTGTCTCCGGACCGCCCCGACGCTGGCGGGTTCTTCTTGGTGCTCGAGGACCCGGAGGTCACCGATGCAGACCCGGTAGAGGTATCGGCCCGGAAGCCGTCGGCGGTGCGCCGTTGGGTGCGCGCTCTTCGAGGACGGAGGGACGATCGTGGGAGGTAACCCGTGGGTGCACCTGCTCGTGGGGGAGTGGTCGGGTCGAGGTGTGGCCGACTTCCCGACCATCGACCGGGTCGAGTACGACGAGACGCTCCGTTACGAGTGGGATGAGGGCCGAAGTGTCCTGGTCTACGAACAGCGAGCTCAGCTCGGCGATGGCACGCCGAGTCACAGAGAGTCCGGCTTCATTCGGCCTTTGGACGACGGTCGAGTCGAGCTGTGGAACGCCCAAAACAATGGGCGCACCGAGGTCCTTCGCGGCTCAGCGATGTGGTCCGAGGCGGATCAGACCCTCACGCTCGAGGTGAAGAGCGTCGACTTCGGAAACGACGAGCGGATGCTGCACTCCGAGCGCCGCATCCGTGTTCGAGCGGGTCGCCTCACGTACGAGCTGATCATGGCGACGACCACGACCGGCGACGCCACGCCCCGCTCCCACCTCACCGCAGAGCTCGACCGTTCGACCGAGGGCGCTGCGCCTCGCGGGTAGGCGGCGGGCTCAAAGCCCTTCGACCAGCCTCAAGAAGTCGATCACGGCGGCGTTGAAGGCCTCGGGCTGGTCGACGTTGCTGACGTGTCCGGCGTCCGGGATCACCGCGAGGGATGAGCCAGGCACGTGCTCCATGAACTCCTGCATCGTCTCTGGCCTCGCCTCGTCGTATTCCCCCACGAGGAAGAGGACGGGAAGGTCGAGCTGGTCAAGGTCCGCGGTGCGGTCGTAGTCCCGCAGCGTCCCGGTCGAGACGAACTCGGAGGGGCCCCACATGTAGGTGTACAGCCCCGAGTCGCCCTGAGGGTTCACCAGGCACTCCTCGATCGCCTCGTACGCTTCGACGTCACGCACGCCGAACTGCGCCATGAACTCCGTGTTCGCGGCGTCGAAGGCTTCGGTAGAGAAGTCGCCGGACTCGATGGCCTCGTAGACGGCGGTCTGCCCCTCGGGAGAGAGCTGGGCGACCAGACCGTTCGCGTCTTGAAGCCACCGATCGGTTCCGACGAGCGGGCCCACGAGGGTGACCGACAAGACTCCCGTTGGATCCTGGCCCAGCAGATACTCGAGAGCGACGGATCCTCCCCACGAGTGCCCGAGGATGTGCAGCTCATCCAATCCGAGCTCCTCTCGGATCGCGGTGACCTCTTCCGCGAAACGGGGCACGACGGCGAATTGCCCTAGGTCGGTGATTCTGTCGGAGTAGCCCGTGCCCAGCTGGTCGTACATCACGACGGGACGCTCCTCAGCGATACCGGTCAGCGTCGACGGGTAGATGCAACTCGAGCTTCCGGGTCCACCGTGGATCACGAGAAGAGGAGTCCCCGGGCCGTCGCCCATGACGCGAAAGGCGACGCGACCACCGGGGACGTCGACGAAGCCGTCGTCGGGAAGAGGGGACGTGTCCTGGCACCCGCCGAGGACGAGAGGGGCCAAAGTCAGACAGGTCACGGCGACGGTCAGGCCAGATCGTCTCATCGTAGATCCGAGGTGGAAGGGGAGAGCGGGACACAACGGACGAGGCGTTCGCCGGTGAGGCAAGGCGTGACGGTGCTCCAGGGCGGCTCCCGCCGCGGTCGGAGCTTCAGTTGGACCGATTCGGCCGGTTCGATCCGCGTGGTTCGCCGCGGAGCGTGGGATCCATGGGTTGGCCTCGCATGATTCGACTGCGCCGGTCGAGCTCATCCCAATACGAGTCGATCTGGAGGACGTCGGCCGAAGGCTCCGCGAAGGTCCGGGCGTCGAGGGGCCACAGGATCACGGCGTCGACGACGTCCGAGAGCGGTGATCGGCCGTAGACGTCCGGGACCGAGCCATCCCGATTCCTCAAGGTGCTCACCCGAGCGGCGTCGATATCCGCGAGGTGCGGGGCACTCGTCGGCCACGCGGCCGGCCCGTCGATAGGCGCCGCGATCGGCACGGCGTCGACTTCGCGCTCCCGCGCGAGCGACTGAATGGAGAAGACGCTCCCTGGGTGGAAGTGGTTCAGCCACGCTACCGGAGTGATCTCACTGGTTGGAACGTCGTGTCGGTTCGGTCGGACTCGACTCCGCCTCGACACGTGAAGCCCTCCAGCCACGAACAACGACCGCCGGCCTCGCGACAGGGACAACCGCCGCACGTTGTCGGCCATGGCCCGCGCGCGATCGAAGAAGGGGGCAGCGTCCTCGCGAGTCTCCACGTCCCGCCATTCGATGGGAGCGTCGGCCAGGATCACGCGGTACTGCTCGGAGGTGTCGAGAGCGGCGTTGATTCTGCGCACGCGCTGAAAGAACGTCGCGTACGGGGGAGCGTCCCAGACGGCGGTGGGCGACACGACGGTGTTTCGCCAGGCCATGGTCACGGAGTCCCACGGCACGTCCTCACCGGAGACGTACCGGTCGACGACGTCTTGGTAGAGGGCGTTGCCCCACTCCACGGCGATGTCGTCGACCCGAGTCACGACGCGTGGGTCTTCGAGCGCTGAGAGGAGCCACCGATGGAATTCGAGGTGTCCGTGGTTCTCGCCGACCGCGACCACGCGGTAGGCGTCGAGGGCCACGACCAAGACGGCTGTCGGATCCTCCTGGGGCGCGGGGAACGCGACGACGGAAAGAGCGGCAAGGAGTAGGTGCATGTTCGGTCCGACCGTGCGTGGCTGGCAGTCTTTCGGACAAAGCGAGTGCTGAGCCCGTTGCGTGCTCCGGTCAGCGGATGGACATGCCCCTAGAGGACGCCGGGGGCGTCGAGCCGGGCCGCCAGCCAGGCCACGAGGTCGGCCACGAGTGCCGGCTGGTGATCGAAGAGGCCCGTACCGTGTCCTCGGCCGGGGAGGATCCGGGTCTCGGCGAGCGCGCTACCCGACGATACCGACGCCATGATGTCCGTGAGCCGACTGTCGGTCTCGGAGCTGATGACGAGCCAGTCGGCACCGCTTCCGTCCATGGCCGCGATCGACGCGTCGTCGAGCGACCCCGGAGAGAGGAGAACGTAGGCGTGCGCGAATGTCGTCTGTCTTCCCGACTCGGCCGCCTCCTCCGCCGAGTAGCTCGCGCCCACCACAGCGAGTCGCTCCGCGTCCAGGCGCGTTTCGGATCGTAGTCGCTCCAGGGCGGCCGCGACGTCGGGCTCGGCATCCCAGATGAGCGGGTCTCGCCGGATCTCTCCCGGGTTGAAGCGGCCCAGGTTCGTGCTCTCCCCATGGCCCCGAAGGTCCAATCGGAGCGATGCGACACCCTGCTCGAGGAGCGCTTCGGCCAATGCTCCGTACGTAGCGCGTGAGCCTGCGGCTTGATTCAGCATCAAGACGGCCGGAAAGGGGCCGTCGCCGTCGGGGACCGAGAGGTCGCCAACCAGTTCCCAGTCCCCGCTCTCTACCACGACCTGCTCGGTCTGAGCGGTTAGAGGGGACGCAACCAAAAGAGCCGCGATCCAACTCCACGCACGTACTCGCCTCCGCCTTACCATCCCATCCCCTGTCCGAGCGCCCATCATCGACCGGACGTTGCCGGGTGCCCTGGGCCGGTGCAAGTCTCGAGGGCTGGTTCCGAGGCTGGGGCTTTCGTACAACTGTGAGGCCTCGGGTCGCGCCCCAAGAGGAGGTACAGCGTGAAGACCGTCGGCCGGCGAGAGTTTGTCACGCAAACCGCCATCGCGGCCTCCGCGGTGGTGCTGATCGGACTTCTGGCGCGTCTCGAAGGACGCGCGGGGGCGGCGAGGCCTCAGGAAGATTGGGTCCGATCCGCGCGCGCGGAGATTCCGGCGGCGACGGAGAGCGCCTACTTCCAGACCGGTGGGATCGGCCCGGCGACCCGGCGGGCGCTCGAGACAGTGTCGGAGAGACTCGTATATCAGAACCAGGGACCCGCCGATCCCCGCTACGCCGAAGCGATGGCGGAGATCGAGCCGCGACTGCGATCACGACTGTCCGAGATCTTCGGTGTCGGCCCCAATGGGGTCGCGCTGACACACTCGACCTCCGGACTGCCCACCGGGTGTGACGCCACGGACGTGTACAATCGACTCGCCGGAGAGCGGCACGTCATGGCCTCGCCCGTACGCGCGGAGGGGGACCTGCGACTGGCGATTCACTTCTTCAACACGGTCGACGAAATCGACGCGGCGATCGAAGGTGTGTCCGCCCTGTGCTAGCCCGGCGATGCGGATAGGAGTAGTCGGTGCCGGCGGGGCGGGCGGCCACTTCGCGGCCCGGTGGCGTGACATCGGCCACGACGTGACCGTCGTGGCGCGCGGGGATCACGGGCGGGCCCTCGACGCACACGGTTTGCGCCTACGCAGTCCGCTCGGCGACACGCATGTGAGGCCGGGGGTGGTGTCGAGCGTTGCCGACCTCGGTGAAGTGGACTGTGTCGTCTTCGCGACCAAGTCGTTCCAGCTCCACGACGCCGCCAACGGTGGCCTGTCACTCCGCGGACCCTCGGTTGCGTTCGGCCTCCAAAACGGAGTCTCGTCGGCGCGCGTGCTGAAGGACGCGCTCCCATTCGCGGTCGTACTCGGGGCGACGTGCCGGGTGATCAGCCTCATCGAGTCTCCGGGAGTCATTCGGCACGTGGGCTCGGATCCCGAGATCGTGGTCGGGGCCCAGAGTGCCACGCTCTCCAATGTGAGCCGAGACGTCGCATCGGATCTGAACGTCGAGGGGAAGCTCTCGGTGATCTCCTCCGATCGGATCGACTACGAGATCTGGAACAAGTTTCTCTTCTTCGCCCCCGTCAGCGGTGTCGGGAGTGTCTCGAGATTGACCATCGGAGCGTTTCGTGCCGACCCCGATTGGCGTCGGATGCTCGAGTCTGCGATCGAGGAGGTCGCGACGATCGCCGACGCGGTCGGAGTCCCCCTCGGCGATGACGCGGTGGAACGGACGCTACAATTCGTCGACGGCCTTCCGGCGAATGGCACGAGCTCGTTGCACCGAGACATCGAGGAGGGGCGAGCCAACGAGCTGAATGACCTGTCGGGGCGGGTTGTCGAATTGGGGAGAGAGCTGGGGATCGACACGCCGACCCATGCGGAGATCCTCGAGTCGCTACATAGTCGGGGCATCGGGTGACACGAATCGACTTCGTCCCGGTACGGGCGTGAGGGGGTAGCTATGGGGGACTACAGTCAGGCCGCCGAGTTCTACGACCTCCTGTACTCGGCGCAGAAGGACTACACGCGTGAGGCCGAGCTCGTGGCCCGTTTGATCCGGGGCCGGAGCCCTGAGGCGACGTCGGTCCTGGACGTCGGCTGTGGGACGGGAGCGCATGCGTTCGGGCTCCAGGCGTTGGGCTTCGACGTGGATGGGGTCGACGTCGAGCCAAAGTTCGTCGAGATCGCAGCGACGAAGTGCCCGCGCGGCCGCTTCGCGGTCGGGGACATGCGCACCCTCGACCTGGACCGCACGTACGACGCGGTCGTGTGCCTCTTCTCGGCTATCGGATACGCTCAAACGCTCGACGGGCTGCAGCGGAGCGTGACGGCGATGGCACGTCTCGTGTCTCCGAGTGGGGTGCTGTTGATCGACCCGTGGTTTTCGCCTGGCGAGCTGACCGACGGGTACATCGCGACGCTGACGGCGTCGAGCGAAGACGTCACGGTAACCCGGATGTCTCGCACCCTGATCCGGGGCACGACATCGATCCTCGAATTCGAGTACCTGATCGGGAGTGGGGCGGGGATCGAGCGCCGTTCGGAGACACACGAGCTCGGACTCTTCACCGAAGACCAGATGCGGGCCGCCCTCCGCGACGCGGGCTTCGACGTCGAGCGCATCGAACGCGCCCTGCGCACGCGCGGGGTGTACGTCGGAGTGCGCTCGTAGCGCCCCTCCTGGTCAAGCCGGGGAGTCGGCTGTAAGACTCCGACGGGTGGTACCCCCTCGGAGGAGGCCGTGATGAACGACCCGAAAGAGATGCCCTTCCTGGACCATCTCGAAGAGATGCGATGGCGGATCATCTGGAGTCTGCTCGCCGTCGGGGTCGGAACCGTGCTCGGAATCGTGGTGACGATTCGGTTCGACCTCATCACCGTGTTGACGGCTCCGCTGATGTCTGTGGTCAGTGACGTCGCGGCGGGTAACCCCGCACTCTTGGGACTGATGTCCGACGAGAAGCTCGTCTTCATGAGCCTCACCGAACCCTTCTTCTTCGTTTTGAAGGTGGGCATGCTCTTCGGCGTCGTGTTGGCCTCACCGGTCGTGATGTACCAGCTCTGGGCGTTCTTGGCCCCGGCGCTGGAGGAGCGGGAGCGTAGGGCCATCGTCCCCACGTTCGTCTTGGGCAGTGTGCTCTTCGGAGCCGGCGTCGCCATGGCCTACTTCGTCGCGTTGCCGACCACGGTCCGATTCCTCCTCCTCTTCGGATCTGAGTGGTTCACGCCGGCTCTTACGGCGGGGTATTACATGTCCATGGTGCTGGGATTGATCCTGGCGTTTGGGCTCGCCTTCGAGGTGCCGGTGGTGATGTTGGTCCTCACGGCGATCGGGTTGGTTTCTTCGGCGTTCCTGCGGCAGAAGCGTCGGCATGCGGTCGTGGTCATGGCCATCGTTGCGAGTGTCGTGACGCCCGGCGATCACTTCCAGGTGACGATCCTCCTGCTCGGTCCGCTCATGCTCCTCTATGAGCTCGGCATCTTCCTCGCGGCGCGAGTGGAGAAGCGAAGGACCGGAACCACGGGCGACGGACCGTCGCTCACCGCATCGCTCCTGGGCGTGGCCGCTGCCGCGAGCTATCGCTGGAGAGCAGCCTCGTCATGAGTTCGTGGTGGCGAAGGGTGCGGGGCGTGTTGGGGTTGGGCGCACTCTGGGGTGCGGCCGCGGGCGCAGTGGGGGTGGTGGGCGGTGCGATCGCCGGGCTCATGGGCGGTGGGCCGATATTCGTCATGAGCCTGAGCGGCGCGGTGATGGGCACGCTCGGTCTGATGCTGGGCACGGCGTTCGGCTCGGTCCTCACCCTCTCGCACGGGAGCCGGACGTTGGACGAGCTGACTCCGCGGCGTACCGCTGGACTCGGCTTCGTCGCGGGCGCGGGGCTGTCGTTCGTCGGCAACTCCCTGCTCATCCTCTTGGCCGGTGCGGGCGCACCCGCAGGCATGATCGTACCCGCCCTATTCGTCAGCTCGACGATCTACGGCGTGCTCACCGCCGGGCTCGCGTACGGCACGGTTGCCATCGCGAAGCGGGCTCCGGACGACCGGCTAATCGAGGCTGGGCGAGGCGCGGAACTCACCGCGGGGGATCACGGCTGACCGACGAGGCCGTCCAGCATGCCCTATCGGCGATGAGGTCCAGCTAGGGGGTCATCCGCCGCGTCTCCGTCGGCGCCGCCGCCGCTCCTCCTCGCGGCGCCGTCGTCTCCTCCGGGCGGCCTCCGCCCGCCGGCGCCGCGCATCCTCGCGCCGCTCGCGGGCGCGAGCGAGCTGTTCCCGATGTCGCCGTCTTCGCCGTTCTCGAGCTCGGGCCTCCGCGCGTGCGGCTGCGCTCGCCGGGCTCGGATACGCTCCCCAATGACCGTCTCCGCCCGGAAAACAGGCACCGGCTCCGAGTGCGCCGAGCAACGCCAGAAACTTCCGTCGATCCATCGATCCTCCTGAGGTCACCATTCTGATGCTCAAGAAGGGAAGGACCATGCCAGGACTCGTACCCGAGAACGTGGCGAAAAACCGAGGGATGGCGCTCCATGCTGTCCCATTGAGGCGACAGTCGGCGTCCGTGTTCGTATCCCACAGCCGGGGCACAGGCGTCACGGCCTACCCCTCGATGAGAGGGCGTGCGTGACCCGACCCTCCGCGGACTCGTCAGGAACGTGGCTCGTCACTCGTTGCACCGATATGAACACAATGTCACGGCATATCCGCTCCCACGCGCGATGGGTCTTGAGCGCCACATCGCTCGCGCTCCTCATTCATGCTCCGCTGGCGGCGCAGACCGACGCGAGCGCCGAAGAGGTTCTGCGCCTCCGAGGACTTCCCGCGCTGACCTCCCTCGCAGTTGAATCCGAAGGACACGAGTTGCGCATCTGGACGACGGGGCAGGGGATGGTGAACTCCTTCTTCCGTGCCTGGGAGGACGACGGTGTCGAAGGAGAGGAGTTCGCGTTGTGGTGGACGACGCTCGGCCAGCCGTGGACCGCCGACTCCGAGGCCGCGTCCCTGGAGGCGCTGTTCGGCCAGGCGCGATGGGCCGGAGAGTGTGCGGTGAAGCAGATTCCCGCCGCGACGTATCGGGTCGTACGGGACGGGCAGGAAAGCCCGGCTCGGCCCTGGGTGACCGTATGCACGCTTCAGGAGGCGATCCCCGTCGAGTGGTTGAGCGAAACCGCGGATGAACTGGCCGACCTCCCGCTGGAGACGCTCGGCTCGAATGGCATCGAGTGGACGGACCATTCGGGGACGGCGTTCCGGACCCGTGACGGAGGAAGCGTGCGCGGTGACCTGGTCGTCGACGGTGCGGCGCACCACTTCCGTTGGACCGCTCCGGAATCGAGGTCGGAGCCCGGCGCGGAGACCGCCGCGGCAATCGCCGACATGATGCACTCGCTTCGCGAGCACGTGCTCGATGAGGTCGTCGAGAGAGCCGAGCGACTCGGGGCGTCTCGCTAGCCGAACCGGTCGGTCGCCGCTATTCGTGGGCGCGTGGATTCGATGCTCACGACGCGACGAACCAAGGCTGCGTGTTCTTTGACCGACTCATGGCGGGAGCCGCCACGGCTGGACGGTGTGCCGGTGGGTTCGAGGCCGGCGTCCAGGGTGTTGCTGCTCAGCGACGCGCATCGCGTCTTGCTGCTCCAGGGTCGGGCCGCCGACGGTCGCGGGCGCTGGTGGGTGGCGCCCGGGGGTGGGGTCGACTCGGGTGAGACGTTCGAGCAGGCCGCCCGCCGCGAACTCTTCGAGGAGACGGGACTCGATCTTCCGGTCGGCCGGTGCCTTTGGACGCGACATCACCAGTTCGAGTGGTACGGTCGGCCCCACGACCAGTTCGAGCACTTCTTCCTCGCCCGAATCGCCGAGGAGATCGATCCCATGCCGCTGAAGCCGGACGGGTACATCGTCGGGCACCGTTGGTGGTCCGTCGAAGAGATCCAGACTTCCTCCGATCAGTTCTCGCCTCGCCGACTCGGCGAGCTGCTGGTACAGATCGTGGCGGGCACGCTGCCCGCGGCCCCTTTCGACGCCGGCGTCTAGACCGTGTCCGACGATCTCGTCTTCGGTGACGCCGCTCCCGACGTCGAATACACGACCCGTGTCAGCGCGTACGTCGTCATCGAGGACGACCGGGCCCGAGTGGCCGTGGTTCGGGCTCCGCGCGGGATCTTCTTGCCGGGGGGTGGCGTCGACCCGGGCGAGCTCGCGAGAGACGCGGTTGTTCGCGAAGCCGAGGAGGAGACCGGTTTGATCGTCGAGGTGACCGAAGAGCTGGGCTCGGCGACGGAGCTCGTGCGCGCTCAGCCGGGACATCGCTTCAACCTCGCGAAGGCGAGCTCGTTCTTCCGCGCCGTAGTCGTCGGTGAGGGGACGGCGGTCGAGGACGACCACACCCTCCTCTGGATGACGAAGGACGAAGCGGCCGGGGAGCTGCGGTACGGAAGCCACGCATGGGCGGTCCGAGGTGGCGCCCGCGGGTGGTACGCGGCCGAGCGATAGACGGCAAAATTCGTCGTCCGAATTTCGGATGCACGACAGCGCGGGGCCCACTAGTGTTCTGCGGCCGCGACCCCCCATCCATGTCTCGAATGCCCGATACCACCGTCCTCCGCGAGGCTGCGGAGCATGCGATTCGCCTCTACGAGGACCTCGACGAAGCCCATGTCGCCGCGCGCGCGGGGTACGAGGAACTCCGGTCCCGCTTCGGCGGTCCGCTCGCCGAGGAGGGGGTCGAGCCGACGAAGGTCATCGCCGACATCCTCGAGCACGGCCGCGACGGGCTGGTTGGCGCGGGTGGGCCTCGTTTCTTCGGATGGGTCATCGGTGGGTCGACACCGACGGCGATCGCGGCGGATTGGTTGGTCTCCACGTGGGAGCAAAACGGCGGGATCTACCAGTGCAGCCCGACGGCCGCGGTGCTCGAAGAAGTTGCGGGTGAGTGGCTCAAGGATGTCCTACGCCTTCCGTCCGAGTGCTCCTTCGGCATGGTGACGGGCTGTCAGATGGCGCACTTCACCGCACTCGCTGCCGCGCGTCACCGGCTCCTCCTCGATCGCGGGATCGATGTCGGACGGGTCGGCCTCGCGGGAGCTCCCCAGATCCGCGTGTTGGCCGGTTCCCATCGTCACGAGTCCTTGATTCGCGCGATGCGGTTCCTGGGCATCGGGTCGGACGCGCTCGAGATCGTCGGGCTCGACGCCGACGGTCGGATCGATCCCGAGGAGCTGAGCGCACGTCTCGATGCTGCGCCGGATCAGCCCACCGCGATCTGCTTGATGGCCGGTGATCTCAATACGGGTGCGGCGGACCCCTTCGACGTGGTGATCCCGATGGCGCACGAACGGGGCGCGTGGGTGCACGTCGATGGGGCCTTTGGGCTGTGGCTCAACGCGAGCGACCTCCACCGTGACACGCTTCGCGGTGTGGAGTTGGCCGACTCGTGGGCGACCGATGGGCACAAGTGGCTTCAGCTCCCCTTCGATCACGGCTTCGCCTTCGTCCGAGACCGGGAGGCTCATCACGCCGCGATGACGATGACCGCCGGGTACTTCATCGCTCCAGATGGAGGCGGTCGGGACCAGATGAACTGGAACCCGGAGTGGTCGCGACGGCCACGCGGGGTGGTCACCTACGCCGCGATGAAAGCGTTGGGGCGCGAGGGTATCGCGGAGGTGGTGGACGAGGGGTGCCGACTCGCACAGCGCTTGGTCGACGGGCTCGGTGAGCTTCCAGGGGTCGAAGTGTTGGCCCCGGCGCGCATGAACCAGGGGTTGGTACGGTTCCTCGCCAGCGACGGAGATCACGATCGTCGCACCGACGCGGTGACCGACGCGATTCGGGCGGAGGGTACGGCGTGGTTCGGTGCGACCGGATGGAAGGGACTGCGCGCGATGCGTATCTCCGTGAGCAACTTCCGGACGACGGATGCGGACATCGATCGTACCCTGGACGCCGTGGCGCGCGTCTTGGAGCAAACCCCCTGAGTGGGGTCGGGACGACGTCAGTCCCCGAGTTTCGCCAAGATCACGATCTGCCCCGCGTGGTAGAGCGCATGCTGAATCGTGCCGTGTAGGTCCTCGTAGGCCGACCAACTCTGACGCTGCCCGACGATCGATCGGGACAGCTCCGCGTCGTCCATCTCGGCCAAGAGCGCGTCGAGTCGGTCGCGAGCCGCGCGCAGCTCGGCCAGCGCGTCAGGCCAACTGCCGTCGGCCGCGGGCCAGTCCTCGTCCGGTGTGAGGGATTCGAACGACGCTCCCCCCGCACGTTTGGACACGACGTCGAGCCACACGGCGGTGTGGAGAACGATCTCGTGGATCGTGTGCGCGCCTTCGACGGGACGACGATCCGCGACCGTCGCGGGAATCGTGTCGAGCACGTCGAAGATGGCGTCGCCATGCCACGAGTTTCCGAAGAACGCTCGATTCAGTTGATCGCGGATCCGGTCCACCTCAGCACGCATCTTGGCTACCTCCACTCGTTCAGGGGTGGCATAGTGTACAAGCCATGACCGCACTCGACGCCCTTTCCGCCCGTTACCGCGCCTTCGCGGAGCATGAAGCCAAGGGGGTGTCGCCCCGGTACGAGGCGTTGGCCCTCGCGGTGGCAGAGAGTGCGTCCCTGTTGGACTTCGTCGCCACACTGCCTGAGGATCGACGGCAGCCGAACCTCGTGCTCGCCGCGATTCGTTGGGTGTGCGGGGTCGCGGCCGATGGAGCAGAGCTCCACCGTTTCATCCAAGAACGTGGAGAGGAGATTCGGGAGGTCGCGCTCGCGCGGCGCACCCAGACGAACGAGGCGGGGCGGTGTGCGACCCTGCTCCCACTCCTCGCGACCTTACCCCAACCTCTCGCGCTTCTCGAAGTGGGTGCTTCCGCGGGGCTCTGCTTGTTGCCGGACCGGTACGGGTACGACTACGGTCGCGTCGAGATCGCACCTCCCTCTCCGACGGCGCCAACCCTCCGCTGTGCGGTATCGGAGGATGTGGACGTACCGACCCGGCTCCCCACTGTGGTGTGGCGTCGGGGGATCGATCTTCATCCGGTCGATTCAACGGACGAGGTCGAGGCTCGCTGGCTGGAAACGCTCGTATGGCCAGGTCAACCTCAGAGGCGGGATCGACTACGAGCCGCGCTGGGGGTGGCGGCTGCCAACCCGCCCGTCGTCGAGCGTGGCGATGTGGTCGAGGACCTTCCTCGAGTGGCTGCGACGGCGCCGGCGGACGCGACGCTCGTCGTCTTCCACAGCGCCGTGTTGAGCTACCTCTCGCCGGAGCGTCGTGCCGACTTCCGCCGGGTCGTGTCTGACGTGGAGTGCGTCTGGATCGCGAACGAAGGCCGATCGGTTTTCCCGGATATCGCCGAGCGAGCGGGTGACCACGCCCGCGCCGACCGCTTTCTTTTGTCGATGAACGGGCGCCCGCGGGCCCTCACCGGGCCTCACGGACAGAGCTACGACCCACTTCCGGAGTGAGCGAGATGTACGGACTAATCGGCCGGATCGACGCTGTGGACGGGAAGCGAGATCTCCTGGCGGAGATTCTGATCGACGGGGTTGCCGGAATGCCGGGTTGCCTGAGCTACGTCGTAGCCGCGGATCCCAGCGACGCGAACGCGCTCTGGGTCACCGAGGTCTGGGAGTCGAAGGAGAGCCACGAGGCGTCCTTTTCGCTGCCTGGGGTGCGGGAGGCGATTCAGCGAGGTCGTCCGTTCATCGCGGGGTTCTCGGAGCGTCACGAAACGACCCCGCTCGGGGGGCACGGGCTCTAGGGTCAGGTCCGCGCGTCGGCTCTCGCGTATCCTTTGGCACCCTGCTTGCGGCATCGCCCGATGGCCGGGGGCCGTCAGGCTCATGCGGTGTCATATGCATCCCGGAACCACGTCACTCACATCTGTTCGCTCGACCCGATCGCCTCGGTCCGGCTGCGTGACCGAGAAGGAGGAATCATGAGAGCCCGCTTCTGGATGACCCCTCTGGTCCTGACCCTCGCCCTCGGCGCGTGTGACGACACGACAGGGCCCGGCGACGGAGATCCGCCGGTGCTGCCGGCCGAGGAGTCGATGGCGTTCGACGTCGATTTCTTCGAGACGTCCCCGAACTTCGTACTCGGCTCGTCGCCGCAGCGTGCGGCCGAGAGCAACTGGATCGCCGCGGCGTTCGCCGTCCTTCAAGCGAATGTCGGAGTTGCGATCCACTCGATCGTGCCTCGAGCGATCTGGGCGTCCGCCCTCTCGCAGACGCCGTCCTTCGAGGATGGTCGCTGGCATTGGCGTTTCAACGCCACGAATGGTCAGGAGTCGTTCCAAAGCCACGTGATCGGGTACGAAGAGGGTGGCAACCGAGTCTTCGAGGTCCGCGTCACGGTCACCGCGCAGCAGATCGACGACCGTTTGCTGTTCCAGGGGACGGCGCCGATCGGCGGCACATCGGGCGAGTGGGTCTTCTACGACCTGAACGACGGTTCGATGGTATCGCGCGTCGCTTGGTCTCACCCGGAGACGGATGAGTGGCTCCTCAGCTTCACTGCGCTGGCGGGCGACGACCAAGACGACGTGCTGACGTACCACGTCGACGGGACGTCACGGAGGGTGTCCTATCTCGACGCGTCCGAGGATGTGACGATCGAAGTCGTGTGGGACGCGATCACGCGAGAGGGCTACATCATCGCTCCGGCGATCAACGGTGGCGCTCAGGCGTGCTGGGACAGCGAGCTCGACAACGTGGTGTGCCCGGCGCCCTAGCGTCGACCTACGTCCTCTCGCCGGCCTTCGAACACGAAGTGGATCCGCTGACCCTCGGGGTCCTCCGCAACCACGAAGCGTGCCGGCGCGCCGACATTGAGGCCGCCCTCGTCATCGAGGGCGGCCGATGTCGGGATGAGGTAGAGCCCGGATACATCGAGCGTATCCTGCGCGTCCGATAGCCCCATGTCGCCGATGTCGGTGATCCGAGCGCCCTCGCCGAGAATCGGCCGGTCGTAGTTGGCCAGCATGTCCGCGGTGAGCGGCGGGCGGCCCGGGATGGCGATCGTGCCTCCGCGGATCAGGAGGTCCGTCAGCCGTCGCCCGTTGAACGAAAGCGCTTCGTAGGCCTCGGGGCCGTAGTTCGCATAACTCCCGTCCGCGATGGCGCCCAGGGCCAAGAGAATGCCTACGAAGTTCGTCTTCCGCAGATACTGCTTCTGCGGATCTCGCGGCCACGCTCCCGACTCGATCAAGATCGTGCTCGCGCCCCACGCACCCATCAGGTCACCGAACGCACGGGGGTTGTAGGTGTCGTCGTACTTGGCGATGTGGTCGCCGACGAGCGGTTCCATCGCATCGATCAAGAAGCTCGAGACCTGCATCGCGCGCCGACGCTTCGGGTCGACGTCTCGCGCGGCGTTGAAGGCGGGCGCCAAGAGCGCGATGGCGACGCCGCGGTTCGAGTCCCCGACGCGAAGAGACGCGGCCTGGTCGTGGAGGTTGAAGCCGAAGGCCGGCTCGACCTCGTCGCGCACGGCCTTCAAGACCTGACCCTCCGGAGTCTGGAGACGCCGCGCGTCACGGTTCACGTCGATGCCCTGAGCGTTCCGCCGCTGAAAGCGATCCGCCCCGTCGGGGTTGAGCATGGGTATCATGTAGACGGTGGCCCCCTCGGCGATCGTGCGCGCGAGCGGGTCATCCCCGTACTCGTCGAAGAAGCGGACCATATCCGCCAACGCCATCGTCGCGGTGCTCTCGTTCCCGTGCATCTGAGACCAGAGCAGGATCGGGATGGGGCCGGACCCGTACGTGAGGAGCGGGATCGAACGACCCTCTGCACTCTCACCGACGACTCGATCCGAGACGGCCCGACCGATGTACGGCTCGATGGCCGCCCACAGATCCGCGTGGGAGAAGCGACGGTCGTCGAGGCCCGGGACCTTCAGGCGGTCCTGAAGGTCGGCCAGTCGTTCGGGGCCGCCCGCGACGAGCTCACCCAACGGTGGGGGCGGTCCCTCTCCGGGCATCCCGACAGGCTGCGGCGAGCCTTCCCCCACGCTCGAGCCGCCGGCACAACCGAGCAGTGCAACAAGGGCGGCGGAGGCACAGAGCGCACGGCGCCGCGGCGCGGGAGAGGCGTGTCGTCGAACCATCGTCGTCTTCGGCATCAGGGGTAGATGAGCCACGGTTGGCGGTCCGTCTCGAATCGCGTGACGCCGGTCGCCCATCCAGCCGTGAGGTCGGCGAAGGTCGCGCCCGCGGTGAGTCCGTCACGGAGGTCGGCGGTGCCCGCGAGCCGGTCGAAGTGTGCTTCGAACCAGCCCCACTGGTCGCCCGACTGCCTGTGTGCTTCGATCAGCATCGCCACGGCCGCGGACGAGGCGTCGTATCCGCTATCGTCCGGGACGAGCAGGACACCGTGCACTTCTTCGCCCTCGAACTTCCGATCCCCCGCATTCTCGGGAGTGAACGACGCGGCCTCGAAGGTGACGCCGGAGATGCCGTAGGCGTTCAGCGCCGCAGCCAAGGCCTCGCCGTCGAGCCATGGCGCGCCGATCCACTGAAAGGCACGATCCGTCCCACGGCCGACCGAGATCGGCGTGCCTTCGAACAAACAGGTCCCGGGATACGCGAGAGCGCTCGCGAGCGAGGGCATGTTCGGCGACGGAGGAATCCAGGGGAGCCCGGTGTCGTCGAAGGTCATATCGCGCTGCCAGCCGGCGACCGGGACGACCGACAGATCCACCTCGATCCCGAAGTCCCCCACGTACATGCGAGCGAGCTCGCCGGGGGTCATCCCATGCCGCATCGGTACCGCATACATCCCTACGAAGGTGCTGAACTCCGGTTCGAGCACGTTGCCTTGCACGACGTCCCCCCGGATCGGATTCGGGCGGTCGAGCACGAGGAAGGGGAGGCCGTGCGCTCCGGCGGCCTCCATCGCCAGCGCCATCGTCGACACGTAGGTGTAGTAGCGTGCTCCGATGTCCTGCATGTCGAAGAGGAGGACGTCGACGCCCTCCAGCATCTCGGAGGTCGGTGTTCGGGTGTCCCCGTATAGGGAGTGGATCGGGAGGCCGGTCTGCTCGTCGATCCCGCTCTCGATCGCCGCGCCTGCGCGCTCGTCGCCACGGATTCCGTGCTCCGGCGAATACAGGGCGACGAGGTCGATGCTCGGATGCTCCGCCAGAAGGTCGATGCTCGACCGTCCGGTGCGGTCGACGCCCGTGTGATTGGTGATCAGCCCGACGCGTCGGCCTTCGACCAGGTGGATCGAGTCGGCCAGCAGCACTTCGATCCCTGGACGAATCGGTTCGGGAGAGGCCTGCGCGGGTTGTGCGTCGGCACCCCCTTCCGGGGTGCACCCGAAAGCCACTAAACCCAAGAGGCAGGCGAACAAAGAAGATTGTCGGGGGTCTAGATAGCGGGTACGTTTGCCGCGCCCGACCCCCCGGGGCGCTCGCCGCATGGATGTGATTCGTGACATGGGGCAAGCATCGGGGACACATTGGACTCCGTCAATCGAATCCCGCCTCACTGAACCGATCCGGATGAGCTCGAACCCCCGCACCGACCGCACCGCTTGGAGCCGGGGGCTCTGCGCGTCGTTCGCTACCCTCGCTCTTCTGGCCTGCGGCTCCTCGGGCGAGGTAAGTCCTCCGAGTCCGCCGGTCGATGAGGACCCGATCGAGCAAGTGTTCGAGACCTTGCCGGTCGGCGACGTGATGGCGGCCGATTCCGCTCAGCTCGAGTTGGACCGCGTCTTGGACAGTCTGGCGAACGTGGAGCCGGAACCGGTCGACGACCGCAGCTGGGCAGAGCGGACTCTCGACGAGATGACCCTCGAGGAAAAAGCCGGTCAGATCATCATGCCCTGGCTCCTCGGCGACTTCGCTCCGGAGGGTTCCGACAGCCACGAGCGGATGCTCGGCTACATCGAGGACCAGAGCATCGGCGGCGTGATCATGTCCGTGGGGACTCCCTTCGAGATCGCGGCGAAGCTCAACGACCTACAACGGCGGTCCGCACTCCCCCTACTCGTGGCGGCGGACCTCGAGACCGGGGCCGGATTCCGCATGCGAGGAGCGGTCCACATGCCGGGAACGATCGACCTCGGCGGGGCGACCGACTTCCCGTCGCTCATGGCGGTCGGTGCCACCGGGCGGGAGGAGCTCGCTTACGAGATGGGTCGGATTACCGCGGTCGAGGCCCGCGCCGTGGGCATTCACATCCCCTTCGCGCCCGTCCTCGACGTCAACAACAATCCGGATAACCCGATCATCAACGTCCGCTCCTTCGGTGAAGACCCGGACCAGGTGGCGGAGATGGGGATCGCGTTCATCCAGGGGGTGCAGGACCACGGCGCACTCGCGACCGGAAAGCACTTTCCTGGGCACGGCGATACCGACGTGGATTCGCACGCGGCTCTGCCCGTGATCCGACACGATCGGGCGCGTATGGATTCGGTCGAGCTCCGGCCCTTCCAACGGGCGATCGACGCGGGCATGGGCGCGATCATGACGGCGCACATTTCTGTCCCGTCCCTGAACGGTGGTATCCGAGAGCCTTCGACGCTCTCGCCCGAGGTTCTGACCAACGTGCTTCGCGACGAGATGGGCTTCGGGGGGATCATCTTCACCGACGCGATGGACATGGCGGCGATCTCACGGACGCACTCGTCGGGAGAAGCGGCGGTACGGGCGCTCGAGGCGGGGGCCGACGTGATTCTCATGCCGGCCTCCGTACAGGGGGCGCACGAAGGCATCGTCGAGGCGGTCCGGAGTCGCCGGATCTCCGAGGCACGACTCGACCGTTCGGTCCTTCGAGTCCTCGCAGTCAAAGAGGACCTGGAACTCCAAGAAGAGCGCTTCGTGCCCATCGAGAACATCCCGATGTCGGTCGGGGTGCCGGCGCACGTCGAGGTCGCGGAACGGATTGCGGAACACTCCATCACCGTGCTCAAGAACGACGGCGATCTGCTCCCCCTGGCTGGAACGCGCTCGGCACGGGTGATGTCGATCTCGTACCGGCGTGCGTCGGATGTCTTGGCGGGTCGATTCTTCAACCGGGTGCTTCGGGAGACGTACCCTCGGCTGACGACGGCCTCGCTCGATGCGGACTCGGACGAAGACCTCTACCAGGCGCTGGGGCGCCGGGCCCGCGACCGCGATTTCGTCGTGATCAGCACGTACGTCACGTCGGTGAACGTATCCGGCTCCTTCACTCTGCCCGAAGAGCTCGTCGAACTCATCACGAGTCTCGAGCGCGCGGGTGTGCCCCACACCGTCGTTTCGTTCGGGAATCCCTACGTGATCGCAGACTTCCCCGAGGTTCAGTCGTACATGCTGGCTTGGAACGGCTCGGAGGCGAGCCAGAAGGCCGCCGGACGCGCCATGCTCGGACAGGCCCACATCACGGGGCGCATGCCGACACGAGTGCCGCCCCTCTTCGAGATCGGCGACGGAATCTCGATTCCGCAGCGCAGTCAGAACGCGAGTGGTCGCTGAGGTGCGCGCCCTGACGCGGCGCGCTGGCCTCGCAACCGCACTCGCCGTCGCGGCGTGCGCGACCGCACCGGACCCCGGAAGCGTTTCACCGACGGGAGAGGTGGGCGGGTCCGCGGTCATGCGTGCCGATGCGGAGCCGTCCGTGGCCATGACCCTCGACGCCGCCGGGGAGGCATGGGTTCAGTCGACGCTCGACCGGCTCTCCATGCGAGAACTCGTGGGTCAGCTCGTCATCGAGTGGATTCCGGGGGGCTACACGACGCCGACGAGTCCGGACTTCGAGCCTCTTCGGGCGTGGATCGAGGACGATCGAGTGGGCGGAGTGTCTCCGTCGATCGGGACCCCGCACGCCTACGTCGCCAAGCTCAACGAACTCCAGAGCCGGGCCGACGTGCCGCTACTCGTGACCGCCGACTTCGAGAACGGCGGACCGGGCATGCGGATCTTCCACACCTTCGCTCTCCCCTCGATGCTGGCCCAGGGCGGAGGGACCGACTTCCCTCCGACGATGGCGTTCGGCGCGATCGCAGACGAGCGATTCGCATACGAGTACGGCCGCATCACGGCTCGCGAGGCCCGTGCGGTCGGTGTGCACTTCCTCTTCGCGCCGGTGCTCGACGTGAACGTGAATCCGGACAACCCGGTGATCGCGACACGGGCCTTCGGAGGAGATCGGGACCTCGTCGCGCGTATGGGTGCGGCGTTCGTGCGGGGCGCTCACGAAGGTGGAGCGCTGACGACGGGCAAGCACTTCCCGGGTCATGGTGACACCTCGACGGACTCTCACATCGGGATCCCGGTCGTCGACGCGGATCGGACCCGCCTCGACGACATCGAGCTGTACCCCTTCCAGCGGGTGATCGACGAGGGGGTCGACGCGATCATGACGGCGCACGTCCAGCTGCCTCAGCTGCTTGGCGTCGGGGCCCCTCCGGCCACGCTGGCCCCGGAGGTCATGACGGACATCCTCCGCAACGACATGGGCTTCGACGGTGTTCTCTTCACCGACGCGATGACGATGCGCGGAATCACGGACATGTACGGGATCGGAGAGGCGTCCGTCCGAGCGATCGAGGCGGGTTCGGACGTGGTCCTTTCGCCGTCCGCCGTGACCGAGGCGATCGACGCGATCATGGCGGCGATCGACGAGGGTCGACTCTCTTCCAGCCGCATCGAGCGGTCGGCTCGCCGACTCCTCGAGCTGAAGGCGCGTCTCGGATTGCACGAGGAGCGCATGGTCTCCTTCGAGCGCGTGACCGACGTCGTCGGCTCGGGTCCTCACACGGCCTTCGCCGATACTGCGGCGGCGCGTTCGATCACCCTGGTGAGGGATCGCGACCGACTCGTCCCGATGGACGCGGTCTCGACCGAGCGCACGCTCCACATTCGATACGCGTCGTCCACGCGGCTCTGGGCGAACCGAGCCTTCGCGTCCGGTCTGTCGAATCGCGTGTTCGACCTGGCCGAGGTACGTCTCGACGAGCGCTCTGACTCGGCGGCGTACGCGCGGGTCCGCGAGGCCGTCGAGGACGCGGATCGTGTGATCATCTCCGCCTACATCACGGCGTCCGCTGGGTCGTCGGAGACCGTCCTTCGAGAACCGTTGGCCGAACTGATCGCAGAGACCGCAGCCGCCAAGCCGACCGTCCTGATCTCGTTCGGGAACCCCTACCTCCTGTCCGCGGTCCCCGATGTCGGCAGCTATCTGCTCGCGTGGGGTGACCGGGATCGCATGCAGAGGGCGGCCGTCGCAGCGCTGTTCGGCGAAGAGGAGATTTCGGGTCGCCTGCCCATCCCGCTACCGCCGTTCCACGACTTCGGACACGGGCTCGACCGAGCGAAGGTCGCCGACCGCATGGCCGTGCTCGAAGTGGAAGATCCGGTCGTCGCGGCCGGGATCGCGGCCGCCCGCGGGGGCGCGCCTCGCGGACACGCGCAGACCGTCGCGACGCCCGAGTCGATGGGTATGTCGTCGGATGGCCTCATGGTCGTCGATTCGCTGATTCGCGCCGGCATCGCGGACTCCGCCGCATCCGGCGCAGCCATCGCGATCGGTCGACGCGGGCGTCTCGTGATGCTCCAGGGATACGGCGAGCTGCAATACGGTACCCGTCGCCCCGTTACGCCGACCTCGATCTTCGACCTCGCCTCGGTATCGAAGGTCGTCGGGACCACGACGGCGGCCATGATGCTCGTCGGTGACGGGTCCCTTCACCTCGATGCTCCGGTCGTCCAATACCTGCCGTGGTGGGCCGAGGGCGATCCGAGAAAGTCGAACGTGACGATCCGGCAGCTCCTCACGCACCGAACCGGTCTGATCCCCTTCCGGACGTGGTACCACGAGATCGAGGGCATGGACGCCTACAAGGCCGCTGCCGCAGCCGAGGGGTTGGAGACCGACCCGGGCGAGCGGACCGCCTACTCCGACATCGGGATCATGACCCTCGCCTGGGTCATCGAGGAGGTCTCGGGCCAGACGCTGGACGCCTTCCTCCAGGATCGCTTGTGGGATGAGCTCGGCATGCTGGAGACTCGGTACAACCCACCGTCCACCCTGCGGCCTCGGATCGCCGCGACGGAGATCGACACGATCTACCGCAACGAGATGGTGTGGGGGACGGTTCACGACGAGAACGCCGATGCGATGGGCGGTGTGGCGGGACACGCCGGGCTGTTCAGCACTGCCGTCGATCTCTCGGTCTTCGCGCGCATGATGCTCAACGATGGAGTCGCGCCGGCGTGCGACCCGAACGGAGAGGCCGGCGAGCCGTGTCCCGTGCGTCGTGTGGGGGAACGGCGGCTACTCGACGCTGCGGTTCTCGACGAATTCACGACTCGCGTGGACGACACGTCGTCTCGCGCGCTGGGCTGGGACACGCCATCCGCTCGCTCGTCGGGTGGGGATTACGTGACGAACGAGGCGTTCGGCCACACCGGGTACACCGGCACCTCGATTTGGATGGATCCAGATCTCGATCTGTGGGTGGTGCTCCTGACCAACCGGGTTCACCCGACTCGGGAGAATCAGAAGCACGTTCCTTTGCGGCGCGCGGTTCATGATGCTGCGATCCTCTCGATCACCGACCAAACGATTCAGCCGCGAGAGAACCGTTGAGCGGCTTCACGACGCTCGACCTGATCGTCCTCGTCGCGTACCTCGTCGGGGTCACGGCGTGGGGCGCATGGCTCGGTCGAGGTCAGAAGAGCGGCACGGACTACTTCCTGGGCAGTCGAGCGTTGCCTTGGTTCGCGGTCATGCTCTCGGTCGTCGCCACGGAGACGAGCACCCTCACCTTCCTGAGTGTGCCCGGGGTTTCGTACGTCGGCAGTCTTGTCTTCCTGCAGCTGACCTTCGGGTACCTGGCGGGTCGGATCCTGGTGTCGACTCTCCTCCTCCCCGCTTACTACGCCGGTTCGCTGACCACCGCGTACGCGCTTCTCGAGAAGCGCTTCGGACTGAAGGCCCGTCGCTTCACGTCGGCGATCTTCATGGTCACGCGCCTGCTGGCCGACTCCGTGCGCCTCTTCGCTACGGCCATCCCGCTCGCACTGATCACCGGTTGGCCGTACTGGGCGTCGATCGCTGTGATCGGGCTTCTCACCGTCGTCTACACGTACTTCGGCGGAATCAAGGCGGTCGTCTGGGTGGATGCGCTCCAAATGGGGCTGTACCTCTTCGGAGCCGTCGTTGCGATCATCGCGATCCAACTCGTGCTCCCCGGGGGCTGGGGCGAGGTCTTCGCGGAGGCGTCGGCCGCGGGGAAGACCACGGTGCTCGACTTCGCGACCGATCCGACCATCCCGTACACGATCTTCGCCGGCCTATTCGGGGGCGCGGTCTTTACGATGGCGTCGCATGGGACGGATCAGCTGATCGTGCAGCGATTGCTCACGTGCACCGACCTCCGGTCAGCCCAGAAGGCGCTCATCGGAAGCGGGGCAGTCGTTGTTGGCCAGTTCCTGCTCTTCCTTCTCGTCGGGCTGGGACTGTGGGCCTTTTACGATGGCCGCGCCTTCGACTCGTCGGATGCGATCTTCGCGACCTTCATCGTCGAACAGCTCCCCCCCGGCGTGACGGGACTTCTGATCGCTGGCGTCTTCGCGGCCGCGATGTCCTCCCTCTCGTCGTCGATCAACTCGCTGGCCTCCGCGACCGCGTACGACTACTGGGCGCCGATGGTCGGCGCGGAGGACGACGGCGAACGCACCCTCCGCGCAGGTAGGGCCTTCACCCTCGTGTGGGCCGGTCTCCTCGTGGCCGGCGCGATCCTCTTCATCCCGCTGTCGGAGGGCACGTCGGCGGTGGAAGTCGCTTTGGGCGTCGCATCGCTCGTATACGGCGGTCTCCTCGGGGCCTTCGCTCTCGGCGTGCTCACGAAGAAGCCCGGCGAGTGGGCGGCCATCATCGGAGTGGCGGCGGGAATCGGTGTCGTGACGTTGCTGAGAGATGCGATGGCGTGGCCGTGGTACGTACTCGTCGGCGCAACGGTGACCTTCGTGGTCGGGATGATCGCGGCGACGCTTCTCCCCGAGCCCAAGAGGGCGTGACGTACGTCGGAGTCGACGGTGGGGGGACACGCACGCGCGCGGTCCTCGTCGACGACGAAGGTCGCGAGATCGGTCGGGGAGAGGCTCCTGGAGCCGTCGCCTCCGCGGCGCATCCAGAGCGCGTCGTCGCTGCCGTCGAGTTGGCGATCGGGCGTGCGGTCGAAGCCGCAGGGGCGAGGGGAGATTCGACGGGCGTTCCGGCCCGGCTCTGGGCAGGCTTGGCGGGTGCGGGGCAGGCGGCCGCCCGAGACGCCGTCCACGCTCGCATGGTCGATGTCGGTGTGGCGCGCGAAGTCGTGATCGGCACTGATGTCGAAGCCGCCTTCGCCTCGGCCTTCCCGGATGGAGAAGGGGTGCTGCTCATCGCGGGCACAGGGTCGATCGCATGGTCGCGAGGGCCCGATGGCGCCACGAGACGGTCGGGAGGGTGGGGGGCTCACCTCGGTGACGAGGGGAGTGGTTTCGCCATCGGCCGGGCCGGTCTCGCGCTGGTGACGCGCGTACGGGATCGCCGCGCGAGTCCGACGACGCTCGAGGCG
This sequence comes from Gemmatimonadota bacterium, assembly GCA_039030015.1. GTDB lineage: Bacteria > Gemmatimonadota > Gemmatimonadetes > Longimicrobiales > Gaopeijiaceae > UBA2589. The sequence goes on along the minus strand of JBCCEZ010000004.1, from coordinate 100,505 downwards.
ACGCTGTTGGACGCCTGTGGCGTCGGATCCGCCGACGATCTGGTGGCGTGGGTGGCCGCTGCGTCGAAGCGTGACGTCGCGGCGTTGGCTCCCCTCGTGGTCGAAGCCGCCGACGCGGACGACACCGAGGCGACCCTCCTCGTGAACCGAGCCGTCGCCGACCTTCTCGACGTCGTCACGCCGCTCCGACCCGACATCGACCCGACCGTCGTCCTCTGGGGCGGTCTGATCGCCGATCGCGGCCCTCTTTCCGGCCGAGTCGTTCAGGCGCTCGAAGCGGCCGGGTGGTCCGTCGCGGATCGAGGTGTCGACCCACCCCTCGGTGCAGCTCGCCTCGCCCGCGCGGGCGCCTCGGCTCACGGCGTGCCGGATTGACAGAACCGACCTTCGCGGGTCGTTCCTTCTGACAGCACTACGGTCCCGTAAGGCGTTGGGCCCGTTCATTTTGGCAGGGATTTGTGTGGATTCCAGTGGCATGGCCGTTGCACCTCCGGACGGCAGCATCACACCACACATTCGGAGGCTCTCCCATGGCCCTGACCAAGTACACGCTCCGCCGCCCCGGCCTGACGGCCTGGCCGGAGCTCGAATCGAATCGACTCTCGCGCCTCTTCGACGACGCGTTCTTCACACCGGTCCGCTCCGGCGGCTGGTCCCCGGCCATCAGCGTCGTCGAGGGCGCCGATGCGCTGGAACTCTCGGCTGAGCTACCCGGCCTGAAGGAAGAGGACGTGAACATCGAGCTCGAACACAATCGCCTCACGATCAGTGGCGAGAAGACCGAGGCACGCTCTGAAGACGACGAGGGGCGGAAGGTCCACGTCTTCGAGCGGAGCTACGGGAGCTTCAAGCGCTCCTTCACGCTCCCGCGCACCATCGACTCGGACGCGATCAGCGCCCGGTACGAGAACGGGGTCCTCCACATCACACTGCCGAAGGCAGCGGAATCGAAGGGACGACGCATCGAGATTACCCAATAGGCTTCCGATCGGACGTTCCTTCGCGCGGGTCCCGGTAGACACCGGGGCCCGCGTTTCGTTTTGTTGTGGCCCACTCAACTCCGTGAGGTGCGCTGCATGTCCGACGGGACCCGTCCGATCGATCCGACGCGTGAAGAATTTGCCGCGGTCCGGGCGACCTTCGACCGGATCGCCGAAGACTATCTCGAGCATGTGGACCGCCATCCTGCCGTCGACTACGAGGGCGCCCGTGCAGCGCTCGACGGTTTCCAACAGCCGCTGCCGGAAGAAGGCGTCGGTGCCGACGCGGCGCTGACCGAGCTCTACACCCGCGGCCTCCCGGCGATGGGCGCGACGTCGGGCCCGCGCTTCTTCCATTGGGTCGTCGGAGGGACGACCCCGGCCGCCCTCGGAGCGGAGTGGTTGACCGGGCTCATCGACAACCCTGCCTACGCGTGGGTCGGCTCTCCTCTGACCGTCGAACTGGAGCTCCTCTCCCTCGACTGGCTGAAGGATCTGTTCGGTCTCGATCGAGAGATGGCCGGGATCATGGTCACCGGCGCCTCGATGGCGAACTTCGTCGGTATGGCGGCGGCGCGGCAGTGGTGGGGTCAACAGCAGGGCGTCGACATCTCCGAAGACGGATGGGCCGGTCTGCCCGCCATGCCCGTCCTCACCAGCGGCTACGTCCACGCGAGTGCGGTGAAGGTCCTCTCGCTCTTGGGGGTCGGCAGATCGAACATCGAACGACACACCCGCGACGCCGTCGGTCGGGTGGACCTCGAATCGATGGAGCGCTCCCTCAAGGCGCTGAATGGCCGACCTGCGGTCCTCATGGCCGTGGCGGGTGAGGTGAATGCGGGCGACTTCGACCCCGTACCGGAGATGGCCGATCTCGCGGAACGATACGGCGCCTGGCTCCACGTCGACGGCGCGTTCGGCCTCTTCGCCGCGGTGTCGGAACGGACCGCTCACTTGTGCGAGGGAGTCTCGCGCGCCGACTCGGTGACGGTCGATGGCCACAAGTGGCTCAACGTGCCGTATGACAGCGGCTACGCCTTCGTGCGTGACACCGACATCCTCGCGCGCGCCTTCGCCTACACGGCCCGCTATTTGGCCGACCCGTCCGACCCGCGACCCGTGCTCGGTGGCCTCGGGCCCGAGAGTTCGCGACGCGCGAGGGCCCTCGCGGTATGGGCGACCCTTCGCGCGTACGGGCGCGGCGGGTACCGCCGGATGTTCGAGAAGCACCTCGACTTGGCGGGGAAGATGGTCTCGGCCATCGAGGCGTCCCCCGATCTCGAGTTGCTCGCGGATCCGCTTCTCTCGGTCGTCTGCTTCCGATTCAACCCGGGCGACCAGTCGGAGGAGACCCTCAACGACCTCAACGGACGGCTCGCCCAGGCGATCTTCGACGATGGCCGATTCACGGCCGGAGCGACGGAATACGGCGGACGGATCGCGCTCCGTCCCACCGTGGTGAATTGGCGTACCGAGTCGGACGATGTCGTCGACTTCGTGCGGGTCGTGCGCGAGCTGGCGGGCGGGCTGGAGTCGTAGGGCTCCGGCCGAGCGCGGCGAGCTAGATCGCGCCCTCGTCCTCGAGGCACCGCCGCAGCTCAGCGAGGAGCGATGCACTGTTCGCTCCCCGCACGGGCCCCGGGCGGATGTCGAGTTCGGTGCCGTCCGGTTTGGACAGGATGCCACCCGCCTCACGCACGAGCACCAAGCCGGCCGCGAAGTCCCACGGCATGAGGATCTCTTCCCAGAAGGCGTCGAGCGACCCCTGAGCCAGGTAGCACAGGTCCAAGGCGGCGGAGCCTGCGCGACGGGCTCCTGATGCAGAGCGGAGCACTCGGTCGAGCTGGCCGAGGTATCCCGGCAGCGCGTCGAGGAGTTTGAAGGGGAAGCCGGTACCGACCATTGCCTCGATGAGTGGGCGCTCACTCGACACCGAGATGCGCTTCCCGTCTTTGAAGGCGCCCTCACCGTCCGAGGCCCACCAGCGCTCGCCGGTCGAGCCGGAGACGATCGCGCCCGCCGTTGGGCGACCCTCGACCGCAACGGCGACCGAGGCGCAATACTGCGGATGCTGGTGAAGGAAGTTCGCCGTGCCGTCGAGGGGATCGACGATCCAGAGCGGGCGACCGTCCCAGGCGGCGAGCTGCTCCTCGACCGGCTCCTCGCTCTCCTCCGCGAGGATCAGGTGGTCCGGGTGCGCGGAGCGGATGATCGACAGCGCGGCGTCTTGGGCGTCGAGATCCGTTTGCGAGACGTAGTCGGCCCGCGCCTTCACCGTCGCGCCAGCGAGGAGGACGCGGCCGGCGTCCCGGCGATGGATCCGAGCGGCGGCTTCGGCCGCGCGGCGGGCGGTGTCGAGGAGAGGATTCACGAAGCGTGACTCCGGGGAGGACGGGCGTTGGCGCGAGGTCGGCGGGGCCAAAGGTAGTCGAATCGAAGTCGTTTTCATTCGACCCCACCCGTCCATATCTTCGCTGTAGCCCCCAACAGTCTCCGGAGACCTCCATGCAGGAACTGTTCAAGGCAGCCGTCGAGCGCGGCGCCAGCGATATTCACATCAAGGCCGGCGACTACATGCGGGCCCGGATTCACGGTGAGCTCCACCCGCTGACGCAGCAGAAGCTGACGCTCGATCAGGTGAAGGGGATCGCGATGCAGCTGATCCCGCACCAGGAAGACCGGGATCGATTCGACAAGCTCCTCGACTACGACTGCTCGTGGGGGATTCCAGGGGTCGGCCGCTTCCGCGTCAACCTCATGAAACAGCGCGGATCGCCGATGATCGTGATGCGCTCGATCCCCGTGGAGATCCCGTCCGTCGAAGACTTGGGTCTGCCGCCGATCATCAACCGGATCGCGGCGTTCGAGCGGGGCATGATCCTCGTGACCGGTGTCACCGGTTCCGGTAAGAGCTCGACGATGGCCGCGATGATCAACTGGATGAACCGACACCGTCGCCTGCACATCGTCACGCTCGAAAACCCGATCGAGTTCTTGCACCGCGACAACCAGTGCTCGATCACTCAGCGCGACATCGGCACCGACACCGATTCGTTCTCCACCGGCCTTCGCAGCGTCCTGCGTCAGGACCCGGATGTGATCCTGATCGGTGAGATGCGGGACAAGACGACGATCGAGACCGCGCTCAAGGCGGCCGAGACCGGTCACCTCGTCATCTCGACGCTCCACACGAAGAACGCGGTGCAGACGATCTCTCGCATCATCGCCGTCTTCGAGCCGTCCGAGCAGGAGATGATCCGAGTGCGTCTCTCCGAGTCTCTGCAGGCCGTCGTGTCTCAGCGCCTGGTGCAGCGGCGCGAGGGCGGGCGAGTCGCCGCGATGGAGGTCATGCTCATGACCTCGACGATCCGCGACTGCGTGCGTGACCCCGATCGGATGGAGGAGATCGGTGATCTGATCGAAGAGGGCCGGAGCCACTACGGTTCGCAGACCTTCGATCAGCACCTCATGGACCTTGTGCGTTCGAACGAAGTCGGTTTCGATGTGGCGAAGGCTGCGGCCAACAACCCGGCCGACTTCGACTTGAAGATGAACATGTTCGGGTCTTCGTCGTCCGGGGTGCAGGGCAGTGCCGCGCTTCAGGATGAAATGACCAACCTCATGGGGGGCTGACGCCAATGGCGAGTGGAGTGGATCTTTCGGGCGCGTTTCTTCCGGTTACCACGCCGTTCGACCCTTCGACGGGTGACATCGACCTCGATGCCTCCGGCGCCAATCTCCGGCGCTGGTTCGAACACCCGGCCTCCGGCGTACTGATTTCCGGCTCGACCGGCGAGTCGGTCTTCCTCGACGAGGCCGAACGGGTCGCGCTGATCGAAGCGGCTCGCGCGTCGATTCCGGCCGAAGCACTCGTGATTGCGGGGACCGGATCGGAGTCCACGCGCCACACGATCCATCTCACCCGCCAGGCCGCCGATGCCGGGGCGGGAGCCGTGCTCGTGAGCCCGCCCGCGTACTACAAGGGGGCGATGTCGACCGCAGCACTGACGAGGCACTTCTCCGCCGTCGCCGACGCCTCGCCGGTGCCCGTGCTGATCTATCAGGTCCCGCTGCGTATGAGCACGCTGGACCTCCCCACGGAGCTGATCGCGACCTTGTCGGCCCACGACAACATCGCGGGCATCAAGGACTCGCGGGGGAAGCTGGAGATCGTCGAGGAGCTGGTCGGAGCCACGCATGACGACTTCGACGTGCTCGTCGGAAGCGGCGCGCTCCTGCAGCCCGCGATGCAAGCCGGTGCGACCGGGGGCATCGTGGCCGTCGGACTGTTGGCGGTGAAGGAAGCGACGGAGATCGCGACCGCCTTTTCCGAGGGCCGGCACGACGAGGCAGCCGCGATCCAAGCGCGGATCGCGCCCGTCCACCAGCAGATCGTGGGTGGTATGGGCGTGCCTGGTGTGAAGGCTGCACTCGACCACCTCGGCTACGTCGGAGGCCCGGTGCGGCCTCCTCTGTCGGACGCCCCGAGCGAGCGCCGCGACGAGGTTCGCGGCATCCTGACCGCGGGCGGGCTCCTGGAGATGGCCGCGGTCTGAGTCGCAACCATCGGGCGCATGGGCCCGTCTACTTTTGTGGTAGCCGTAGAGGCGCACGTATTTATTATACACTGTGTCATATATGGATTCTGAAGAGCCTCGGTCGATCCGGCCGGGAAGGGTGTGGGCTTGGCTTCTCGGCCGCTTCCTCGACGTCGAGGACCGTGACGCGGTGCGTGGCGACGCCATCGAGGAGTTCGCGCAGCGCGCGCGACGCGATGGTGCCCGCTCGGCGCGAGCCTGGTATCGAGCCCAAGCCGTCCGATCTCTCGGGCCTGCGTTGAGAGCGCGGCTCGGTGAGGCCGCAGAATCCGCTCGTCCAGAAGCCGGAATAGGGGAGGGGTTTGCGATGTGGATGCACGACCTGCGATTGGCGTTTCGGGCACTGTTGAGGCGGCCGGGCTTCTCGGCGACGATCGCCATCACCCTTGCCGTGGGGGTCGGATTCACGACCTCACTCTTCGGCGTCTACAAAGCCGTCTTCCTCGATCCCCTCGACCTCCCGGATTCCGAAGAGGTGGTCGTCGTGATGGGGATCGGCGCCTTCGGGTGCTGCGGCCCTGCGTCCGGCCCGGACTATCTCGACTTCCTCGAGCGGCAGCGGTCCTTCGACGGAATGGCGGCCCTCCGCCCGGGCCAGTTCAACCTCACGGGTTTGGAGCGCGCGGCACGGGTGTACGGGACGCGGACGACCGCGAGTGCTTTCGATCTCCTCGAGGTCCCGCCGTTGCACGGCCGCCCGCTCCTCGAGTCGGATCAGGACGGGGCACCTGTCGTCGTACTGACGCATCAGCTCTGGGTCCGGCTCTTCGACGGTGACGAGGGGGCTGTGGGAGCGACGCTCGAGATCGACGGAACGGCACACGAGATCGTCGGGGTGATGCCTACCGGCTTCGACATTCCGTCGCCGTGGGGGACGCTCACCCGTCACGAACTCTATACCGCGGGGTCGAACTCGATCTTCGACACTCCGCGAGCGAACCACGGCTATCCGGTCATTGCTCGGATCAGCGATGACGTCACGATCGAGATGGCTCAAGAGGATATGTCCCGGATCGCCCGTGAGCTCGAAGAGGAGTATCCCGAATCCAACACGGGCTGGGGTTCCCTCGTTCAAACGGCGCACGAGTACCGCTACGGTGAGGCCGGAGTGCAGTTTCGTACGCTCCTCGCCGCAGCCGTGCTCGTCTTGATCATCGCCTGTGCCAACGTCGCCGGCTTGCTGCTCGCCCGCGCCGCGGGCCGAGAGGGTGAGCTGGCGGTACGCACCGCGCTCGGCGCATCACGCCGGGCCCTCGTCCGCCTCCTCTTCGCCGAGAGCGTCGTGCTGTCCGCCTTTGCCGCGATCGGTGGGATCGGCATCGCGTACTTCGCCGTCGATCGCCTTCGGTCTCTCCTGCCTCCCACGGTACCCCGGGTCGATCAGATCGGAGTCGACGGGTCGGTTCTCCTGTTCGCGGTGGTCGCGTCGGTCGCAACGTCCTTCGTCTTCGGGGTGCTGCCCGCGCTCCTCGCGTCTCGCACCGACGTAGCGGCCGGAGTGAAGGAGAGCGGCTATTCGACGTTGGCGCCCCGGAAGGAGCGCATGCGCGACGCCTTCATCGTGCTCCAAATCGGGGTCGGCCTGGTGCTGCTGAACGCTGCCGCTGTCCTCGTCGGCTCCTACGCGAACGTCCGGGGCCTCGATCAGGGCTTCTCGACCGATGGCGTGATCACGATGGCCTTGGGCGCCAACGGACCGGAGTACGAGGCGTGGGACGCCAGGGTACGCTTCTACGAAAACGTCTTGGCCGAGTCGAAAGAGGTGCCGGGCGTCCGAGACGCGGGCTTCGTGAGCAAGCTTCCCCTTTCCGGCGGGACCAACGGGAACGTTCAGATCGCGGACCACCCCCCGCGTGCGAACCGGAGTGAGGGACCATTGGTCGAGGTGTCTGGTGTCTTGGGGGACTACTTCCCAGCGATGGGGATTCCACTCGTCCGCGGCCGGTACCTGGAAGCGGACGATTCGATCGCGGGGTCGGTGGGCGTGCTCATCAACGAGCAGATGGCCGAATCGGTCTGGCCTGGTGAGGACCCGATCGGAAAGCAGTTCGGCTTCCAGAACGATCCGCCGTGGGTCACCGTGGTGGGCGTCGTGGGTACGGTGCGTCAGTGGGGGATCGAACAGGAGCCCTTGAACGAAGCGTACTTCCCGCTCAGCCAGGGTTGGTCTGGATCGGGCTATGTCATCGTCTCCGCGAACTCGGACCCCGGCGTGGTGGCGCAGGGTGTGCGCGACGCGGTGGCGACGGTCGATCCGACTCAGCCGACCGCGGGCGTCCGAACGATGGAGGAGCGCGTCGATCGAGCGATGTCCCAGCGGCGCTTCTACACGACCCTGGTGGGCGTATTCGCGGTTGCTGCGCTCTTCCTGGCGGGCGCCGGGATCTACGGGACGGTGTCGTACTTCGTGTCGCATCGGGTGCGCGAGCTGGGGATCCGAATGGCGCTGGGCGCTGCGGGGTCGGGCATCGTCTCCTTGGTGCTCAAGCGCGGAGTCCGACTCGCTTTTTGGGGCATCGCCCTGGGCCTACTCGGCGTCTTCGGCTCGACCCGTGTGATCGGCGCCTTCGTCTATGGCGTCGACGCCGCCGAGGTGGTTACGGTCCTTCTCGGAGCGATCGCGCTGGGTGCCTCGGCCGTCGGAGCTTCGGTGCTCCCGGCCTTTCGGGCGGTCCGCGTCTCGCCCGTCGTTGCCCTCCGGTCGGAGTGACAGGTGGGAGAATTCGAACAGCTGGTCCTCTTGGCCGTCATCCGCCGGGACAACCACGCGTACGGGATGGAGATCCGCGAAGAGATCGAACGCCGCACGGGACGCGACGTCTCGTACGGCGCGGTCTACACCGCGCTCCGAAGGCTGGGTACGAAGGGGTACGTCGTGCACGAGATGGGCGCCCCCAGCGCTGAGCGCGGGGGACGGGCCAAGAAGTACTTCTCGGTCCTCCCCGCCGGCCGTCACGCGCTTCGAGAGACCCGTGCGGCACTCGACACGATGTGGGAAGGGGCTCCGGTCTGACCTTGTTTGACACCCCCCGGAGGGGTGTCTAGCTTTTCCCAAAGGATACACCAGTCACGGGCCCATCCCCCACCCGGGGGACGGGCCCGTTTCGTTTTGAGGCACCATGACCGATCGGGGCTCGTGCACCGTCATCGTCGGCTGTCAGTGGGGCGATGAGGGTAAGGGAAAAATCGTCGACGTCTTGGCGGAGAACGTCGATATCGTCGCGCGCTACCAGGGTGGGGCGAACGCCGGCCACACCGTTCACGTCGGGGACGCCGAGTTCGTCCTCCACCAGATCCCGTCGGGAATTCTCCATCCGGGCCGCCGGTGCCTTCTCGGGAACGGTGTCGTACTCGACGTGCGCCAGTTCTTCGAGGAGTACGACGCGGTCCTGGCGCGCGGTGTAGAGATCGATGGCCGGATCGGGGTGAGCTATCGGGCCCAACTGCTCATGCCGTACCACCGCCTTCTCGACAAGGCGGTCGAGGATGCGGCGTCGACCAAGATCGGGACGACGGGCCGAGGTATCGGGCCGGCGTACGAGGACAAGGCGGGTCGACGCGGTGTGCGGGTCGCGGACCTTCTGAACCAGGAGCGGCTCGCGAAGCGGCTCGCGTCCGCACGAGAGCGGGTCGAGGATCGGCTCGGCAAGCTCGGAGCTGCGGCGTCCTCGCTCGACGAAGCGATGGACGAGACGCTGGCTCTTTCCGGTCGCCTGCTCGACATCGCGACGGATGTGGGGCCCGAGATCAGCGCGGCGCTCGAAGCCGGGCGCCACGTCCTTCTCGAAGGAGCGCAGGGCACCGCGCTCGACTTGGATCACGGGACGTATCCCTTCGTCACTTCCTCCAACACGACCGCAGGCGGAGCCGCGACCGGCTCGGGGATCGGCCCGACCGCCATCACGGACGTGATCGGAATCGTGAAGGCGTATACGACGCGTGTCGGCGAAGGTCCGCTCCCGAGCGCGATGTCTCCGGAGATGGACGAGCACGTGCGGCAGCTCGGAGGTGAGTTCGGGGCGACGACCGGTCGCCCACGTCGATGCGGGTGGTTCGACGCGGTGCTGACCCGATTCGCCTCCCAAGTGAACGGGCTGACCGGTATCGCGGTGACGAAGCTCGACGTGCTGGACACGCTCCCCGAGGTGAAGATCGCGACGGCGTACCGGATGCCGGACGGAAAGGAGCGCACATTCTTCCCCGCCGATACGTGGTCTCTGTCCGAGATCGAACCGGTCTACGAGACGATGCCCGGGTGGGAGGCGCCGACCGGTGACGTTCGTCGACTCGAAGATCTTCCGGCGAACGCGAGGGCGTACCTGGATCGGATCGAGGAGCTGACGAAGGCTCCGGTCCGTTGGGTCTCGGTCGGTACCAAGCGGAGTCAGATCATCCCGATCTGATCAGCCGAGTCCGGTCACCCCCGCGACGATGCGGATGACCCAGATCACGCTGAAGAGCAGCGCGGGGAAGAGGGCCAGCCCCACGGAGAAGGTGAGCCCAGCGCGATAGAGGGCCGGACCGATCGGGAGCACCTTGCCCTTCCAGATCTTCTGCACGGCGATCTCGATCATCGAGCCCATCGTGTAGAAGAAGTTCGCGCCCAGCCCAAAGACGACCATCGCTTGCCACGGAACGAGCTCCGGGCTGCTGAATGGGGGGAGTGCGGTCAGGACCGCGAACACACCCGTCGTGATGAGTCCGGCCGAGCCGACGAAGATGTTGTAGGCGAGTCGTCGCTTTTCCCACCAGTGCACGATGCCGCCGACGGTTCGCTTGGCCGGCACGGGGAAGAGGAATTCGGTCAGTGCGCTCATGCTGGGCTCATAGAGAAGGTCCTGCATTCAATCTACTTTGCCATGCAAAGTGGGTGCCAGTCCTTTCGCTCGAGGTGCCCTCGAGCCTCTGGAACGGCGGCGCTCGGGTCTTCGATGGTGTTGTGCAGGAGGCTAGCTTTCGTGCCCCATCCGCCGGGTAAGGCGGCTGCGCATACGGGAGGTCGGGGAGGGAGACCCACACGATGTTCGACGAACTCGGAACCAAGCTCGACGGGGCGCTCAAGAAGCTGCGGCAGCGCGGTGTACTGACCGAACCGATGATCAAGGAAGGGCTCCGCGAAGTGCGACGGGTCCTCCTCGAGGCCGACGTCAACTTCAAGGTCACTCGCGACTTCCTCGGACGCGTCCAGGAGCGGGCGCTCGGGGAACAAGTCCTCAAAGCCGTCTCGCCCGGCCAGCAGATCGTGAAGATCGTTCACGACGAGCTCGCCAATCTCTTCGGCGAGGGGCGGCCCACGATCGGAAAGGCGACTCCCGGGCCGACCGTCATCCTCATGGTCGGCCTCCAGGGAGCGGGTAAGACGACGACCGCGGCGAAGCTCGCTCGAAGGTTGGGCCGGGAAGGGCGGACTCCCATGCTCGCGGCGTGCGACCTCCAGCGCCCCGCAGCCATCGAGCAACTCCAGACGCTCGGGAAGCAGATCGGCGCTGAAGTCGTTGCGGGCGAATTCGGCGGCGACCCGGTCGCGGCCGCGAAGGCCGCGAGAGCGCACGCGGTCGAGAACAAGCACAGCGTGCTCATCGTGGATACCGCCGGGCGACTCCAGATCGACGACGACCTCATGGCGGAGTTGGGCCAGATTCGGGACGCGGTCGAGCCAACCGAAATCCTGCTGGTGGCAGACGCGATGACGGGTCAGGAAGCCGTCACGATCGCGGAGGGCTTCGACGGGGCGCTCGGGATCACGGGCATCGTCATGACGAAGATGGACGGCGACGCCCGCGGCGGTGCGGCGCTGTCGATCCGCGGGGTCACGGGCAAGCCGATCAAGTTCATCGGTGTCGGCGAAGGCATCGACGACCTCGATACGGCCGACCCGGAGCGGCTGGCTGGCCGCATCATGCAGATGGGTGACGTCGTCGGCCTCGTCGAACGAGCCCAGGTCGCGATCGACGAGCAGGAGCAGGCGAAGCTGCAAGAGAAGGTCATGGGTCAGGGGCGCTTCACCCTGGAGGACTTCCTCGTGTCGATGCGCCAGATCCAGAAGATGGGCCCGATCGATCAACTGCTGAAGCTGATCCCGGGCGCCGGGCGGATGAAGATTCCGGCGGCCAATCTCGACCCCAAGCGCTTCAAACATGTCGAGGCCATCATCCTGTCGATGACGCCCCAGGAGCGTGAAAACCCGAAGATCATCAATGGCTCACGCCGCGCTCGGATCGCCAAGGGCAGCGGACGACCCGTCTCCGAAGTGAACCGTCTCCTCAAGCAGTTCAAGGAGATGCAGAAGATGATGAAGCAGATGCGGGGCATGATGGGCGGGATGGGCGGTGGTGGGATGCCGGGCGGCATGCCGGGGGGGATGCCCTTCGGCCGCTGAGCCGCCGCTATCCCTCCTGGAGCGCTACCGCCGGATCGACTCTCGCGGCTCTGGCCGCCGGGAGAAGGCTCGCGAATCCCGCCACGACCAGGACGACGACGCACGCACCGATCAGAGTCGTTGGATCGCTCGCGCCCACACGGAACAGTTGAGTCCGAAGCGTCCGACCGAGGATGAGTCCGCCGAACAGTCCGATGCCCACCCCGATCGCGGCGAGCCTGAGCCCGTCGACGAGCACGCGTGCCGTCAGGGTCGGTCCCTCGGCACCGAGCGCTCGCCGCAGCCCCAGCTCGCGCACCCGCTGGCGGACCGAATACGAGAGCACCCCGTAGAGGCCTACCGCGCTGAGGCCCAGGGCCAGAAGCCCGAAGAGCTGCATGAGAATCAAGAGGAATCGAGTTCGGGCGAGCCGGTCCTGAACGAACTGTTGCATCGGAACGAGATCGGACGGGAACGCCGGGTCCACCTCTCGAATGGCGTCCGAGAACGCCGCGGCGAAGCTCTCCGGCTCTCCGGCGAACCGCGCCACGACGGAGACCTCGTGGCTCTGGTAGAAGACCCTCGGGAAGTACATCGTCGGGCGGAGGTCTCGGTGGTCCCACTGGGGGGCGTACTCGACGACTCCGACGACGGTCGCGCGGAGGGTATCGCCCTCCATCCCGCGCACCCAGAGTGCTTCCCCGACCGGATCCCTCCCGTCGAACTCCTGCCTCGCCAGCCGTTCGTCGAGCACGACGATCGGCACGTCGTACGTCTCGTCGAGCGGCGTGAAGTCGCGACCTCGGAGCAGCTCGATGCCCATCGTCTCGAAGTAGTTCGGGCTCACCGTTCGGAAGTAGGCCGTCGTCCAGCCCGCCGGATCCGCGAATCGATCGTCGAGGGTGTACTCTGCGCTCCGGTCGTAGACGCCGTTCATGGGGAGCGGGAAGACGATGCCCGCGGAGGTCACCCCGGGGACGCGTTCGACGGCGTCGATCAGCTCGGCCTCATAGGCCTGCCGTTCGTCTCGTGGGCGGGACGATTGAGTCGCCGTGACCGTGAGGACGGATTCGGGCTCGAAGCCGAGTGGCATCCGCTGCAACTCCGAGAAGGAGCGAATCAGTAGTCCGGCACCCACGAGGAGGACGACGGATAGCGCGACCTCACCGATGACGAGGACGTCACGGGACCGACGATCCGTCGACACTTCACCCCGCGTTCGCACCTGATCGACCAGCCCTGCGCGCGACAGCTGCACAGCCGGAAGGAGACCGGCCAACACCGTCGACGTCACGGCCAGAAAGACTGCGAAGGCGAGGACGGGCGTGTCCAACTGCACGGCCTCCAGTCGCTGTAGGTCGGCCGGTCGGATACGGTGCAGGAGGGTCACGCCGAGATGTGCGAGGGCGATCCCTCCGGCCGCGCCGAGCAGCGCGATCACCCCACTCTCGGTGAGGAGCTGCCGCAGGAGGCGTGTTCGTCCCGCTCCGAGACTCGCGCGAACGGCCATCTCGCTACGACGCACCGCGCCCCGCGCGAGGAGCAGGTTGGCGACGTTCGCGCACGCGATCATCAAGACGAGACCGACCGCGCCGAGAAGGATCCAAAGCGTCCCGCGGAGGGGCTCCGCCGCGGACTCGACGAGCCCCACAGTCACGAAGTCGGTGGACTCTGCGTCGTGATGCGGGTGCAAGCGCCGGCGGTCGGAGGAGAAGCGGGCGAGCTCCTCGCGCGCGTGTTCAACGCTCGCTCCATCACGAAGGCGACCGATCGTCCGCACGGCGCGTGCTTCGCGCGACCACTCGGACAGGTCCGTCCTCATGGCCCGCCAGATGTCACCGTCCGGGGGCACGTTCAGCTCGGGGGGGACGACGAGTTGGAACCCCTCGGGCAACACGCCCACGATCTCCGTGGAGCCGCCCCATACCCGGACTGTCGTACCGATGACGTCGGGGTCCGCCCCGAACGAGCGAAGCCAGAATTCGTGGCTGATGATGGCTGCCATCGGAGGCCGGGTGGTCGCACTCTGTGATGCGGGGACGGCGTCCGTGGCGGTGAACCGTCGACCCATCGCCACGTCGACGCCGAGCAGGTCGAAGAGGTTCCACGTGACGGGGGTCGTCACGATGTGCTCGGGCCGGTCCACTTGGGTCATCGGACCCACGGTGGTTTCCACGAAGCCGGCGAGATCCGCGATCGTCTCAGAGGACGACGCCATGTCGACGAAGTCCGGTCCGGACACGAAGCGCGGCAGCTCACTTCCTCCGGTGGTGGTCGTGACCATCACGAGGTCGTCGGGCTCCTCGAAGGGGAGGGGCTTGAGCAACACGCCGTGCACGACGCTGAACGTGGCGGTCGTCGCGCCGATACCCAGGGCGAGCGTCACGATCGCCGTCACCCCGACCCCGGGTTGGCTCCTCAGCTGCTTCAACGCGAAACCGATGTCCCGCCGGAGCGACTCCATCATCTCCTCCTCTCCCGTGCCCGCCTTCGCCTGTCCTCCTCGCGCATAGTGGTAGAGCGCGCGGAACGCCTGACCTCCGGCCCAGCGGTCCGCGGCCCAACGACCCTCCGACGCCGCACGCTCTCGCCAGATCTCGTCGAGATCGCGGATGACCTCATCCTGGAGCGCGTCGGTCGTGGTCCGTCGAACGGCCCGCCGGACCCATCGCGGGGCGCGATTCTCGCGGCTCATCCGCGGTCGTCCGCGAGGAGAGGGTGCACGCTCGCTTCGCCCCACAGGCGGTCGAACTGTTCGCGCAGATCGCCGAGCATCCGCGCTCCGTCGGGTCCGAGCGCGTATCGCCGGCGAGGCTTTCCACCTTCGCTCGCGGCGGGCGCCGACGTGTGGCAACGCGCCCAGCCTTTCTCGTGCAGCCGCTGGAGTGTGATGTGGACGGCGGCCAGGGAGACTTCTCGACCCGTCGTCTCGGTGAGGCGTTCGTAGACCTCACGGCCCGTCGCATCGGACCGGAAGCCCGCGAGGGTCAGCAGGACGACCTGCTCGAACTCTCCCGGTCTCTTCCCTCTGACCATCACCGCCTCCTCGCCCGATCAATTTAATTTGATTAAATACGAGAACGAGGGTCGGTGTCAACCCGACGGAGGCGACCCTCCTCCACGCGGGCGGGTGGCTACGAGCAGATCGCGGACGATCGACTCACTCATCCGGTGCGGTGCCGCAAAGGATTCGACGGCACAACCGGCGCCGGTGCACAGATGGGCGAGTTCGTTTCGGTGGGGTTGGTAGGTGTTGAAGATCAGGACCATGGCCCCGCCCGGGCGGAGTCGGTCCACCCACACAGGGACGCACTCGGCGACGAGGTCGGACACGCGTTGGCCCTTCCCCTTGAACTGAACGCCGTACGGGAGATCGCAGACGATCATGTCGAAGCGTCGGCGCTCGAGAAGGGTCTCGGCGCGTACCGTATCGCCGGTGACGAGGCGTGCCGTGTGGCCGCCCATTTCGTAGTCGACGAACGCTCCCTCGCCGCGGCGGTTCTTCGCCCCCGTGAAGCCCTTGGCGTGCCGATGTTTGATCCGATGGAGCTTCGTTTGGCGTTTGACGTGCCGGTGAAGTCCGTCGGCGGCGGCGCGATCCTGCTCGATGCCCCAGCCGTCGAGTCCGTAGCGAAGCCCCCACAGCAGCGTCGTGCCCATCCCGGCCATCGGGTCGAGGAGCTGCGTCGCCGGGCGGCCCGTGTCGGCGTAGTGAAGGGCGAGGTTCAGGGCGAGCTGGGTCACGAGCGGGTGTGTCTTCCCGCGATAGCTCGAGCCGAAGACCAATTCCGGAGGGAGGAGGAAGTCTGGGTCGAGGGGGAGGGGATGGAGGCCGGTCCCTCCGTCCTCGAACGCCCCTTGGACGAACGACATTCGAGCCGTTTGGCGGAGCTCTTCCGGCTCCAGGGACGCCTTCAGGAAGTGGAGTGCGCCCACCTGGTCCTGCGTGACCTCGACATCCGGCAACAGCGCCGAGAATTCCGCCAGGCACACTCCCTCCACGTCTCCGAAGTACGCGCCCGAGGCGGAGGGGGAGACGAGGAGCTGGGTCTTCACGGTAGGCTCGCGAGATGCGTGGATGCCGAGGCGGGCACCGCGTGTCATACTGTCGCCATGAACGTACAGAGAAGAGCACGGACGAGCGTGCTGTCGGCGACCCTCGTCCTCGCCTTAGGAAGCTTCGCGCCCGTACAGGCCCAACACGCTTCGGCACCGGAGACTGCCCTGACGGCGTGGACCGGGGTTGCCGACGCATGGGAGGAGCGCGTGATGACCGGAGGGGTCGTCGGTTCATCGATCGCGTGGCTGCACGGTGGAGAGCTGCACGACCTACGCACCCATGGCCTGGCCGACGTCGAAGCGAGCCGACCGGTGACTGATCGGACGATCTACCACTGGGCGTCGATCACCAAGACGATGACGGCCATCGGAATCATGCAGCTTCGAGACGACGGCCATATCGACCTCGATGATCCGATCGTCGACTACGTCCCCGAGCTCCGCGGGGTCCACAACCCGTTCGGGTCGATGGAAGAGATCACGATCCGCCATCTACTCAGCCACTCGGCCGGCTTCCGAGGCGGGACATGGCCGTACGCGGGCGGGGAGGCGTGGCACCCCCACGAACCGACCGAGTGGAGCCAGCTGGTCTCGATGGTCCCGTACACGGAGATCCACTTCGAGCCTGGATCTCGGTACGCGTACTCCAACCCGGGCATCATCTTCCTCGGTCGAGTCATCGAGGCGGTCTCCGGAGACGTCTTCGAAGCCTACGTCGACAAGAACATCTTCTCACCCCTGGGGATGCGCGAGTCGTACTTCGACGGGACTCCGCGGCCACTTCGGGAGCACCGGTCGAACCACTACTCCGTCGTCGACGGCACCCCCGTGGCCGGAGGCCTCGACTTCAACACCGGAATTACGGTGTCGAACGGTGGGCTGAATGCGCCGCTCACCGACATGGCCAAGTACTTCGCCTTCCTCTCCGGGCACGGCGACCACGCCGTGCACGCTTCTGTCCTGGATCGCGCGTCCCTGGAAGAGATGTGGGAGCCGGTCGTGCCGATGGGCGAGAATCCGATGGGGGATGCGTTCATGGGACTCTCGTTCTTCCTGTACGACCTCGACGGGCACCGAGTGGTGGGGCACACCGGGACGCAGCGGACCTTCTACTCCTTCTTCGTCATGGACCGTGCCTCGGGTTCGGTGGTCTTCGCCGCCTTCAACACCGGTGGGTCGGGGGGCGGCATGCCCGACACGAATGACATCCGTGTCTCCGTGTCCGAGCAGGTGGTCCGGACCCTCTTCCCCGAGCTCAGAGGAGGCTGACGTGTCTACGGACCGAGAGCTGCTTCGACACATGGTGGCGACCATCGCGTACCGCGGTGGCAAGGCGATTCGGGGCGCGCCGGAAGGCTTCGGCGCGGTAGCGGCTGGCCCTGGTTCGCGCACGGCCGTCGAGATTCTCGCCCACATCGGTGATCTCTTCGAGTGGGGTCTCGGGTTGGCAGACGGGGAGCATCGCTGGGCGGAGTCTTCCGAGGCGGAGTGGGAGGTCCAGGTCGAACGGTTCTATGCGGGGCTCCAGGCGGTGGACACCCGGTTGGCCTCCGACGAGCCGCTCGAACGTCCGGCCCACCGGTTGCTCCAGGGTCCCTTTGCCGACGCGCTCACGCACATCGGGCAGATCGCACTCCTGCGGCGCTTGGCGGACGCTCCCGTGCGTGGCGAGAACTACTTCAAGGCCGAGGTGCAACGGGGTCGGGTCGGACGCGACCAGAACCCGCCCGTCTTCGAGTTCGACTGAGGTCGCCGACCGAGTCTTTGGGGCCGACTGTCGCTGTACAGTACCGTCCGTCTCGTGTAGACTTCGGGTCTGCCCAGGAATCACCTTTTGGCCGCAACACGAACATGCCCGCACGTATTCGACTCCGGCGGATGGGCCGGAAGAAAAAGCCCCACTACCGGGTCGTCGTAGCCGACAGCGCGTCGCCGCGCGATGGTCGGTTCGTCGAGACTCTCGGCTACTACAAGCCGCTGTCCGATCCCGCGCGCCTCGTGCTCGACCTCGAGCGCGTCGACCACTGGATTTCCGAGGGCGCGAGCCCGAGCGGAACGGTGAAGTCGCTGATCGCCAAGGCACGCCGGGGCGGTGACGCTACCGTTGCCGTCGGCGTGGAAGACGCGGAGGAGCGCAAGACGAAGCGCGCCGAGCAGCTCGCTGCGCGTCGGGCCGAGGAAGAGAAAGCCGCCGCGGACAAGGCTGCTGCCGAGAAGGCCGCCGAAGAGGAAGCCGCGGCCGCCGCGGCTGCCGAAGCAGAGGCGGCTGCCGAGGCCGAAGCTGCTGCGGCATCCGAGGAAGGCGAGGCCGAAGAAGCAGAGGCCGAGGAGCCCGCTGCTGAAGCGGAAGCCGAGGCCGAGGCGGACGCCGCCGACGAAGGTGAGGAGGAGTCCGAGTAACCCTCGGACGCCCATTCATGGGTCGACCGGACCCGACGCACCTCGTCGTGGGCCATCTCGCGAAAGCCCACGGAACGCGCGGCGAGCTGTTCGTCCACCCACTCACGGACCACCCCGAGCAGACCTTTCTGCCCGGGGTGGTCTTGTCGATGGGCAATGCCTCGGATGACGAGCCGAACCCGGACCTCCCCCCTCTGCGGGTGGAGGCGTGCCGGCCTCACCAGCGTGGCTTCCTCGTCACCTTCGGAGGCGTCGAGGACCGAACGGCCGCGGAGCTTCTTCGAGGTCGGTATCTGTTCCGAGCGCTCGAGGATCTGGAGCCGCTCGCGGAGGGGGAGCTCTTCTACCATCAGCTCCTTCGGATGACGGTCGAGACCGTGGACGGGGCGATCGTGGGCGAGGTCGTCGAGATCTACGAACTCGGACCGGCCGACCTCCTCGAGGTGAAGGGAGCGGCGGGGGTCCACATGATTCCGTACCGCCCCGAGATCATCGTCGGGATCGACCCGGAGGCCGGCATCATGGTGATCGATCCCCCGGATGGACTGCTCGACCTCGGCGGTACCGGGACGCCCCGCGGGAAGGACGACGACGGGGACGGGGAGGGCTCGTGACCTCCGCCCCGATGACGATCAACATCGTCACCATCTTTCCGGACTTCTTCACCGGCCCCCTCGGGATGTCGATCCCTGCCCGGGCTGCGGCGGCGGGTCTGGTGCGCTACCGCCCCGTCGATCTGCGGACGTACACGCATGACCGCCATCGGACTGTAGATGACCTGCCCTATGGAGGGGGCGCAGGCATGGTGATGAAGCCCGAGCCCTTCTTCGAGGCCATCGACGATATCGAGCCACGAGGTCCGATCGTCCTGCTCTCTGCGCGCGGCCGTCGCTTCACGCACCAAGACGCCGTTCGGTTCTCGGTGGAGCCCGAGATCACGTTGCTCTGCGGTCACTACAAAGACGTCGATCAGCGGGTGGCTGATCACCTCGCCACCGAAGAGCTCTCCATCGGGGACTTCGTGCTCTCTGGCGGCGAGTTCGGAGCGCTCGTGATCACGGACGCGGTGGTGCGCCTCCTACCGGGTGCGATGGGGGACCACGACGCCGCCGCGACGGACTCCTTCTACGACGCGGGTCGTTTGTCCGCCCCGTCCTACACCCGGCCCCCCGAGTACCGCGGGCACGCGGTGCCCGACGTACTCCGATCCGGAGATCACGCCAAGATCGAGGCGTGGCGCGCCGAGGTCGCGGCACGGCTCACGCGGGAGCAGCGTCCCGACCTCCTGGACGAGTAGGCCGAATCGCCCCTCGGCGCTCGTAGGGGGAGGATCAGCCGCCGGGTAGGTTCAGTCCTTCCGTGCCGCCCTCGTTCCATGCCGGCGTAGGACCGTTGGCGAGGAAACGGACCGCCTCGACCGTCGCTTCGACGAGCGCCGCCATGTGATCGAAGTCGATGTGTTCCACCTCATCGGAGGGCTGGTGGTAGTCCCCGTGCAGGTTGAACGAAGAGAGGGTGTGGGCCGGGATCCCGAGGCGCGCGAAGGCGATGTTGTCGCTGCGGAAGAAGAAGTTCTGGTCGAGCCGAGGGTCGGCCACGATCGGTGAGCCCGCTTCGGCGAGCTGGTTCCCCATCGTCGTACGCTCGTACCCCGTGAGCCACGCCCGCCCGAAGCCGCCGACCGCGTCGTCCGGGCGTCCGATCATCTCGATCTGGAGATCGGCCACCGTCTGGTCCATTGGGATCACCGGGTTGGCGATGTAGTAACGCGTCCCCAGGAGACCCATCTCCTCCCCGGTGCTGAGCAGGATCACAATCGACCGCCGCGGAGTGGGCCCGTCGGCCAGGGTGCGCGCGATCTCGAGGACGGCCACCGTCCCCGAGCCGTCGTCGTCCGCGCCGTTGTAGATCGAGTCGGCGACTCCCGCCCCGTCCTCGACGGGTCTGCCGATGCCGACGTGGTCGTAGTGGGCTCCGAGGATCACCGCTTCGTGGCCGACCTCGGGGTCACTCCCGCGGATGATGCCGACGACGTTGGCTTCCGTGGTGAAGATGTCGTCCGCATCGATCGTGTCCCAGCGCAGCGCGTCCATCTCCATCAGGAGCCGCTCCCGGGGCCCGTTCTGGGTCTCCACCATCATGCGAACCATCGGGATGGGCTGCATGAAGCCGTCGTCGCCCGCAGGCTCGATCCCGTACGCGTCGAGCTCGTTGGCCAGAAAGCGGGCGGCTCGGGCGGCCCCAAGAGTGCCTGTGGCGCGACCTTCCATCGAATCGGCGGCCAAGACGGTCAGGAGCGATTCGAGCCGTTCGGCCCGGTCCGAACTGGTCGTCGGTGACGGGTTGTCGTCCACATCGGGCGAACAGGCGGAGCCGAGGATCGCGGTCGTCACGAGCGCGGGCAGGACGATGCGCAGGCGATGAGTCAGCATGGATCGGTGTGTTTCGAGGGCGGGCCGGGAAGTTCCGTGGCGCGGCACATCCACGCCAGCCGGGACTTCACGGAAGTGAAGTGGCTCACTATCTTACGCGTCTGTCCACGAACGCCTACGACGGTGTCATTGGAGCTTGAGATGACCGACGTAATCAAGGAAATCGAGAAGGAGAACCTCCGGGCCGAAGCACTCCCGGAGTTCGCTCCTGGCGACACCGTCAAGGTGCTCTACTTGGTCCGTGAGGGTGCCAAGGAGCGTATCCAGGTGTTCGAAGGCGTCTGCATCGCCCGGAAGCACGGCGGTCTCGACGAGACGTTCACCGTTCGGAAAATCTCGAGCGGGATCGGCGTCGAGCGCATCTTCCCGGTGCACGCGCCGACGGTGACTGGTGTCGAGGTCGTGCGTCGCGGCCGCGTCCGCCGCGCCAAGCTCTACTACCTCCGCGGACGCCGCGGGAAGTCCGCCCGTATCGCGGAGAAGCGCACGGCACGGTAGTCACCGGCCGGCATGCCGGATTCGACTGAGGGCTCGCGGCCCCAGGACCCGCTCGAGTACGAGCGCCGGTTCTGGGGCCGCGGCCATTCTGTGGCTGGTGTCGACGAGGCGGGGCGGGGTCCCCTCGCCGGCCCGGTCGTCGCGGCCGCTGTGATCTTGCCGAAAGACACGCACGTCGAGGGCGCCGACGACTCCAAGCAGCTCTCTCCCCCGGTGCGCGAAGAGTTGTACGAGGAGATCGTGCGTGTCGCGTCGGCGGTCGGCGTCGGCTCGGCGGACGCCCGAGAGATCGACCGCCGCAACATCCTCCGCGCGACGACCGCGGCGATGCAGCGGGCGCTCGATGCCTTGGACCGACTCCCGGAACAGATCGTGATCGACGGTCTTCCCGTAAAGTGGTTGGGACGCCCCCACGACGCGGTCGTCGGCGGCGACGGTCTCATCCACTCGATTTCTTGCGCTTCGATTGTGGCCAAGGTCGAGCGGGACCGTCTGATGGCGAGGCTGGCCGAGGAGTATCCGGGCTACGGGTGGGAGCGGAACTCCGGATACGGCACGGCCGAGCACCGAGCCGCCATCGATGAGCTGGGGCTGACGCCACATCACCGACTCACCTTCACCGGCCTCCAATACGAGCTGACGTTGTAGCGGCCGATCGCCGATGACACCGCTCGGGTGTCCCGATAGGTTGGCCGCTGCCCTAGGCGCCCGCCGTACTCCTCGTTTCTGAAGAATCCGCCATGCGACGCTCGCGTTCGATCCTTCTCTCGCTCGCCTCGATCGGCACGCTCGTCTTTTCGGCCTGTGCGGCCGGACAGACGGTGCGTGACACCCCGCCGGCGTATGAGGGGCCGCGCCCCACCTTCGTGGACGGCCAGTCCGAGGTGGTCGACGCCTTTGCGGATGCCGAGTCGTGGCTGCGTCATGACCTCTGGGTGGAGACGACCTTCGATTCGGACGGAGACGGACGACTCGATCGGGTCCACGTAGACGTGACCCGCCCCCCGGCGACGGAAGACGGACTGCGCCTTCCGGTGATCTACGAGACATCGCCGTACTACTCCGGGGTCGGGACGACCGGTAGCGAGTACTTCTGGAACGTCGAACACGAGATCGGCGCGGTACCTCCGACGCGGGGTGAGATGCCGTCGATCGGGCATCAGAGCCGACGGCCGACGATCTCGAATTCCCACGTGAGCACCTGGGTGCCGCGCGGCTTCGTCGTCGTGCACTCTCAGTCCCCGGGGACCGGTCTGTCTCAGGGGTGCCCGACGGTCGGTGGCGCCAACGAGTCGCTCGCGCCGAAGGCGGTGATCGACTGGCTGAACGGTCGCGCCCGAGGTTTCACGGAGCCCGAAGGCGGGGAAGAGGTCGAGGCATATTGGTCGACCGGTCGGGTTGGCATGACGGGGACGTCGTACAACGGGACGCTGCCACTCGCCGCGGCCACGACAGGCGTCGAGGGTCTCGAGGCGATCATCCCTGTCGCGCCCAACACCTCGTACTACCACTACTACCGCTCGAACGGGCTCGTCCGATCTCCGGGCGGCTACCTCGGGGAAGACGTCGACGTCCTCTACGACTTTATCAACTCCGGTGACCCTGCCCGTCGCGACTGGTGCAACGAGAACATTCGCGACGGTGAGATGGCCGAGGGACGGGATCGACTCACCGGGGACTACAACGAATTCTGGGCCGGACGGGACTACCTCAACGCCATCGACGGCGTTCGGGCGGCAACGCTGATGGCGCACGCCTTCAATGACTGGAACGTGATGCCCGAGCACTCGTACCGGATCGGACGGGCCCTGGAGGAGCGCGATGTGCCTGTCCAGTGGTACTACCACCAGGGCGGTCACGGTGGACAACCGCCGCACGAGCTCATGAACCGGTGGTTCACGCGTTATCTCCACGGCGTCGAGAACGGGGTGGAAAACGATGCGCGCTCGTGGATCGTCCGTGAGGGCGATCGTGAGCCGACGCCGTACGACAGCTACCCCCACCCGGAGAGCGAAGGGGTCACGCTCTATCCCCAGGGGGACGGCAACGCGGTGGGCCTGCTGTCCCAGGCAGCTCCGGACGGACAGACGATTGCGGGTGTTCGTGACGATGTCTCGATCGACGGTGCGTCCCACGCGGGGGCTGCGGCGTCGGACGGGCGACTCATCTACGCGACACCGACGTTGACTCAAGACGTGCACCTCTCGGGCGTCGCGTCGGTGACGATTCGCGTGGCGGCGAATGCCGAAGCGGCCAACCTCTCGGTGTGGCTCGTCTCGTTGCCGTGGGTCGAGGACGGAACGACCAACGACAACATCATCACCCGGGGATGGGCCGATCCCCAGAATGAGGAGTCGCTCACGGAGAGCACGCCGCTCGAACCCGGGGTGTTTCGGGAGCTGACCTTCGATCTGCAGCCGGACGATCAGATCATCCCGGCCGGTCAACGGATCGGGTTGATGATCTTCTCAAGCGATCCCGAGTTCACGCTCTGGCCGGAGCCGGGGACGGAGCTCGAGGTCGACCTGTCCGGCACGTCGATCACACTTCCCGTCGTCGGTGGTCGAGACGCGCTCGGACGGATCATCAGCTAGGCCGAACGCCGCGCCTCGGTCAGGCTGCTTCCACGCCGTCTCAACCGGTTCCCGCGTAGGCACTTACGGGCTCACCGTCTCCTCAGGTCATTCTCAGCGTACGTCCATTGGCAACCGGTGTCGGGGTCCACACGATCCGGACGGGTAGATGGCTCGCGTCCCGTCCGCCCCACGGTTCCAGACGCGTTGGAGGGGTGGATGATGAGCGCACTACGATCGAGGGTCGTGGGCTTGGTGGGCGGCTTCGGCCTGATGCTGGTCGGACTTCAACCGGTGGCAGGGCAGGAATACCCCGGATTGCTCGAGGTGGTGGAGTATTACCACGAGCATGCGACGAGTGATCTAAGGCACATCCAGGAGGCGACGAAACGCTTCGAGGCTCTTGCCGTCGCACATCCCCCGGACGATACGGACGAGCACTCCTGGCTGCCGTCGTATTGGACCGCCTTCGCGTACACCCAGCTCTCGCTCTTCTCCGACGACGACCGGGCTGCGCCCTTCGTCGACCTGGCGCGCGTCTACTTCGAGATGGCGACCCGTGTGAAGCCGGAGGGGGACCCCGGCGTCGACGCTGACTTCTACGCTCTGGAGGGGCTGATCCTGAGCTTCGTGTCGCGAACGATGCCGGACGATCCGGACAGCGGTCGAGAGCGCGCGGTCTGGAACCAGGCGCGAGCCGCAGATGCGCAGAACCCGATGATGTTGATGAACGGTGGTTTGGCCCTGATCGCGAATCCCCAGACGAGAGAGCAGGCGTACGAGCTGCTCGATTTGGCGATCGAATTCTACGAGCCTAGGCTCGGGACGGTACGGCCGAATTGGGGACGCGAGTTCATCGACGTGTGGACCGGCAGTTATCCCCGAGGTGAGTGGTGACCGGTCGTCGGCTCGCCCGGATTGTCGGCGGACTCATCGTGTTGGCCGTGCTCGCGGATCCGGTCGTTGGGCAGGAGCGGGTGTGGACGCCCGGGACGGATTGGACGTGGTCGGTACGGAGAGACGACGGGGCCGGTGGTGATCCGATTCGCATCGAGTCGGACAGCGGCGGATGGACGCTCTCCACCGGAGCGTCGTCGATCCTGTTTCGCGACGGCGAGACGTTGGTCCCCCCGTACCGGATCGAGGTGGACTTCGAAGGCACCGACCCGATGCGCCGAAACGAGGGGTACGGCATCGTCTTCGGCGGGCGAGATCTCGGCGGACCCGGGCAGGCCTATGGCTACGTCCTGATTCGCCAGGACGGGATGTTGCTTGTGAAGCGCCGAGACGGGGATGAGACGTTCGTCGTCGAAGACTGGTCGCGCGTCGAATCACTCCGCGCGTGGGCCGATCGAGAGTCCGGTGCGGACACCGTTCGGAACCGACTGGCCATCGTGGTGGGCGACGACCGCGTTCGCGTCGAGGTGAACGGCGTCGAGGTGGTGGACGTTCCGACCGGCGCGATCCCGGTGGACGGGATGGTCGGGCTGCGCGTCAACCACGGCCTCCGCATCGGTGTGACCGGAGTCAGGATGTCGGGCGGC
Source organism: Gemmatimonadota bacterium (assembly GCA_039030015.1). Classification (GTDB taxonomy): domain Bacteria; phylum Gemmatimonadota; class Gemmatimonadetes; order Longimicrobiales; family Gaopeijiaceae; genus UBA2589. The sequence continues at coordinate 75,063 of JBCCEZ010000004.1, read as the reverse complement.
TAGGCGTCGAGCCCCATCGCTGCGACCAGGGCGTCGAACCGCGGGAGGCCCACGAGGACCGCGAAGCATGGATCCCCGGGCACCTGCATCAAGATGGAGCTCCGGCGGGCCAGTGCCTCTTCGAGGGCATCGAGGGCCTCCTCGGTTCGACCCAGCCAGACGTACGCTTGTGCGAGCGGGACCCATCCGTCGTCCCAGCCACGGGCGATTCCCGCTCGGAGTGCGTCGACTCGGCCCAGCCAGTACCGCTCCATCGCCTCATCGGCGGGGAGGGCAGCGAGCGCGTCGCGGTCGAGGGCCGCCGAGTCCGCGGCAGCCCAGGACGCGAGCGCGTACGGAAGGGCCCCCTCCGCGTCGCCTGCCAGTAGACGAATGTTGATGAGACACGAGAGCGCATTCGGGTGATCCGGATCCAGCTCGAGGGTTCGTGCGCACTGCTCTTCCGCCTCGTCGAAGCGGCCGGCCCTGTAGAAGATCCGGCCTACGTCCCCGTTTACGAGCGGCGAGACAGGGTCTAGCCGGAGGGCGGCGGAGATCTCGGCGATCGCCTCGTCGTGTCGCCCCGCGATCGACAGGTGATAGGCGTACGGGTGGTGGCTGAGGACATTGCCGGGGTCCATCGCGAGGGCACGCTCGAAGTGTGCGTCCGCGGCCTCCAGATCCCACAGGCCGTACAGCGCATCCGTCCCGAGTACGATGTGTGCCGGCGCGTACAGGGGATCGATCCGGACCGCGTCCGCCAGGTGCACCCGCGCCTCCGCTCGGCGATTCCATCGTATCAGTGCGCGGGCCAGCGCGACCCGTGAGGGTGCGTGGAGCGAGTCCGAACGCACCGCAGTCTCCAACGTGGAAATCGCCTCTTCGGTGCGACTCCATCCCTGCGTGAGGAGATAGCTGCCCCGCAGGAAGGCGTCCCGCGTTTCGGGGGCGACAGGTCGTAGTGCGGGAAGCTGGGCGTCGAGGGAAAGCGGTTCGCGGAGCGCTGTGGCCACCCTGGATGCGATCTCGTATTGCAGATCCGCCGACCCGACGTCGTGTCCGAGGAATCGATCAGCCCAGAGCACGGAGCCGTCCGCGGCGTCTACGAGGCGAACGTTGATCCGGATGGATCCGTCCGACTCACTCACGGCCCCGCGCAGGAGATATCGTGCGGTGAGCGCGTCTGCGACTACACCGTCGTCCGGGCTCGCGGCCGCGGCGAGTCGGGCGGAGGTCGGGGCGATGACGGCCAAGCGGTGGGGATCGAGGCGAGCCACGACGGTGATGAGTTCGTCGGTGAGCCCGTCTAAGAAGAATGCGTCCCCCACCCCTGATCGACGCTCTTCGAAGGGGAGGATGGCGAGTGTCGTCGGCGACACATCCTCCGCCGAGGCGGGCGACGTGGAGCGACCCCACACGGCACCGGTGACCAACGCCAGCGCGGCGAGGAGAGCGGCAGCCCCGGCGAAGCGCCTTCCATAGCGGGAGGGCGCGCCGTGACTGGTCGGCTCGCCCACGGGGATTTCGCCGCGGTCGGCCTCCCAAGAAACCGGAGCGATCAGGCGGTAGCCGCGTTTCGGGAGGGTCTCGATGAAGACCGGCGCCTCCGCGCGGTCGCCGAGAGCCGAGCGGATCTGGCGGATCGCGAAGTTGACGCTGCGGTCGAGATCGACCGGGGTGTCGCCCCAGACTGCCTCTTCGATCTCCCCGCGTGTGACGAGCTGACCCTCCGCGCGGACGAGGAGGTTGAGTACCTGCGCAGGCTTCGGAGCGAGGCGAACGAGATGGGGGCCTCGGTGCAGCTCTCCGGTGCGCGAGTCGAACCGAAAGGTCCCGAACCGAGCGACATCGCGCGCGTTGGATTCCGCCATCTGCATGCCTCCCCATCCGAATGCCGCCACAACCACCTGTTGAAGGGTCCCCCGGCCACAACGGATCGACAAGGGGGAGCCCAGACGTGAAGTCTCGCGGTCGGTGCGGCGCGCCGTGTGTTCGCCGGGCGGCGACCGCCCGCCGCCCATCATCACGTCCAGCAAGCGGTTGGTAGGGAGGGAGTTGGACCCTCATCCCGGCCTCATGGACGCTCCGCGGGACGGGGGCCGTGACGGTGTCATGGATGCGGCTGGGGTCCGCTGTCGCTGCCGGCGACGGATGAGCTCGGTCGCCATCGTACAGGCCATCGGCCCCCGAGCACGATCGCGAGGGCGACCAGATTCACGATCGGTCCCGCCACACCGAGGGGGCTGTCGTGGATGACGACCGTGGCCAGCGCTCCGAGCATCACGATGCCCAGGACCGATGCGGCCCAGGCGGCCAGCCGCGGGACGAGGAGGAGAAGGGCGAAGGCGATCTCGACGACCCCGACTACCCAGGCGAACCACAGCGGATACCCCCACCCGACGAACATCTCACCCCATACCTCGGGGCCGTTCCCGGTGAACTTGGCAGAGCCGGCGATCGCCATCAGCCCGGCTTCCGCGATGGTGACGAGCCAGAGCAGAACACGCCCGAGCACGCGCAGCGAAGAACGAAGCCGGCTCATGCGATCACCTCCCCGTTCACGTCCTTCCCGGACCGGGACGGCCGCCACCGACGCGGCCAGCGCACCGTTCCGATGATGGTCAGGAAGACGAGGTGGAGGGTCGGGTCGAACCAACCGAGATCCGTCGGCGTGGTGAGCACCGCGTGGAGGGCCCCGATCATGACGACCACGAGGGTCAGGGCCGCGTACGGTGCGAGGGAAGGGATGAGGAGGAGACCTGCCCCGACGAATTCGACGGCTCCGACCATGGGAGCCATGAGTGGCGGGTATCCGAAGCGCGCGAACCAGTACATCCACCCCTCCATGCTGTCGAACTTGCCCAATCCGGCATCGCCCATCGTGAAGACCTCGAGGACGAGCACGAGCCAGAAGAGGGCGTGTGCAACTCCGCGCATGATTCGTCGACGGTCCATTGCCCCCTACCACTCCTCCCATCATCTTCACTTACATCATGACTAGTAACATAACGTGACGTTATGTCAATGATCGGAGACCGCTGGAGGAAGTCCTCGTCCGCGGATGCTGGCGCGGCACACATCCGGGCGAGGGTCGAGAGATGAGCGTCCCGAAGCTCACCCATCTCCAATTCCTGGTCATCGGGATCGTGCGCGGTGGGGACGTGCCCGGCCGAGAGATCCGGTCCCGGCTGAAGTACTTCGGCGTGCGGAAGAGCGGACCGGCCTTCTACCAGCTGATGGCTCGCCTCGAGGATGCCGGCTGGCTCGACGGGCGGTACCACCAGGAGGTGCACGACGGGCAGATCATCCGTGAGCGGCACTACTCTGTCACTCAGCCGGGGCTCAGGACGTGGGATGCCAGTCGCGACTTCTACGCGCGAGCCATCACCGACTTCGGTGGGGCGGAGGGACTCGCGGGTGCCTGACCTCGAAATGCGGGGCGCGGAGCGGTGGAGGTGGGTCGGACGGCTCCTTCCTCGAGAGGTCCGGGAACGGGTCTTCGAACCGGCCTTCGAAGATCTGAAGTACGCGTGGGTCGTCGGTCGAACGGATCGGGCGATGCCCTTTCCGGTTCACGTCGCGGTGACGTGGCTTGCCTGCCTGCCCATCGTCGTGCCGCGGGCTTTGTTTCGGGACGGTCACCTGACTCGGCTCGGTCGGGCCGCCGTGATCGCTGGACTCCTCTTCATCGGTGCGGCGCTTCTCGTGTCGAACGTGGCCGACAGCTACGCGTCTTACGACCCGTAGACGGAAAAACGGGCCGGGGCCGTGAGGCCCCGACCCGCCGATGCACCGACTTCCCCCCCCGGAAGAGTCAGGTGCACCCTCGTCCGTTTATCGACGGCCCCCGGGCTCCGCGGCGAGGATGTCGGCTGCGCGTGCGCGGTCCAGAAGCTGGAGGAAGTCCGCGCGGTACCCGTGCCGATCGTCGCCGACAGCGCCCCGCGCCAACCGGGCCACGTCGGCCAGGGTGAAGTCACCGCAGTGCTCCGAGGAGCGAAGGAGCATGCCCCAGGCCGCGACCGCGGCGGAGAAGCGGAAGTCGTCCGAAGTCTCGCCTTCGATGTCGCCCACGGTCCGCGTGAGTAGCCGACTCTCGGTCCCCGTCGGCTCCTTGTAGCGCAGCTTCACGAAGAGGAGTTCTTCGTTGTCCGCGCCGGCCGACGGATCGGGCCGCTGATACCGCAGCGGGTCGACGTCTCGGATCTCCACGTCGGTGTCGGCGCCGACGGGCACGATTTCGTACAGTGCCGTCACCGAATGGCCCGCTCCGAGCTCGCCGGCGTCCTTCGTGTCGTCGTTGAAGTCCTCGGTTGCGAGGAGTCGGTTTTCGTACCCGATGAGGCGATAGGCCGCCACTCGGGCCGGATTGAACTCGACTTGGATCTTCACGTCCTTGGCGATCGTCACCAGCGTTCCACCCAGCTCGTTCACGAGCACTTTTTGGGCCTCGAGGCGCGAGTCGATGTACGAGAAGTTTCCGTTCCCGTGGTCCGCGATCTGCTCCATCTTCGCGTCCTGCAGGTTGCCGGTTCCAAAGCCGAGCACCGTCAGGAAGGTGCCGCCCTCACGCTTCTCTTCGATGAGCCGGATCATCTCGGCATCGCTAGAGGCACCGACGTTGAAATCCCCGTCGGTCGCGAGGATCACCCTGTTGTTGCCACCCTCGATGAAGTTCTCCTGAGCCACCGAGTAGGCGAGGTTGATCCCCGCTCCGCCCGCGGTGGATCCCCCGGCGTTCAGGGACCGCAGTGCTTCGAGAATCGTGTCGCGGTCGGAGCCGGGGGTGCTGGGCAGCACCAGTCCGGCGGCCCCTGCGTACACGACGATGGCCACGCGATCCTGCGGCCGCAGCTCGTCGATCAGCAGCTCGAACGCCGTCTTGAGCAACGGAAGTTTGTCTGCCGAGCCCATCGATCCCGAGACATCCAGGAGGAAGACGAGGTTGTTCGCCGGCGCGTCGTCCAAGTCGATTTCGACTCCCTTCAGGCCGATCCGAAGGAGGTGGTGCTCAGGCGCCCACGGAGCCGGCGCCACCTCGGTCGAGACGGTGAAGGGATGTTCGTCATCCGAGTACGGAGCCGCGTCGTCGTACGGGAAGTAGTTGATGAGCTCTTCGATCCGCACCGCGTCGACGGGCGGACGGACGCCCTGATTGAGGAAGCGGCGGACGTTGGCGTACGAGGCGCGATCGACGTCGATGGAGAAGGTCGACACCGGGCTGGACGCCACGGGGGCGAAGTCGTTCTCCGCGATATGCGCGTATCCTTCACGACTGGCGGATTCGACGGGCCCTCGCGTGCGGAAGTGCGCGACGCCTGCACCGAGAACGCGCGCCGAGGAGCCATCGGCCGCGGCGGGCGCTACCGTGTTGCCGATCGCCCGACGGCGCGCCTGTCCGGCGGTACCGGTGACCACCACCCCTTCCAAGGCGATCGCGGTCGGTTGTAGGGCGAAGTCGAGGGTAGAACCGGAGTCCGTGACGCGGACGGTTTTACGCGCCGCTCCGTACCCGATCTGGTAGACCTCGATCGTGAGCTCCGCACCGACGAGGCCATCGTCGACCATGAGGAGGAATCGGCCATCTGAGCCGGTGAGAGACCCGAACGACTGGCCGACGGTGGAGACCTGCGCGCCCACGAGAGGCCGACCCGTGACGGCATCCGTAACAAGCCCGGACACCTCGGCGACTCCGGTCGCTGGACTGGTGGGCTGCGTCGCGGCCAAGAGTGCCGCGGCGCCGATCGCGAGTAATGACGATCTGAACATGGGTCCCTCCTTCTTCGGTCTGGTCTACCCGTGTAACGACCGAGGGGCGGGAAAGCTGCACAGCGTGTCGACACCGAACCGGTTCTCCAGTACACTCTCCGCCCCCCCCTCCCAGGAGAATTGCCCGGTGTCGTTCCCACGCTCGCGCGATCTCATCGCGCTCTGGTCCGCACTCGCTCTCGTCTTCGTCGCAGCGTGTTCGACGACGACCGAGCCCGACCCGGATCCCGATCCGGATCCGACGATCTCCCTCACGATCAATCCGACGAGCGCGACGGTCGAGCAGGGTGCGTCAACGACGTTCGACGGCACGGCGACACTCGGTGGCTCCTTCTCCGGAACGGTGACCTTTACCGTCACGGGACTCCCCACGGGCGTGACCGTGACGGTGGGCAACGTGAGCACGAGCGGGACCACCGCGACCGCCACGATCACCATAGACGTGGCCGCGGGGGTCGCCGCCGGGTCGTATCCCGGGACGGTGACGGCCGCCGGGTCTGGGGTCGACGCGTCCGCGACGTATACCCTCAACGTGACCGCGCCCACGACGGGCTCCTATGCGCTCGGCGCGACGCCGACGGCATTGTCCGTCCAACGCGGCAACAGTGGTAGCGTCAGCGTCGCGATCACACGCACCGACTTCGACGAATCGGTGATGCTCGCAGCTGAGGGATTGCCGACCAACGTCACCGCGGCGTTCGACCCGGAGGACACGACCGGCGACGTCTCGACGCTGAACCTCGACGTCGGGGCAGGAGCCAGCGCCGGGACCACGACGGTCACCATCCGCGGGACGTCGTCGTTGGCGGACGTGGCGACGACGTTCGAGCTCACAGTGACCGATCCTCCCGCAGGCGGGCTCGTCCTCGACTACGGTACTTGCGACGTCGACGATCGTCCTATCTGGGTCGCGTATAGTGACGGCGTCAACGGTCCATTCTCCGTGTTGAACGGCGTGAACGACGCGTATGACCTCTCGGGCTTGTCCGGCAACGTCGTCGGACTGGCGCTCGTCTTCCTGGACGGCTCCGACACGGACCTGACCGTGGACTTCGCCGACCTCTCCGCCTTCTCTGGGGTTATCGACGCGTGTGAGACGGATGTTCTCGGAAAGATCGTGAACGCCAACCTCGTGAACACTGTCGGCCTCACGAATACGACCCTCGGCCCGACGATACGATTCAGCGCCTTCGACGGCCCCGTGCAGTACATGGACGTGCCGGACGGTAACCAACCCTTCGTGGGCTTCTCGACCGACGGGGCTGGTACGAACCATCGGATGGTGCTGAGGCGAGATCAGGACATCGCGAACGGCGGCACGCTCGGAGACATCGACTTCACGACCGAGGGCTTCGCACCGGACAACGCCACGATCTCCTTCACGGGCATTGCCGCGGGTGAGGACGGCTTCGTGGGCATGGACTACGCTCTGCCGCGGGCGGGTGGGGTGTGCACGATCGCTCCCCTACACGTCGATGACTTCGGCCCGACCTTCACGGGGTTCAGCGCGCCAGCGGCTCAGCAACAGGCCGGTGAGTTCCACGTCGCCGGGCTCACGGCGGGTACGACGAGCGTGGGAGTGACGACCTCGCGCTGGGTCAAGGAGGCGTTCTCCACCCTCGCCGACCGGACCGTCGCTCTGCCCACGCAGGTCGCCGCGCCGACGATCACCGACGTCTCCGGGGCCGGCAACTACCTCCGACTCGAGGCCGACGTGAACATCCCGGCCGACGTCGAAGGGGTGACGCTCTTCACATACTCGACGCTTACCCAGAGCATGACCGTTTTCTACACGAGCAGCCTCTTGACGGGTAACGCGACGATCACATTCCCGGATCTCTCCGGGCTCGCTGGCTGGGACGATGCTTGGGCCGTTCCGGCGTCGGCCACCGGGGTCGACTACAACTTCACGTCCGGATTCGGGGAGGATCTCTTCACCGGATTCCAGTCGGCGCTGTGCACCGAGGGTGGGCGCTTCGTCTTCAGCAGCGTCTTCGGGCCGTACAATTAGGCTCGACGCCCTCTCCCTCGCGACCGATCGATGCGCGTTCGGGGGCGGCCTTCGGGCCGCCCCCGTTCGTTGGCGCTAGCGGCTCAGGGCCGCGGCTCGGTCGAGTGCGTCCGCGACCGCGGGCCGGAATGCCTCGTCCGCACCTGCCCACAGGTCGGCGAAGGCGCGGTAGCGGGCGGTGGCGCGGGACGGATCGCTCTGCTCCAGCGCACGCGCCGCGGCGAGATGGGCCAGGGGGATGAAGGAGATGTCGTACCCGGACGGGCGACCCATGGCCAACAGCCATGGGAGACCGCGTTCGACCTGGCCCTGACTCCGAGAAAGGTCCGCAAAGAGCAGGGCCTCTTGGGGGACGAGCACAGGAGCGTCGTCGCCGTCCCGCATCCGCTCTTCTAGGGCGGTCAGCGCCGACAGAGGATCCTCGCGATGAACGGCTCGCCAGAGCTCGAGTTCTGGCGCCAGGCGGGGAAGTTCGGCGAGCGCGTCCGCCCATACCTCGGGTGTCGACGGACCGGACCGAGCGGACGCCTCGAGAGCGAGGGCGTACCCGTCGGCCCGGCGGAACTCGGACGTGGGTGAGGCCGAGAAGTCGGCACGGGCAAGAACAGTCGAGCCGGTGAGTCGGTCCGATACCGCAGCCCAACGGGCGAGCAGGAGCACGCCGCCGCGATCATTGCCTCCGGACTGGGCCGAGGCCCACCCGGCGCGGGCCTCGGTGAATCGGCCGCGCGCGAGGTTCAGGCGCACCATCATGAGCTGGGCCCACCCGTGGTAGGATCCACCCGGTCGTTGCAGCAGCGCCTCGGTCAGCTCCGCGGCTCCGTCGAAGTTCTGCAGATAGACGGCGACCGCGATGGCGGACAGGGCGACGATCACGTCGCTCGTTTCGGCGACGTCTTCGAGGACTCGCCGCGTGAGCGTCGGAGAGGCGTCACGATAGGCGCGAAGAGCGCGCACCTCGAGCGTCCGATCGGCCCCGCTGTTCATCTCGAGAAAGCGCAGCGAGTAGTCGTCGAAGTCTGACGACACACGGTCTGACGCGGCAATCCGGATCAGATGCAGCAACGCCTCGGAGTTGTTCGGATCCAACGCGAGGACCCGCTCGAACATGGGACGGGACTCCACCAGGCCCAGGCCTCGATCGGCCCCTCCGTGAAAGAACGATTCACCAAGCATGTACCACGCCTCGAGCTCGTTCGGCCAGCGCTCAAGAACGTCGCGATACCGCTGGTCGGCGAGGGCATAGGATTGGCCCATGTACGGGCGAAACGCGTCGAGCAGTGCAGCGGCCCGGGGGGAGAGCCGCGCCCGATGTCGCTCGGCGGACTGGATCGCCATCGCCGTGCGCGGCACGTCGTCGGCCCACAGCGAGGCGACGCCGAGTCGGTACCAGGCTAGTGCGAAGGTCGAGTCCCGAGCGACCGCTTCCTCGAAGAGCTCGACGGCCTGACCGAATCGCCCGGCGCGCAGTCGCCGGTCGCCTTCGAGGTAGGCCTTGAGCGCCTCGAGGTCGACGGTGGTGAAATCGGCGAGGTCGGCGGTGCGAGACCCGGGCTGCGCCACCTCCGACGAGAGGAGCTCGACCGCCAGTTGATCGACGAGGTCGATCAGCGTGCCCGCGCCCCCACGTACCCGCGCCTGACTTACCGGCTCGGCCTGATCCCGGGTGTACAGGGATGCCGAGAGTTCGATCTCGTCGCCGCTGGCGATGACGTCGCCGAGAACGAAGTACTGGGCGGCGAAGTCCGCGGCGATTCGACGAGCGGTCTCCGGCGATACGCCCTCCATGCCCGGCGCGACGTCCACACGGCCGAGGAGAGCGTGCGGGTCCACACCGTACAGCCCACCGACACCGTCGAGGCGCGTGGCGAGCAACGTGACGAGTCCCGCGCCCAGATCGTCGATGGGCGTTTGGCCGCGCACGGTGAAGGGCAGTACCGCGAGCCGCGACGCCTTGTCGGCTGGTTCCACCAGCGGCAGCGACGCTTCCGCCCTTCCGCCCAAGGTCGTAACCGCCCAGGCACCGGCAACCAGCGTGACGACCGCGGCGGTTCCCCACAGTGGGAGCATGCTCCTTCGGGGTGAAGCCGTCGACGTTGCCTCGTCGCCCTGGGTCGTGGACTCGACTCCGTCTCTCGTGGTTGGGCGAAGGAAGCTGCGAGGGGGCTTCCGGGGGGGCATCGTCTGGTGGGGTGACTCCGCCGAGTCACGGATGCGCGAGGCGAGCGCCTGGGAATCCTCGGAGGGGGCGGCACCATACTCTTTCCGCATATGCTCCCGGAACGCCTCGTATTCCTCGAGTGCTGCGCGCCGGTCCCCACTCCACTCGAGCACCTCCATGAGACGACGCGTCGCCCGCTCGTCGTGTGGGGAGACGAAGAGCGCTCGCCGAGCGATCCGGACTGCCTGCTGCTCGTCTCCTGCCTCGACCCGCTCCTGGGTGAGCCGGGCTGCGAGCTCGTCCGCGGCGTGCCGAAGTCTGCTCCGCTCGTCTTCGAGCCATCGCTCGAATTCGAGGGCGCCGCTGACATAGAGGCCTGGGAGTAGTTCGCCTCGATAGAGGTCTAGCGTCGACTCGTCTCCCGTCCCGGTCTCCAGCGCGTCGCGAAAAGCGACGGCGTCACACCACAGCATCTCGTGGCGTACGGAGAGCGCTCCGGCACCTGCGCGCTCGAAGACGCCAGGCCCCAACGCCTTTCGCAGATGGTGGAGAGACTGGGACATCGCATTGCTCGCACGCGATGCGTCCAACTCGGGCCAAAGCAGGCCGACGATCGTGTCTCGCCGGACCGAGCCGCCCTTGGCGTGGAGCATCAACGCGGTCAGCAGTGCGACCCGTTTCGGCTGCGAGAGCACGTGACGGGCACCGTCCGGATCGGTGGTGCGGAGCTCGATGCCGCCCAGAACACGGAGCTGATTCAATCGGCGTGGACCTTGGGGGGGGACTTTATCCGACAGATAAGGCGGTGTTCAGGCCGATGTAACCGGCGTTGCTCAACGTTGTCAAACTCACGATTCCCCCACCGAGGAGCGAGGCGATGTTTGCGAGACGAGGCGTGGTACTGGCTGCGACCGGTCTGCTCGCGACGACTGGGGCGCCCGGTCACGCGGCGTCACAAGAGCAAGAGGCCCTCCGCTGGGAGATCGATCGCCAGCTCGACGATATCGTCGAGAACATGAGCCAGTTCGCGATGCGAACCCTCCCCGCGCTGCGGTGGGACTACGGCGTCGAAGTCGATGGGGTTCATCGCTATCCGATCGCCGTCGAGGCAGGGGCGCGGATGGGCGTCGCCGTCGTCTGTGACTCCGATTGCAACGACATCGACGTATGGATCGAGGACGGCGACGGGGATGTGGTTGCCGTCGACGAGTCTCGGTCGAGCTGGGGGTGGGTCAGCTTCACACCCCAGGACGCGAGACGGCACCAGGTGCGGGTCCGAGCGCCGGGCTGTCACCACTACCACTCGTGCCTATACGGCGGTCAGATCTTCATGTTCGATCCGACCAACGGCGGTCGACGTCGGGTGTTGATCGAGACGCTGGGCATGCTCTCGACGTCGGACGAGCGCAGCGATGGAGGGGACTACGTCGACCGATACACCGTGAAGGCGGATGCGTCGGGCGGTGCGCTGATCATCAACCTCATGAGCGCCGACTTCGATACGATGGTATACGCGTGGGGCCCGCTGAATGAGTCGCACCAAAACGACGACTTCGAGGGCCAGACTGACATCTCACGCATCACCGTCCCTATCCCGAGATCCGGACGCTGGAACATCGCCGTCTCGTCCTACGAGACCGGTGCGACAGGCGAGTATCATCTCATCGTGACGCAGGAGCGCCGATGACCGGGTGGCAAGAGGGTTCCGATTCGCTCTTCAGTGCGCGGGCTCCGACACAGTGCTGTACTTGTGGGGGCCGCCGGGCGCATCGTAGAAGGACGGCGGCGACACGGATCGCGTCGCGCCCGCGTGCGGGGAATCGAGGGGGATATCACATCACCGTCACTCAGGAGCATCGATGAAGCGGCTGGTACGAATCGCATGTGCATTTCTATTCCTCGTGGCCGCACCACTCGCGGCTCAGGACAACGAGGCGTGGAGCGCCGTCGACGAGATGATGCAGGGCGACGGCTACGTTCAGGCCCTTGCGGAGGCCTTGGTCGGTGGCCTGGACGCCGGCACGAACGAGACGGTGCGCCTGTCTCTCGTGCCCGGGATCGAATTCCGCATCGTCGGCATGTGCGACGGGGATTGCGACGATCTCGACCTCGTGCTCTTCGATTTGAACGGGGAGGAGATCACATCGGACTTCCTCGTCGACGCTGCGCCGTTTCTACAGGCCGAGGTCGGCGCCGCCGGCTCGTACCCGCTCCGCGTCGACATGGTGAACTGCTCCGTGGAGCCGTGCATCTGGTCCGTCATGGCGTACGCTCCCCGCGGAGCGCTCTCGTCGCCGATCGACGCCGGTGCTCCGACGCTGGCCGCGGGCGGCCAGAACCGTAGCGGTGACCTACGCAACGGCGACCAGACGCTGAACTCGGGTGAGTTTTTCGACGAGTACTTCTTCACGGTTCAGCCCGGCGAGCGTCTCGTCGCCGATCTGACCTCGTCCGACTTCGACACGTACCTGATCGTCCAGTCGCCGAGTGGCGACCCGAGCGAAAACGATGACTACGAGGGTTCGACGAACCGGTCCCGCGTCGAGGTCGACGCGAACGAATCCGGTGAGTGGCGCGTCATGGTCACGACGTTCGAGGCCGGAGAGACCGGCGCATACGACCTCTCCGTGAGTGTCGGGGCGGCGGGGCCCGCGCCCGCAGGCCAGACCCGGAATGAGTCCGGCAGCCTCATTGATGGGGACGAGACCCTGAACAGTGGCGAGTTCGCGGACATCTACCGGATCCAGGGACAGGTCGGGCAGACGCTCATCGCCGACCTCTCCTCCGGTGATTTCGATCCCTACCTGATGGTGATCGGGCCGGACGGGGAACAGACGGACAACGACGACTACGAGGGAGATATCACGCGTTCGCTCGTGTCCCAGCCGCTCACGGAGGCCGGCGAGTACCGGGTCGTCGTGACGTCCTATCAGCCAGGCGAGAGTGGTGCGTACGACCTGATGATCTCCACGGGTTCGTCCTCCTCCGGTGGAGCCGCGTCCCGGACGGAGCGGGGGACCCTCTCGGCGGGAGACAGCGAGCTCAGCTCGGGAGAGTACGCAGACGCGTACACCTTCGAGGGCCGCCCCGGCGAGCAGGTCACGGTCGAGTTGGAGTCGTCCGACTTCGACACGTACCTGATGGTTCTAGGCCCGAACGAATTCCGCGAAGAGAACGACGATGCTGGCTCGACCTCGGTGAGCCGCGTCGAGGCCGAACTCACGGAGCTCGGCACGTACCGGGTCATCGTGACGACGTACGAGCCCGGAGAAGTCGGGGACTACTCGGTCTCGATCGAGACAGGTGTGAGCGCGGTCGCGTCGACCGGCCAGCGCGACGTCGAGACGCTCGACTTCGGTCGCACGGCCAACGGTCAGCTCCAGGCCGGTGACGGGGAGCTGGAAGGTGGCGAGTACCGGGACATCTGGGTCTTCAATGGAACAGCCGGCCAGATCGTGACCGTCGAGATGGCCTCTCAGGGCTTCGACTCGTACGTCGGGCTCGCGGGCCCGGACGGCGAGATGCTCGATGAGAACGACGACGCGGACGGTCGAACCGACCTGTCCCGTGTTTCGGTCCAGCTCCGCGAGTCGGGTCGGTACCGCGTCATGGCGACGTCGTATGCCGCCGGCGAGACCGGTTCGTACTCACTCTCTCTATCCAGCTCGACGACCACCGCTTCGAACGATCAGGGGCGGCAGCGCACGGGTGGAGGTCAGGTCTACGGGATCTTCGCCGGGATTAGCGACTACGGCGGCCGGGCGAGCAACCTGGCCTTCACCGCCGAGGACGCGGAGAACTTCGCCGCGGCGATGCAGCGCGGTGGTGGGATGAGCGCCGAGAACTCGGTCGTCCTCACCGACTCCGAGGCGACGGTGGGCAACATCCGCGCAGCGTTCGAATCCCTCTCCGGTCGGATCGGACCCGACGACACCTTCGTCTTCTTCTACTCGGGTCACGGCGGTCGGGTACCGCGGCAGGGAGGCTTCGACCGCGCCGACCCGGATGGCCTCGACGAGACCCTCTCGATGTACGACGCCGACATCACCGACGATCAGATGAATGACCTGATGGCATTGGTCGACGGTGGGACGTCGGTCATGGTGCTCGACGCGTGCTTCAGCGGCGGTTTCTCCAAAGACGTGATCTCGGCGCCTGGGCGGATCGGCTTCTTCTCCTCCGAGGAGGACGTCACATCGTCGGTGGCGGCCAAGTTCAGAGCGGGTGGCTACCTGTCGCTCTTCGCGGCGGACGCCATCGGGTCGGGGTTGGCCGATGCAGATCAGGACGGAGCGATCAACGCGATCGAGCTCAGCCAGTACCTACACGAGCGGTATCGCGAAGACGTGCAGTCCGACCGTCCGGGAATGGACTCGTCCCAGTCGGGTTCGTCGTACGTGCGCACAGGGGGGCCGCAGGGTGGCTTCCAGCACCTGGTGGTGGACCGCGGCAGCATTCGCCCGTACCAGATCGTCTTCCAGTAGAACCGGGCTGCGGCGCGGTGGGGTGGGCGTGGTCCTTCGGGGCCACGCCCACACTTGCGTTCTAGGGGGGGCTTGGCAGAACGCTCAGACTTTGTTCGGTTGCGGAACAATCTCGATTCCGTCGGGTCTGCACGCCTTCCTACGACCCGCCCTGGACCAGGAACGTACGATGAGGATCTCCGCTCTCGGCCCCACGCTGCTCGTCTCGATGTCGCTGATCGCCTGTGCGCCATCGTCGTCCGACGACTCGGCTGAACCGGACGCGATGGCCGGGGACGCGGTCGCGGCCGGGTGGGAGAGCACGTTCTTCGACGACTTCGACAGCTTCAACCCGGACAACTGGCAGGATCAGCTTCTCTGGGTGAACGACGAAGATCAGTGTTATGTGCGCGACGGGGCGCACGGCACGCGAGAGGTGAGTGAAGGTACCCTCAAGCTGCGCGTCGTCGATCTCGGCGAGCCGGCCGAGTGTGACAACTACAGCAAGTTCGACGACCAACATCCGCCGACTCCGTACGTCGCCGGCCGGATCACCTCCAAGAACCGGCAAGAGTTCGTGAAGGGGCGCTGGACCGCCCGCCTCCGCGTCCAGGACAGCGGCCAGGCCGGCATGTTCCCTGCCTGGTGGGTCCTCGGGGCGCGCAACAACGAGCCTCCGATCGAAGATGCCGACGAGGACATCTGCTGGCCGATGACCGGTTCGGGTGAGATCGACATCTTCGAGCATCACAGCGACGGGGGACCGGACCACTACGCCGCGCGGGCGATCCAGAATCTGGGTTACTGCGGCGGAGGTGATTGGCAGCAGCTCATGCACGTTCAGGCTGCGGACCTCGCCGAGTGGCACGAGTACGCGGTCGAGTGGGCGGGGCCCGACCTACTCTTCCTCCTCGACGGCGAGGTGATCTACACGAGTGAAGGGCAGGGGGACCAGTTCCCCGAGCCGCTCTTCGCGGTCCTGAACTTCGCCAAGATCAACGACTCCCCAATGACGGTGGAGCGTTGGACGATGGAGGTCGACTGGGTCCGGCACGAGCGGTGGGTCGAGTAGAGGTCGCCCGTAGCCGGGGGTCGGCCTAGCGCGCGAGGAGTCGACTCAGCTCGACGAAGGTGACGCTCGGTTCGACCTGTCGGGAGCAGACGTCGTCGAGGGGCACGAGGACGAGCTCCGAACCGTCCAGGGCGACCATCACCCCGTTCTCGCCGTCCAGGAGCGCCTGGGTGGCGTGCACCCCCATTCGCGAGGCGAGGAGCCGATCGAAGGCGGAGGGCCCTCCGCCGCGTTGCACGTGTCCGAGCTTGGTCACCCGAGCCTCGTAGCCGATCCCGCGTTGGTCGAGGTGTGCGACGACATCGTCCACGCCGAGGCGCGCCCCCTCGGCGACGACTACGAAGCAGTGCGGCTTTCCACGCGCATGCGCGTCCGCGACGACACTGCTCACTTCGTCGATGCTGGCCTCGTGGTCGGGGGAGACGACGAGTTCTGCGCCGCAGATCACACCGGCCATGGCGGCCAGGTAACCGGAGTCGCGACCCATCGTCTCGATCAGGAAGGCCCGTTTGTGGGACGACGCCGTATCCCGGAGCTTGTCGATCGCCTCCATGATCGTATTGAGCGCCGAGTCCACGCCCAGGGACATGCGAGTGCCCCAGATGTCGTTGTCGATCGACGCGGGGATGCCGACTACGTGCACCCCGTGTCCCGCGAGTGCCCGGGCACCGTTGAGTGATCCATCACCGCCGATGACGACGAGTCCGTCGATGCCCTCGGCCTTCAGGGAGGCGACCGCGGCCGCCTGGCCCTCGGGCGTATGCATCTCCGGGCAGCGCGCGGTACGGAGGATCGTGCCCCCACGGTGCATGACGTCCCCGACGTCTCGGGCGGTGATCCGTTCCCCGCGGCCTTCGATCAACCCGAGGTACCCGTCGAGAAATCCGAATGCCTCGACTCCTCGAGCGTCCGCCGACCGAACGACAGCTCGGATGGCGGTGTTCATTCCCGGAGCATCACCGCCGGATGTGATCAGACCGATGCGCTTCATGTGTATGTCTTCACGAAAGTCGGGTCAGGGAGCGAGGTGTACTTGACAGTATGAGTCGCGTCAGGACACTTTGTTCGCTATCCGAACAAAGTAACGAGTGGACCCCTGAGGAGCCATCATGCGCTCGCACCCCAGGCACATCGCGCCGCTGTCCGTGGCGCTGTCTCTATTCGCAGTCACGGCCGTAGCCCTCTCACCGGCCGAGGCCGCGGCTCAACAGCCGCAGGTCCGGATCGTCGAGAACGCTTCGGGGACCCGTCTTCAGGTCGACGGCCAGGACCTGATGGTCCTCGGCGTGAACTGGGACTACTTCCCGCGCGGCACCACGACGACATACGACTTCTGGGGCCAACCGGATGACTTCATCCAAGCGGCTCTCGATCGTGAGATGTCCCTACTCAGGAACATGGGTGGGAACGCGATCCGTGCGTACGTGGGCATCACCCCGCGCTGGATTCGCTACATCTACGAGGAGTACGGGATCTGGACGGTCCTGAACCACGCCCTCGGCCGCTACGGCGTGACGCTCGACGGCGTCTATTACGCGAACACCGACTACTCGGACGAGGCCTCTCGGGCACAGATCACCGCCGAGGTGATCGAGATGGTCGAGGAGGTTCAGGGTACGCCTGGCCTCCTCATGTACCTCCTCGGGAACGAGAACAACTACGGCCTCGTGTGGAGCTCCGCCGAGACGGAGGCGCTTCCCGAGGGTGAGCGCGATGCCGTCCGAGCTCGCTACATGTACTCGCTCTTCGGGGACGTGACGGACGCGATCAAGGAAGTCGACCCGACCATTCCGGTGGCGATGGCGAACGGTGATCTCCAGTACATCGACATCATCGCGGAAGAGGTGCAGAGCCTCGACGTCTTCGGTGCCAACGTCTACCGCGGCGTTTCCTTCCGCGACCTCTTCGAAGAGGTCGAGGAGAAGCTGGGCGTCCCGGTGATGTTCACCGAGTTCGGCGCCGACCGCTTCGATGCGATCCGCTTCCAGGAGGACCAGGTCACGCAGGCCCGCTACCTGATCGAACAGTGGCGGGAGATCTACGAGAACGCCGCAGGGAAGGGCCTCGTCGGGAACTCGATCGGTGGCCTCACCTTCCAGTGGAGTGACGGGTGGTGGAAGTTCGGCCAGGAGGATCGGTTGGACATCCAGGACATCAACGCCTCCTGGCCCAACGACGCCTATCCGGAGGACTTCCAGGAAGGCGACAACAACATGAACGAGGAGTGGTGGGGGATCATGGGGAAAGGCCCCACGGACTCCCGCGGCTTCTACGAGCTGATCCCCAAAGCGGCGTACTACGCGCTCCAGGAGGTGCACGCGCTCGATCCGTACGCTCCCGGCGTCGACATCGCGGCGATCCGCGCTCACTTCTCCGGCATCGATGCCAACAGCGCCGCGCTTCAGGCGGGGCCGGCCCAGGGCGGGGGTGGCATCACCGACGCGGTACGGGTCAGTGGCCTCCGGATGATGCTCGAGACGTACAACACCGGCGGTAGCCTCAGCGCGACGCCCGACGTCGCCGTCGCTGGCGCGACGGGCTTCCCGGACTTCCAGGGCTTCGACCGGAAGGAGTCCTTCTTCGCCGACTTCGCATTCGAACCGCAGGCGAACATCACCGGTGGCGTCTCGGTGAGCCTGCTTGGCAACGTCCCCACCAACCCGATCGACGAGATCTTCTACGAGAACCGTGGGCGCCCCACCACGGTGCAGACGACCAATGGGACCACGGAGCTCGTGGACACGGAGCGCCTGAAGATCTACAGCGCGCACTTCAGCTGGGACGATCGCTGGTTCCGGCTCGACGCCTTCTATCGCACCGGTCACTATCACTGGGCGTACGAGGGCGACTTCTTCAACATGTACCGCGAGGCCAACTACGGGCCGAACCTCGACATCTACAACGGCGAGGCGCCTCTCGGCTTCGAGTTCATGGGCAAGCGCTCCTTGGACGGACTCAAGGTGGCCTTCGGCCCAGAGCTGTGGTGGGGTGCCAACCCTGCGGTCATCGGGAAGTACCAGTTCGACGTCGCGGGACTCACCACCACGGCGATGTACCAGGAAGACCTGGAGCGTCAGCAGACGACGAGCAGTTCGTTCGCGGTGCCCACTCCCCAGAACCGCCGCGCCTCGCTTCACACCACCTTCACCCGTGGGCAGTTGATCGTCGACGTCGGTGGGCTCTGGTCCGGGAACAACCGAGTCGGCCAGACCTTCCAGATCGCCGACGGTGAGCCCGGGAACTACCGGGTCCTCCAGGACGAGGTGAAGAACTCCGATCAGTTCGGCGGAAAGATCAAATTGACGTACCAGCGGGGTCGCCTCAGCTGGTACGGCCAGGCCGCCGCCATGGGTCTCGTGGCCGACGGGGGCTACGACCAGACGCAGACCTTCTCGGGGTACGCGCTCAAAGACACGGGCAGCGGGAACCAATGGAACGTCCTCACCGGCTTTGCCGTGAACTACGGCGCATTCCAGATCGCGCCTAACTTCCTGTACCAGAAGCCGATCGTGGCACCGATGCCCCTGGGTACTCCCGCCCCGGGCCGCCTCCGGAACATCATCGACGATCCGTTCGCGGTTCGAGGGAACCGGGAGACGAAGGGAGCCGAGCTGGTCCTGACGTACGACCCGACGCCGGCCACCTGGATGTACAACTGGGACAGCGACATCCGTGAGGACGCGGATTTCGCGGCGAGCGTGGCCCTTACGCTCCGCAACCATCCGACGTCGCAGGACGCGGGCATCGGAATCTTCTCGGACGGCCGGAACACCTTCGCCTTCGGTGCCGCTCCGCCGGCGCGTGACTTCTGGGAGGTGCGTGCTCGGCTCGTGTCGAAGCCGTCCAGCCGCTTCGGTTGGATCGCGAACCTCTTCGGTGGCAACGCCGAGCCGAACGGGGACAGCCAGCGCCTGGTTCACCGTGTGGGTGGTGACGTCCGCATCATCGCGAACGACATGAAGTTCCACCTCGGTGCCAAGCTCCACGATTGGGGCCCGTACGACTACCACCGGGACTTCAACCAGACCTTCCCGATGCAGCTCATGGGCGACGTCTCGTACGCCTTCGGGACGCCGGATTGGTTCGACGTGCCGATGACCCGGATCGGGCTCCGCGGCACGTACCGCACCCTCGACCGGAACTCGAACCGGTACTGCCCCGGCACGACGTCGGACCTCTTCGGCAACGTGCTCTGTGATCCCCTCCTCCCCGGCGACAACGGGAGCGAGTGGGAGATCCGTACCTACATCCACATCGGGATGTAGTCACTCGTCGGTGCTCGGCCCCGGGGGATCCCCGGGGCCGCCCGCCGACCGGGCTGGGTCCGCTCCCCCGACCAGTCCGGACCTCTCTACCGCCGGACTGCCCGATCGCAGCCGGCGGTCCCCGTTTCCGCTCCGACACCGCGCCATGACTCGAGTCGTCGACGCCCAGTTGATCGAGGAACGAATCCAGCAGCTGCTCGAGCAGATGACGCTCGAGGAGAAGGTCGGACAGCTCACACTCGCCAACGGTGGGGGTGGCCACATCCCCGACTGGCTGGACGAAGGAGTGCGCCGAGGTCGGACCGGAGCGGTGCTGAACGAGATCGATCTCGACACCGTCAACGAACTCCAGCGTCGTGCGGTGGAGGAGAGTCGACTCGGCATCCCCCTCCTGGTCGGGCGGGATGTCATCCACGGCTTCCGGACCGTCTTCCCGATTCCGCTCGGACAGGCCGCGACCTGGAACCCGGACATCGTCGAACGAGGCGCCCGCATCTCTGCGCTCGAGGCGTCGCGGTGTGGGATCAACTGGACCTTTGCACCGATGGTCGACATCGGCCGCGATCCGCGCTGGGGCAGGGTCGCCGAGACGTTGGGTGAGGACCCGTATCTGACGAGTGTGCTTGGCGCCGCCATGGTCCGCGGCTTCCAAGGGCCCGATCTCCACGCACCCGGGAGTATCGCGGCGTGCGCCAAGCACTTCGCCGGGTACGGCGCCTCCGAAGCGGGCAAAGACTACAACACGACGAACATCCCGGAGAACGAACTTCGAAACGTCCACCTCCGGCCGTTCAAGGCTGCGTTGGATGCGGGGGTCTGTAGCCTGATGACGTCGTTCAGCGACATCGATGGCGTGCCGGCGAGCGCGAACGACTTCTTACTGGATCAGGTGCTGCGCCGCGAGTGGGACTTCGACGGTTTCGTGGTGAGCGATTGGGATTCGATCAGTCAGCTCTCGGTGCACGGGCTGACCGAGAACGACCGCGATGCCGCCTACCAGGCCGCGCGAGCCGGGTGTGACATGGAGATGGCCAGCACGACGTACGCCCATCACCTCGCGGACCTCGTGGACGAAGGGAAGATCCCGGAGTCGAAGGTCGACGAGATGGTCGCCAACGTCCTCAGGATCAAGCTCCGGCTGGGACTCTTCGACCGGCCGTACGTCGACGCCGACATCTTCCCCGAGTACGGCGATCCGTCCTACCTGGCTGACGCTCGAGAAGCCGCGCGACAGAGCATCGTCATGCTGCAGAACCGAAACCACGTCCTCCCACTGGATCCGGATCAGCTCCAATCGCTCGCGGTGATCGGTCCGATGGCCGACGAGCCGTACGAGCAGCTGGGGACGTGGATCTTCGACGGAGATCCCGCGCTCAGCCAGACGCCGGTCCAAGCGATCCGAGAGGCGCTGAGAGGGCGGGTCGACGTGCGGCACGCGCGAGGGCTCGAGACGAGCCGGAGTCGCTCACTCGAAGGCTTCGAAGAGGCTCTGCACCTCGCGCACGCCTCGGACGCGGTGGTGCTCATCTTGGGCGAGGAGTCGATCCTCTCGGGTGAGGCGCACTGTCGGTCGGATGTCACGCTTCCCGGTGCGCAGCAGGAGCTGATCGATCAGATCGCGGCCGTCGGCAAGCCGGTCGTGTTCGTGGTCATGGCGGGCCGCGCGCTCGCGTTGGAGAGTGTCCCGCACTCGGTCCACGCGGTGTTGTACGCGTGGCACCCAGGGTCGATGGCAGGCCCCGCGCTGGCGGATGTTCTCTTCGGCACCGTGTCCCCGTCCGGGCGCCTTCCGGTGAGCCTCCCCCGTGTGGGCGGGCAGGTCCCCATCTACTACGCGCACAAGAATACGGGGCGGCCGGCGACCCCGGAGACGTTCGTCCACATCGACGACATCGATCCCGGGGCTCCCCAGCTCTCCATCGGGAATACGTCCTTCCACCTCGACGTGCACCCGAGTCCGCTCTACCCGTTCGGCTTCGGCCTCACGTACGGAGACGTGCAGTACCGTGCGGTGAATTGCCCCAACCCGCAGATTCGCCTCGGTGACACGCTCGAAGTCATCGCTGAAGTCGTGAACCAAGGCGCCGTCGCCGTCGACGAGGTCGTTCAGGTCTATATCCGCGATCTCGTCGGGAGCGTGACCCGACCCGTTCGGGAGCTGGTGGCGTTTCGGCGGGTTCGCCTCGAGGCCGGCGAGATGCGCCATGTACGGTTCGAGCTCCACACCGACGCCTTTGCCTTCCACGGTCGGGACATGAAGAAGAAGACTGAGCCCGGTCGTTTCCATCTGTGGGTCGGCGGCCATGCGGCCACGACCCACCACACCGAATTCGAAATCCTCGACGATGAGTGATATGACGCCGGAGAGTCTTCTCGCCCGGATGACGCTCGACCAGAAGGTCGGGCAAATGACGCAGCCCGAACGGATGCACATCACACCGGACGAGGTCCGAGAGTACCACATCGGATCGATCCTGAGCGGAGGTGGTTCGTTCCCGGGTGAGAATCGCCCGGCCGATTGGGTCGCGATGAACGACGCCTTCTGGGAGGCGTCGATGTCCGAGGAGGGAGGCGGTATCGCAATCCCGCTCCTCTACGGCGTCGACGCGATCCACGGGAACAACAACGTCATTGGCGCGACCGTCTTCCCGCACAACATCGGTCTGGGCGCGGCAGGTGACCCCGACCTGATCGAACGCATCGCGCGCGTCACGGCTCGCGAGATCCTGGCGACCGGAGTCGAATGGACGTTCGCCCCGACCCTGGCTGTCGTCCGGAATGTGCGCTGGGGCCGCACATACGAGAGCTACAGTGAAGACCCGGCCGTCGTCGCCTCCTACTCGGGGCGTTTCGTCGTGGGTCTGCAAGCCGACTTCGGCCCGGACGGCGTTCTGGGCTGCGCCAAACACTGGGTGGGCGACGGCGGGACGACCGACGGCGCCGACCAGGGGGACACCTCGATCGCAGAGGAACGACTGGACGCGGTTCATGCGAGTCCGTACCGGCCGGCCATCGAGGCCGGTGTCGGAGCCGTCATGGCTTCGTTCAACAGCTGGAACGGCAGCAAGTGCCACGGCGACCGGTATCTCCTGACCACGAAGCTGCGGGAGCAGTTTGGCTTCCAAGGGCTGATCGTGTCGGATTGGAACGGGACCGATCAGCTCTCTGCCGACTTCACCGAGTCGATTGCCCTCGGCGCGAACGCCGGCATCGATCTCTTCATGATGCCCGAGAAGTGGAAGCGCTTGATCGGAGAGCTGAAGCAGCTCGTGCTCGACGGCGTCGTGCCGATGGAGAGGATCGACGACGCGGTGCTCCGCATCCTCCGAGTGAAGCAGGCGATGGGATTGTTCGATGCGCTTCGACCGGCTGAGCGGATCTGGTCCAACCACGAGAGCTTCGGGGGTGAAGATCACCGAGCCGTAGCTCGTGAGGCGGTTCGAAAGTCGTTGGTCCTGCTCAAGAACGAGGGCGCGACCCTCCCCCTTGCTCGGGAGGCCCGCGTGCTCGTGAGTGGGAAGAACGCTCATGACCGGGGCCACCAGTGCGGCGGCTTCACCGTGGCGTGGCAGGGCCAGTCCGGGAACGACGTGATCGAAGGCGGGACGTCGATCTGGGAGGGCATCCATGCGGCCTGCCCCGGGGCGGTGCACTCGCCGGACGGTTCGGCAGCCGACGAGGGGGATTTCGACGTGGCCGTCGTCGTGATCGGAGAGCGCCCTTACGCAGAGGGTATGGGTGACATTCGCGGTTTCGACACCGCGGTGGCTCCCGGCTCAGGCCCCGGCATCGTTCCGGGGGCCCCGCTCGAGCGACTCCATCCGTATGCGGAGAGCCTCGAGCACGCCGTGAACCACCCGGAAGACCTCGCCACGATTCGACGGATCGCGGATCGGGGCATCCCGGTCGTGGCGGTGCTCGTTTCGGGTCGCCCGCTCGTCGTGACCGCCGAGATGGACGCCTCCTTCGCCTTCCTGGCGGCCTGGCTACCGGGCTCGGAGGGTGCCGGGGTGGCGGACGTCCTCTTCGGCGACCACGAGGTTCAGGGTCGCCTCTCCTTCTCATGGCCCGCCGACGCGAGCCAGAACCCGGACCGCGAGGACGGGGACTATGCGCCGCTCTTCCCGGTCGGGTACGGGCTCACGATGGGTTGAGGAGGAGCACCCTCCGGGCGGAGGGTCGCACCGACGAAGAAGGGCCCGGCGCTACGCGGCGCCGGGCCCTTTCGCGTGCGAGTCGCGGAGGGGGTCAGGCGCCCGCCCCCTCCACTGCACCGCGTCGGCGCTCGAGCTCTGCGCGGACCTCGTTCGCCCGCTGCTCCGTGATCGGATAGGCCGCGATCGCCCAGATCCCGATCGCCGAGGCGACCATCGGCACGATCACATCGAAGAAGCGCATCAGGAAGATGGTCCGCTCAGCTTGGGCACCCCCGAGGTCGACGTCGAAGCCCGTCGCGTTGAGGAGGAAACCTCCGCCGGCGAGGGCGGCAGCCATCCCGAGCTTCACGACCCACCAGTAGATGGATCCGAACATCCCCTCGCGCCGCTCGTTGCACTCGAGTTCGTCGACGTCGACGACGTCGGCGATCATCGACCCCATGAGGGTGAAGAGACCACCGAGACCGAAGGCCATGAACGGCGCCGGCAGGAGCACGAGCCACGGGTAGTCCGGGTTGTACGCGAACCACTTCATGCCGTAGCCGAGGATCGAGATCCCCGTCGACACGAAGAACGCCCGCCGCTTCCCGATCTTCGTCCCCAGCCATGTGATGAAGAAGATCACGGCAAAGGTCGCCACCGCGCCCACGGTTCCAGCGTACCCGGCATACTCGGCGCCCAACGCCTGATCCCCACCGAAGACGTAGTAGATGATCACGTAGAACTGGAACGACGAGATCAGCATGAAGCCGTTGAAGACCAGGAAAGTCGCGGCACACAGCTGAAGGAACGGTTTCGACTTGAGCGTCTGACCGAAGCCTTGGAAGAACGACTTCAGCTGGTCGCCGATGCCCCGCTTTTCGACGGGCGCGGTCTCCTCGGGAGCGGGCTCCTGTTCCGCTCGGTCCTGGAATCGCTCCCTAAGGAAGATCGCGGGTAGGATTCCGACTACGGCGGCGAAGATGCCGACGACGATGGCCAGCCCGGCGGCTCCCGACACCTGGTCGTCGAACCACGCCTCGTTCGTCATGATCCAGAGGAACCACGGAGCGACGACGTAGGCGAGCTGCCCGATGAAGTTCTGCACCCCCATGAGGCGGGTGCGTTCGTGGTAGTCGGGCGTGAGCTCGTAGCCGAGCGCCACCCACGGCGTCGCGAAGACCGTGTACGCGAGGTAGAAAATCAGCGAGCCCGCGAGGAAGAACCAAAAGTAGAAGTTCTCCGTCTGTCCTCGCGGAAGCTGCCAGAGGAGAGCGTAGATGAGCCCCGCGGCGATCGCGCCGCCGAAGATGTACGGGCGGCGGCGCCCCCACTTCGAGCGGGTGTTGTCCGAGATGTAGCCCATCAACGGATCGGTGATCGCGTCGGTCAGGCGCGGGAGGGCCCCCAGGAGGCCGACCAGGGCGGGGTTCATACCCAGCCCGAGGTTCAGGATAATGATCATCCCCCCGATCGCCCCGGCGAGTAGGTTGTTCACGAACGCGCCGAGACCGTAGATGACCTTGTGTGCGAAGGAGATCCGGTCCTCGGGAGCCGTCTGGTAGTGCGGGGCGTCGTCGGTCGAGAGGCGGTTGTGCCACGCCGCGATGGCCGTCTGCCAAATGCGTTTGATCGGGTTCATCGTGCTTGCTCGTACACGCGGACCCAGTCGACCAGCATGCTCTGAGGGAAGGTGATGTCCGGTGTCGGAGCCGCCCCCACGAAGGAGCCTCCGACCGCCAGGTTGAGGATGACGTAGAAGGGGTGGTCGAAGACCCAATCCCCGCGCGTCGAGGCGGTGGTGCGGGTGACCGTGTGGAAGAGCTCGCCGTCGAAGTACCAGCGGATGATGTCCTCTTCCCACTCCACGCCGTACACGTGGAAGTCCTGGTCGAGGCGCTGCGCGGCGTCGAGCCGGGCGGTGATCCCCGCGGCTGCGGAGTAGCCCGGACCGTGGACCGTGCCGTGCACGATCGTCGGTTCCTGACCGCGGTACTCCATCACGTCGATCTCACCGGTCTGGGGCCAACCGGCGGTCTCGAAGTCCGCGCCCAGCAACCAGAAGGCAGGCCAGTAGCCTTGGCCGACAGGGAGTTGGATACGGGCCTCGAACTTCCCGTACGTGGGTTCGAATTTGTCTTCCGTCGTGATGCGGGCCGACGTGTAGTCCTGACCCATGAAGGACTCGCGCCTCGCGGTGATCGCGAGGTTGCCGTTTCCGTCGAGAGAGGCGTTTTCGGCGCGGTCGGTGTCGTACTCGAGCTGTTGGTTGCCCCAGTCCGTGCCGACGTCGAAGCCCCACTTTTGAGGGTCCGGAAGGGTGCCGACAGCGCCCTCGAACTCGTCGGACCAGACGAGTTCCCAGACGACGCCTTCTTCGGGGCCTGCATCACCGCACCCCCCGGTCGTGAGTGCGGCCAAGACGAGAGCTCCGAAGAGCGGCCGCAGGAGTCGGGGGGTACGAGACGGAGTCATGGTGAGGCAGGCTGGGGAAAGAGTCGTGGGTTCTTCAGGGCCTCGTGCAGGACGAGGGTGGCGGCCCCGACCGCGATCGAACGCGGGCCGAGTTCACTGGTGCGGATGTCCACGGCGGCGACGGAATTCGCGAAGGTCCGTCGCACGGCCGTTTCCCGGAGAGGGACGACGAGAGAGTCGCCCAAGCGGGACAGGCTTCCACCCAGAATCACCGCGGAGGGGTTCATCAGGTTCAGGACGTCGGCGATCGCGACGCCGAGGCGACGTCCTGCCCGCTCGGTGAGGTGGAGGGCGAGAGGGTCCGAGTCCAGAGCCGCGTCTTCAATCGCACGGATCGAGATCTCCCCGTCCGCGAGCGGACTGTCGGGGAAGTCGCCAAGGAGGGCGTTGGCCTGAGCGATCAGCTCCTCGGAGCCGATGAAGGTGACGAGGCAGCCGCGGTTCCCGCAGTTACAGACCGGGCCGTTTCCGTCGATCGTGACGTGGCCGATTTCT
Source organism: Gemmatimonadota bacterium (assembly GCA_039030015.1). Taxonomy (GTDB): domain Bacteria; phylum Gemmatimonadota; class Gemmatimonadetes; order Longimicrobiales; family Gaopeijiaceae; genus UBA2589. The sequence goes on along the minus strand of JBCCEZ010000004.1, from coordinate 48,237 downwards.
CCCGCCACACCGCTCGCACCCCGGTAGATCTCGCCGCGGATCATGTACCCGGCGCCGATACCGGTCGCGAGTTTGACGTACGCGAAGTCGTCGATCCCGCGCCCCGCGCCCCACCAGTGCTCGGCGAGAGCACCGAGGTTGGCATCGTTGTCGATGAAGACGGGTGATTCGTACTCGGCCTTGAGGCCATCGAGCCCGCTCCTGCCCTTCCACGCGGGCAGCGCGATATCCGAGAGCGTCTCGGGGTTCCGAGGATCCACCGGGCTCGGGACGGCGACCCCGATGCCCAGGAGGTGCTTCCGGGTACCGCCCCACTGCCTGAGGCAGGAGTCGCTCAACTCCGCGATCAACGCCCCGGTGCCGTCCGGGTCCGATCGGACCGGGTGGTCGCGGTGCTCCCAGGCGAGAATGCGACCCCGGAGGTCCGTGAGTCCTACCGAGACGTGGGAGGACCCCATATCGACGCCCAAGATCACGTATGCGTCGTCTTGGAAGGCGAGCATGATCGGGCGGCGCCCACCTCGGCTCGGTCCATCACCGACCTCTGCGATCAGGCCCGTCGCCAGGAGGTTCGATACGATGTCGGAGACCGTCGATCGCGAGAGCCCGGTGCGCCGAGCGATCTCGGCGCGGGACATCTTCTCCTGCAGCCAGATCAGTTCGAGAACGGAGTCCGAGAGGGGACGACCGCGCGCCCCGGACGAGGTGGTGCGGGTGGTCGTCTCGAGGCGCGTGGTCATGAGCTCAGCCGTGTCTTGGATGGGGTGTCGGCTGAGACCCTACCGGTAGAAGTAGATGTTGTCGATGTACGCCTCGAGGACGTCGTTCTCGCTGAGGATGTCGAAGACCACCTGCTGGATGTTTGCGGTACCGGCCAGCGTGGCGACGTCGGCGAGGACGTAGTCGAAGGACAGCCACGTTCCGGCAGCGATGGCCGGGGTGCTGGAGCCGTTGATGAACCAGAGCTCCTCGGAGGTGGCCGCGCCGATATCGACGAGCTTCACGAGGAATTGCTCGTTGGCGGTGATGGCGTTCGGGAAGTACACGTCGAAGCGGAAGTTCGTCATCCCGGTGGCGTCGATCTGGTTGCCGCCTCCGAGCTCGAGGACCTGGAAGTTGCCGCCCGGATCCGACGTGCGGGTGTAGTGCAGGGCAGTGTTACCCGTGCCGCCGACGTCGAACTCCTCGAACGCCGCCGCACCATACGCGGCGAGGTTCTCCCGCGGGACGTCGGTGTACGCGTCGCTATAGATCGAAATAACGTCGGCCGCGGCTTCGGTCGGCGTCGCTGCCGGTGCGGCCGGTGGCGTCGGTCCGCTCGAACCACCCGCGTTGTAGAAGTAGATGTTGTCGATGTACGCCTCGAGGACGTCGTTCTCACTGAGGATGTCGAACACCACCTGCTGGATGTTCGCGGTACCGGCCAGCGTGGCGACGTCGGCGAGGACGTAGTCGAAGGACAGCCACGTTCCGGCAGCGATGGCCGGGGTGCTGGAGCCGTTGATGAACCAGAGCTCCTCGGAGGTGGCGGCGCCGATGTCGACGAGCTTCACGAGGAACTGCTCGTTGGCGACGATCGGGTTCGGGAACCAGACGTCGAACCGGAAGTTCGTCATGCCGGTGGCGTCGATCTGGTTGCCGCCTCCGAGCTCGAGGACCTGGAAGTTGCCGCCGGGATCCGACGTGCGTGTGTAGTGCAGGGCCGTGTTGCCCGTGCCGCCGACATCGAACTCCTCGAACGCCGCCGCACCGTACGCGGCGAGGTTCTCCCGCGGGACATCGGTGTAGCTGTCCGAGTAGATGGAGATGACGTCTGCCGCGTCTTCCGTTGGTGCAGGCGCAGGCGCGGTGGGCGGGGTCGGTCCGCTCGGCGAACCGGCGGAGTCGTAGAAGTAGATGTTGTCGACGAAGACTTCGCCCGCGTCGTTCTCACTCAACAGATCGAAGACGACTTGTTGGATGTTGGCGGTGCCCGTGAGGCTCGTCAGCGACGCGAACGGAAAGTCGAAGGAGAGCCACGCGCCCTGAGCCAACGCCGGCGTGCTCGCGTTGTTGACGAAGATCTGGGCTTCCGTCGTGGCTGCCCCGATGTCGACGAGCTTGAGGAGGAACTGATCCGTCGCTTCGATCGGGTTCGGGAAGTACAGGTCGAAGCGGAAGTTGGTCATCCCGCTGGCGTCGATCTGGTTTGCACCGCCCAGCTCCAGAACTTGGAAGTTGCCGCCAGGATCCATGGTCCGCGTGTAGCGGAGGGCGCTGTTTCCTGACCCCGCGATGTCGACCTCTTCGAACGCGGCCGCGCCGTAGAAGTTGAACCCGTCCCGGGCGTTGTCCGTGTAGCTGTCCGAGTAGATCGAGATGACGTCGCCGGCGGCTTGGGTCGGTGCCGGAGCGGGGGCCGTCGGCGGCATCGGGTCGCCGCCACCACCGGTCGAACCCCCGTCGTCGTAGAAGTAGATGTTGTCGAGGTAGACCGTGCTCGGCGGACCACCCACCAGGATGATCTGGGCGAGGTTGCCCGTGCCGGAGAGACCCGTGAAGGACGACGTCGGCACGTCGATCGAGACCCAGGTGCCGGTCGTCAGGGCGGGGGACGTCGAGGCGTTGATCACGATGTCGTGACGGGAATCGTCGTCGCCCCCGAAGGCGTTGTCGGCGCCGAAGTCGACGAGGCCGACGGTGAAGGTGCCGGAGGTGACGTCGTCTGGGGTCCACATGTCGATGTGGAAGTTCGTCATGCCCGAGATGTCGATCGTCTGCGAGGTGAACTCGATCCCTGCGAAGACCAGGTTCGAGTAGATCTTCACGTCGTCACCCAGGACGGTGCCGTCCACGTAGCTGACGCCGTCGTTCCCGAAGGAGAGCCAGGAGTCGACCGGTCGGTCCGTGTAGGCGTTGCTGTAGATCGAGATGACGTCCGCCGCATCCTGCGTGGGCGTCGGGGCCGCCTCGGACGGCGGAGCCGTCACGTTCAGGGTGACGGTGCCGGAAGCCGCGGTGGAGCCGAGAGAAGCCGTGATGTCTGCGGTGCCGGCGGCCAGTAGGGTGATCGTGCCGTTTTCGTCGACCGTCGCCACGGCAGGGTCGGACGACGCGAAGTCGAAGTATGCCGCGGCGGCGTTCATGGTCACGTCCACACCGCTCACGTCGACCGTGTACTGCGTCCCGGGTACCGGGAAGGTCGCTCCGACCGCAGCCGTGACCGTTTCCGTGCCGATCGAGGGACGCGGGTTGGCCAACGTGTTCAACGACTCGTACTGCACCTCGTCGAACCAGATGTCGTACCCCGTGGTGCCTTCGGCGCCCTCGGCGAAGAAGAAGAGGCCCGCCTCCTCGGTCAGCACCGAGGGGTCGGGCATCGGGAGCGTGTACTTGGCCCACGCCGTGCTCAAGGGCAGCCCTCCGGAGATCTCTGCCGGATAGACGGAGTTGCCGGAGTTGTCATTTCCGAAACCGGCCACGTTGAGGGTGATCGGCTGGCTGGCCTTGGCCCAGAACGTCAGCGCGTTGTAGCTGCTGAGGTCCCGGGGAACCGACGCGCCGACCACGCCGCCCGCGTAGCTCCCGGTCGGGTCGCTGGGGATCGGGACGGTGATGCGAAGGGAGGCCGCTCCCACACGCGCGTCACTGTCGTCGACGGTGAAGACGTCCGGCTTCGAGCCCGCAAAGGGGAACCAGTCGACCGTGGATCCGGGGGCATCGGCGAAGACGACCGGGTCCGAGGGGAAGGGGGCGAGCCCGAGCAGGTCCAAATCGCGCTCACACGCGGCCGCGAAGAGGGTCAAGGCGACAGCCGTCAGCCCTAGAGACGTTCTCGAAGACATGCTGTAGTTCACTCCGACGAGTAAAGGCGTGCTCGGATCGACTCCGGCCGCTACATTCGTTCTAACTTTGTTCGGATGTCGAACAAAGTGGGATTCAGGGCCCTTCCGTGTCAACTGGGGGCCCCCGAACTTCGAGACAGACCCGCACAAAGGAGCAGGAGTGGCGGACACGTTGGTGGCGGTCGATGTCGGCGCATCCAGGACGCGGGTGTGCTTCGGACAGGAGCGGGATCACTTCCCGGGCCGGGATCCGCACATCCGGAACATCAAATCCGTGGGCGCCCTCGAAGACTTTCTGACGGAGATCCGTGAGCGGATCTCCGGGCCCGGCCGTGTACGGCTCGCCGCGGGTGTGGCCGGGCCGGAAATTGCGGACAACACGCGAGAGATGACCAACTGGGTGGGGGATGCGACGCTGAGCGCGGATCGGTTGGCTGAGCTGGGGTTCGAGGACGTGGTGCTGATGAACGACCTCGAAGTGTCCGCGCACGGGCTGATCGCCTTCCTGGATTCGTCACCGCCCGACACGGAGCTTCGCTCCTTCACCGACGCGACGGTACCGACCTCCGGGAACCGCGCCCTCGTGATTCCCGGTTCGGGGCTCGGGTCGGCCGGGGTCATCGATATGGGCCCGAACGCCGCACGTCGATGGCACGTGGTGGCCAGCGAGGCGGCTCATGTGCTCGCGTCCGGTACAGGGAAGGGTGTACTGACGGCAGTCGGCAAACGGAAGGGTCGTCAGCCGAGCTGGGAGGAGGTCGTCTCCGGCCCGGGCCTCGAAGCGCTATGGGTGGCGATGGAGCCGGACCACAACGACGACCCCCTCAGCGCACCGGAGATCGCGTACCGGGCGATTCACGGTGACCCGCGCTGCCAACGCGCCCTCCATTACTACTACCACTTCGCGGCCCGCTTCTCGCAGCTGCTGACCCTCGCCTACCTGAGCTTCGGTGGCCTCTTCCTGGCGGGCGGCAGCACGAGGTCCAACGCGCCACTCATCCGCGGTGAGGAGTTCTTGGCGGCCTTCCGGGACAACGAACAAATGGGCCCGGTCCTCCGTCGAATGCCCGTCTTCCTCGTGCTCGCCGAGATCACTCTGCTCGGGTCGTGGACCGCGGGATGGCAGCGGTTCGGGGACTAGGCGACTCAGCTCCCCGGCGCGAAGAGCCGGTCGGCCTGACCGCGGTTGGCGACGTAGATCTCGGGTCGGCCGTCCTGGTCGAAGTCCGCGACCTCGAAGTCGAGGCCATCACGGGACGGTAGAGAAGGGAGGAGCGGCGGCTCCGCCGTGAACGTCCCGTTTCCATCGTTCCGATAGGCCCGGTCTTGGCTGAGGAAGTTGCCGACGAGGAGGTCGAGATCTCCGTCTCCGTCGAGGTCGGTGAGGTCGACGTCCACCGACTGTTCGGACGCGCTGGGTAGCGCGGACGCCGTCACGTCCTCGAAGACCCCATCCCCGTCATTGCGCAGTACGAGGTTCCCGGCGTTCCCACTGGGGTTCGAGAAGATCACGTTCGCGAGCATGAGGTCGAGGTCGCCGTCTCCATCGATGTCCCCGAAGTCTCCTTCTCGGGTCTCGCGGTTGGCGGTGACCGCCGGCAGTCGAGCGTCGGTCTCATCCTCCCATCGACCGGTCCCGTCGTTGATGAGCAGACGACTCCCGTTCTCGTTGGCGACGAAGAGGTCGACGTCGCCATCGCCGTCGACGTCTCCGAGCTCCAGGTCTTGGGTGACGCGGAGGTCGGCAGGGAGCCGATCGTCGGTCTCATCGACGAACCCCCCGGTGCCGTCGCCGCGAAGGAAGACGTTCTGCCCGGCATTGCCGATCAAGACGTCGGCGACGCCATCACCGGTCAGGTCCGACGCGAGCACCGCGTTCGACGTACCCGTCACCGGAAAGGAGGGCGCGAGCGTGAACGATCCCGAGCCATCGTTCAGGAAGAGCTCGTTCACCTGGTCGTCCTCACTGACGAAGAGGACGTCGAGGTCCCCGTCCCCATCGAAGTCGGCCGTTGCGATGTCTTCCGAGTCCCGGCCCGTGGCGGGAAGCCGATTCGGATCGTGGACGAGGCGGCCGCCCTCGTTGATGAGGAGGAGGTTCGGCGCGAACTCTCCCGCGAGGAAGAGGTCGAGATCGCCGTCGTCGTCGACGTCCGCGGGTCGGGCATCCATGGCCGGGTGCCCGGCCGGCACCTCGAGCCGAGCCGATGAGACGTCCTCGAAGTCGGCCTCCGCCGCACCTCCGTCGGGCACGGTGGCCGATGCACATGCCACGACGACGAGCGAGAGCGGGAGCAGCTTCATCGGCCACGAGGGCGCTCGGTGTACGGGACGAGCGGCGGAACGGTGGGACGGTCGGCTCATCATCGGCTGGCCTGCGTTAGGGTTCGTGTCATAGCATAGGGTATCTATGGCACAGGCTTCGGTGGAGGTGGATTGTGACGAGTGGCGACGGGAGAGGGTCGAGCGGGGCGGGCGGGAGCATCCGACGGGCGTACTTCGTGCTGCTGTCGGTCCTACTACTGATTCCCCCGTCGAGTGCCACGGGGCAGGCTCGGGCCTCCGACACGGTGTCGCCGGAAGCGTTGGTCACCGCGGCCTACGAAGCGATCGGGCGGGAGCCGGGGCAGCCGTACGACTGGGATCGCTTTCATGCCCTCTTCCACGAGCAGGCTCGGCTGATTCCGAACGTACAGCAGACCGGCGGGACACTGACCGTCATGACGCCGGCGGGCTTCGCGGCCTGGGCCGACGGGAACACCGTCGTCGGCGGCGCCAACGATCGGGGCTTCTATGAAGAGGAGATTCACCACGAGGTCGATCGCTTTGGTGCGATGGCCCAGGTGTTTTCGACGTATCAGAAGCGTTTCGCCGATACCGAAGTCATCCTCGGCACGGGCATCAACTCCTTCCAGATGATCCACAGCGAAGACAGGTGGTGGATCGTGTCGATCATCTGGGACGAGGAGCGTGCCGGACTGTCGATCCCGGGCGCGTATCGAGGGGGCGGCTCAGACGGGTAACCGTCCAGCACGCGGCCGCGTGTTCGATCAAAAGCAGGATCGAGGCCGCGGCGAGCAGGGCCCACGCCACGTGTCCGCTCGTCGCTTCCTCTGCGAGAACGAGAACAATGGCCGCGGTGGTTAGTTGCAGGCCTAGGCCCAGAGCGCTTCGCACTCGAGGGGTAAGGTTCGCTCGGCTCGTCTCGATGAGGCCGACGAGGCACACAACGGCCAGCGCCGCCGTGGCGATCACGGGCGCATCCACGGCGATGGCGAACGCCGACGTGCTCGCCCCTGCAACCGCGTCGCCCACCCACGGGGCGAGGATCGGCGCCAGCCCGACGCCGACCCCGCCCGTGAAGAGAAGGGCCGAGGCCCGTGATGCCGGCCGCGAGGGCCGAGCGTCGGGATGGGCCCGGGCGGGCCATACGAAAGAAAGGGCCGAGGCAGCGAGGAGGGCGAGGACCGCGACGAGCCGCCACGCGCCCGAAGCGAAGGGTCTCGCGAAGGTATGGGACAGTGGTGTGAATTCGAGCGTGGGCGAGGCGAGGAGTGATCGGCCGTCGGCTCCCTCCAGGTCGATCGAAGGGTGGGCCGACAGGCGCACTCGGTCGCGGAGGCGTGCGGTGACGAGGAGCCTCGCGCCAGCCGCACGTTCCGCGGCTCCGTCCAGGGGCACGACGAGACCACTCGGATAGAAGAAGTCGACGCTTCGTCCTACGACGCCCACGACGCGGTGCGTCGTCCCCGCGACGTCGATCGAGCTCCCGACGGCGGACGGTGCACGGTCGAACCAGCGCTCCCAGCTGGCGTCGGTGAGAAGCACCACGGGCGCGCCTTCCTCATCGACCCGAAAGCGTCGTCCCTCGACGATCGGCCAACCGAGGAGTCGTGGGGCCTCGACAGAGACGTATTTCAGCCGGATCCGCTCGGCCGGGAACGGGCCGCCGACCGCCCGCGTCTCGTATCGCGAAGCCGACACCGCCGAGAAGAGATCGACCCGCTCCCCCAATCGGTCGTAGACCGAATAGGTCGACAACGTCGACGGTCGGGTCTGTCCGTCGGGCTGAGACCAGACGGTCAACCACGGCTGACCGTCCGCGACCGTTCGAGGAGCACGGCCGTGGAGGGCCCAAAGCACGGCGAGGTTCGCGACGAGAAGAGCGATCACCGCCGCCGCGACAACGGTCCGGCCTCCCCCGCGGATCAGGATCGCCCACCGGGGGAGGTAGACCCGTCGGACCGCGTCCCGAATCCTCGCAGGGTCGCCGAGTCGTTCCCGAGCCACCCTTTCGGCGGTCTCGTTGTCGAGGCCACGCGCCCGATAGAAGTCCTGCGCGAGCTCGAGATGTGCGCGCAGCTCTTCGTCGAGTTCCTGGAGGTGCTCGGTCGACGGCTCCCGCGGAGCCGATGAATCCACAGACATGACGCGAGTCCGTCAGGCCGGGTCGGGTCGCAGGGCCAGGACCTTCGCGACCGAGGCGCTGACGAGCGACCAGTCGTCCGTCTCCGCGCGAAGTGCGTCGAGCCCTGGTTTCGTCAGCTCGTAGAACTTCGCCCGACGTCCGGCCTCCGATACGCCCCACGTCGACTGTACGAGCCCCTTCTTCTGCAGGCGATGAAGGGCCGGGTAGAGGCTGCCCTCCTCGACGAAGAAGACACCCTCGGTCGACTCGTCGAGGATGCGCACGATTCCGAAACCGTGGTTCGGCGCGAGTGAGAGAGTCTTGAGGATCAAGAGGTCGAGGGTGCCACGGAGGAGTGGCATGCGTCGCGTCATCGGAAGACCTCTCGGCAGGGATAACCGTAGAGATTCTATGTCAGGACGGTGGATTCGACCATCTCGCTTCTGTAAGGCGGGAACTCCAAGCTCGTAGCATAGATTGTCTATGTTATTGGCGTAGAGTTTCTATGGGAGGCGAACATGTGGAGAGATCGGATGCGGCTCGCAGCTCGGGCGGGCGCGGTCCTGGGCGGATTCTGGATTGCCGCGTGCGGGTCGGGAGAGCCTGGGACCACTCCGGTGGAACCGCCGCCCAGCCAACCCGACACGACGGTGTCCGTCGATCCGCCGCCGCCCTGGCCCGGTCTGGACCCCACGCCCCTCACCGCCTTCGTCGACGTGGAGGTCCTGTCCATGGAGGACGAGACGTCCATCGCCCGTCGAACCGTGCTCGTCCGGGACGGTCGGATCGAACGGATCGGCTCCGTGGACTCCGTCGCGGTGCCCGACTCGGCACGTCGGATCCCCGGGGGCGGTGCGATGCTGATCCCCGGGTTGATGGACATGCACACCCACGTATCGATCATCACTTCGTTCAACCAAGTGCCGGACCCGATGTCGGCGGAGCAGCAGGGGGTCCTGATGGTCGGCAACGGCGTCACGACCGTGTTGAACATGGGGGACTACGAGCGCCACGATCTGATCGCGCTCCGGAATCGATGGCTCCGCGGCGACGCGATCGGTCCGTCCATGCTCGTGGGCAAGTTCGTGCGGGGACCGCAGGACGCGGGCACACCGACGGAGATCGCGGCCAACACGGCGGACGCCCGTCGGCTCGTGGATCGCGCGTGGTCCTTGGACTACGACTTCATCAAGCTGTACAGCCGACTCGGAGCCCCGGTACACGCCGAGGCCGCGGCCGCGGCTCGTGCCCGTGGCCTACCGGTCTTTGGCCACCTTCCGTCGACGCGCTCGCTGACCGACGCCGTGTCGAACGACCTCAGCATGGTCGCCCACATCGGCCAATACTTCTCGACCCACCATCAGGGACAGATCGACGCGTCGCTCACCGCTTCCGCGATCGCGATCTCGTTGGCGAACGGCACGTGGGTCACGAGTACCCTGACCGCCAACGAGTCCTTCCGAGCGGCGTGGGGCAACAACCAGCCCGCGTTCGACGCGATGATGCAGCGGGAAGGTGTCCCGTTCACACACCCGGAGATCATCGATCGCTGGCGGTGGTGGCTCATGCAGGGGTCGATCGCGGGACAGCTCGATTTCCAGATGCCGTTCTTCCTCGAGATGGTCGACGACTTCCATGAGGCCGGGGTCCCGGTTCTGCTCGGGACCGATGCGCCGGAGTTGCCTGGTCTGACGTCGGGCTTTGCCGTGCATCGTGAACTCGAGCTCCTCGTGGACGCAGGGCTCACGCCCTTCGAGGCGCTGGAGGCCGGCACGGCCACGCCGGGTCGATTCATCGGGGCCTTCTTCCCCGACTACCCCCCCGTCGGGACGGTGACCGAAGGGGCGGTCGCGGATCTCGTGTTGATCGAGAGCGACCCGCGGGTCGACGTCGATGCGGTGAAGTCGCGAAGAGGTGTGATGAGCCGTGGCGTGTGGTACCCGCAAACCGAGCTGGACGCGGCGATGGACACCTTGGCCACGCTGTACGGCAACTAGCGCACGATGATCGGTGCCACCTCGATTCGACCACCGTAGCCTACGTGCGGGTGGTTCGCTGCCAGCTCCCGCGCCGACTCGGCCGGGCCCTGCACGATGAAGTACCCGCTCATGACTCCGTCGGGCGCGTGCTCCGCGCCGTCGCCGAGCAGGACCCGGTCCAACCCGAGCTCGTTTCCGTCGATGAGTTGGCCGGCTCGAGCCGTCTGCGCTGCCCACGCCTCGTACTCCGCCGCGATCGTCTCGGGCGGCACACCGGGGTCGAAGGTCTCGCTGTCCCAAAGAAGGAGCATGTAGGCACTCGAGGAGAGGGCACCGTCGCCCGGCGGCGACGGCGCGCTGGAGCGACCGGCCAGCCAGCTGGCACCCGCGAGAAGGACGACGCTCGCAGCTTGGAGGAGACGAACACTCGGGCGGCGGCGTCGGACTGCCTTCAAGGGCAGGTCGTGCCGCAGTCGTTCGATCACCGCGTCCTCGAGTTCGGGTCGTGGCTCCCGGTCGGCGTATAGAGCCCCGAGACCCTCGATTCGATCTTCATCGTGTCCCGTCATGATCCCCCTCCCAGCGCGGCGCGCACTCGGGCGCGGGCGCGTGACAATTGGCTTTTTGATGTACCGGCCGAGATCCCGAGCACGTCGGCGATCTCGGCGTGTGTGTATCCTTCCAGGTCGTGCAACAGGAGCACCGTGCGGAAGCCTGCCGGTAGTGCGGCGACCGCACGCTCCAGATCGACGGCCGGCTCGACGTGCGCTGGCGCGGGTGCCGCGGCGACCGCGGACTCATTTGGCACGAAGCGCGCACTCTTCCGCGCGGCTTCCGCTGCGCACCGCGCCGCGATGCCGTTCAGCCAGCTCCGGAAGTTCGACCGGCCCTCGAAACGATCGAGGCTCCGCACGGCCCGGACCCACGTCTCCTGCACGATCTCTTCGGATTCCGCGTCACTGCCTCCCGTGAGTCGGAGGGCGAAGCGAAAGAGCCCGGGGGTGTGCTCCGCGTAGAGCGTGCGGAACGCGCGCTCGTCCCCGTCGCGTGCTCGCTGGAGCAGGATTGTCTCGTCCATGTGGAGACGTGGTTCCGGGTCGCGCACGTCAGCGGCTCGCGGTCGTGCCGACCGGCACGTGGTCGCCCACCACGATCATGATGTTGCTGAAGGGCGTACCGGGGTCGACGACCATGGCCGCATCCATCGACGGCATCTCGCCCAGCCCCAGACCTTCTTGGGTCATCCAGGGAAAGTAGATCATGAGGTGGGGCTCCCAGTTGCCGGCCGGTGAGCCGTCGTCACCGATGAGCTCCTGTCCCTCGGACATCATGTAGGACATCGCCGGGCGCGAAGGGAGTCGGAACAGGCCGGAGTGGAGTCCGTCAGCGATCTCTGCATCGATCTCCTCTTTGGTCTGTCCCGCGTGCCACAGCTCCATCTGGCGCATGTGGATCGGCAGGATCGTCGTGCTTCCCTCTTCATCGAAGCAGTGAGGCTCCAAGCTCTCCGGCCAGCTGCGGGCAACGTAGCACGTCACTCCGCTCGACCCCTCACGCGCCGCATCGAACCCTTCGCCCGTCCACACGAGGACCGTTGCGTCCGCGCTCACGTCCGCCGGGGCCGCCGACAACGCCAGCGCCACCTCGGTGTTCCGATCGAGAACCTCTCTCGGGCCCGACCGCCCCGTGTCGATGCCTTGGCCGTCGGCCGGCGGCGCCCACAGCGCCGACAGGATGAGTACTCCGGTCAGCGCTCCACCCGCCCGGCCCATCCGCGTTTCGTAGCTCTGGCGCTTCATCTCTACCTCCCGTTCCTCGTGTTTGTCGGCCCCCACGTGGGGCCCAGGCTCCCTACTGTGTCAGAAGGACCCGAAACGGTTGCATGGCCATTTCGGTCGCCTTCCCCTTGCACATTTAGGTAAGCGGCCACATCGTTGTCTTGCGCATTTAGGGGAAGGGTTATGAATCCGAATTCAGGTTTGCTGCAGGGGACGCTCGAGTTCCTGATTCTGCAGTCGCTCAAGGGGGGAGATTCCCGTCACGGTTTCGGGGTGCTCCGGTGGATCCGCGACGCTTCGGATGGGGCGCTCGAGATCGAGGAGGGGGCGCTGTATCCCGCGTTGCATCGACTGGAGCGAAAAGGTTGGGTCGCGTCCGAGTGGGGTCTCAGCGAGAAGAATCGGCGGGCGAAGTTCTACACGCTGACGCGTGTGGGCCGCACCCAGGTGTCGCGGCAGGAGAAGGACTGGAGCCGCTACGTCGACGTGGTCGGCCGGGTGCTGGCTGTGGCCTCGGAGGGCTGACGTGAGACGTGGGCCTCGCCTCGGCGCGTTTTTCCGCGCGCGGGCTGCAGAGGCGTGGGCGGATGAAGCCGTCGACCTCGAGATCAGACACCACCTCGAGATGCGGATCGACGAGCTGATCGAAGAGGGGATGGATGAGGCCGCGGCCCGCGCGAAGGCGGAAGCGGCATTCGGAGAGATGGATCGCTATCGGGCGGAGTGCGTCGCACTCCAACGACGGGAGGAGAGGAAGATGCGGTGGACCGATCGAGTGGACGGTGTGTTCCGGGATGTCGTGTTGGGGATTCGGGGGCTACGGCGTAGCCCGATGTTCGCGTTGACGCTGTTGCTGACGCTGGGGATCGGGGTCGGCGCCAACACGGCGATCTTCACGGTGGTCGACGCGGTGTTGATACGGCCGCTGCCCTATCCGCTCGCCGATCGGCTGGTCGACATCAATCCCGCCGACGAGAACTCGGGGATCCAACTCACCCAACTGCGCAAAGAGGCTGCGCTGGCGTGGCGTGACGAAGCAGACTTTCTGGAGGCGGTCGGCTTCTGGGCGGACGAAGTCCAGGTGTGGAGCCAGGGTGAGACGGCGACGCGCCTCACCACGCACCTCATCTCTCCCGAGCTCATGACGATGCTCGGAGTTCCTCCGCTCTTGGGTCGTTCCATCGTCGAAAGTGATGCGGCTCCCGGTGCGCAGCGCATCGCGATCTTGAGTGAGGAGCGATGGTCGTCGGACTTCGGTCGCGACCCCGACGTGTTGGGCGCGAGCATCGAGCTCGACGGCGTCCCGCACACGATCGTGGGCGTGATGCCGCGCTCGTTTCGGTTCCCGATCACCTCGACCCGCGACGTGATCACGGCGCTCGGCGTCGACGCGATGACGGACCTCGCGCAGGTCGGAGTGGTCGGCCTTCTGCCGGAGCAGGCGGACACCGCGGTCATCCACGAGCAGGCTCGCGCCTTTCAAGCGGGCCTCGTCGACGAGGGGCTCGTGATGGCTGCGTTCTCCGATGTACGCGTGGCCCCGTTGGACGACTGGCGCGATAACCCTCGCATCCAGCAGGCTCTTCGCGTCCTGATGGGGGGAGCGATGTTGATTCTGCTCGTCGCGGGGATGAACGCAGCCAATCTCCTGCTCGTCCGCGGTTCCGCGCGTCGATCGGAGATCAGTGTCCGTCTCGCCCTCGGAGGGGGGCGCGGACGCGTCGTCCGTCAGCTGGCCGTGGAAGCTGCGATCGTGACGATCGCGTCCGCTGGACTCGCGGTGCTCGTCAGCGTACTCACGCTCGAGTCGATCCTCGCGTTCGCGCCACGCGAAGTGACGGGTTGGTCCGCCACTCCCGTCGAACTCACGGGACGCGTCGGCCTCTTTACTGTGGTGCTGGCCGGACTGGTGAGTGCGCTGTTCGGCGTCGCTCCATTGATGGGGTCGGTCGCGAGCGCGGCACCGGCCGGTGTCGGCGCGCGCACCACCGATGGTCGCCGCACACAGAAGTGGCGATCGGGCCTCGTCGTCGGCGAAGTCGCTCTCTCGGTAGTCCTGTTGGCAGGGGCGGGGCTCTTCGCGAAGTCCTTCACGTCTCTGATTCGGACGGACTTGGGCTTCGACGCAGAACGCGTTGTCACCGTACGGCCCGGGCTGCTGGAAATGCTCTACCCGGACGAGGAGTCCAGACGCGCCTACTTTCAGGCAGCGCGTGAGGCGCTGCTGGGCTTGCCGGGGGTGGTGGGGGTGGCTTTAAGCACGGGCGCCCCGCCGAGCAGCGGCGTCACCTTTGGCGATCCCGCGATGGCCGAGGGGCTCCCCATGCCCGCGGATCAACCGGACTTCTTCCCCTATTCCGTCGTCGACGCCGCCTTCGCGGACGTGTACGGACTTCGTTTCGTAGCGGGCCGGCCGTTCGCCGCGGACGAGGATCCCGAGGCGATGGCCCGGATCATCGACCTCGAGACGGCGCGGTGGCTCTTCGGGGAGGATGCTCCGATCGGACGGCGGTACCGTATGGGTGAAGACGGGGACTGGTGGACGGTCGTGGGCGTCGTCGAGGACCTGCACTTACACGGCTTCAACGATGCGGGGCAGGAGATCGAGTGGTTGGCGCCGATGGAGCCCGGGGAGGCGAGCAGCTACCTCTCGCTCTCCGTGCGGACCTCGGGTGACCCGTCTGCGCTTGTGCTCCCGATCCGAGAGGCGTTGCTCGAGATCGACCCGAACCAGCCGGTCGACGATATCCATGTGGTGTACGACGGGCTGGTCGACGCACTGTCTCGGGAGCGCTTCCTGATGCGCCTCATGGGCGTGTTCGCGGCTCTCGGTCTCGGGCTGGCCACACTGGGCACGTTCGGGGTGGTCTCGTACGTGGTACGCCGCCGCTACCGGGAGATCGGCGTCCGGCTCGCTCTCGGGGCCGGGGTCGAAGACATCCGGGGTATGGTCGTGCAGCAGGGGGTCCGGCTCGCGGCCGGAGGGATCGTCTTAGGCATGCTCCTCTGTGTGCCGCTCGGTCGGACCCTGGACGGTCTGCTACGAGACGTCTCGACGGCGGATCCGATCGTGCTGGCCGCGACGGCTCTGACCGCCTTCGTGGCGGCGGTCGCGGCGACGGCCGGCCCGGCACGATGGGCGACCAAGGTCGACCCGGTGGAGGTACTCGGGGCGGAGTAGTACGAAGCTCCGACCCGGCGGAGTGAGGCTGCCGCCGGGTCGGATGCCGCGTCTCAGCTTCCGTTCAGCACCGTCGCCGGATCGACCGACGCGGCGCGCCGTCCGGGGATCCACGCCGCGATCGCCGCAACGGTGAGCATGGCGGACAACGCGATCACGAACGTCGCGGGATCCGAGGGCCTCACCCCGAAGACCATGCTCTCCATGATGCCCGCGCCGAGCGCGGCGAGGGCCGTGCCGAGGATGACACCAACCGCCGTCGGGACGAGCGCGGTGCGTACGACACGTCCCACCTCTCGGCCACCCTGTGCGCCGAGCGCCATGCGGATACTCACGTCACGGCGTTGGTCCGAAAGCACGTGTGCCACCACACCTGCGATCCCGATCATCGCGAGGAGGACGGCGAGGCCCGCCAGGAGAGCCGTGAGCACGAGTCGTAGGCGGATGTGTCGGACGCCATCGGAGAGGAGCTGTTCGAACGTTGTCGCCTCGGAGACCTCGATGCGGTCGTCGGAGTCGTGGACCAGAGCGGCGAGTGGGGCGGCGTCCGAAACCGTCGACGAGCCGGTCGCGATGATGGCGTACAAAGCCGGCGGAGGCCGCTCATCCATGGGATAGAAGAGGGTAGGCTGCGGCTCTTGGAAGACGGATAGCTGGCGCGAATCGGCGGCCACGCCGACGACCTCGATGAGCTGCGGTTCCGGGTCGGACCCGCGCCAGGCTCGGTGTCCGACAGCGTCCGCGGACCCCACCAACTGATGGGCCAGGCTCTCACTGACCACGGCGGGTAGCACCTCTCGCCGGTCGTCATCCGCCACGATGCCTCGCCCCGAGAGCAGGCGGATGTCCAACGTCTCGAAGTAGTCGGGCGCGACCGACACCGAGAGCACCGACGCCGCGGTCTCGTCGTCCGCGCCTACCTCTCGGATCCGTGCGAGGAGTACGCCGCCCGAGCCGGGCAGAGACGAAACGAGGCTCGCCGAGGCACCCGTCGCCGCCCCGAGGCGCTCACGGACCGCATCCAGCGCAGCCATCCGTTCGGGCCCTGGCGGGAGACGTTCCGTGTCGACCTCGAGCGCGAGGACCTGCACCCCTTCGGCCCGGACGCCGAGATCGACCGCCGTCGTCGCGAGCAAGCTGCGCACCTGAAGGATGCCGGCGGCCAACAACATCACGGTCATGGCCCCCTGCGCGAGGAGGAGAACGTGCTGCCCTCGTCGCGTGGCCGCGTCGGTCGTCCGGCTTCGCGACATCGATGGGCGGGCGGCCCCGGCGCCGAAACGGGTCGCCCAAAGCGGCGCCAGCCCGGAGAGGATGACCGTTACGGATGTGGCCAGGGTCGTGAACAACACGACGCGACCGTCGAGCGCGATGTCGGCGCGGCGTGGAAGGCTGCGAAGGGAGGTCGCGAGGGACTCGACGAAGGGGTCGAGCGCTGCCGCGGCCATCGCGAGACCGAGGCCACCGCCGAGAACACCCAGAACCAACACTTCTGCCAGCACGGCGGTCGACAGCGAGCGAGCCCCCGCCCCCAACGAAGCACGGACGGCCAACTCCTCGCGCCGACTCGACGTGCGCGCCAGGAAGAGCGTGCCGAGGTTCGCGCACGCGACCAGCACGACCAACAAGGCCGACCCGAAGAGCATGCGGACGCCGCCACGGACGTGCCCGATGACGCTGTCGATATGCGGCACCGCGCGACCGCCGTGGCCGGCGCGGTCGGGGTCGGCCTCACCCAACCGCCGCGCGGTCGCCTCGAGGAATGTGGTGGCGTCGGCGATCGAAGCATCGGGTGCCAGCCTCCCGACGCCGTAGAAACTCGGCCACTCTCGGACGAGCTCCGTCAGAGGGATCCAGAGATCCCCACCGCTGTCGGTCGGAAAGAAGAAGCCCGGTGGCATGACACCAATGACGGTGTAGCTCATGCCGTCCAGTTCGAAGGTCTGTCCCAGAACACCGGGGTCTGCGCCGAAGGTGCCTGTCCACACCTCATGCCGGAGCACGGCCACCGGCGCCGCTTGGGCGACTTCCTCTTCCGAGGGTGTCCGTCCGAGTGCGGGCACCACCCCGAGCACCGCGAAGAGGGAGGCGTCGATCTGAACCGTCTCCCACTCGCCGACGTGGGCTCTGGCCTCGAAGGGCAAGAGCCGGCGCGTGTATGAGGTGAAGCCGGCAAGCGGGCCGGGACTCGCCTGGAAGGCCTCCGTATGGGCGCGAGTCATCGGCTGGACGTCCCACGCGGCGCGAAGCAGCTCGTTCTCGCTGTTACGCCACTCGTCACTGGTGAGGTAGGCGGTCACCAGTTCGGTCGGCTCCTCGTACGGGAGCGGCTTCAGCAACACACCCTCGACCACCGAGTACAGGAGCGTTGCCGCCCCGATGCTCACCGCCAGCGTCGCGACGACGACGGTCGAAAAGAGTGGCCGACGACTCAAGGTCCGGCTGGCCACTCGGAACTCTCTCCACACTGCGTCCACAGCTCCACCTCCCATCCACGAAATCCCGTCACGGCCCGATGCCCCCAGGCGTCGAACCTCCCGATGCAGCCGCACGTACGGCAGCGAAACCACCTGGCTCCAATACCACCACCCCGCACGCCAACGCCCCCGTTCGGCGCGATGCACGAACTCCTGCTGCAGGTCGCCTTCCAGCGCGTCCGCGATCTCATGCTTCGGCAGGCACCACCGAAGCAGAGCCCGGGCGATCGCAGGAGGAGCGTGCATCGTCATCCCCGCTCCGGCTGGGGCACGTCGGCCCACATCCGCTCGAAGACCGAACGCGTCCGATGGAGCGCCGCGAGTCCCGCAGGCGTGACGGCGTAGAAACGCTTCGCCTTGCCCCCGCGCTCCGCGGTGGGGGCTCCCTTCGACGACTCGATTAGACCGCGCTCCTCCAAGCGGGTCAGGGTCACGTAGAGCGAGCCGAGGCTCGTCGTTCGTTCCCCTTGGGTCGCGAGGACCTCCTGAATCGAACTCGCATGCGCGGACTCGCCCGCACGGAGCACCGACAGGAGGAGCAGGAGCTCCACATCGGTGAGGCGCTTCACTTCCACGTCGTCTTCCTCCCCGGCTCAGCGGCCCACACGGCCGCGGCTGCCTATATTTCCTAAATATCAGGAAATAGCGAGGCCGGCAAGGTGCCAGGGTAGGGGGCTAGTCGGCCCGCAGGGCCTCGATCGGTCGCACACCGAGCGCCCGGCGGACCGGCACCAGGGCCGCGAGCAGGGCCGAGGCGAGCACCAAGCCGGTCAGCGTCAGGAAGGTGCCAGCACCCGTCGCGGGGAAGCGCAGGACGAGCATCTCACGGGCCATCCACAGGAGCCCGAGCCCGAATACCGTGCCTACCACGCCGCCTACGACGACGTAGCTCCCCACCCGCCGCGCGATCGGCACGACCACGTCCGCTCGGGCCGCCCCCAGCGCCACGCGGACACCGATTTCACGAGTCCTCCGCGTCACCTCGAAGGAGAGCAGGGCGTAGACCGCGACCAAGGAGAGGACCAAGATGACGACGCCCAGTCCGGTCAGAATCGAACCCATCACGGCGTAGATGCGGCGCACGTTGCCGAGGCGCTCGGAGAGGACGGCGTCCCCCGTGACGAGTAGACGAGGGTGGACGCTGAAGGCGGTCGCGCGGGCCTGGGCACCGAACCCTGACGGCCGTTCGATCGAGCGCACGATGATCTGTGTGGCGTCTAGATTCCGCAGCGGCAAAAAGAGACCCCCCGTCCGTTCCGGGTCCGCCGCGCTCAGCGACGGGCCGCCCACGACTCCGACGATTTCGATCCACGGGCCTGGTTCGCCGTCCGCCGGCGCCGCTGCGCGAACGCGGGTGCCGACCGGGTTCCGGTCCGAGAGCAGTTGGGAGGCGTAGTCGGCGTTCACGAGCCCCACGGCCGGAGCTCCCGGCAGATAGTCCTCCGGCCGTAGCCCTCGACCGGCGAGGACGGTGTGTCCGACTGCACCGAAGTACCCGGGGCCCACGTCGATCGTGGGAATGCGCAGGATCGCTTCGCCCTCCACACGTTCCATCTCGATCATCCGAGCGTCTGCGTCGGTGCCGGGGACGTGGGTGCTCAGCGCCACTGCCCGTACGTCCGGCAGCTCACGCAAGCGGCGGAGATACTCTTCCGAGAGGGCGTCCGCCTGCAGTCGGTCGATACCGGTCGGTGGGATCAGCCCGGCCATCCACAGCTGCTCGGCGGGCACATCGAGGGTCGGGTTCACGTACTGGGTGAGCCATCCCGAGTGGATCATCGTGGCCGCGCCGAGGATGCCGATCGACAGGGCGATCTGCACCACGATCATCGTGTGCCCGAACCAGCCGAAGATGCCTCGAGCGCTTCCCCGGCCCGCCGCTCGAAGGGCGTCGCTCGCATTCGAGCGAGTACTCCGGAGGGCAGGCACCAAGCCCGCGACCGTCGCGACGAACAGGGTCGCGAAGAAGACGAACAGAAGGGTTCGCGGACTGACGCTGAAGTCCATCGTCACCGGTAAGTCCCGGGTCCTACGGTCGTCGAGCGCACCCAGGAGTAGGCGGGTTGCCGCGAAGCCGAGGGCGGACGCGAGGACCGTCATCACGAGGACCTCGAAAGCGAGTTGGCCGACGATCCTTCGACGACTCGCCCCGAGCGCACTTCGGACGGCCAGCTCTCCCCGACGAGCGGCTGTTCGGGCGACGACGAGGTTGCCCACATTCCCGGCGACGACTCCGAGGGCGCCCACGAGTACCGCGATGAGGAGTGCGGACGGAGCACCGCCGCCTGAAACCTCCCCGACTCGACGGACGAGTACGGTGGCCGCGGGCTGGTCGGGCCGCGAGTCGGTCCACGCCATGGTGGCCGAGCCGAGTTGGTCGTTGGCGTCGGAGGGCTGAGCCTCTGCGCTCAACACCCCGAACACCCCTGTGTCCGACACGCCG
The DNA here is from genome assembly GCA_039030015.1 of Gemmatimonadota bacterium. Taxonomy (GTDB): domain Bacteria; phylum Gemmatimonadota; class Gemmatimonadetes; order Longimicrobiales; family Gaopeijiaceae; genus UBA2589. Next base: position 28,147 of record JBCCEZ010000004.1, on the reverse strand, counting down.
GAGTCGAGGTGGGCCGAGAGGTCCTGCGCAGACCACGCGACCCACAGCTCCGCCAGAGTCGGGTACACGGCCTCGTTGGGGAGGACACCCACCACGGTGTAGGTGGTGTCGCCGAGGCGAATGGAACGACCGACGACGTCGGGGTCCCCCTCGAAGAGTCGGAGCCACAGCGGCTCCGTAAGGAGCACCACCGGGGGGGCGCCGGGGCGCGCGTCCGCGGGCGTGAAGGCCCGCCCGTGAAGGGGGCGGACGGGAAGGAGAGGCATCGTGCTCGGCGTCACGAACCCGGCGGAGACGACCGCAACTCGGTCTTCGTCGAGGGCGAGGTTCACCAGCGTCTCCCGCACGGCGCCGACGTGGACCAGAGTGCGGCTCTCGCTGCGCCATCGCTCGAAGAGCGTGGCCTCGACAGACCGGGAGTGGCGAGACTCGGCGTCCAAGGCCTCGATGCTGACCCAGCGATCTCCACCTTCGAAGGGGAGCCTGGGGTTGAGGATGGCGTCGACGGACGTGAAGCCAATCGTGGCGACCGCGACCCCAACCGCCAAAGCGAAGACGGATGTCGCCGTCATCATCGGAGTGCGAAGCAGGAGCCGCGCAGCCAACCTCACCTCCGAGCCCGAGATCCACCTGCCCGTCATGCCGTCGGCGATCCGATCTCGACACTCGCGACTTCCGATCCCGAAGGCCTCGTGCATCGTCAACAGCCAGGCCGTCTTCGCTCCGCGGACGGCGACCCTCCACCGATGGACCTCTTCCAGGTCACCGAGGATCGCCTCGAGCTCCTCCTTCGGGACGGTGAGTCTGAGGAAGGCTCGCGCCAACCACGGAGCGGTCACGCCGGGTCCCCGAGGAGCTCTTCCAGGCCGTCGGCCATCGCCGAGATCGTCTGGGTCGACGCACGGACGGCCTCGATACCGGCCGCATGAACCGAGATCAGTCGTCGCGCCTTGCCGCCGCGCTCGGCACGGGGTTCGCCCATGCGGGTCGTGATGAGGCCGCGTGACTCGAGTCGCTTCAGCGCCGTGTACACGTTGGCGCGTCGAACGACTTCGCCCGTCCGCTCGTGAATGTCATCGACGACCGCGACCGCGTACGCTTCGTCGGGCCCCAGGCGCAACGCGGCCAGCAATACGAGTAGCTCGAACTCCCCCAGACGCTGCCCCATAGCCCCTCACCGATGTAAAGATCGCAGAGTGACCAATAATGGCGCCGCGGGCTTTGGGGAAGAGGGCGAAGCGAAGTTCGTGGCATCCGGATACCGCGCGAGGTACCGTGTGGAGTACGTGATCGCGCCTACTCTGGAGGACCCATGAAGGACCAAGTCGACGAGATTCTGGGACACTTCAAGCCGTTTTTTCACGCCCACGGCGGTGACTTCGAGGTGAGCGACGTGACCGACGATGGCACCGTGAAGGTGAAGCTGGTCGGCGAGTGCGTGCTCTGTCAGCTCAAGGACAAGACCGCCGAAGGCATGACGATCGCCCTCCAGAATGCCATCCCCGGCGTGCAGGGCATCGAGATCGAAGACTAAGCGGTCTTCAGCGTCCGATCAGGCTTCGCGCTTCGATCCCGATGCGGGCCCGACGTTCGAGGATGCCCTGCCAACCCTCGGGCCGGCTGTCGAACACGTTGTCGACACCCATGATCAGTCGGAGCTCACGGGGTAGTTCGACGGCCAGGTCCACGTCGAGTCGGATCAATCGGGCCTGAGTCCCGACTACCGCCAAGACACCTTGGTCCGTCAGGCCGGTGAGTGGCGCGTCGCCAGTCCACGCTAGCGTCGTGCCGACCAACGCGTCCGGGCCGAGGGCCAGTCCGCGCGTTACACGGACTCTGCCCGAATGGCGGGCTCGACGGTCGAGCGGAAGGTCGTCTTCGAGCGTGCGGGCATCGAGTAGGGCGTATTCCAGACGGGCCACCCAAAGCCCCGATCTCAAGACCGTGCGGGCTTCGACCCCACGAGTCCGAGCGCGACTCAGGTTCCGAGGCGAGTAGACGAGGAGTCCGCTGGGGTTGTTCCCGGTGAAGACCGTCTCGATCAGGTTCGAGATCCGATTCGTGTACCCCTCGACCCCGATCAACAATGTGGGCGAGGGCGTCCAATCGAAGCCGGCGGTAGCGTTCCACGACCGCTCGGGCTCGAGATCCGCGTACCCTTGCACGGTGTACCCCGCCCCCAGGTTCGCAAAGTCCCAGGCGAGTTCCTTGAACGAAGGCGCGCGGAAGCCACGTCCGACTGTGCCGGTGAATCGAAGGCTCGATGAGGGGAGGAGCGAGACGCCGATCGTCGGGGATACGGTGTTGCCCCAGCGGTCGTTCATGGTCGCGCGGAAGCCGCCGCTCACCGTGCTCATCCCGATCGTCCAGGCGTCCTGCGCGAAGAACTCGAATTGGTCATCCTCCGCGCGATCTTGGAGGATTTTGTCGGGCGACTCGATGCTCCGCGTGGCGACCTCGACCCCTACGTCCAGGGCGTGTCGATCCGATAGCCACGCATAGCCGGCCGTGGCTTTCCACAGTCGTTCGTGTTGGGCGTCTTCGTCCGCACCCGCGATCGGCGCGAGCCCTTGAGACTGTCGAAAGAGATGCTCGTAGTCTTGCCCGAATAGGCGGATGGAGAACACACCGGACCCTCGAGCCCACGCTCCCTCGGTCCACGCGGTGATGCCGCGGTTGTCGTTGAAGCCGTTGAATCCGCCACCCGTGGGCCAGCGCTGGCGCTCGCGCATGACGTTGGCGTCGGCGCGGATCGAGAACGGTCCGCCCCGACCGTACCGGACCGTTGAGCGCAGGTCCCACACTCGGGCGAAGGCATTCGTGTCGTCGAGTCCTGGCACCTCCTGCTGTTGTCGCCAACCGAGGGTGGTGCGAGTCCGCACGGCACCACCACCGGTGACCGTGCCATCGGCCGAATAGCGTCCTCGCCCGGCGCTCGAGACGCGCGCGCTCGCCTGGAGCCCCGGGTTCGGGTCCCGGGTGATCACGTTGATCACACCCCCGAGTGCGTCCGACCCGTACAGCGAGGAAAGGGGGCCTTTGACGACCTCGACTCGCTCGACAGCAGAAAGCGAGATGCGGCTGAGATCTCGGTTCTCGATCAGTGAGCCAGCCGCGGGTTGTCCGTCGATCAGGATGAGCACCCGCGCATCGCCGATGCCGCGGATCTGGAGGTTCGAGCCGGACGGCACACCCGAGACCGCTTGAATGCCAGGAATCTCCTCCAGGAGCTCCACGGCCGATGGCGCACCAGAGGTCTGGATCTCGTTTGCGTCGACCGCGACGATCGGAACGGCAATGGTGGATCGTCGTTGCGAGCGACCCGACGCGGTGACGATGACGGTCTCCAGCTCCAGAGGGTCCGCGGCGATGGAGATCTGCCAGTGCAGCTCGACGGCCTCGGCAACGGATAGTTCGATGGAGCGGTAGCCCAGGGCTCGGACTTCGATCGACCCTTCGCCGGACCACGACCCGGGCACGTCGAAACGCCCACCGAGGTCGGCCTGCACCCGTTCGGTCCACGTGTCTCGGTCTGCGGGCCGCCACGAGACCTCGGCGAGAGGCACGGGAGTTGTGGTGCCTTCCTCGAAGATCCAGCCGGCTTGGGCCGAGACCTCGAGTGGGCAGGCGATCAGGAGGATCGCGGCCCACCCGAGGGCACGGATGTTGGTCATCGCAGCTGTTCGAACCTCATCGTCGGGAAGCCCGACTCGCCGCTGGAGTTGTAGTAGCCGGTGATCTGAACCTTGTAGACCGCCGTACCCACGCGAACCAGGAAGACGTTGAAGGTCGGCCAAAGGCGGTTGTTGCCTTCGATGTTGTACCAGAAGATGCCCTCTGCGTCGCCCACCGTCGTCGGGAACGCACCACTCACGACCGAGAGGAACGGCCCGTACTCGGGAGCGTCTCCGGCACTGGCTACAGACGTGAAATCCTCGGCCGCGTCGAGCGGGAAGGTGCCCGCGTTGCAGTCGGTGTTGAAGTCGATCGCGAAGAAGGTGATGGAGAGGTCCCAACCGCACGCGATTGGAGCCCCGACCGAACCGGACGACAGGTCGATGAAGGCCGGTCCCATCGTGAGGTTCACATCGATCGTACTCAGGTCACCCATCGCCCCGCCCGCCGAGTCTTGGCGGCGGTATTCGATGGTGACGCTCTCCGGCGTCTGACCGTCCATGACGAGCTCGGCGATCCGGATGATCGCGTAGCCGCCTTCGCCCTCCCGGACCTTCCACGCCGCGCCAGGATTGGCCACGAGGTTTTGAGAGATCGGGTCGAATCGGAACCACGGACCGCTCTCGTCCTCGAGGATCCCGTCCTCGATGAAGGTGGCTCCGGCGATATCCGCCTCGGTCACCGCCTCCCACGCGGCATCCGCATCGGTGAGGGTGAATTGTGTGACCTCGGTATCCGTGGCGGCGCCGTTGTTCATCAGGTTGGCGCCCGCCACGCTGCCCGGCCCGGCGACTCCGCCGTTGAGCTTCCCGGAAAAGCGCCGGAAGGCCAGGTCCCACTCCTCGCTTGTGGCCGGATCGGTCACGGCGACCGCGCTTCCCCCGTATGCGAAGGTCACGTACGTGAAGAGGGCGGGGTTGCTCGCGTCGATCGTCAGCTGACCCTGGACGACGGAGTCGCCCGGGTCGGTAATCTCGTCTTCGCAAGCCGTGAGGGTCACGGCCATAGCGATGGCGCCGGTCGCGACGACACGGCGCGCGATCCATCTACGTGGGGCAGAAGTCATGATGTAGTGTGCGGTACTCGGGGTGGGCGCTTGATCGGAATACGAGGAAACCGACACGCACAGTCGAGATTGAGAATCAGTCTCAACAAGAGAGTCGAGACCGACTCACAGGTCAACCGACCCCGCGCTACCCGATCGTGTCGACCGTCGTGACTCCGTTCGGATCGACCGAGCGACGAACGGCACGGATGCGTGGCTGTTGGGCCAAGACGTCTTCGTATCGCTCGAGCTGCTCCGACGTCAGAAGGGCCCGGACCTGCGCGTCCGTATCCTCCATCAACACCCGGATCTGACTGATCGACGCCTGCACGATCGAGTCCGCCTCGGGTTGGTTCTCGGCCAAGATCTCGTCGATCGCGAGGCGTTGCTCGGTCGTGAGCCCCAAGTCGCCGAGTCCCCGTGGTACGATGTCCTCCTCCGGGTTGACCGCGGACGGTGAGGCGAAGCCGGTCTCGAGGATCGCCGCCCCTGTGAGCGCCCCGGCCAAGAAGACGGTGACGAGCAAGAGCACGGACAACAGCCCGGCTCTCCGGTCGGAATGGGGGGTCATGGTCCACCTCCGGCGAAGGTGATGAGGAGGTCTTCCGCTCGTGGTGTGGACTCTGTCAGCATCCACACGCTCCACTCGAGGGGAATCGACACAGCTAGCTCGGGCGACGGGTCCACCTCGGCGGGCCTAGGCGTCCCGAGCGCGGCGGCCGCGACGACCGCCACGATCGACGCTGCCGCGAAGAGTGGTCGGAAGCGGGAGGCCAGCTGCTCCACGACACGGCTGGACAGGGGAGGGGGTGAGGGGACGAGTCCGGGCCCCAAGCGGTGCATGACTCCATCCACGACCCGCTCGAGTCGCTCGGGGTCGTTTTCAGGGTCCAGGGGTGACAGGTCGAGCCGTTCGTCAGCGTTCACGGGACAGCCCTCCGATGGGGTTCGACGGATTGGAGCGCGCGACGCATACGCTTTCGCGCGTGGGACAGGTGCTTTCGACTCATGACGGTGGAGATCCCGAGCAGATTCGCGATGTCCGCGTGTCGGAAACCCTCGAGTTCGTGCAGGAGGAGGATCTCCTGTTGGACCTGAGGCAGGGTCCGCAGGGCCGCGCGTAGGCGATCGGCGAGAAGAGCGCGGTCCAGATCCGTCTCCGGCGATGCCGGGCCTGCTGCATGTACCTCGTCGAGGGGGCGGGTCGCCCTCACCCGCTCGCGCTCGATGTGGTTGAGCGCGACGCTCCGCACCACACTCCGCAGCCAGCCCGCGAACGCCTCGGGGCCGCTGCACTGCGACAGCCGCTGCCAGCAGCGAACGAAGGCGTCTTGGACGACGTCCTCGGCGTCGGCCGGGTCGTCGACGATGGAGCGCGCGGTCGCAAATGCGATACGGAAATGCGTGCGCACGATCTGTTCGAAGGCGTCGCGGTCGCCCTCACGGGCGGCGTCGAGAAGCTGGCGGTCGATGTGTTGCATACGACCTGAGGACAGGTGGCGATCCCGGAGTGTGACCCGTTCGTCCGGCCGGTCACACTCCAGGGGTGTCCCCTGTCCAGGTGGGTGGACTCGATGGAACACAGTCGACGGGAGGAGCGGCGTGATCAGATATGGACTCGGACGCCTCGTGCGGAGCGCGTGGTTGGCTATGGCGGTCGCGGTCGTGGGAGGTGGGGCCGCACCCGACGCAGTCGCGGGACAGTCCCGAGCGGACACACTCGCTGTACGGGCCGCGGCGTTGGACTACGTGGAGGGGTGGTTCACCGCGGACGCAGATCGGATGCGGCGGGCGCTTCACCCGGACCTCGTGAAGCAGATGCCGATTCCCGACGGGACGCTCCAACACTCCTCCGCGGAAGAGCTGATCGAGATGACGTCACGGGCCGGCGGCGCCGATCGCGATTGGTCGGACGCCATAGAAGTGCTCGCGATCTTCGAGGATGTGGCGTCGGTCCGGGCGGATGTACCGGGGTGGGTGGATCTGCTGCACATCGTCCGTACCGACGACGAGTGGCGGATCGTCCATGTCCTGTGGGACTTGAGGGACGGGCGGTGATGGGGCGCGTGATGGTACCGTCCGCGATGCTCGTGGTGTGCTTCGTGGCAGCGCTTCTGCTCCCGTCCTCGGCCTCGGCACAGGACGGACGGACCGTGGATCAGGGGACGATGTCGTCGGTCGTCGATCGACTCGCCGATGTGCTCGAGCGCCGATACGTCTTTCCCGACGTCGGGGAGCGGTATGCCCGAGGTATTCGGGAATCGGCTGGGGAGTATGCGGCGCCCATGTCCGCATCCGAGTTCGCCGGACGGTTGACCGCAGATCTCCAGAGCATCCAGGCAGACCTCCATCTCCGGGTCTTCCCGGCGCCGGGCGGGGCTGAGCCCGACGCCGGCGACCCCGGCCAGGAGGCGGCTCCCGTCGCGGCGACCGCAGAGCAGCTGTTCACTCCCTTCGATCTCGCCATGCTCCCGGACGTGGGGCGTAGCCTATTCGCGGACGAGGCGAGTCGAAATCACTTCTTTCGAGCTGTCGAGGTTCTTCCCGGAAACGTCGGATACATCGACTACGACCAGTTCGGCTTCCCCAACTTCTCGACCGACGCGGCGGACGCCGCGTTCGGCTTCGTGGCGGAGACCTCCGCCCTGATCCTCGATCTGCGCGGCAATCGCGGAGGCGTAGAGGGGATGAATCAGTACCTGGCGTCGCACTTCTTCGGCGATGAACCCGTGCATCTGTACTCGCGCTACTACGGGACGTCGAGAACGACTCTCGACTACCACACCTTCCCAGGGGAGGTGGCCCATCGATTCCCGGACTTGCCGCTGTACATCCTTGTCGATCCTGCGACGGGCTCCGCGGCGGAGAACCTTACGTTCGCCCTGCAGGGGCTCGATCGGGCGGTCGTGGTCGGGGAGGCGACCGCAGGTGCGGCGCACTCCAGCCGAGCCATGGGTCTCGCGGACGGCTTCATGCTTCAAATCCCGATCGCTCGCGCCTTCAACCCGCGCACGGATGAGGACTGGGAGGGCACGGGGGTACTGCCGGACGTGGCGGCCCATAGCAGCGATGCTCTGGAGGCGGCCCATACCGCTGCCGTCGACGCCCTCCTCGAGACCGCCTCGGCCGAGACGCGTATCGGGCTGGAAGACGCCAAGCTGCTCATGGCTGCGCGCGATGCCGACCCGGCCGACGCCGCCAGCCCGGAGGACTACGAAGGGCAGTTCGGGCAACGGCGGGTCTTCGTGGAGGAGGGACGGATCCGGATGGTTCGGACGGATGTGCAAGGCGCTCCTGCCGTCGACCTCGTCCCACTCGCGCCGGATTACTTCACGCTCCAACAGGCGGCGGTCGCCCGGATTCGCTTCGAGCGCGACGCCGCGGGACGTGTCGTCCGGCTACACGTTCGTCTGCCCACGGGGGACTGGGAGACGGGAGAGCGGCGGTGACGTCGCGACGTTGACTGATCCCTGACGGAGTCTTGTCTCGTTCGTGACCCGAGAAGAGCGCCGATCCGCAAGGTTCATGCGACTCGTCTCGACAACACCAGGACAGCATGACTCTCGGGAAGCGCGTACGGCTCGTCGTCTGTTGGGTCTTGGGGCTCTACCTCGCCTACCTCTTCGTCATCCAAGGGTGGGACAAATTCGACCCAGAGGGGATGTGGGCCGGACCATTCGAGGAGTGGGGCTACCCGGTGTGGTTACGCATCGTCGTGGGGGGCGTCGAGGTCGTGGGAGGGATCGCGCTGCTCGTGCCGTGGGTCGCGACCTGGGGCGGTGTGTCGCTCGCGGTGATCATGACCGGCGCCGGAGTGACCCGAGCCAGCGGGGGACATTGGGTCGACGTTGCCTGGATCGTGCTCTACGCCGTCGTCTGCGTTTGGATCGCGTGGGAGTGGAGGGCGTGGCGGCGGCCTCGACGGGCTGCTACTCCGCCGCCATCGCCCCCACAGGATCAATCGACGTAGCCTTCCACGCGGGCACCCAGGCGGCCAGCAGTCCGGCGCCGACGAGCACCACCGCGACGATGGAGAAGACGAGCGGATTGACGGCGGGCACGCCGAAAAGGACTGCTTGTAGGGACCGGCCCATGAGCGCCGCCATGCCGACACCGAGGATCAACCCGACGCCGATGAGCCGCGCTGCCCGAGCGACGACCATCGAAACGAGGTCGCGCCTCTGGGCGCCGAGTGCCGAGCGGATGCCGATCTCTCGGCTTCTCCGGGCCACCGCGAAGGCGAGTACGCTGTAGAGCCCGAGTGACGCGACCACGAGGGCCAGCAACCCGAAGACCGAGAAGAGCGTTGCGCCCACCTTCCACGATCCTCGCATCCGATCGATACGGTCGGACATGGGGAGCACGTGGACGTACCGGATCTCCGACGAAAGGGTCGTGAGTCGGTCTCGGATCGACTGCACGTAGTCCGCGGGGTCGCCTTGCACGCGAACGAGGATGCCCCGTAGGCCGGGCGCGTCTCTCGGAATCGGCCAGGTGACCGACCAGATGCCCTCGTCTCCGAGCGAGCGAACGATCAGGTCCTCGTAGACCCCGACGACCGGGCGGCACGGTTCCGGCCCGTCCAATTCGATGACCCCACGCTGCAGCGTCACGCACTCCCGAAGCGGGTCGAGCCCCGGCCACGCACCTTCGGCGAAGGAGCGGCTCACCATGAGGGCGAACGGTGCATCGTTGTTGTAGTCGTTCGTCGTGAAGCCACGTCCTTGAAGGATTCGGAGTCCGGCGGTCTCGACGTAGCCCTCGGTGCCCGCGTAGGTGAACGGTCCTCCGTCGGGGAGGCGAGGCAGGGAGTCGAGTCGGCTCGGAATCAGCGAACTCTGCTCGTCCCAGCCGTACAGCGGCCGTTGGCTGGACGAGAGGATCACGTCGTCGACCCCGGGCAGCGATCGAAGGGTCGTGCGCGCCTCGCGATGAAGCTGGTCCCGGAGCGCCGCGTCCACGGTCTCCTGCTCGAGGATCACGTTCACCAGCGAATCGTGGTCGAAGCCCGTGTCGGCCCGGAGGGTCTCGTTCAGGCTTTGCACGAACAGCCCCGCCCCGACGAGGAGGACGGTGGACAGGCTGACCTGACCGAGGGTCAGAAGGTCGCGCGCGCGGCTCCCACCCGTCGCCCCACGACTCGATCGACGAAGGACGTCACCGGGTGCGGTCTTCATCGCCTGGACAGCGGGGAGCATGCCGGCCACGACAGTGGCGAGGAGCACCACCCCCGTGATGAACGCCACGAGGCGGAGGTCGATGGGCGACTCGGGGAGTGGGATTCCGGGGAGCATCAGACTGTACAGCGCCTGGCCACTCCACCGCGCCACGAAGACGGCGGCCAATCCACCCGCGGCCGCGAGGACGAGGGCTTCCGCGAAGGCCTGCGTCATGAGGCGTCGCCGACTCACGCCGAACGCGAGGCGCACGGCTCGTTCTCGCTGACGGTCGATCCCGCGGGCCAGCATCAGGTTGGTCACGTTGGCGCACGCAATCAGCAAGACGAGGATGCTCACGCCCGCGAGCCACAGGGTGATCGCGGTGTCCGTGTCCGAGTTGGGGCCGAGAGCCATCATGAACGCGCCCGTGTGCAACGTCGCGCCGACTCCGTTTCGGAGATTCCCCTCCCCGGCCTCTACCGCGGCGGTTACACCGGCGGTGTGTGCGTCGGTCATCATGCGCTCCGCATCCTCGTCCGAGACACCGTCGCTCAAGCGGACGATGACGCGGTACCACCATGCTCCACGCGAGGCGAGCGCTTCCCAGCTCGTCGTGAGGGGCACGTTCATCCGCACGGGCACCCACACGTCGACCGCCTCGAGCTGTGCGCCCGTGAAGCCTTTCGGAGCGACCCCGATCACTTCGTACGTGTGCGAACCCAACGTCACCGTGCGGCCGAGGACGTCGGGGTTCTGCCCGAACTCCCGATCCCAGAAGCCGTGCCCGAGTACCGCGACCGGTGGGGCGCCCGCACGGTCGTCGGTGGCGTCGAAGAAGCGGCCGTGGCCGGGAAGCACACCCAGGAGCGGGAAGAACTCCGCGGTCGCGCCCTGCATGATCGCGCGGCGAGCGTCCGGACCCGACCCCATCGTGAGTACGCGGCGCGGTCGGTACGCGGCCGCACCGTCGAGCACAGGCAGGTCACGAATCGACTCGTAGTCCGGAAAGGAGTACGACAGGGGTCCGTTGATCGAGCGCGATCCGAGCCCGGAGTGGTACACGAACCGGAGATCCTCGTGGTCTACGACATGTTCGGGTGGACTCAGGAGGATGCGGTCCACCGCTCCGAACATCGTCGCGTTCGCGCCCAGCCCGAGGGCGAGCGTGAAGACGACCGCGAAGGCGAAGCCCGGCGCGGATCGGAAGACGCGGATGGCCGCGCGGAGATCGGACCCCGCGTCGGTGAGTATGGACGGGCTTGCGACGTATCGGAATCCGACCGCGATCACTTCACGCCAATACCACATCGAGGCGACGACCCGGCCGCGCCGCTCACGCAGGGATGCGAAGTCCTGCCGCAGGTCTCCCACGATGTACGCCGAGGACGCGGAGTCGCGAAGGCACCATTGCAGTAGGCGTTCCGCCAGACGAGGAGGCAACGCGGGCATCAGGCCTTCTCCAGCTCGGGCTCGATTCCATCCCAGAGACTGAGAAGCGCCTCGCGAGACTGTCGGAGCGCACGTCTCCCTTCGGCCGTCGCGCGGAAGCGTCGCATTGGTGCCCCACCTCGAGCAGGTATCGGATTCGACTCTTCCGTTTCCCACTCGAGCAGGCCTTTCGCCGCCATGCGATCGAAGGTCCGGTACAGGGCACCCCGGGACACTCGCCGCCCCGCTCGTTCCTCGAGGACCGCGCGAATGTTGGGCGCGTAGGCGTCACTCGCGGATTGGAGGATCGCGAGGAGCACCATCTGCTCGAGTTCACCGATGTGGTTGGGCGGCATGTCGACCTCGGAGTCGCTGTTGTACACTCCGCAGAGTATACAAGAGCGACTCCGATGGTCAAGACGAGGATCCTCCGCCCCCTCCGTGCGTGCGGGCCGGACGCGCCGGGGGGGCGGACGAAGTCAACGCACCAGCACCGCGGTGATGTTCGAGTCGACCGCGGGGTCGGTCCCCAACTGGATCGGAGCCCGGCCCGAGAGTTCGAGTCGATTCCCGGCGAGGGAGAATGTGTATTGCACGGACGGGGAGGTCGGGGACGTCTGGATCTGAAGTTCGGTGGCCGAGAGCACGGTCAGTGTGCCCACGTCCACACTCTGGTCGGTCGATCCAGGGTCACTCACGGTGGTCACGATCTCGCCGTCCGTCGAGACGTTCATCTGGAGCGTGCCACCGAGCACGATCAAGTCGGTCGAATTCGTGGGGTCACTCACCGGAGCCACGAGGAAGGACGTGGCGGTCCAGACCCCGCTGAGCTCTTCCAGGATTTCCATCTCGGGCGACAGCGGGTCGTCGCCGCACGCGGAAAAGAGGAGGGAGAGCGCGAGCGTCGCGGCGCCGAGTGTGCGGTTTCGAAGGGCAACAGTCGTCATGGCTATTCGTCCGTGTCGAAGAATTGAAGGATGAGTTCGGTGGCGGAGACGTCGGGGGTCGTGCGACCCAAACGGGCGGGGAAGGCAGTGGCCGAGCCCGGCCACGTATGCCCTCCTCCCACGACGCCGTAGAGGTGGACGGCGCCGCCACCGGCACAGCCGTCCCAGCGATCCAGCCAAACGGAGGTCGAGTCGTTGGCCAGATCCGTGAGTTCCTCACGAGTGGGGCCGGCGCACTGGTTGGCTTCGGCCCACAATCCCGCGGAAGCCGGGGCCGCATGTGTGACCGTACTTCCATCCCACGGGGTCGTGGGGTCGTCGATCCCGTGGAGGAGAAGAGCGTGGACCGGCGTGTTTCGTGCGCACGTGTCGAGCGCCCGCGGACGGGGGCCTCCCACGCCCCCGAATCCGACCACGAGATCGGGTGCGTCACAGGCGAGTCTCTGAGCCATCATCGAGCCCTGCGAGAATCCCGCGAGGAAGACCCGGGACGCATCGAGCTCCGGAATGCCGGCGCGGAGTTGATCGTGCAGGACCCGCACGAAGTGGACGTCATCCACTCCCCGCGCGTCGGCCGTCGTGCAGTCGCATCCGATGCCCCATTGGCCCGACACGCCGTCCGGGTAGACGACGACGAATCCCTCCTCCGCGGCGCGGTCGAACGCGGTGTACTCTTGGATCTCGGCACCGTCTCCTCCCGCCCCGTGTAGCACGATGAGCAACGGCGCGTCGACGGACAGGGAGGCAGGGGTGGTCATGCGATACGTGCGTACGCGTCCATCCACGCGCACCCATGCACCCAGAACGCCCTCCCCATCCGGTTGGGTCGGCGGCGGCTCGGTCGGGGCAGCGTCACCACATGCGACGACGGCACACGTCAGGAGGATCACGCCGCACGCCTGGCGAGGGCTTCGGCTCCGGCTCGATATTCCTGGACCTCGGGTCACTGCGCACATGGCGCCAACTCCGCGTTGGGCGTGTTCATGCCCGGGAAGCTGCGGAGGCGTGATCCACGAGATCTCACCCCGTCTCATCCGCTCATCATCCAGACGCCGATGATTCGACTCATCTTGTTGGGAGGAGCGAGGTTAGAGCGCGATGGCGCTCCTCTCGACGGACCGGCGTCGCAGCGCCAGAGGCTCACCGTTCTGGCCTTCTTGGCCGCGTCGGGCGGGACGGCCACACGCGAGGAGGTGCTCACCGTCCTCTGGCCAGAGGGGGATCCTCAGAAGAACCGACATGCGCTGTCCAACGCCCTCTACGGCATTCGGAGCGCACTCGGGGACGACGTGCTCTCCGCCTCTGGCGAGGCGTTGACCCTGAACGCGGACCTCATCGAGTCCGACGTCGCCCACTTCGAGCGGGCGATCGCCAACGGTGAGCTCGAGGCTGCGCACGAGCTCTACGGCGGGCGTTTTCTGTCCGGAGTCGGCGCGGCTTCGGTCGACTTCGAACGGTGGGTGGAGGGCGTCCAGGACCGTCTCCACGCGGCGCACCAGGAGGTGCTCGAAGCGCTCGCGGAGCGGGCCCTGCACGCCGGAGACGCCCGGGCGGCCGCCCAATGGTGGCGACGCTTCGCGAACGCGGATCCGTGGTCGACCCGGGGAGCCCTCGGGTTGATGCGCTCGCTCGAGGCGTCTGGCGATCCGAGCGGGGCCCTGATGCATGCGCGGACGCACACGACCTTGATGCGAGAGGAACTCGAGGCCGATCCCGACGCGAGCGTCGTCGCGTTGGAGGAGGCGATTCGCGACAGGATGGCACAGCCGAAGGAGGAGACTGCGCCCGAGCCGCCCGGGCCGGAGCCCGGGCCGCGGGCCGGGGTCGACGACGCGGAGGACGCACCTGCGGCACGTTCCACCACACGCGCCACCGTCGGTGTCGTGGGAGTCGCGGCTGTCCTGGCGGGCCTCTTCTGGATCGTCGCCAGCGCGACGACAGGGCCTCCAGCTGTCCAGACCTTCCGATCTCTGGCCGTTCTGCCCCTCGACAACCTCTCGCCGGGCGCGGGGGACGAGTACTTCGCGGACGGCATGACCGAGGTCCTCACAGCGGAGCTGAGTCGACTCGATTCACTCTCCGTCGTTTCGCGCACGAGCGCGTCGCGATACGTGGGCAGCGGATTGAGCATGCCGGAGATCGCGAACGAACTCTCGGTGGAAGCGTTGATCGAGGGTTCGGTGTTCCGGGCCGGTGACCAGGTTCGGGTCACCGTGCAGCTGATCGACGGAGAGACGGACGTGCACGTGTGGGCCGAGAGCTACGAGGCGACCGCAGAGGAGCCGATCGCGCTGCAGCGGCGCGTCGCGCGAGAAATCGCATCCGCGATCTCGCTCCGTCTGACCAACGCGGAGACGAATCGACTCGCGACGGGACCGGATGTCGGTCAGGAAGCCCAAGAGGCCTTCCTTCGCGGTTTGACGCTCGGTCGGAGATTCACGCGCACCGACATGCGAGACGCGATCGCGGAGTACCATCGCGCGCTCGAGCTGGCACCCGACTTCCCGGACGCCGCTGCGATGCTCGGGGTCTCGTATTGGCTCCTGACCCAGCCCTTGGTCGGGCTGACGCCGACGGAAGGCATGCCCAACGCACGGAGATGGGCGGAACGGGGGCTCGAGTTGGATCCGCAGTCAGCGGATGCCCTGTCGACGCTCGGCTGGGTGTCGCTCTTCTACGATCGCGACACCGAGGCAGCTTCGCGCTTTTTCGAGCGCGCGATCGAGGTCCAGCCCGAGTGGGCCGTCGGACACAACGGACTCTCCTTCGCTCGCCTCGTCCGAGGCGATGAAGAAGGAGCGATCTCCTCCGCCCGCACGGCGGCAGGCAGTACGCCATACGACCTCAGCTTTCGCACCTCCCTCGCCGAGGTGCTCTACTATCTCGGGCGCTACGACGACACGGCTGCCGAAGTCGACGCAATCATCGCAGAAGACCCGTCCTTCGTGCGGGCCTACGAAGTTCGGCGTTGGGTCCACGAGATGCGCGGCGAGTGGCGGGAGGCGAGCGAAGCACTGCAGACCACGCTGGCCCTCCTGGGGGAAACGTCCCCGATGGAAGACGTCGGTCCTGTAACGCGGACGGAGTACTGGGCGTGGAGGGTGGCTCGCCTCGAGGGACTGAACGAGGTGTCCGGATCACTCACCGGGGTCCTCGCCGGCGCGTATGCTCAGCTCGGCGACGCCGAACGTGCCCTCGAACTCCTCGCCGAGGCGATCGACGAACGGAGTGGTCAGATCGCGCTACTCGACGTCGACCCGGCGTGGGATCCGATCCGAAACGAAGCGGGCTTCCAGGCGTTGCGGCGGCGGGCCGGGTTGGACTCGTAGCGCTGGTCCGACCACCCGTCAGCCTCCGGGCAGATAGGGCCCCATGTCGATCAGCTCGATGTCGTTACGGCGCCTCAGCTGATCGAGCAGCCAGTATCGGTGCCCGGCGCCGAAGGTGATGAGGATCCGTTTGCCGGGGTGGGCTCGAATCGCCCGATCGACCTGCCGGTAGTGCTCGACGTTGATGTTCGTCCAGCCACCCGGGCCGATCATGTCGTTCTGGTAGGCGTCGTAGAGTGCCAACTCCGCTCGCTGGGCTTCGTCTGACGCGTCGGAGTGCAGGTATTCGGGGTCGTCGTTGGTGTACCCTCGGACGGGCGCCGTCCGCGCGTGCAGCTCCGCGAGGTCGGCGGCGTAGGCCGCTCGCTCGTCGTCCCACTGGTCGAGCGTTTCGAACTCCCCGATGCGCGTCGCGCGAAGATCGGACATCTCGAGCGTCCACCCCGCGCACGGTTCGATGATGTATCCGAGCTCCCGGCGGAGTCGGAGGAGATTGTCCTCCCGATATTCGGGGAAACGGAGGACCCGGGGATCCTCGATGACGTCTCGCTCACGCAGTTCCCTGTCGATGCGCTCCCATCGGTCCGGGGCGATCTCCGTACACAGCACCTCGGGCGCGAAGGCGCGCACCGCGGCCTCCACCTCTTCGAGACCCCAGACGTCGCTGTCGATGTGACCGCTGTGCGTCATCGCCATGACCCCCACCTCGGTCGGGCCCTCGATCTCCACCGGCCGGTTTCGAGGGTCGTCCCTCCACGCGGGGGGGATGCCGATGACCGAGAGCCGGTGCTCCCCCTCCGACGCCACCCAGAGTGCGCGGCCTGACGGATGTACCTGCATCACGATGGGGAGGTCGGGCACCTCGACGCGTGCGATCACGCTTCGGGTCGCGAGGTCGACGACGGAGACGTCCCCACTCCCGGTGTTGTTCACGAAGCCAAGCCGACCGTTGGGCGACACTACGAAGGAAAAGGGCGATTCCCCGATCCCCTCGGTCAGCTCTCCGACGACCTGCCGGGACGCCGTGTTCATGAAGACGACCTTGTTCTCGCCGCGCACGACGACCGCGAAGTCGATGTTCCCGGGTAGGACGGTGGCCCAGCTCGGTTGCGTCCCGACCGCGACCGTTTCGATGACGCGTTCGTTGAAGAGGTCGACGACCGTGACTGTCCCATCGTCGTATCCGGGGACGAAGGCTAGACGTCCGTCCGAGGTGGCCCCGGCGGGGAAGGGACGGGCTCCCGTAGGGTAGGCGCCACGGAAGGTGAAGCCCGCGGCGTCGAAGACGTACAACGAGTCGGCCTGTTCCACCGAGATCAGGTAGCGCTCACCGGGGAAGGGGCCGGACATCGTCGAGGCGCCCGGGCCGGTGAGGCGATCTCCCCCGAGCCGACTACCCTGGCGGGTGAATCGGAACACCCCGCCGTCGGTGAAGCTCGTGACGGCGAGGTCCTGGCCGTTGGGGACCGGGATCACGCCGAGCGGAGAGGGCGGAGTGGCGATCGTCCCCGCGAGCTCGAAGCTCTCGACGTCGACGACCGTAATCCGATCCTCACCGGCCGTCGCGATCCATGCCGTCCTTCCGTCGTCGGAGAAGCTGATCTGATGGGGATTCCTCCCTACGTCCATCGATCCGACGACGGCGAAGTCGTCCAGGGGCGCGGAGGTCGATCCGAGACCACAGCCGGTGAGGGCCAGGCAGGTGGCGAGGAGGAGGGGCGATGTCCGATGGGCCAGGCCGCGGCGGCGGCTTCGTGTGCGGGGGTTCATGCCGCACCTTCGCCCGCGGGCGGGACGGACGCCAGAGCAGGACGGCCGGTCAGCCACGGCCGACTCGCGCACGAAAGTCCTCCAGCTCACCCGCCGGGATCGGGTATTGGTGTTCGGGTCCCGGGAAGTGCCCGCTGCGCACTTCGTCTCGGTACCGTGTGAACGCAGCCGTCATCTCTTGCGAGAGGTTGGCATAGCGCCGGACGAAGCGGGGGGTGAACGCCTCGAAAAGGCCGAGAAGATCGTGCACGATGAGGAGTTGTCCGTCACAGTCTCCGCCGGCCCCGATCGACAACACCGGGATCGAAAGCCGTTCACGGATGGCGGCCGCGATTTCCTGCGGAACGGCCTCCACGAGGATCGAGAACGCGCCTGCCTCCTCGACGGCGACGGCATCGCGAATCAGCTGGAGCGCTGAATCGGTCGTCCGTCCCTGGGAACGGAATCCGCCGAGCTGCGTGTGGGCCTGGGGCGTCAGTCCGATGTGCCCCATCACGGGGATGCCGGCCTCCGTGATGGCCCGCACGCGAGGCGCCATACGCTCGCCCCCTTCGAGCTTCACGGCATCGACAGCCCCGTCCGAGAGGAGTCGGCCCGCGTTGAGGACCGCGTCGCGATCCGACGGTTGGTAGGACATGTACGGCATGTCCCCGACGACGAAGGCGTATCGGGCGCCGCGGGTCACCGCACGACTGAAGGTGACCATCTCGTTCATCGTGATCGTGAGCGTGGTGTCGTGCCCGAGCATACACATCGCGGCGGAGTCACCGACGAGGATCATCTCGATCCCCGCCTCGTCCTCGAGGCGTGCGGTCGGAAAGTCGTACGCGGTGAGAAATGAGATCTTCTCCCCCCGCTCCTTCATCCCGAGGAGATGGGGAATCGTGATCTTCCGTCGTTGTTCAGACATGGTGGACCTCCGCGCCGACATCGGCGGGACGGGAGAGGGTCAGGGTGTGGATCGTGGTGTCGAGGGCCGCGCGTAGGTCCGCGGCGAGGTCTGCGCCGTCTTCGATGCCGATCGAGAATCGGACGAGCGAGTCGGCGATCCCTGCCACCGCGCGAGCCTCTGCGGGCATGGAGGCGTGGGTCATCGTGGCCGGGTGACAGACGAGGCTTTCGACTCCGCCCAAGGACTCGGCCAACGAGAAGTGTCGGAGCGCGTGCACGAAGCGACGCACCTCGGCTTCACCGCCCGCGAGCTCGGCGCTGACCATCGCCCCGAAGCCGTCTTGCTGTCGGGCGGCGAGCTCGTGGCCCGGATGCGACGGTAGGCCGGGGTAGTAGACGTGCCGAACCGCCGCGTGCTGAGACAGCACGTCGACGACGGCCGCGGTGTTCTGCTCGTGGGCGCGGATTCGTGTGTGCAGTGTGCGGAGCCCGCGAAGGGTCAGGTAGCTATCGAACGGCGAGCCGCTGACGCCGGTGCAGTTGGCCCACCAGTCGATCTCTTGCGCGAGCTCCTCGGTGGCCGAGATCACGGCGCCGCCGACGACGTCGCTATGGCCGTTGAGGTACTTGGTGGTCGAATGCACTACGAGGTCCGCCCCCAACTCGATCGGTCGCTGCAGGACGGGTGACAAGAAGGTGTTGTCCACGACGACGAACGCTCCCGCCTCTTTGGCGCGCTGGCACCGCGCCACGACGTCCGTGATGCGAAGGAGCGGGTTGCTCGGGGTCTCGATCCACACCATGCCGACGCCGTCGAAGGCGTTCGCCTCCAGCCCGTCCAGTCGAGTCAGGTCTCGGTGCTGGACGCTCAACGACCCTCGTGCATGCAGTGCCTGCAGCAGTCGGTGTGTGCCTCCGTAACAGTCGTGCGGCGCCACGACCCGATCGCCCGTCTTCAGGAGTTGGAGTGCGAGGGCCACGGCCGACATGCCGGACGAGGTGACGGCTGCACCGGCACCTCCCTCGAGTCGGGCGAGCGCGTCGGCGAGGTGGCCGCGCGTCGGGTTGCCGGACCTCGAGTAGTCGTAGGGTGGCTTCTCGTCGAGATCGGGGAACTCGAACGTCGTGGAGAGGTGCAGCGGCGGGATGACGGCCCCGTGGTGCGCGTCGGATCCGATGCCGGCCCGCACCGTCGCAGTTTGATGAGCTCGTCGGGTCATGACTCACCTCCCACGTCCGCGAGGAGCTGGGAGAGCAGGGCGCCGACCTGTTGTGTCTCCTTCAAGAAGCCGTCGTGGCCGACCCGAGAGGTGAGTCTGTGGTGCTCACAGTCGGTGACGAGTTCTCGTTCGAGCTCCTCGATGAGCCACACGGGCACGAGCGTGTCGGAGTCGAACGACACGAGGTGTGTGGGGACCCGCACGGTCTCCGGATCGACGTGGTGCAGGTCGATGGAGTGAGACAGACAGCAGAAGGCGTCCGGCTCGAAGTGGTCACGGAATTGCCGGCCTCGGGCGTACAGGTACTGCTCGACCTCGAACGCGCCGTTGGACCCCGGTACCGGACGGACCTCGAAGCGGTCGTCGAACTCCTCGCTCGTCCGATACGTCGTCATGGCGAGCGCGCGCGCCAAGGTCAGGCCTTGGGCCGGGTCTCCTCGTTCGCCGGCGAGGTGCACGATCCCTCGCTGCACGGCGCGGTGCGCGGTGGCCATCGGGTGTGGTCGGTGCGCTGCACACAGCACGACGAGGCGCTGCAGTCGCGTGGGGTAATCGGAGGCGAAGGCCAGGCCCACCATGCCGCCGTAGGACGCGCCGACGAAGGCGGCGACGTCGACCTCCCCCAAGGTGTCCAGCACGTGGGCGAGCGCCCGCGCCTGGTCCCGTGTCGAGACGCGCGGGTAGTCGACGTCCGTACGAGTGGCGTCGGGCGCCGTAGTCGGCCGGTCGAGTCTGCGGCCGAGCCAGTCGATGCCGAGCACGCGGACGGAGCGGGTATCCACGGCGAGCCCTGGCCCGACGATATGGCGCCACCATCCGGACTCGCCACGCGGGCCGTCCTGGACGTGCCGGTTGGCCGAGATCCCGCCGAGCGCGATGACGAGCGGCGCCCGGTCGGGGCCTGCGATCGAGTAGTCGATCCATCGATCGATCCGATCGGTGTTGCCCGAATCCAGCTGGACGTCGTCGGGCAACCGGACTCGATCGGTCCGGTTCGGTACGTGGGTCGAGGCGGGCCGCGCCTCGAGTAGCGATGGTGTCTGCACCTCTTCATCCCCCAGGTCTGAGTGGCCTCATTTCCTGGAGATGTCCGGTGCAGGCACTCGGTGAGCGCCGTGGCCGTAGCGTGTGACGGCCTGCCCATCTCATCTCACGGGGGATCGTCCCGACTCCCCTCAGGAATTAGCACCGTCTCGAACGCGGCTGCGTTCGAGGGTTGCTCCGGCGTCACAGGGCCTGTCCCTCAGCCGGTCTAAATGAGGTGACGCAACGATACAGCGCTTTAGGTGCGTGTCAACCTCGACCTCGGGGACTTCACGCCCGGCCGAATCGCGACTAGCTTTCGCGCCTTCGAGACCAGGCGAAGACACTTCGCCGCCCGGAAATACGAATGACCATCAGCGTATCCATCGCCAAGAAACGCGGGAAACCTGGAACTGCCTTCGAGAAGGCAGGGCTGGGTGTCCTCCGTCACGCGGATGGACATGTGAGCTGATCGGACTCACGTCCGAGGCGAGCTCCGCCGGCCCTCTCCTTCTGGAGGGGGCCGGTTTTTTTGTGGCTTCACATTTGCAAAGACAAGGCAGTGATGAACGAATCAGCACACGCCCAGACAGCTTCGACCGCGGCTCCCCGCCGCATTCTGAAGTTCGGCGGCACGTCGGTGACGGGTCGTGCCCGCGTCTCCGTTCTCGCCGATGTCGTACGGGAACGGCGGGCACATACGCACCCGGTCGTGGTCGTCTCCGCACAGTCCGGGGTCACCGATCTACTCCTCGAGCTCGCTCGCTCGGCTGCGGCCGGAGAGGCGTACGACGGGAAGATCCGGGAGCTCGTCGATCGACATCGCTCCGCGGCCGCCGATCTGGGTGTGTCCGAAGCCGACGTGGCGCCCGTCGAGGAGCTCGTGACCGAGCTGGAGCGCCTGCTCCACGGGGTATCGCTCCTGCGGGAGTGCTCCCCCGGCATCCTCTCGCGACTCCTCGCGTTCGGAGAGTTGGCGTCGGCGCGGCTCGTCGCGGCTGCACTGTCGCATAGTCACGGGTTGCCGGCCGAGCCGATCGACGCGGCGGAGCTGATCGTCGCGGACCTCGAACACGGGCATGCGCGGGTGGATTGGGCGGCGACCGAAGCGCGCGTTCAGGACGTCTTGGGCGCGTGGGACGGACCGGTCCCGATCGTAACGGGTTTCCTCGCCGCCACCGGGACGGGTCTACGGACGACCCTGGGGCGGGGCGGATCGGACTCGTCGGCCGCGATCATCGGATGGGCGCTCGGCGCCGATGCGGTCGAGATCTGGACCGACGTCGACGGTGTGCTGACCGCGGATCCACGGGTCGTGGCAGACGCCCGCCCGATCCGCGCGCTGCACTACGCCGAACTCCTCGAACTCGCGCACTGGGGAGGGAAGGTCGTCCACCCGGATGCGGTCCGGCCCCTTCGCGAGAGAGGGATTCCCCTCGTCGTTCGGAACACCATGCGGCCCGACGACCCGGGGACGGTCGTCTCGGGCGACCCCGTCCGGGTCGATCGGCCGGTGCGGAGCATCGCGCTCCTCGAGAGCGTGGCGACGCTCCACATGACCAGTGCCGGACGGAGTCAGGCGGCCAGCCGTGTGATGCATGCGCTCGACCAAGCGGCCCTTCACCCGTTGGTCACGAGTCACGGCGGAAGTGACGGCTCCGTGTGGGTCGCGGTGCGGGAGCGAGACATCGAACGCGCCAAGGACGCGCTTCGGCGGACCTTTGCCACCGACCTCCGGAACGGGGCGGTCGAGACGCCGACGATCGAGATGGGGCTGTCGACGATCTCTCTGGTCGGGACGTCGGACCGACTCTTCTCGGAAACCGCAGCTCGGGTGATCTCGGCGCTGGCCACCGGGGGGATCGAAGTGCGGGGAATCGCCCGCGGCGCGGAGGCGCCGAGTATCACGTGTGTGGTCGACGCCGCCCACGGTGCGGCGGCGATGCGCGCGCTGCACGACGCATTCTTCCACGAGGCAGACGTTATGGTCGACGCCGCTGGGCCTGCGCCTACGGCCGAATGGTCGGATGATGTGATCGGGTTGGCCCGACGGTTGGTGGAGATCCCCTCCGTGACCGGGTCGGAGGGCCACGCCGTCAACGCGGTCGCCGAGATCCTCGCGGCCGACGGCTGGCAGCTCACGCGCCAGTCGGTCGCCCCCGGTCGGGACAACCTGTGGGCCACCAGGGGGGAGGGGGTCGTCACGTTGTCGACCCACCTCGACACGGTGCCCGGTTCGGTGCCCGTGACGATTCGGGACGGCCGCCTCTACGGCCGGGGGTCGTGTGATGCCAAGGGTATCGCCGCGGCCATGATCGTCGCGGCGAACCGACTCGCCGCAGCGGGCGAGACCCGCGTCGACCTTCTCTTCGTCGTCGGAGAGGAGGGACGATCCGACGGCGCCCGGGCGGCGAACGAGCTCCCGGCGACGAGCCGGTTCCTCGTGAATGGCGAGCCGACGGAAGGGGCGTTGGCGAGCGGAGCGAAGGGCACCCTGCAAGCGCGCGTTCGCACGAATGGGTCGGAGGCCCACTCCGCGTATCCGGAGCGGGGTTCGTCGGCTGTGCACGCGATGGTGTCGCGGCTCCACGCGCTCGCGGACCTCGAACTGCCTACCGACTCCCTCCTGGGGCCGACGACGATCAACGTCGGTACGATTCACGGCGGGTCGGCTCCCAACGTTCTAGCCGGCGCGTGCGAAGCGAGTCTGATGATCCGCCTGGTGGGCGAGCCGGACCCGGTCCGCGACCTCATCGAAGAGTGGGCCGGGGATGCGATCGACGTCGCGTGGGTCAGCCACGTGCCCGCCCAACGCTTCACGACCGTGCCCGGATTCGAGATCGCGTCGGTGGGATACACCACGGATGCCTCGTTGCTGACCGCGTGGGGAGAGCCGCTCCTGTACGGGCCGGGTTCGATCCATGTCGCGCACACTCCGGAAGAATTCGTGCCTCTCGACGACCTCCATCAGGCCGTCGAGGACTACCAGCGGATCGTCCGGGAGCTCTTGTCATGACGGCGCGGGTCTCCGTAGCCGTGTTGGGCGCCACCGGCGCCGTCGGCCAGACCTTCGTGCGGCTCCTCGATCGACATCCCTACTTCCGGATCGCAGAAGTCGGAGCCTCGCCCCGGTCGGTAGGTCGGTCGTATCGAGAGGCCGCGACGTGGCGGGAGGGAGAGCTCTCCGACGAGATCGGTGAGCTGCAGGTCCGCGCCTGCGATCCCGGAGCCATCCGAAGCCGGATCGTCTTCTCGGCTCTCGATGCCGAGGCCGCTCTGGATGTCGAACGCTGCTTCGCCGAATCCGGCGCGATCGTCTTGAGCAACGCGAAGTCGTACCGCATGGAGCCGGATGTGCCCCTCGTGATTCCCGAGGTGAACCCGGGGCACCTGGCACTCTTGGAGCTTCAGCGGGAACGACGTGGCTGGTCCGGAGGGATCGTCACCAACGCCAACTGTGCGGTCACGGTCGTGGCGATGGCGCTCGCTCCGCTCCATGAGCGCTTCGGTGTATCGACCGTCTTCGCGACGACGCTACAGGCACTGTCCGGCGCCGGGTATCCCGGCGTTTCCGCACTCGACGCGTCCAGCAACATCGTCCCGCACATCGGTGGTGAAGAGGAGAAGATCGAGGAGGAGCTCGGCAAGCTCCTCGGAACCGTCGGGTCCGACGGGGCCGCACACGCCGGGATGGTCGTGTCGGCTCATGCTAATCGGGTCCCTGTCGTGCACGGACACACGGCGTGCCTCTCCGTCGGCTTCGAGACCGAGCCGTCCGTCGAGGAGGTCCGTGCGGTGCTCGCCGAGTGGCGCGGAGCCGAGGTGAGTCGCGGGCTGCCGACGTCCCCGCCCGACGTGAGCGTGCTGCGCGCCGAGGCCGATCGGCCTCAGCCACGGCGGGACGCGGACACAGGCTCGGGAATGTCTCTCGTGATCGGACGAGTGCGCCCCGATCCGGTTCTGGATGTGCGGCTCGTCGCGATGGCTCACAACACGGTGCGAGGAGCGGCCGGTGGGTCGGTACTGAACGCCGAGGTGATGGGCCGGCTGGGGCTGCTGCCCGACGTCGAGGAGGGATCGTGGTGACGTTGCGGGCCGCCCTGATCGGGAGCGGTCGAATGGGTGGAGAGATTCAGGAGGTCGCCGAGGCCCACGACGTAGAGATCGTGCACGTGCTCGATGCCGCGGGGATGATGAACGGGGGCGAAGCGCTCCTCCGCGAGGTCGACGTCGCACTCGAGTTCACACGACCGGACGCCGCGGTGGACAACATCCGTCGATGTCTCGACGCGCGTTGTCCGGTCGTCGTGGGGACGTCGGGTTGGTACGACCGGATCTCAGACGTGCGGACGATGACCAAGGAGGCCGACGGCGCCGTGTTGTGGGCGGAGAACTTCTCTCCCGGCTACGCGCTGATGAAGGGGGTGGTGGAGCGCCTCGCCGCGCTGGGCGCGTCGTTCGACGGCTATGACATCCACCTCGTCGAGACGCACCACGCAGCCAAGCGTGACGCACCGTCGGGCACCGCGGTCCGGCTTCGCGCCGCGACCGAACGAGCGGCCGAACGATCCATCGAGGTCACGTCGATCCGTACCGGCCATGTGCCGGGTGAGCACGAGCTCGTGGTCGATGGGCCGTTCGATCGCGTGGCGCTTCAACATCGAGTACGAGATCGACGGGTCTTCGCGGACGGCGCTCTGAGGGCGGCGCGATGGCTCGTCGGTCGGACGGGTTTCTTTTCAATCGAGGATTGGGTGGGGATAGACGCATGACCAACACGATGACGCATACGACGTTGCCGGCCGGAGTGGGCACGGCACTCGTCACGCCATTCGCCGCGGGCGGCGCGATCGACCATGAGGCGCTTCGAGCGCTCGTGCGCCGGCAACACGACGTTGCCTTTCTCGTGCCCGTCGGCTCGACAGGGGAGGCGTCGACCTTGTCGAGCGAAGAGCGGGTCGACGTCGTCCGGACCGTCGCGTCCGAAGCGAGATCGAACCAACCCGTCGTCGCAGGTGCGACGAGCAGCGACACGCGTGTCGCGATCGAGTCGACCCGGTCGATGATCGAGGCGGGTGCGACCCACGTGATGCATGCGACGCCGATGTACAACCGTCCTCCGCAACGTGGCCTGCTCGCGCACTTCACTGCGGTCGCCGACAGGTCGACGCGCCCCGTCCTCCTCTACAACGTGCCCGGTCGGACCGCGTGCACCCTGGAGGCGGAGACGACGCTGGCGTTGGCGGAGCACCCGAACATCATCGGCATCAAGGAGGCGTCGGGAGATCTCGCTCTGATCTCGGAGATCCTCCGCCACCGACCCGAGGGATTCCGTGTGTACTCGGGGGACGACGCGCTCACGTTGCCACTCGTCGCCATGGGGGCGGACGGCGTGATCTCGGTGGTGAGCAACGTGGTTCCCGGGGAGATGGTCGATCTCGTCGATGCGTCCGCGAGCGGTTCGCTCGATCGGGCGCGCGCCCTTCACCACACGCTGACGCCACTGATGGACTTCGCCTTCATCGACTCGAACCCGATCCCCATCAAGAGAGTGCTCGCGCACATGGGGGTGTGCGAGGCTACCGTCCGGAGCCCACTCGACGCGATGGTGGGCGACCAGGAGCGGCCGATCGGCTCGCTCCTCGACGCGGTGGAGCTCGCTCGAGAGGAGGCGGCATGATGGATCGTTGGGAAACGTTGCCCGGGCGCGTCGATGCGCTGGCCGATGCAGGTCCCGCCGAGGCGCAGTCGGACGAAGGCCGCCAGGTCGTCGAGGATCTCCTCGTCGCGCTCGAGTCCGGAGAGCTCCGGGCTGCGGAGCGCGGGCCAGACGGCCGATGGTCCGCCGTCCCGTGGGTGAAACGTGGGATCCTTCTCTCCTTCCGGGCGGGCATCACGGTCGGCATGGGGCGCACCGGTGCACGCGAGGGAGCGTCTCCCTTCGTCGACAAAGACACGATGCCTCCGAGGCTCTTCGGCGCCGAGGACGGGGTGCGGGTCGTACCCGGTGGGTCGTCGATTCGACGCGGTACGTATCTCGGGACCGGAGTCGTCTGCATGCCGCCGATGTACGTGAACGTCGGCGCGTGGGTCGGGGACGGGACGATGATCGACTCCCATGCGCTGGTCGGCTCGTGCGCCCAGATCGGCTCTCGCGTGCACCTCAGTGCGGCGGCCCAAATCGGTGGTGTGCTCGAACCGATCAATGGCGTGCCCGTCGTCATCGAAGACGACGTGATCGTCGGGGGCAACGCCGGTGTGTACGAGGGCACCATCGTGCGCCAGGGTGCGGTTCTGGGCGCGGGGGTCATCCTGACCCGCGGCACCCCGGTCTTCGACCTGGTCGAGGAGCGGGTGCTCCGACCGGGTGAATCCGGCTCGCTGGAGATCCCCGAGAACGCAGTCGTCGTCGCGGGAGCGCGTGCGGCGACGTCCGCGTGGGCGCAAGCCGAATCCCTCTCGATCTACACGCCGGTCATCGTGAAGTACCGCGACGAAAAGACCGACCTCGCGACTGCTCTGGAGGACGTCCTCCGGGCGTAAGAGGGCCTCGGCCGCGACGCATCGATCTCCCCCGGGAACTCTTTTTGGACTCATGGATTGAGAATGTACCGAACGGTACAGAACCGTTCTTCATTCGATACATCCATGGAGAAATTCCGTCATGCTCCGCTTCCCATTGGTGAATGCTGAGACCGCCCCTGAAGCTTCCGTCGACACGATCAAGGCGGTGAACGCCGCGTACGGCTTCCTGCCGAACCTCATCGGCACGCTGGGGAATTCCCCGGCCGCCGTGCAGGCATACGCGTCCGTCTCCGGCGCCTTCGAGGGGTCGTCGCTGAGCCCCGTCGAGCAGCAGGTCGTCTTGTTGACGACGAGCGTCGAGAACCAGTGCCACTACTGCGTGGCCGCCCACACTGCGGTCGCGAAGATGGTCGGGGCTCCGGACGAGGTTGCGGCGGCCCTTCGCGCCGGTGACTCCCTCTCGAATGAGCGGCTCGAGGCCCTTCGCTCGCTGACGCTCTCTGTGGTGCGGAACCGTGGCTGGGTGCCGGACGAGGATCTCTCGGCCTTCCTGGCGGCCGGCTTCGAGAAGGCTCAAGTGCTCGACGTCGTCACGGGTGTCGTCCAGAAGACGCTCAGCAACTACGTGAACCACATCGCGGAGACCGAGCTGGACGATGCGTTCGCTCCCTTCGCGTGGAGCCCGAACGCCGAGCCGGCGGGCGTGGGCAACTACATCAGCTAACCCATTAATACCCAGACTCAAAGCCAGTTGTCTGGTTCACGTGCCGCCAACACAAAGACCAAAATACCAGAGTCACTCCACCACCTACCCCTTCATTACCCAGATACAAAGCCAGCTTTCAGGCTCCCCTGCCACCAACACAAGAACCAGAACCCGAGAGCCAGTCAGCAGGAACTACCAACCCGACAAGCATGTCGACCCGAATCACCTTCAAAGCCTGAACCGCTCGGTGGCAGTCCCGCTCGCGACTGCCAAACCAGGCAGCCGCCAGAAAAACGCAAAAAAAACTGCAACAATCTGACAATGTCAGGCATCTACCCTTCATGGAATCCAAGAACCTGAAAGAGCGCACTGCTACTGAACTTGTGGAACGTTCACAGCGCCACGGTGACAATACCGCCTATGCTGAGC
>JBCCEZ010000003.1:0-171707 GCA_039030015.1 Gemmatimonadota bacterium | reverse complement strand
TGCCCACGTAGAGGCCGCCCAGGATGTTGATCCCGGTAATGAGGAGTCCGAGAACGGCATCCCCGCGAACGAACTTCGCCGCGCCATCCATGGCGCCGTAGAAGTCGGCCTCCATCGAGATCTCGCGCCGCCGCCTGCGAGCCTCCCCTTCGTCGATGATCCCGGCATTCAAGTCGGCGTCGATGCTCATCTGCCGGCCGGGCATCGCGTCCAATGTGAACCGCGCGGCAACCTCGGCCACGCGTCCCGCACCCTTCGTGATCACGATGAAGTTGATCGCGACCAAAATGAGGAAGATGACGACACCGACTGCGTAGTTGCCCTGAATCACGAAGTCGCCGAACGCCGTGATGACCTTGCCGCCTTCGCCCGAGCCGAGAATGAGCCGGGTACTGCCGACGTTCAGTCCCAACCGGAAGAGCGTCAGGAGGAGCAGTAGGGTCGGAAACGCAGACAGTTCGAGTGGGTTGGACGTCTGCAGAGCGACCAACAGGACAACGAGCGAGCTCGCGATGCTGACGGTGATCAGCAGGTCGAGGAGGAAGGCCGGGAGGGGAAGAACGAGGAGGGCTACCACCCCGACCACGGCCGCGATGATGAAGAAGTCGGCGTTGGCGAAGCTCTGGCGGCCGTTCACGACGTATCCCTCGTGTGAGCCGGCGGCCTATGCCGGAAGACGAAGGCGAGGATCTCGGCGACGGCGACGTACAGAACGGGCGGAATGGGCAGGCCGATCTTGGCGGTCGCGAAGAGGGCTCGAGCGACCGGCTTGTTCTCGACCACCGGCACACCCGACGAGAGCGCGAGCTTCTTGATCCGAAGCGCGGTTTTCCGGTGCCCCATCGCGACGACGATCGGAGCGTCCGCGATGGCCGGGTCATAGCGCAGCGCGACCGCGATGTGCGTCGGGTTGCTCACGACCACGTCGGCCGTCGGCACGGCCTGCATCATCCGCATGCGAGCGAGCGAGCGGCCCAGCGCGCGAAGTCGGGCGCGCACCATCGGGTCACCCTCGGACTCGCGGAGCTCTTTCTTGACCTCCTCCTTCGTCATTCGGAGCTCACGTTGGTGCTGCCACGACTGGTACCCATAGTCCGCCACCGCGAGCGCCAAGAGGGCCAAGCCCGCGGCGAGGAGGATACGCGCAATCTCACTCTGCAGGACCGTCAGCAGGGCTGGCGGCCCGCTCTGAGGGAGTCGGCTCAGGTCCTCCAGCGCACCACTCAACGCCACGTACACGACGACGCCGACGACGAAGAGCTTGAACAGAGCCTTCCCGAGATCGACGAGCGGGCGGGGGCTCATGTAACGCTGCAGATTCTTGACCGGAGAGAGTCGACTCCAGTCCGGTTGGAGGGGCTTTGCGGTGAGTGTGCCTCGCCCCTGCACGGCTCCGACCGCCAGCGCCATCCCCGTCACCGTGAGAGCGAACGGCAAGAAGCCCAGCGCCGTCTGAGCTCCGACCCATCGCATCCAATCCACCGCGGCGAATGGGTCGTGCAGCGTCCCGTGCCCCACAACGAAGCTGGCTCGCGTGACCGTGCTCAACGCGTCGGCGATTTGACGCCCCCCGGGCCCGACCATGAGTCCAGCCGCGATGAGCGCAGCGGCCGCGGACAACTCTTGGGTGCGCGGGATCTTCCCCTCTTCGCGCGCCTCACGTTGACGCTTGGCGGTCGGTTGTTCGGTCTTGTCCTGCTGGTTCTCGGACATCTCAGAACCCCAGCAGCGACGTGAGGAACCGGCCGGCCAACCCTTCGATGTGGACCGGCCATGCCGCGTAGTAGGTGGCCGCCATGGGGAGGGCGCCCGCCAAGATCAGGAGACCCAGTCCGATCTGTAGTGGGAAGGCGACGGCCAACATGTTCAGCTGCGGCGAGGTCCGCGCCAGCACGCCTAGGGCGACGTATCCGACCGATACAGCCGCGATGATCGGGGCCGCGAACTGGAGCCCTTGGGCGAAGAGCAGGCTGAAGGTGCCAGCGATTTCCAGAATGCCGTTGTGCACATCGAACGGCGCCCCGACGGGCACCACCTCGTAACTCGCCGACAGGGCCTCGATCATCACCAGATGCCCCCCCGTGGCCAGCAGGAGCATCAGCACGAAGAGGGAGAGGAACTGCCCGAGAATCCCCGTGCCCTGGCCGGTGAGGGGGTCGAGGGCCGTAGCGCCCGCGAGTCCAGTCTGTACGGCGAGCACGTCGCCGGCCAACTCGGCGCCACCGATCAGGAGGGCGGCGCCGATCCCGATCCCGAGACCCACGACCAGCTCGGCAACCAGGGCACCCGGAGTGAGGACGACCCAGTCGGGCACCGGCGGCAACGTCGGGATGATGAGTACGGTGAGGAGTACCGCGAACGCGGCACGAACCGGGCGAGCCACCGTTCGAGACGCGAGGACCGGCGCGACGAGCATCAGGCCCGTGACTCGGAAGAGCACGAGCGATCCTCCGATCAACAAACCACGCAGCGCCGGGTCCACGTCAGCTCACCATCGCGGGTACGGCGAGGAGGAGTCGGGTGCCGAAGCCGACCGCGACCGAGAGTGTCCACGGCAGCAACGCAAAGAGCACGAAGCCCACCGCGAAGAGCTTCAGGACGAACGCGACCGTCTGCTCCTGAATCTGAGTAACCGTCTGGATGATGCTGACGGTGAGGCCGACGGCGAGCGCGATCGCGAGAAGGGGTGCCGAAAGCCAGAAGGCGGTGAGCACCGCCTGCCGGCCGAGCTGGACCACGAGCTCGTAGGTCATGACCGCCTCACAGGAAGCTCTGCGCGAGCGCGCCCATGAGCAGCGTCCATCCGTCCATGAGGACGAAGAGCATGAGCTTGCACGGTAGCGCGATCATCGTCGGAGGCAGCATGAACATGCCCATGCTGGTGAGCACCGCCGCTACGACGAGGTCGATGACGATGAAGGGGAGGAAAATCGCGAAGCCGATCTCGAACGCCGTGCGCAACTCGCTCGTCACGAAGGCGGACATGAGCACCGAGTGCGGGATATCCGCCGGGCTCATGGGAGGAGGCGTCTGGCTGATCCGAAGGAAGGTGGCCAGGTCGGCTTCGCGCGTCTGCGAGAACATGAACGCGCGCATCGGCTCGATCGCGCGGGTGATCATCTCGCCTTCCTCGATCTCACCGGCGACCCAGGGGTCGACAGCATAGACGCGGACCTGGTCGAAAGTCGGCGCCATCACCGCCATGGTGAGGAGGATGGCCAGGCCCGCGAGAAGATGACCGGGCGGTGTGTTCTGCGTACCGAGCGCCTGTCGGAGCAGGTGGAGGACGATCAGGATCCGCGTGAACGCGGTCGTCAGAAGAAGTAGGCTCGGTGCAAGCGAGAGCAGCCCGAGCACGATCACCGTACCCACGGTACCCGTCAGCCTGAACCCGCCCTCGTCGTCGCCGACGCGCAGGTCGACACCCGGAAGCGCCTCGTAGACGGGACCGAACATGCCCGGGCTCCACTGACCTTGGAGCCCATACGGAGAGATCGGACCTTGCCCCGGGGGAATGAAGCGACCGTAGGGCGAGAGCTGCTCCCAGGGAGCCACAGACGGGTCCGGGATCTGCTGCGCAGAGAGATCAGGCGCGGACAGCGCCGCGAGGACCAAGACGCCGATCCCCATCTTGCGCCGAAGCACGCTCTGGAAGTCGATCGGATCTCGGTGACCCGACACAGGGAGGGTCGACTCGAGGTCGGAAGGATCCAACTCGGCCAGCATCCTCGCGCCCCCCTCACCACACGAAACCAGCCAGTGACGGCTACCCACGCGGACCACGGCCAAGCCCTGATTCGTATGGAGGCCCACGCGCGCGGTGACCTCGAGCCGGTGTGGGTGACTTCCCGAGGTGAGCCTCATGAGCCGCCGGCGACCCCATACGGCGAGCAGGAGGAGCCCGCTGATGAAAGCGGCGGCGGCCAGCCCGGTGGCGAGAAGCTCGATCACGAGACTTGGGCAGCCTTCGGCGCAGACTCGCGAATGCGCAGGATGCGCACGCCGAACTTCTCCCCGAGCACGACCACTTCTCCAGTCGCGAACGGCCGATCACTCACATAGACCTCGATCGGCTGACCGACGAGCCTGTCGAGCTGGATGACAGACCCTCGCCCGAGAGCGAGCACGTCCTCGACGGCCATACGCGTGCGGCCGAGCTCGATCGTCACGGGTACTTCGAGCTCCATCACCGCGGCCATCGACGCCGAGTCGGCTCCCTCGAATTCCTCGACCACTCCATCCATACGGCCCGACTCGCCGCCCCCGGGCGGCTCCGCGGCTCGTTCCTGTTCGAGATCGGGAAGTTCGGCTTCGCTCACGATTCTCTCTCCATGGTTCGCATCGGATCAGTCGACCCGAAGAGCCTGTGTGATTTGCACCCCGAGGTTCGGACCGAGCTTGCCCTGACGGCCTTCGAAGCGGGGGTTGTTCGACACGCACACGTGAATGGGGTCCTCGGCGGCCACCTCGGTCGGCAGGACGTCTCCGGGCTTAAGGCGGGCCAGTTCACCGAGCGACATGCGCATCGCAGGGAGCTGTGCGGACACGACCACGCCGGCGCGACGAACGAAGCCCGCGACGTTGTGCTTCTCCACAGCCTCTTCGGCCGGAGAGCGCTTGTTCGACGATCGCTGACGACGAGGAGACGGGCTCAAGAACTCCTCGAGCACCCCGAAGGGAAGCGCGAGCAGGATGTACCCGGTGACTTCATCGAACTGCGCGCGTAGGCTCGTGACCAAGACGTCGTCGTCTCGACCCGCCATTTCGACGAGCTCTCTCGCCGACTCGAACCGCGAGAAGGCGAAGTTGAGCTGCGTGTAGTCCGCCCAGACCTGCGCATACTCCTCGGCCACCCGATCCGTGACGAGGCGCGTGACCACCTGCTCCAGACCGGTCAACGCGCGGTCGGGCGGAGCGGAGACCGTCGATCCGCCCACCAATCGCTCGACCAAGAGGAACGCGATCGACGCGTCGAGATTGATCGCCATCGACTGGCCCGACTGCCCCCCGATGTCGTAGAGGAATGTCGCCCCGGGATCGGCGAGGTTGTCGACGAAGTCGCCGTAGACCGCCTGCGAGATCGACTCGAGGTGCACCTCGAACGGCGCCCGCAGGCGCCCGGAAACCCAGCGTTGGAGCTGCTGCGCCAGCTGTTCGTGCGACGCCTCGAGACTGCGTTGACGCTCGGGGGAGATCCGGCTCGGCTTCCGGAAGTCGTAGGTGACGACGTCACCGCGCGAGGGCTGCGGTCGGATCATTGGATCACGAACGTCGGGAAGAAGATCCGGTGAACACCCTCGCGGCCCAGAAGGTCGTTCAGACTCATCCGGAGCTCCTCACGGATCACGCCTCGCATGGAGACGTCCGCGAGCTCGTCCACCGTCTTACTGGCCAGCGCGATGTGGAGCAGGTCACGGACCTCGGCATCGCGAGCCGACAGCTCGGCGTGCGCATCGGGCTCCGTCTCGAGCACCAGCGTCGCGATCAAGAAGCGCTGCGCCCCGGACCCGGCCGGGTTCAGGACGAGGTTGTCGATCGTGAGGGGGCCTTCCTCCTCGTCCCCGTATCCGCCACCGCCGTATCCGCCTCCGTGGCCGTCGTCCTCTTTTTCCTCTCCGTCGGAGGCGAGGAACTCGGCCATGACCGGGGTGGCGACGGGTCCGCCGAAGTAGCCGCCCGCGCCCGCCCCGGCGAGGAGCATGACGAGCGCGACGACCACGGACGGTCCGGACTTCTTCGCGGATTCGTCGAACAGATCGTCGGTGTTCTCGAGGTTCTCGTCGGCCACAAGCGACTCCGATACGCGTCGTGTCGCCGTCTCTCAAGGCACGGTATGTGCCAAGCCAACCCC
Source organism: Gemmatimonadota bacterium (assembly GCA_039030015.1). Taxonomy (GTDB): domain Bacteria; phylum Gemmatimonadota; class Gemmatimonadetes; order Longimicrobiales; family Gaopeijiaceae; genus UBA2589. The sequence continues at coordinate 165,856 of JBCCEZ010000003.1, read as the reverse complement.
AGAGCTTTCGACGCCCTAAGTCGCTGCGTGACAATGGTATGGGGCGTCGCACCACGCCGCCGCACCGGGGGCGTCGAGTGACCCGACGGGAAGCGCGGCAACTCCTTCCGGGGCGCGTTCGGACGAAACTTCCGCCCTGCCAAGAACCGGGCCCGAGGGGCCAGCGACTCCGGGTTCGCGGAAACGCGAAACGGGCCTCCCCACCCAAAGGGTGGAGAGGCCCGTCGTACCGCGGGGTCCTGCTGGGATTACCTCAGGTTCACGAGCTCCTGGAGCATCTCGTCGCTGGTTGTGATCACCCGCGCGTTCGATTGGAATCCACGCTGCGTGGTGATCATGTTCGTGAACTCCTGCGCCAAGTCGACGTTCGACATCTCCAGCGCGCCGGAGGTGATGAAGGACTGGCTCCCTTCGGCCGGGAAGCCAATGACCGGATCACCCGAGTTCGCCGACGGCGCCACCATCGAGTCCGTGAGGCGGATCGTACCGGAAGGGTTGTTGAAGTCGGCCAGCGCCACCTGGCCGAGCACCAGCGTTTCGCCGTTGCTGAAGGATCCCGAGATGATGCCCGCCTGATCGATACCGATCCGCTGCAGGTCACCCATCGGGAAGCCGTTCTGATCCCGGATCAGAGCCGTCATCGCACTCGAGAACTGAGACATCCCGTCGATCTCACCCGGCGTCCCGAAGTTGATGTCCACCGTCTGGGCGGATCCGAATCCGGTTGGCGTGAAGGAGAACGCTGTGGTGCCAGGACCGGCGAGAGACCCGTCGTCATTGAACGTCAGGGTGCCGGTGTCTCCACCCGCCACGACCCCGTCCGTCACCGTCACGCCATAGTCCCACGTGTTCGCTGCGGTCTTGGTGAAGGTCACCTCGAGCTCGTGGGGACCGCCCTGCTCGTCCATAACCGTGATCGATGCCAACCGGGTCGCCCCGATCGGCGCACTGGCATCGAGGTTGCCGCCGACCGATGCCTCACTCGTAGCCTGCGCTGCCGACTTCTGGCCGAAGGGGAGCCGGATGTCCGTGACCGTGTCGGTAAGGACCCCGTTCGTGGCGACACGGCCTTGGACCACGAAGCCGTTCGTCGCCATGGTCAGTCGGCCATCCGAGTCGATCGTGAAGTTGCCGGCGCGGGAGTAGAAGTTCTGCGCGCCGTCCGAGACGACGAAGAAGGACGGTCCCTGGACAGAGAGGTCCGTTTCCCGGCCCGTCGCCTCCAGGTTCCCCTGCGTGAACACCTGGTCGATGGACGAGATGCGCATCCCGAGCCCGACCTGAATGGGGTTCACACCACCGAGCGAACCACCGGATCCAGTCGGCGGGCGCGAGGCGCTTTGGAGAAGCTGGGACAACGACTCCTCGAACGTCACCCGGCTCGCCTTGTAACCGATGGTGTTCACGTTTGCGATGTTGTTACCGATCACGTCCATGCGAGTCTGATGGTTCCTCAGACCCGAGACGGCGGCAAAGAGGGATCTCATCATGGCTGGTTCTGCTCCTGGGTTGTGATTTCGAGAACGTCCACGAGGGGGATCTCTCTCTCTCCGACTACGAGTACGGGTCCCGAATCCCCCCATCGGACACCCCGAACGACTCCACTAGAGAGCGCCGTGGCGGAGATCCCCTCCGCGGCGCCCAACACTTCGACCGAAAGCGTGTACGTCCCGGAGTCGAGACCTTCGGCCGCGTCGCCGAAGTCGATCCGATGCACACCCTCTTCCGCGATACTGTGGTCGACTTGCGCCACGACCTCGCCCGACTCGTCGAGGAGCTGAGCTCGGACGGTCGCCGGGCCGGTCGACGCGAAGAACGCTTCGTCCGTTCCCGATCCCGAGATCTGAACGGCGCTTCCCTCGGTGATCACGCCGGACCCGATCAATCCGATCGCGACACTGTTCTGGGACTCGATCATCGCGGCGGTGCTCATCTCGATTTGTGATTCGAGGAGCTGGTTCGTGACGAGCTGTTGTTCCATAGCCGTGAACTCCGCGAGCTGAGAAGCGAAATCCTGCGCATCGAGTGGATCCAACGGGTCCTGATACTGGAGCTGGGTCACGAGGAGCTTCAGGAAGTCGTCCTTCCCCAGCTCTTCGGGCCCCGAGAGCAGCCCCTCCGTGCCCGCGACCCCACCGATTCCGTCGATCATCGTTCCTCCTTGTGGTCCTGCTGGTCCTGCCGCGCCGCACGCTCACGGGCGTCGCGGAAGGTCCGATCTCTCTGCGAACGCTGTCGCTCCGCCTCGGCCTCCTGGCCGTGGGAGCCCTCGCCGGCCAACCGCGCACCACCGCTGTCGGTCGACTGGGCGACCGCATCGACGGGGGTCCCCTGCACGAGTCGAACACCGAGCGCCCGGGCCTCGACGCCCCGTTCGCTCAGCTGCTGCTTGAGCTCGTGAAGACTTCGCCTCAACTCCGCTGCGAGGGCCGGGTCGCTCACGTTAAGCCAGCCGTCGACGACGCCTCCGCGTAGACCGAGGTCCATCGATGCCGCGCCTGGAACTCCGTCGATGGGGAGGTGCAGGCGGCGCAACGCAGCTGTTGTCGTGTACTCGGCGGACGAAGGATCGACAGGGCGCGGCCCCGCCAACTCGGCTCCGTCGACAGCCTGCACGGACCCGCGCGCCGTAATGCCGAGGGTCGACGGGTTGGCGGACGGCAAAGCCACCGGCTCTCCGGAACGGGCCAGCACAGGGTCGACCCGGTCCGGCGTGGGCGAATCCATGCGCTCCTTCGTCCCGTTTGGTCTGAGGGCACCGGGCTCCGTCACACCCTCACCCTGCGGGGCGAGTCCTCCTGGGAGCGGCCCTCGGCTCGCCACCTCGCGAGGTGCCAAGACCGGCTGGGCGTCCGACGTGGACGCAGGCTGATTGGGACCCGTAGTGAACGGTTCGAGCGGCGCCCGCTGAGACGGCGCCTGAGGTCCGGCGTGGGCCAACGGGCTCTCGCTACCCCCGGGCCGCGCCGGACGAGCGACGGGCGCGACCGGTGCCACACGCGCGGTCCCTCGAGCAGGAGGTGCCGCGGGGGCGGTCGCGCCAGGTCGCGGCTGTCGCTCGATCGGGCCCTCCATGTCGGCCTGATATCCCGGCCGATCGAGCTGAATGTGACCGGAGTCGAAGGGATAGAGGGTACGAAGCCCCTCTTCTTCTGCGACCCGGGCCAAAACCCCCGCTTGGTCGATCGTGATCGGTGCGCCGTTCACGAAGAGGTCGGCAGCGGCCCCGGCCGTGTGCAACGAGTTCGTCGTCCACGTCACGACCGGACCCGGAGCCGTACGTCCCTGAGCGAAGAGGTCGTTCTGCCGCGTCTGTGAACGGAACCCCTCGACGATCTCCACGCGCATCCCATACTCGTCCCACATCCGCTCGGCGACGCGCTCGAGCCGATCCACGAAATCGGGGGACAACCGACGGAGCATGCCGGGCGCCAACGTCACGGTGTCCGCGACCTGCCCCAACGTCGCCCGAACGAGGGTCTCGTCCTCGGCCTCGATGAACTCTTCGGCTTCCGTCGCAGTCGGCGCGTCGGCCGACGCTTCTACCGCCGAGGCGAACGCGTCCAGAAGCGCCTGCCCCTGGTCCGGATCATCGGATGGCGCGTTACTCACGCCGACCGCGGAAAACCCGACGCCGGTCGCGATACTCTCGAGCACGAGATCGACCGGTGGCGTGTCCGCCTCTGCGAGCGTTTCGTTCACCTGGGCCGCTTCGGGGTCGTAGCGGGCGCCCACCGGGGGGGTCGGGCTCGGCCGACCATCCATTGAAACACCGAGGCCGGCCAAAGCGAGGAGCACGGCCGGGAAGGACGCGCTCTCGGGGATTCCAGTCATCACTGCGGGAACCTCGACGGGTTCGAGAGAGACCTCGCCGTCGGGGCCGAGGTCGCCGGGCGCCTGGGCAGACGACATGTCCGGCGTAGGATTCGTCGCGGGGAGGAAGAGGATCATTCGTTCGCTCCCAACACCCGCCGGCTGATCGAAGCGGCCCGCTCCGGATCCATCTCAGCCAGGATCGGGGCCGCGTTCCGCCCCTGCATGGCCAGGAGAATCCCCTCCAGCTGATCGTCGTCGAGCTGGGCGAGCACCGGCGCGGCTTCGTCCGGCTTCATCGCCGAGAAGATCCGCGCGAGCCGCTGAAAGTTCTGCGCGGCCCGAGCGATCGAGTCCGGGTCGGGCGCCGGAGCTTCGGCCAACTCGTCGGGTGGCGCGGAGACGGGGTCAGCTTCTCCTGCCGGCGACACATCGGGATTCTCGCCCCCATCGGCCACCGCGAACTCGCCGCCGCCTGCGGCCTCCTCGGCCTCGGTGGTATCCGTCGCGAGAGGCTCGGCGCCCTCGGCGATCAGCGAGCCCATCCCGGTCGTGTCCGCCGGCTCACCTTCGACGGCGGTCGAGTCCGCGACCACGGGTTCGACCCCGACGACGACCACGTTGTAGGCACCCATACCCACCGCGCCGACGCCGGCGCCGATCCCGATCGCCGCCAAGTATACGACGAGCCCCTTCATCCTTCACCCGCCTTGTAGCGGAGTGTGATGATGTCGTCGATGGCCTTCTGCTCGGCTTGTCGCTCGTGGGCTAGCGCCGCCTCCCTCCGAGGACCGACGACCTTCTCGAGAGCCTCTCGGTTCTGCGCCGCCTTCGTCAGCGCCTCCAACTTCTCGGCCTCCGTGGCCGCGGCCAGCGCTCGGACCGAGAGCGCGTTGTGGATCCCGTTGTCCAGCTGCTCCATGAGCAGCCGCATCGTCTTCACCTGACCCACGGACTCGCCAGCGAGTCTCTCGAGCTCGGCCTCCAGCTCAGCCCGCTGCCGCCTCATCTGATCGAGCGCCACCTCGGAGTCGCGTACCGCCTCGCGCGCCATCGCCAGCTCCACGGCTCGGCGCTGCTCCTCGTGCCGTCGGAGGTCGAGGACCCGGGCCAGCTTCTTGTAGTCCGTCACGCCGACATCCCTTGCCTCATGAGCGTCTCCAAGTGTTCGAGTGCGCCGATCGTGGACCCCCACTCAGACAGGTGCTCGGGGTCTTGGCGCAGGAAATCCGCGATGGGACGCCGCATACGGATCGCCTGGTCGACAACCGCATCCGATCCGTCCTGGTACGCACCCACGGCAATCAGGTCTTCCTTTTCGCGGTAGGCGGCGGAGAGCTGCTGAAGCTCACGCACCACGACCTGCTGGGTCTGAGGCAGCACGCGATCGCGGAGGCGACTCACACTCTTCAGGACATCGACAGCTGGGAAATGTCCGGCCGTCGCGAGTTCCCGAGAGAGCACGATGTGTCCGTCCAAGATCGAGCGGGCGGCGTCGGCCACCGGCTCGTTGAAGTCGTCTCCCTCGACGAGCACGGTGTAGACGCCCGTGATCGTCCCTGATTCGTTCGTACCGGCCCGCTCGAGCAATCGAGGGAGCTGCGCGAACACCGAGGGCGGATATCCCTTCGTCGTCGGGGGCTCACCGATCGCAAGTCCGATTTCTCTCCATGCGGTCGCCACCCTGGTCACGGAATCCAGCATCAGGAGGACGTCTTTCCCCCGGGCTCGAAAGTCTTCGGCGATGGCCGTCGCGACCATCGCCGCCCGGACGCGCAGGAGGGCGCTCACGTCCGAGGTCGCCACGACGACGACCGAACGGGCGAGCCCTTCTTCGCCGAGGGCGTGGCGTAGGAAGTCCGGCACTTCACGACCTCGCTCCCCTACGAGGCCGATCACGTTCATGTCCGCCGACGTACCGCGCGCGATCATGCCGAGAAGCGTGCTCTTCCCGACGCCACTTCCGCTGAAGATGCCGACGCGCTGGCCACGCCCGATCGTGAGCGGACCATCGATGGCGCGCACACCCGTCGGCAGGGCCGTGTCGATCGTGCGACGGCTCAGGGGGTTGATCGGCGTTCCCGTGAGGGAGCGCCGACGATCCCACCGGATTGGCCCCTTTCCGTCGATCGGTTCACCCCGTGCATCGATCACTCGACCCAGGAGCCCCTCGCCGACTCCGACCGTCGCCTCACGGCCGAGCACCTCGACCGAGCTGCCCGGCTGGAGTCCTTCGACGCCCGTATACGGCATGATCTGGACGCGGCCCGAGTTGAAGCCGACGACCTCCCCCTGCACCTCGTGCCGACCGTCGATCGTCCGCACCCGACAGATGTCGCCGACAGCGGCTTCGACGCCGGTCGCCTCCATCACCAGCCCGACGACGCGCTTCACGCGTCCGCAGGCGAGATATCGGGGAATGGAGCGGATCCGCTCCAAGACGGCCTCATTCATTGGCGATCGCGTCATAGACGCGCTCGAGGATTCGCGACAGCCTGGCGTCTACGATCCGTTCGCTGCCCGCGACGAGGCACCCCCCCGAACGCACGGCCGGGTCGGCCACCCACTCGACGGGGTGGCCACCGCTCAGTTGTCCCGTCCCCTCGTCGACGAGCCCGCTGGTGAGCAGCGCCAAGTCCGACGGGTTCAAATGCACGACGAGGCGCTCGTTCACCGGAAACTCGGCGATCGCACGTCGGACCAGCCCGGCGAGCACTTCCGGAGACGTTCGGATCTCCCGTTCGATGAGGTGTCCCGCGACCGCGGTCGCGAGCGCCGCGATACGTTCGGCGCCGTCTTCTTCCCGGCGCTGGTCTTCGGCCCGAAGGTCCGAGACGATCGAGTTGACCGCTTCGACCAGTGTGCGCACCCGCTCGCCCTCGGCACGCCGCCCTTCTTCGAAGCCTCGTTGGTGCGCGGCCGCGCGTACCTCTTCGAGCGCTCGGGCGCGCGCCTCGACATCCGCCTCGGGCGTCGGTGGTCGCAACAGTTCGGGCTCGACCCCGAGATCGGGGAGATCCAAGACCGACGGCTCCGTGTCCACGGCAGCCGCCGCAACGCGCTGGTCGAGCTCCTCGATCGTCGGGTACGTGATGGGCTCAAAGGAGAACGTCATCATCGCCTCCACCGAGCACGATTTCGCCGGATTCCTCCAACCTGCGAACCTCGGCGACGATCTTCCGCTGCGCTTCCTCGACATCTCGCAGACGGGCCGGGCCGAGGAACTCCATCTCTTGTCGTAGGCCAGAGACCGCGCGCTGAGACATGCAGCGGAAGATCTGTTCGGCCAACTCCTCGGATGCCGCTTTGAGGGCCATCGCGAGGTCTTTCGTTTCCACCTCCGTGACCAGTCGCTGGGTCGCCTTGTCGTCGAGCCGGTTGATGTCCTCGAAGACGAACATCAGCTCTTTGATCTTCTCGGCGAGCGCGAGATCCCGGTTCGCCATCTCCTCGAGGAGTTCCTTCTCCGCCGTGGGCGAGGCCAGGTTCAGAACGTCCGCCACGGCAGCCGGCCCACCGGCCTGCGCGAGCGGAGCCGAGAGAGACAAGGAGGCTTCGCCGCCCAGGAACTTCTCGACCACCTCCATCACGTCCGGCAGCACCTTGTCCATCTTCGCGGTGCGCACCAGCACGTCCGCGCCCAGCATCGGGTCCAGCTGCTGCACCACCTCCGCGACCAACGCGGGCTCGAGGTGCGCGAGCACGAGAACGACCGTCTGGGGGTGCTCGTCCTTGAGGAGGTTGGCGAGCGACTCGGGGTCGACCCTGCGGAGCGTCTTGAAGCCGGCGCCCTCCTGAAGGGCCGTTTCGAGGCGCTTCATGACTTCGCCCGACTCGGACTCGTCGAGGGAGGTGTTGAGGAAGGCCTCGGCCGCCTTGAACCCTCCGTAGACCGCCGCGTCGGCTCCCGATTGTTGGTCCTCCCACTCCTCCTTCACCGCCGCGACCACGTCGGCGGGGACCTGATCGAGCTGGGCGATCTCCAGCGAGATCGCCTCCAACTCCTCTGGGGACAGCCCTTCGGTGAGAGCCTGCGTCACTTCCGGGCCCATGGACATCGCGAGGATGGCGGCCTTCTGCCCGCCCGTGAGTCGGTCCGGCCGAAGGGCACTGTTCTTCTTTCGCTGGGTCGCGGTGCTCATCGTCAGCCCTCACCGAGCCAGGCTCTCACCACGTGCGACGCGTCGGCATTCGGACCCCCGACGATCACGTCACCGACTGTCTGTCCGGGCAGCCCGGGCGTCGAGCCGTCGGCGCCGGTGAGCTGTGTGGCACCCGCGGTGGCGCTGAGCACCGGCGCGGGTTCGGGTAGCGCCGTGCGCGCTAGACTCAGACCGCGCATCGCCAAGACGAAGGCGAGCACCAAAGCGAAGAGCATCAGCGCGGGCCGCTGGAACTCCCGTACGAGGTCGAGGACTCCGCCGGTCGGAGGCGGCGCCGGTGTGGCGACGGGGCCGGGAGCCTGGAAGGGAACCGCAACGACGGAAATCGCGTCGCCCCTCGCAGCGTCCAGTCCGACTGCGTTCCCGACGAGCTGCTCGATCTCGGCAATGAAGGCGGGGTTTGCGGTTCCGGGCGCGTCCTCGTTCAACGCCACCGCCACCGTGAGCCGCTTGATCGCACCCGGCATCTTCGTCAGGAGCTCGGTGCTCCGCGTAACGTCGAAGGTGTTGTGCTGGATCGTAGAGGCGGCCCCCTGACTCGGGTCACCCGGCTCGATCTCGGAACGTTCTTCGCCCGTGAGCACCTGTTGGTTCGGATCGACCGAATCCGTGCGTCTCTCCACCTGTTCGTAGTCGAGCTCCGCGGCCACCTGGATCCGCACGTTCGCGGCCCCCAAGACCTGTTCGATCATCAACGCCGCCTCGGCCTCGAGACGCTCTTCGAGTTCGGTCCTCATGTCCGCTCGCCGACGATCGAGCCGGCCGGCACCATTGGCCTCCATCGCGGACGCCAGGACGCGGCCTGCATCGTCGAGGACACTCACTCCGTCGGAGCTCAGGCCGTCCACCGCACTGGCCATCAGGTAGGTGATGGCCTCGATCTGTTGATTGGTCGGGCGTGCGCTCGATCCTAGGCGGAGCATCACCGAGGCCTCGACCGGCTGCCCCACACGCTGGTACACCGACCCCTCACGCATCGCGAGGTGAACCTCGGCGGATCGTATGCCGCGCATCTGGCCGATCGACTTCTCGAGTTCGCCCTCGAGCGCCCGGCGATAGTTGATCCGTTGGGTGAAGTCGGTCATCCCCCACGACGGCTCGTCGAAGAGCTCGAAGCCCGTCCGGTTGTCTGCGCTGACGCCGCGCTCAGCGAGTGCGACTCGAGCCTCGGCGAGTTGGCCGGAAGAGATCAGAAGCTCCGCCCCTCCTCGGCCCAACTCGTTCTCGATGCCCTCGGCATTCAACGCGGCGCGCGCCTCGACGATCATCTCCATCGAGCCGCCGGTGACGATGGGGACCATGTCCGCACGACTGCCCCACGCTACAAGCGCCCAAATCGCGCCGACGCCCGCTCCCGTAACGAGTATGAGCCCGACGACGCGCGGTGCGCCGAGGCGGCGGAGAAGGTCGGAGACCTGGTCGATTACGCCCACGTCATCCTCATTGCATGTTCACTACGGAGCGGTACGCTTCGACGAACTTGTTTCGGACCTCGATCAGCATCTCGAGCGCGAGGCCTGCCTCTTCCACCGCAGCCATCAAGTCGTGCACCTCGACGGGCTCGCCGCGCATGTAGGCGTCGATCGCGTCGGTCGCGTCGTCTTGCAGCTCCTGCACGTCGCCCAGCGCGTCGGACAGCGTGTCCTTGAACGAACGGACCTCCTGCCCGTAGCCAGCCGGTTGAGCGGCCAACGGGTGTCGGAGCTGCATCTGTGACTGGAGCTGCCCGATGCTGCGAATACCGTCGGTCATGTCAGATCCTCAGGTCGATCCGACCCCCGAGCCGATGCCCGGGAGCGGGAGAGTCGTTGGAGGACGCGGCGGGGTCGTATGTGGCCGGTCCGGTCACCGCGTGCCGGAGGTAGAAGCCCCGCTCTTCCTGGCTGAGGAGGGCCCACATCTCGGGATCGGCCGCCTGAGGTGTGCGTGACAGGTCGGCCGCCGGCCGTGCACCGACCTGCTCACTCCCCGCCCGTTCCTGACCACCCGCAGGACGCTCGTTCGGATCGACACCCGCCTGCCGGTTGGGCGACCCGATCGGGTCGGGAAGCCGGGGGCTGAGCCCTGAGATCGACATGCTCATCAGATCTGGATCGCCTGCCTGAGCATCGACTTCATGGCGTCGAAGACCGTGGCGTTCGCTTCATACGCCCTCATCGACTCCATGAGGTCGATCATCTCCGCAGTCAGATGCACGTTGGGATAGCGGACGTAGCCATCCGCGTCGGCGTCGGGGTGACCGGGCTCGTAGACCAGCGGACCCTCGCTCGTGTCGAGCTCGATTCCGGAGACCTCTACGCCGAAGGCGCGTTCGACGGCCTCGGTGAAACTCCCTGCCTCCGGTACATCGGGGACCTCGATCTGCCGCGTGTAGACCGGCACGCCGTTGCTTCGCCCGAGGCGCTCCGACTGTGCCTCGGCGAGCCTCAGGATCCGGCGCTGGTACGGCGTCCCGGTCTCGCCTCCCGTCGCCTCGGCATTCGCGATGTTCATCGAGATCACATCGATACGCCGTCGCTGAGCCGAGAGGCCGGAGGCGGGGATGGAGAGGCCTCGGAAGAGCCCTCTCACACCATCGACTTCCGACATCAGGCGCTCCTCATCGTGGCGCGGATCTGGGCGTACGTCTCTTGGAGGAGCTGGCTCGCGACCTCGTAGCGGAGCTGCGCGTCGGCCAACGCGACCATCTCGGCCTCGAGGTCCACCTCGCCTTCCGCCATCGCCTCATCGAGCGCCCCTTCGAAGGAGGCGGTCTTGTCATTGGAGGCGTTCGCCACCCGATGTCCGATCTCGCGAAGTCGAACGGCCTCCACATCGAGCTCTCGCCGGATTCCGGCCATCGTCTCGGTACTCAGCAGCCCTCGAATCACGCTCCACCCTCCCTGGATGGATCCACGTCGACGTGGTCGAGAGGGGGGCAACGACCGGGCCATCCGAGAAAGGGACGCCTCGCGGCGAGGCGCGCGCCTACCCTAAGTCGTTGTTAAGGAATGCGTTGCGGTGAACCACCGATGAGGATCGAGCCCCTCGGAGAGGCGTCTACGTAGGGGAGACAGTCGAGGAGAACCGTGCCGGGAGGCAGATTCTTCCGGTGGCTCGGCGGCGGAATCTTCCGCCTAGGCAGGCCTATTCAGCTTGGTGCGCAGCGTGCGTACGCTGATCCCGAGGAGCTTCGCGGCCTGGGTACGATTGCCCTGCGTGCGCTTAAGCGCCGCCGCAATGAGCACCTTCTCGGCTTCGCCGATGTCCAGCCCCGTCAGTACCGGTCCGTCGTCGTCTTCGGATCCGACGGCGGCTTGCGCCGCGGCGCCGCCACCCGCCGACACGGAGAGGTGCGTCGACTGGATCGGTCCGTCGCCCGCGAGGATGACCGCGCGCTGAATCGCGTGCGAGAGCTCACGCACGTTCCCGGGCCAATCGTGCGACTGAAGCGCACTGATCACGGGAGCCTCGAGGGTCGGCGTGGGACGTCCGGCCTCCTTCGCATATCGGCCCGCGAAGTAGTTGGCCAAGACCGGGATGTCGTCGGGGCGGTCCCGCAGTGCCGGCACGTGCACCGGAAGCACGTTGAGTCGATAGAAGAGATCGGCTCTGAACCGCCCCTCTTCGACGTCGGCCTTGAGGTCGCGGTTCGTCGTGGCGATCACCCGCACGTCGACCCGAATCGGAGAGGTGCCTCCGATCCGCTCGAACTCCTGCTCCTGGAGGGCCCGGAGGAGCTTCGCCTGAAGGTCCGTCCGCATCTCCGAGATCTCGTCGAGAAGGAGCGTACCGCGGTGCGCTCGTTCGAAGGCTCCGGGCATGCGTTTCGTGGCGCCGGTGAACGCGCCCTTCTCGTGTCCGAAGAGCATGCTCTCCACGAGGTGCTCCGGCATCGCGGCGCAGTTCACGCTCACGAACGCCTCGTCACCACGACCCGAGAGCTCGTGCAGCATACGCGCGAGCAACTCCTTCCCGGTACCGGACTCGCCTTGAAGCAGAACGGTGGCACGGGTCGGGGCGGCGGTTTCGACGAGTTCGGTCACCTGCCGAAACGCCGCGCTGTCCCCGATGACCGACCGCTCGGCATTCAGTTGGGACACCTTGCCTTTGAGAACCTCGTTCTGTCGACGGAGTCGCTCGTACTCCAACGCCTGGCTCACCACGACCTCGAGCTGACCCGGACGCACGGGCTTCGTCAGGTAGTCCGTCGCACCCGCCTTGATCGTCGTGACCGCATGATCGATCGACGCATATCCAGTCACGACGACGAACGGGACCGACACGCCGTCTTCATGGAGCTGTTCCAGCAGCTCCAGTCCGGACGCACCCGGGAGCCGATAGTCGCACACCACGAGGTCCACCCCACCGCGGCCCACGACGGTCCGCGCCGCCTCGGCGTTGCGTACGCCGACGACGTCGTAACCCACGTCCTCGAGGATCTCTTGCGTTGCCGCAAGGACCCCGGGGTCGTCATCGACGCAGAGTATTCGGGGCATGGAACTGCTTCGGCTAAAGAGCCGGCGGGAGCACCCGACAATCTCTGGCAGGAGAACGATTCAGGAAAGCCCGTTCAGGTGAGGCAGCCGACTCCGTGCGCATCACGAATCAGATGATCCTCTCGAGGTCCTTGGCCTCGATTCAAGACGGCCTCTCGGCACGTGCTCGTCTCGAGCGTCAAATCACGACCGGCGAGCGGATCCAGAACATGTCGGACGACCCGGTCGCGGCCCGTTCGATCCTCGATCTCGATGGAGATCTCCGCGCCTCCGAGCAGTACTCGCGCTCGATCGAATCCGCCCGGAGTCGACTGGCGGTCGCCGACAGCACGCTCCAGGAGATGACGAACATCCTGACGCGGGTCCGCGAGATCGCGCTGCAGCAGAGTGGAGGCATCTCCACCCCCGAGACACGACTCGCGGCTCGGACCGAGATCCAGGAGATGCGGACGACCCTGGTCCAGCTGGGCAACCAAAAGCTCAACGGGGCCTACGTCTTCGGCGGCGACTACGTGGATCGCGAGCCCCTCAACTCCGCCGGGGCCCTCGATGCCGGCTTCCCCGCTCGGGGGACGACATCGTACGAGATCGGACCGGGGGTGTACGGGCTGGGCGCGCACGACGCCGGTGAGATGTTCATCGACAGCGACGTGATCAACTCGCTCGACCAGCTCGAGGCCGGGATCGTGCTCGACGACTCTGTCTCGATTCAGGCGGCCGCCGACCAACTCGTGACGACCATCGCCAACGTGCAAGAGCTCGTTGCGGAGATCGGTGCCCGCCAGATCCGACTCGACGTGACGCAGAACGCGCAGTCCGTCGTGGACCAGAGCCGAGCCGAACGACTGTCGACACTGAAGGACACCTCGCTCGAAGCCGCCATCACCGAGCTGGCTTCGTTGCAGTCGAGCTACCAAGCCACACTGCTCACGACCAGCCGACTCCTCGAAACATCCCTCGTCAACTTCCTCTGATGACCGACATCTCCGCTCCTCCGCAGCCCGCTTCCACCATGACCTTGGACGCGATGATCCACTTCCCGGAGGGGCTACTCGGCTTCCCTGGCGAGCTCAACTACCAGCTCGCCGAGGGGCCGGGCAGCGGTCTGTACTGGTTGATCCCCTCGTCGGGCCCCGCAGCGCCGTTCCTCCTCAGCGATCCCTTCACCTACTTCGACGGGTATACGCTGGAGTTGAGCCAAGAGCACGTGCGGAGGATCGACGCCGAGGAAGCCTCCGACGTCGTGGTGCTCGCGGTGACGGTCCCCAACGCGTCCGACGCCTGGACCGCAAATCTGCAGGGTCCGATCGTCATCAACGTCGACAAAGCGGTCGGTGCCCAGCTCGTACTCCCCGGAGACTCCGAGGGGCTCCGCCGCGCCTTCGCCCCGGAGCTCGGCCCGGCGCTCGGTGTCGCGGTGTAGCTAGTGGATCGAGCGCCGGATCGAGGAGGCGCTCCGACGGTGGACATCGCCGAGGCACGCGAGTAGCGCGTCCGGATCCATCGGCCCGACGAGTTGGTGATCGAAGATGTGCGCGATGTCGTGGTCGATCGCGACGTCGGTGAGGAGAATCGAGCCCGCCTCCTCCGGAAGTGCCGCCACAACTCCCCCGCACTGTTCTGCGGCGCTCTTACCTTCGACCAGCAGTAAAGACGCTCTCGAGCCGAGAGCCCGTGCCGCCTCGTCGGCCTCCTCGACCGTGCGCACCCTCAACGTAGGGTGGCCATTTCGCTTGAGGAGACCCGCGAGGAGCTCCGAAACCACCGGGGACGACGCCCAGAGGATCGCGGTCGGACCGGCTCCCGGATCGCTCGCGTGTAGCTCCGCGGCCACGGCGCCGGGTAGAAGATCGGTGAACGGCCGGAAGGTCATCGAGGCCGCGGTACCCACGCCGAGCTCAGACTCAATGTGGAAGCTGCCACCGAACTCCGTCGCCGTTTCTTCGACAATCGCGAGGCCGAGTCCGAAGCCTCGCTCCTCTCCCTTCGTGCTGTACGAACGCTCGCGGCACCGGTCCAAGATCTCGGGTGACATGCCGCTGCCCGTGTCGCGGACCGTGAGCACGACCCGCGGTCCCTCGGGCCCTCGGGCCACGCGGGCACGCACCTCGATCAAGCCGCGCCCCGACATCGCATCCCTCGCATTGATGACGAGGTTGAGCAGCGCCAACTCGACATCCGCGGTTCGGGTCCGCACCTCGGGCAAACCCTCCTCGATTTCGGTCCGGAGGCGAATCCGAGCGGGAAGGACCTGCCGCAGGAGGGGTCGAGCCCCCTGGACGACTGCTCCGAGGTCGGTTCGCTCCGCCTTTCGAGGCTCCTCCTTGTCCGCTCCGAGCAGCCGCTGCGTCAACAACGTGCCTCGATCGCACGCCTTCAGGAGTTCGGCTCGTACAACGTCGCTGGCCCCCGTGCTCGGTTCGAGCTTCTCCAGCGCGCCCGCGAACCCGCGGATGGCGGCGAGGATATTGCGCACATCGTGCGACACCTCGGACGCCACGCGGCCGAGCGAGGCCAGTCGCGCCTGTTCTGATTCGGCGGCCGGATCGGTGACGGCGTTCAGTCGGCTCAGGTCACGGGTCACGACCATAAAACCGATATCGAGCCCATTCGGGGTCCGAACGAGGCTCACGCTGGAGGCAGCCCAGAACGCACCCGCCCCCTCGCGTAGCCTCCAGCCGGTCCCGTCCCACGAGCCGACATCTCTCGCGTGACGGAGAATCAGCCCCGGGATCCCCCGGCGGCGCTCCTCAGCCCGGAAGAGATCGCGAAACCACTCGGGCGCATTCGCGCGGGACTGACCGAAGACCTCCGAGCACGACTCGGCCCATCGCGTCACCCGACCCGTGAGGTCGACCCAGAAGACCGCATAGGGTTCGACAGCAGGTCCGCCTACCGGGTTCGTGGGGGGCAGCTCACCCGCCCCGCTCCCGTGACGTTCCGGGAAGGGGGGAAGTTCCATCGCATCTGGGGGATACGAAGAGGACATACGCCCCGGCGAATTACCTGTGGGTAACACTACCTATTGTAGCGTCGCACACGCACTCTACAACAGGTGGGGCACCACAGTGTCGGTTCACCTCACCAGTACGACGACACGCGGGGGTTGTTTCGTGTTGGGATGGCGACAGGATCGGAGCACAAGAAAGGGCCGGGAGGCCCGCCGCGTCACGCGATCTGGCCCCCCGACCCGAAAGACTCTCCGATCGATGAAGACCCTCCGTGGGCCTTCCCGGAGGCCGGCTACATCATCGTGTAGTAGAACTCCTCACGGACGACCTTCCCACCGTCGACGGTAAAGACCCCGACTTCGTGTAGTTGCATCCGCTGATTCCCCATCGGCTTGCTCGTGACGTCGAAGTGGAAGATCGCGGCGAAGCGGTCGTCTCCGTGCATGAACGGCCCCTCGACCGATCCTCCATGGATCTCGTGATTCTCGACCCACCACTCGTTCTTGCCTCGAACGGCTTCGATCCCCGCCATCTCTCGGGGAGTGCCGTCCGGCGAATCCGACGCCTCGACGCTGACCACACCGTCGGCGTACAGCTCGTTGATCGCGTCCAGGTTCTTGCCCTCGTTGCACAACGCCACCAACCGCTGACCTACTTCCAATGCACCCATCATCCCCTCCCTGACTGTGTTTTTGAGCGTGTACGAAGCGCCATCCAACTGGGCTCGCGCTTCACTCGCTCGACAATGAACGGACGCCCAACCTCGGGATCGATGACACGTCATGCAACGTGGCTTCCCAACGGACCGAGTTCTACGCGAGATTTCGCCTTCCCCCAGACCCAATCACTTCGAATCGACAAGCGTGAGGACCCATGGCCGGCATACTCGAACAGCTCAACGCCATCCGTGCCGAAGCCGGTGAGCGGCGGACGGTTGGCCTCGATGACACGACGGTCTGCCAGTTCGTGTCGAAGGACCCGACCCTCGCCGAGGCCGTGAACGCGGCGACCGAAGAGTTTGCCGCCCTCAAGGCCGAGTTCCCCGAACTCATGGCGATGGGCGAAATCGAGCAGGTTGCGGCGATCGAAGAGAACATCGTGAACTTCTACGCCGACGACACGGTGAATCCGTACGTGTCGATGGCCGCCCGCGGGCCGTGGATCGTGACGACGAAGGGAGCCATTCTCCACGACAACGGCGGCTACGGTATGCTCGGCTTCGGGCACGTGCCCGAGCCTATCATCGACGCGATGACCAAGCCTCAGGTCATGGCCAACGTCATGACTCCCTCCCCGTCTCAATACCGTCTCTCCCAAGCGCTCGAGAAGGAGATCGGCCAGACACGCGAGGACGGCTGTCCCTTCTCGCACTTCATTGCCATGAACTCGGGGTCGGAGTCCGTGTCCGTGGCCACGCGCATCGCCGATGTGAACGCGAAGGTGCTGACCGATGAGGGCGGGAAGCATGCCGGCAAACCGGTGAAGAAGATGTCGCTCGCCGGTGGCTTCCACGGTCGCACCGGACGGCCCGCCCAGTTCTCGGACTCGTGTATCGGATCGTACGCGAAACACCTCGCGACCTTCCGTGACGAAGAGCTACTCACGGTCGAGGCCAACGACGTCGCGGGACTCGAAGCCCACTTCGCCAAGGCCGACGAAGAGGGCTACTTCATCGAGGCGCTCTTCATGGAGCCCGTCATGGGCGAAGGGAACCCCGGCGTGGGCATCACCCGGGAGTTCTACGAGACCGCTCGCCGCCTCACGAAAGAGCACGGCACGATCCTCCTGATCGACTCGATCCAGGCCGGCCTTCGCACGACGGGCTACCTCTCCTTCGTCGACTACCCAGGGTTCCGGGACCTCGACCCGCCGGATCTCGAGACGTACTCCAAGGCGCTCAACGCCGGGCAGTACCCGCTGTCGATTCTGGCACTCACGCCCGAATCGGCGACGCTCTACCGCAAGGGCATCTACGGCAACACGATGACCGCGAACCCAAGAGCCATGGACATCGGCGCCGCCGTTCTGGGCATGGTCACGGACGAGGTTCGCCAGAACATCGTGGACCGCGGAAACGAATTCGTGGAGAAGCTTCGGGCCCTTTCCGTCGAGCTGGATGGCGCGATCACGAAGGTCGAGGGCACGGGGCTCCTCTTCTCGTGTGAGCTGGATCCACGCTTCAAGGCGTATGGCACGGACAGCGCCGAGGAGTTCATGCGACTTCAGGGCGTCGGTGTGATCCATGGTGGCGAGAACTCACTTCGCTTTACGCCCCACTTCCAGGTCACGTCCGAAGAGGTCGATCTGATCGTCGACCATGTACGGAACGCCGTCCTCAACGGTCCCAAGGCCGGAGCCGGCGCGTAGGGTAGCCGTCGCCCCCAGCGACCACAGCGCACACGACGGGGCGCGGCCATCCGGCCGCGACCCGTCCGTGCGTTCGGCTAGTGACTCCCGAGCGGGACGATGTGCAGCCGGTTCTCGAACGTCGGTACGAGAATCCGATTCCGCTCCGCATCGTAGGCGATGTCGGCGGCCTGCGGTGTGTCGGCGAGGATGGTCGTGACCTCGCCGTCCGCCGAAACCCTGAGCACGCCTCGCTGCGACCAGCTCGACACGATGTAGGAGCCGTCGGCCATCAGGACGATGCCGTCGAGTTGCGCCCCCTCGGGCGCGGGTAGATCCATCGTCTCTCCGGTCACGGGGTCCACGCGCTTCGCGCCCCCGCGCCACAATACGACCGCGAGTCCGTGCTCATCGCCGTCGACACCGTTCGCATTGCCGAAGTCGTCTCCCGAGGCGACGAGCGACGGAGTCCCGTTCTCGATGCGCCACAGTGC
This sequence comes from Gemmatimonadota bacterium, assembly GCA_039030015.1. Taxonomy (GTDB): domain Bacteria; phylum Gemmatimonadota; class Gemmatimonadetes; order Longimicrobiales; family Gaopeijiaceae; genus UBA2589. Next base: position 147,611 of record JBCCEZ010000003.1, on the reverse strand, counting down.
GCTACGCCCCGTGTCGGTCACGTAGATGACCCCGTCCCGAACCGTGACGTCGTTGAGGAAGGCGGCGTCCGGAATCGGCCACGACGTCCGGTACTCGCCCGTCACTCGGTCGAAGGCGCGCACGTGGTCGATATCCGCGACCAGGAGCATGTCGTCGAGGAAGTCCATGCCTTTCGGCGCGTTCAAGGTGAAGTCGCCCGCGGAGCCATCGATCCACCGCATATTCTCTACGGTGCCGTCCGGCGCCACCCGGCTGATGAATCCGTTGTCGTCCGCACCCGTCGGCTCCCCATTGATGTTCGCGACGAGGTAGACGTCGGCGCGCGTGTCGTGCTTGGCGGCTTCCGAGGCTGCGAAGCCTTCCACGACGACGACCTCCTGGGAGCGGAGGGGAGAATGGAGGAGGGCGAGTCCGCATGCGACGAGCGGAAGTGCCCGAAGTACACGAAGCGGTGCAGAGAGAGTCGAGTCGTTCATATCGGCGAGAAGGGAGAGTTGCGTTGGGAGGCGAGCGACCCTCGCCTCAGAGAACGATACGCCCGAAGACCATGGATGACTTCGGCGCCGCTCCGTACAACTCCTCTAACTCGGAATCGATCCCGTGCGCGGCCCACGTTCCGCCGATGCCGATGACCAAGCCCTCACGTAGTTCCACGTCGACCACGCCTCCGATCTCCAACTTCGTCACGCCGAAGACGCTGCTGTGTCGCGGGTCAGAAGGCTCGAAAAGCTCGTCTTTCGATGCCGCCTCGTATCGACCGAAGGCGATCACCGGGCCGACGGCCACCGAACTCTCGACCAGCCACGCGGACTGCACCCGTCGCTCGAAGAGGAGGAGGAGGTCGTCGGTGGCTCCGGGCGGAAGTGGGGACGAGCCGACGTAGTGGTCGAAGAGCGGACCGGGCAGGCGCTCGCGGGCTTCGCCCAAGGTCATCGTCGTTTCACGCTTCGTATTCCGCCCGAAGGCGACGGTCGATGACCACCACCCCCGGGACAGGACGTGGTGATGCGTGGCGGAGAGCGTCACCCGATAGAGGTCGATCGCCGGGTGAAGTTGCTCGGGCTCATCGAGCGACCCGAAGCTCCCTTGGATGGCCCACTCCGGAGACGGCGTGACGGTGATCCGGCCCGCGAACGAATTGAGACGGAGCCCATCGGGCTGCCATCGTCGCTCATCCGGCTCACGCCCGTTGAAGGCCGAGAGCTCAAGCTGGAGAAGCTCGGTGCTCATTCCAGCGGTGACGACTCCGTACGCGATATGTGTCGCATCGAGGAAGTGGTGCGTGATCGGGGCGACCGGATTGTGCTGGCCCGAGGGACGATGCATGAACGCAACCGGACCGAGGGCGGGTTCACCGACGCGTGCGACATAGACGAAGGCCCATGCCCCCTCTTCCACTTCCCAACGAAACGACGCGGACAGCCCCATGAAGAGGTCGTGCGGGTGCTGCCGATCCACGAGTGGGGTTTCCCCATCGGCCGTCTCGCCACTCTGGAGTAGCAAGGAGTATCCCGAGGCGCCGAGCGCCGGCTCGGCCGAGAACATCGCTTGGAGCTCCAACCATCCCGGACCGAGGGCTCGACGCGCGTGCCCCATGACCATGCTGGTCTGGAACAGATCGTCGGTCCCGCGGGGCCCGGGGTCGCGCCGCGCCGCGACGTTCACCGAGCCGTGCCCCATCAGCATCCACGACCCGACGCGCCTCATCACCCCGGGCATGGGCGCCGTGGTGGGCACACGAGCGGTGCCGGTCGTCGAGCCCGCAAACGGTCCCACGTGGGGCTCGGCGTGAGCCCTGTGCTGGGCACCAACTCCTGCAGCACCCAGCGCCAGGCCGGCCCACAACAGGATCAGGACACGCTCGAGCACAGTTCCCGGCTCCCACCACGCTTCAAATGAACGGTCCGTTATCGTAGCGGAGGTCCAGGGTCGGACGAATAGCCTGGTCGAGCCGTCACGAATGGCCGGACGTGGTCCTTCCACAACAAAGGAGAAGCCATGCGCTCGCACCTGCCCAGAACGCTCGCCGCCGCAATGTGTCTCGCCGTCGTGTCATGCGAGGGCACCTCACTCCTCGGCCCGATCGAGCCCTCCGACGTCTCGATGACGGTCTCCGCGGCCGGCGGACTGACTGGGTCCGCGTATTCACTGCGCGTCGACGGCGAAACCGGCGACGTGAGTGGCATCGAGTGCCAAGGCGTTCTCTGCGACTTCCAGCCCGACGAGCTGATTCTCCGCATCTCGAAGGGTCAGGTCGCGGCACTCGCCGTCCGACTCGAGCAGGCGGGCGTGCTCCAGCACGACGGTCGTGACTTCGGCGACGAGTGCTGTGACATCGGCTCGTTCGAGTTCGACTACCGGCGAGGCGATCTATCCGGGAGCTTCGAAGGCACGACCACCCGCATTCCCGAGGGTCTCGTGCGGGCGATCACTCCGGTGGCCGGACTCGCGAACCGAGTCGTCCCGATGCTGATCGACTCGGCAAACCCACCAGCAGAATGGCCGGACGACACGTACGCCCTCGGTGATGTGTCCGTCGAGGGGACGATCGTCGACCTGGAGGTCTCCTTCGGCGGTGGGTGTGAGGCCCACACATTCGACCTGGTCGGCCTCGGAGCATCGTTGGATTCGTCTCCCGCGGAGATCGACGCCATCGTATCCCACGACGCGTTCGGAGACGCGTGCGAAGCGTATCTGACGGAGACGAGACGGTTCGAGACAACGCCTCTACGGACGCTGTTCGAGACCGTGTACGGTCCGATCACCGAGACGACGCCCATCGTCATCCGACTCGCCGTGCCTGGGCAAGAAGAGCCCGTGTTGATCGAGGTGGTGGTCGGGTAGAGACGGGCCGTCGGTCGAATCAACGCCCGCTCGGCACGCTCCACGTCAGGCCCGTCGATCCTTCGCTCCCGGGCGCGACGACCGGGATGACCGTCTCGACCCAATGCGTCCCGGCTCCCTGGTTCTTCACACCGAGGAAGACGAGCGCGCCCACCGCAGCGGTCGGGACCCACGTGTTGAGTGCGCCGGGATTGCAGTCGGACCAGTTGCAGAGAAAGGTGAGGCTCACCCATGTGCCCAGCGCCGCTCCCGCGCTCCAACGGCCCGCTCGGACCCAGGCGTAGCTCGGATCCCGCGCTCGCTCGACCTGGATGCGCGTGATGTGTTGCTTGGGCAGACCCATCGCCCGCGCCGTGAGCGGGTCGGTGACGATGACGTTGAGCTCGTCGGTGGCCACGTACGTGCCCGACCACGGAGATCCCAGCCCCAGCTCGACCATCGCATCGAGAGCGATGTCCATGCGAATCCGTTCGCCCATCTCGGGCGGGACGCCCGCCTCACCGACGTCCGGAAGAAGCATGATCTCCGCTCCGTCGATGTAGTTCCCACTCCGAACGGCACCATCCACCGTCCCACCCGTACCCTGCGGACGCTGGCCCGGAGCGAGTCCGGTTTTCGACCAGAGGAGCACGACGCCACACCCCGACCCGATGCCTGCGTACTCGACCGGGATCTCCGCGGCTCGTCTGTACACCTCGATCGCCTCGAGATCATTCACATTGACGTACGTGCTCAGCGTGAACCCCGCGCCACCGCCGTAGCTGACACGTATGCCGTCCACGTAGACGATCGGGAGGCACCACCCTCCGGTCGTCTGGAGCTCGAGGACCTCACCCATGGAGGGGTCGGAGAGCGCCGCATCGCCGAACAACGACGACGCATATGAAATGCGTATGCCTGGGTATCCCCGAAGGAGCTCCTCGGTAGACGCGACGACGGCCTTCTCGATCTGGAACGGTGTGATGTGGATGCCGAACCCTCGTTGGAAACGACGAACGAAGCCGTTTCGGACGAGGTGGTGCATACGCGTCGGCCGATCCAACTCGACGATGATCTCGTCGATCGGCAACGGACGAGGGGGAAGTCGGTACTCGACCGTCATCTCACCGTCGGCACCGAGTTCGAAGACCCCGGCGGGCGTCTCTTCGTACCCGAGCGCGTCCGCCAGAAGTACGAACGCCCCGGGCTCCTCGGCGGTCACCGCGAACCGACCGATCTCGTCCGCGACCGTCGCGGTCACCGAGTCGCCGGCCTCCGTGAACATCATGACGAGTCCGAGCGGCACCGGGAATCCCGTATCCGCATCGAGGAGCTGGCCCCGAACCGTCTGCGCGGACATCGGCTGCGCGGCGAGCAGGCCGAAGATCGCGGCTAAGGCGAACAGCGTAGAGGAGGTCCGTCGTATCATCGGACTATCGTACGCACCGCCCGACCTTCTGGTCCAGCCAACGGTGCCGAGTCCTTCGGCGCCGGGGTCATCGCACGAAGGTGAACCGTGACCGCGTGAGGGTCGAGACGAGCGTCTCCGCGTCGGACTGGACCGCCCTCTGGTTCGGCTCGTCGAAGTCCAAGAATCGGACGAGCGTGAGCTGTGGCTGTGACGCTCCTCGCTCCGAAGCCCAGAGTCCCACGTAGTCGACGGCGGCGAGTCGGGGCTGTCCCATGATCGGTCGCATCGGCGGGAGGTCGAGGATGCCGTCGTACGTCCGGAAGATGAGCTCGGTGCACACGAGTCGATCGGTCGTCTGGAAGTCGAAGTCGAAGTCGTACTCCTTGCCCCGGTGGCTCAAGGCGCGGGCCAAGGCTTCCCTCAGCTCGTCGTTCGTGAGGTTCGGCCGAAGCACCGCGACCGCATCGGCCTCACCGACAGACTGTTCCAGACTCGTGAAGATGACTCCTTCTCCAATCGCTTCGATGACCGCGAACCGTCGACCGAGATCGTCGGCGCCGTCGAAGTCGGCCATGTGCGGCGCGGCGCGAGGATCGTGGTCCACCCCGAGTGCGGCGAGGTCTTCGGGCGTCCCCAGATAGAGGGCGGCGTGGGGCCAGAAGCCGGGCAGGAGGCTGTTGCTGATGTACCAGTTCCTCCGCTCGATCAGGATGTCGCCCGGCCGGAGCTCGTCGCGAAGACCGTCGACCTGCGCGGGGCTGATCAGCCCTTGGAACGGCGGCCGCTCCTTGAAGCGAAATCGGCTGACGGCCATCGACACGAGTGGGGTCAACTCGGCACGAGGCGCCCGCAGCTGTTCGGCCATCGATGCGAACGTCCGATCGAGCCGGCGACGACCGATGCCATCCATCACCGCATCGATAGCGGGCCTGGACGCTCGAGCTCGGTCGGCCACGTCGTCCCATGGCGTGCCCCGGGGCAGTCGACCGGCAGCTCCGTCGGAGTCGAATCGGCGAACGCCCGCGTCCAGCTCCGCCATGACGGACGCATTCGAGAGACTCTCGGACAACATTGTCCACGTCCCCGCGGGGATGCCCCACGCGGCATCCGCTCGATCGAGCTGGTCGCGGGTGGTTGGGTCGTCCTCGAAGGTGTCGTAGATGACCCATGCCTTCTCGACCAAGAGCGCCGCCGCCGCGTACGCGGTCAGAAACGCCTGCGCCTCCAGTGGGTCCACCGCATCGGCCGGCCCTGCAGCATTCTCCCCCCGGTAGAGCCACACGGTCTTCAAGAGGGTGGACCGGAGGTCGAGGTACGAGACGAGGACTCTACGCATCGCGTCGTGGTCGTCCTGGGTCAGCAGATTCCGCTCCCCCCCGACGAACTCCCCGTACAACACCTCCATCTCCGCCTGCATTCGGTCGAGCTGTTTGGCCGCCAGCAGCACACCCTCGGCGTCCCGTCGCAACGCGTGCTCTGCGGTCACCGGGTCGGCGCGTCGACCCTCTTGCCATGGCGACGGACCGAGCGGCAGTCCCTGGACGGGTTGGTCGCCGAAGGACAGACCGAAGAGGACGACGGCTCCCACCGCCGAGGACAAGAAGGCGATTCGACCCAGGGCCGCCCGCGTGGTGCGCCGAGTGGATCCCCTCGGCAGAGGGGCCCACCCCATGACCTCCTGCCGGTAGCGGTTGCGAAGTCCGTCCAAGGCCCCGACGAGTTCGGACTGACGCTCCCGCACTTCGGCGACGGTCCCGAGGCCGAACCACGTGGCCCCTCGTGTGCCCACGTGAGCCACGATCGACCGTAGTCGCGTCGCGTACGTCAGGGCGAACAGGCCCGATGGCACCAGGGCTCCCGCGAGTAGGAGCGTGGCTTGGTCGGAGAATTGCGACGAGACCAACCCGACCAACGCCCCCCAATACCCCACGAACGCCAAGACCGCGACCCCGCGCACACGCGTCCAATCCACGCGACCCACCCCTCCCACGTCGCGTGCGTGCGCTCGCGCATGGGTGCGGGAGACCCAGAGCGGAAGGCCGCCCGTCAGAACACCGACGAGGGCGGGAAGAAGCCCCAACACCGCCTCGGCGAATCCCTGGACCGGCCCCAAGGCACCCGGCAGGAGAAGGGACGGCTCCTCGAGCAGAGCTCGATCGACTCCCGCTCGCTCCCGCGCCTCTTCGTACCGGTCCAGCGAGCCGGACAGATCTCGGACGGCGTGCGGGTCGGCCTCGGTGAAGTAGTCGAGACACTCCCGCACCGCGCTTCGAAGCGACGCCCTCGTGACCTTCTCCTGACCGAGCCCGAGGCCGGTAACCGAAACGCGCATCCAATACGCGTCGGCGACCCGATCGGCGAAGTCGGCCGGAGTGCGAGCCGCGACCCGCTCCTCCTCTTCCGACAAGACGATCCGTCGGAGCCCGAGGATGTCGAGCCCCTCGATCCACTCGATGATTGCCGCGCGGAGATGCCGGATGGTCTACCCCCTGAGGAACGCTAGCTGATGTCCGCCGTCCAGCTCACCTCGACCGAGTCTTTGATCGACTGTGCGGTCGGACACTTGTCCACGTGACTCGATAGGGCCCGGTCGACCTTCTCACGATCGGCGCCATCCGGGAGCTTGATCGTGTAGTGCACATCGATCCGCGTCAGCACAATGATCCGATCGACGACTTCGTTCACTCCCTCGGCCGTGCAGCTGATGTCGCCGTCCGGAACTGAAATCCCGCGCACCTCCAGTGCGCCGTTGAGCGTACCGAGTAGTCAGCCAGCGGCGGCGGCTACGAGGTAGTCCACCGGAAGCGGGAGGTTGGGTTGGGAGTCCAATCCGTAGTGGGCCTTGATCGGACCGTGCACGCCGAAGTCGACTTCGGGTCCGCTCTCCAGCGTCCCCCGGCGGTGGAGACCATCCACCTTCTCGACGCGGGCCTTCGCGATGTATAGCGCTTCGCTCACTCGTCCCTCGATTGTCTGCGGACCGCTTCCGCGATCTCGGTGGAAAGTCGTTGTAGCTCGGCGCTGAACGCGCCTGCGATCTCATGAGGCGGGATCGAGTCCCGCCCCAACTCGAAGTCGAAGTCACTCCGTTCGAGGGCGGCCCTCGTCGACGCGTCACGCACCGCCCACTCCGCATCGCCGACCCAGCGCCCCTCAGTGTCCAAGCGAATGACGCCGAACGTCACTTCGACCTGAAGGTCGACTCCATCCGCCGCAAACCACGGATGGGGAAGGATCGCGTCCGGTTCGAGCATCGCGTCGAGGTTCGCGCCGAGCGTCCGATACAGCTGTGCACCGAGCGGTTCGATCCATCGGTTCTGGGCCGAGTAGCGAACCTCGTAGAGATCGACCAAGTCGATCATCTCCGGCCGGTCCAGATAATCGGGGACGGTGACGGGTCCCAATCCGAGCACCACGTCGGATAGTGGCGGACCGTTCGGCGCCTCGGCGATCGAACGGAGGAGGAAGTACCTGGCCCCGTCGGGCCTCGGCTCGAGGACCGAACAGCCGATCGACGTGGCCACGAGGACCAAGGCCACTAGGCGCAGCGTCGTTCTCATCGTCCACTCCCGTTGGCGCGACCCCTCACCAGGACCGAGGGATCGCGTTCAATCATCTCAGACACGCGCCGAAGCGCGCGGGCAGCTTCCTCGAGCTCACCCAATGTCGACACCAGCCCCGTGACGAGCGGCGCGTTCGGATCCATCACCTCTTGGAGAGAGGAGAGGGTCTCGTCGACCTCCGTCATGCTCTGTTCGGCGCGTTCGGTCGCCTCGGTGACCTGGCTTTCGAGAGGACCGACGCTGGACTCGATCGTCTGAGCGAGGTCCCGTACCGAACGAAGGGTGAGCTCGAGGTCATCGACCACGATGTCGACCGACTCCGGCAGCCGCTGAAGACCTTCATTCGTGAGGAGCGCGTTCATGCCGTCGAGCGTGGCCCGCAGACTCGTCACGATCTCGTCGACGTCCATCTCGACGAACTTGTCCGCCAATGCGTTCAACTGCGTCGTGACTTCCCCCATCGGCGACCGTACCGACGGGATCTCCAACAGTTCGTCCTCACCCTGCGTGAATCGCTCCGCGTCGGGTCGGAAGTCGAGCGAGACGTACAGTCTTCCCGTCAGCAAGCTCTCCGTGTCGAGGCGCGCGCTGAGGCCCCGGTCAAGGAGGATGCTCATCCGCTCCGCGTCGCTGAGCCCCGAGGTGACGCCCCGGTTCGCCAACGTCGTCAGGTTGATCTCGTAGACGACCGGAATCAGCATGTCCACGCCCATGTCCTGCGCGTCGAAGTCCATAGCCAGCCGAACGTCCGTCACCGACCCGATGGGCACACCCCGAAACGCGACATTCGAGCCGACGGAGAGACCGTTGACCGACCCGGGGAAGAAGCTGACGTAGGTCTCCCTCTGCTCGAAGGCACGACCGGATCCGAAGAGGAGCACCGCGATCACGGCCAGGACGATGCCGCTCATCACGAAGGTCCCGATGAGCGCGGGGCTGACTGTCTTCTTCACGATTGGTCTCCGTCCGAGATGCGACCCCGGTGCAAGAACTCTCGCACAGCCGGGTCAGTCGCGCGATCCCGTAGCTCCAACGGCGGGCCCTGGGCCGTGATCGTACGCGTGGCCACGTCGAGGAAGACGCTATTGGTACCGATGGAAAAGATGCTTTCCAGCTCGTGGGTCACGATGACCACCGTCGTGCCGAGGCTGTCCCGCAACTCGAGGATCAGCTCGTCGAGCAGTCTCGAGCTGATCGGGTCGAGACCGGCTGAAGGTTCGTCGACGCACAAGATCTCGGGATCGAGAGCCAGTGCACGGGCCAAGCCCGCCCGCTTCCGCATGCCGCCGCTGATCTCGGCCGGGTAGTAGTCCTCGAATCCGGCGAGTCCGACCAACGAGAGTTTGAGCGCAGCCAGCTCGCGCACATCCGCGGGGGACAGATCAGGCAGGTACTCCTCAAGACTGATCCCCACGTTCTCCGCGAGGGTGAGCGAGCTGAACAAGGCGCCGGCCTGAAAGAGGACACCCAGATTCCGCAGCACTCCGGACCGCGTCGTGGGGTCCGCACGACCGAAGTTGATGTCGCCGTAGTAGATCTCGCCGGCGGCCGGGCGCTTGAGCCCGAGGAGATGGCGGAGGAGCGTGCTCTTGCCCGACCCGCTCCCGCCCATGATGACGAAGACATCGCCTCGGTTCACGTCGAAGGTGAGATCGCGCATGAGGACGAAGTCGCCAAAGGCCATCGTGAGCCCGCGCACTCGGATCATCGCGTCCCCAGAATCGAGCATGGGTCAGATCCCCAGCACGTAGGACAACACCGAAAACACGCCGGCCGCGGCGATGATCATCACGATCGCGGTCACGACCGCGGACGTGGCGGCAGCCCCAACCGCAAGTGAGCTCCGGCCCGCTTGAAGACCGCGCAGGCACCCGGACAAGGCCACGATAGCTCCGTAGACCGTCCCCTTGAAGATGCCCGGGACGAGGTGGGTGAGATCGACCGCGTTGGTGGTCTGCACCATATACGCCACCAGTGTCTGATCCAACATGGTCACACCGACGAACATCCCGCCTAGGATACTCACGAAGTCGGCGTATACCGTGAGCAGCGGCATCATCAGGATCAGTGCGAGGACGCGCGGCAACACGACGAAGTCGATCGGCGAGATGCCGGCCGTCGTTAGCGCGTCGATCTCTTCATTGCCCTGCATCGCCCCGATCTCCGCCGCGTATGCCGCCCCCGACCTGCCGGCCATGACGATCCCGGTCATCAGGGCCGCCATGTCACGAACCATGGCGATCCCGACGAGGTCCGCGACGTAGATCGCTGCGCCGAACCGCTCGAGCTGGATCGCACCGACGAAGGCGAGGATGACTCCGAGCAGAAAGCTCACCAACGCGACGATGGGCATCGCCTCGACGCCGGCTTTTTGGACCGCAAGCCAAAGGTCGGCACCGCGAAAGCTCGCCTTCCCGCGAAGCAGCCGACCCATCGACAGCACGACCTCCCCAGTGTATTCGAGCACCGCGCCGAAGTCCCGGGTCACCTCGATCGTCGTCAGCCCGATCTGAGTGACGATCTGTTGGCTGTCCCCGTGGCGACGCACCTGAGTGCGAGGCGGTACCGCTTCGGCCAAAGCGAGCATGCCCCGGACGCCCTCGGGGAGCCCTCCACGGTCCTCCGATACCCCCGCTTCTCGCGCCAGGGAACCCACGCGCACGAGGTAGGTCAGCAAAGACGCATCCCATGCACCGAGATCGCCGCCCTCGTAGCGAATCGCGGAGGGGGTCGGAGTCTCGGCGAGAGCTTCTTCGACCGCGCCGGCGGACGGGATGCCGGCCTCCAGACTCCACATGCCGGATACGTCGACGACGACCCGGCCGCCATCGACCGAAACCCGCGGCGGAGAGCCGTTCGCGGTCATCGGGCTCGCGAGACCGAAGTCTCGAACGGAGTCGACTCGATCAGCATCACCCCGGAAAGGTACCCGACCGCTCCCTATGGGTCGACGTCATCCCACGGATCGGGGGGAGCCACTTCGAACCCGGTACACGAAAGGACCGGGAGGGGCGGATACTTCCTGAAGGTCGGGTCGTCCGCCGCGAGACGACACATATGGAAACGAGAACCGCGCCGGTTCCCCGTCACGCGACTGTGTCGGCAGACACTGCACAGGCCGACGCGAGGATCGATTCCTCCGCTCATTCCCGCACCCCGATGTAGCCGATCTGACGGTGTGGATCGCCGCCCCGATGAGAGAAGAGCCGGCTGCCCGTGCAACGAGTGCAGTGGGTCGAGACGGAGAGCCGCTCGTTCGCTACTCCGAGCGTCCGAGCGCGGTCAGCGACGACCTCACGCAGATCGATCGGGGTGGGCAAGTCCGGGGCCGTCAAACCGACGGCCTCGAACACCTCCGGACCGACCTCATAGCACCGACCACATATCGCCGGCCCGAGGTGAACATGAAGGTCCGACACCTCGCTCCCGAACGACTCGCGCATTGTAGACAGGCCGACTTCGAGCACACCCGCGACCACACCGCGCCAACCCGCATGAAGGGCCGCTACGGCGCGGCGCTCCGGATCGACGACGAAGACGGGAATACAATCCGCCGTCGCGACGGACACCACGACCCCCGGCTGGTCGGTCACGTGGCCGTCACAATCCGCCTGCACGAGCGGTGAGGTCGGGGCGTCGTCGGGACCGGCATGATCGGCCTCGCCCACGAAGGGACGCACGGTGGCCTCGTGCACCTGTCGTGCGTGCACCAACGGTCCGCATCGAAGCTCCCGACGGAGGGACGCCCAGTGCTCGCGCACCACCCGAGGCTCCGCGCCACCGGTGAACAAGCCGAGATCGAAGGGCGTCGAGCCGTGACCCGCGGTGGTGGTCCCCTGGATGAGCCACGGAAACGCATTTCTCCACACTGGATGCTCGAGGCGCGGGGGCGCGTCGAAGGCATCTTCCGTCACCTCAGCGGACAGACGAATGATGTGGGGACTCCTGGGGAAGTCGGGTCGAGGGGTGGCCTGCACTACACCTCTGGGCACACAGGGTGCATCCCCTCGAACAAACACTCCTTCCCCGTCGCAAATGGCGGTAGCTTATGCCCTGGCAAGATGACCGACGTTTCCCGCCCAATCGGGCACGGGTACCGTGACGGACGACACCCTTTTCGATAGCCAGAACGCCGCCTACGCACAGGCGATGTTCGAGGAATTCGCCCGCAACCCCGAAGGCGTCCCAGCAGAGTGGCGCCGTCTCTTCGAGAACGGCGCAGAACTCGCCGTTTCAGAGGGGCTCCTCGTTCCGGAACAGCTGGATGGGATCCGCGCCGCAACCGCGGCCGCGCCCCCGCCACCTCAGCCGGTCGCCGCACCTACTGCGGCCAACCCGGTTCCGGAAAAGGCGGATGCGGACTCGCAGGCGCTCCTCACACTCCTTCCACAAGTGCGTCGGGCGACTGCCCTCGTGCAGGCGTTTCGCGACCACGGGCACCAACTCGCCCGGATCGATCCGCTCGGCTCCGAACCGCCGGGTCACCCGCAACTCTCGCCAGCCTTCTTCGGAACCACGACCGACGAGCTGAAAGAGCTGCCCGCATCGTTGATCCTCGCCGGAAATGGGGACCTCGAGGGTCAGTCGGTTGCCGACGCCTTGTCCGACCTGAGCGACATCTACGCCGGTTCGATCGGATACGAATTCGAGCATCTCGACGACCCCGCCAAGGTCGACTGGCTCTGGGACCACGTCGAACACGGCCGCCACCTCCCGGCGTTGGACAATGCCGTGCGCAGGGCCCTCCTGGAACGCATCAGCGAGACCGAAGGGCTCGAGCAGTTCCTGCACCGTACGTACCTCGGCCAGAAGCGATTCTCGATCGAGGGGAACGACATGCTCGTTCCGATGCTCGACTTGGTGATCGAAGAAGCAGCGGGCGATGGCGCGAAAGACGTCGTGATCGGCATGGCACATCGAGGACGTCTCAACGTCCTCACGCACACGATCGGCGTGACGTACGCGGAACTCCTCGCCGAGTTCGAGGGCGCGTCGATGGTCGGCGGCCAGCTTCACGTCGCGGGCACCGGCGATGTGAAGTACCACCACGGGGCCCACGGCGTCCGTACTGTGGACGGACGGGAGGTCGAAGTGACCCTCGCGCCCAACCCGAGCCACCTCGAGTTCGTGAACCCGGTCGTGATCGGCATGGCGAGGGCCAAGCAGTGGGCTCATGCCGCCCCAGGAGAGGCCTTCGACACGACGACGGTCGTCCCGGTCCTCATGCACGGTGACGCGGCGTTCGCGGCGGAAGGTGTCGTCGCGGAGACCCTCAACATGGCGAGGCTCGAAGGCTACGACGTCGGAGGTACGATCCACATCATCGTGAACAACCAAGTCGGGTTCACGACCAACCCCCGTGACGGTCGCTCGACGCTGTACGCGTCGGACCTCGCGAAGGGATACGGCATCCCGATCGTTCACGTGAACGCGGACGATGCGGAGGCGTGCCTCGGCGTCGTCCGACTGGCGATGGCGTACCGCCGTGCATACGGCGAGGACTTCGTCATCGACCTCGTCGGCTACCGCCGCCACGGCCACAACGAGGGTGACGAGCCCGCGTACACGCAGCCGGTGAAGTACCGGGCGATCAGTTCACACCCGACGGTGCAACAGCTCTACTCCGATCGCCTGATCGCCGACGGCGTCGTCACGGACAATCAGGTCGTAGACATCCGCACCCGGATCACGGACGTGTTGCGCGCATCGCAAGACTCGGTCCGCGGTGGGACACCGACCCAAGAAGGCGCGGAGCACGAGTACGTCGAAGAGAACGTGGCGCCAGAAAGCACCGGCGTACCGTTCGAAACGCTCGAGCGGGTCAACGCGGCGACGATCGCCACGCCCGAGACGTTCACGCCACATCCGAAGCTCTGGCGACAGCTGACCCGGCGCTCGGAGGGTTTCGCACTCGACAGCACGCTCGACTGGGGACACGCCGAGACACTCGCGTTCGGCTCGCTGCTCCTCGACGAGATTCCGGTTCGGCTCACCGGCCAGGATGCCGAACGGGGCACGTTCAGCCATCGCCACGTCGTCCTACACGACGTCGAGACCGGGGAGCACATCATTCCGCTCGCCGGATTGGGCTCGACCCCGTTCGAGGTTCACAACTCCCCGCTCACCGAGACCGCCGTCATCGGGTTCGAATACGGCTACTCGGTCGCGAGCGAAGGGAATGCGGTCCTGTGGGAAGCGCAGTTCGGCGACTTCGTGAACGTCGCGCAGGTCATGATCGATCAGTTCCTTTCGTCCGGGCACACGAAGTGGGGACAAGAGTCCCGCCTCGTTCTGCTGCTCCCTCACGGCCACGAGGGGCAGGGACCCGAGCACTCGAGTGCGCGTCTGGAGCGCTTCCTCCAGCTGTGCGCGGAAGGGAACATGCGGGTCACGTACCCGACGACGCCCGCCCAGTACTTCCACATGCTTCGCCGACAGGCGATGCGGCGGCCCGAACGACCCATGATCGTGATGACGCCGAAGAGTTTGCTTCGGCATCCTCGGGCCACGTCGACGGTCGAAGAGCTGACGGACGGGACCTTCCAGTCGGTGCTCGCCGACCCGACGGTCACCGACCCTTCGGCGATTACACGCCTCGTGCTCTGCTCCGGCAAGGTCTACTACGACATCCAAGCCCACGCCCAGCGGGAGGACCAAGAGCACGTCGCGGTCAGCCGGCTCGAGCTGCTCTACCCCTTCCCGGCCGAACGACTCGCCGAGTTGATCGCCACCTATCCGAACCTGAACGAAGTGGTGTGGGCGCAGGAGGAACCGCGGAACATGGGCGGACTCACCTTCGTCGGCCCTCGCCTTCGTTCGGTCGTGCCGCGAACGATCCCGCTCGCGTACGCGGCGAGACCCGAACGGGCCTCGCCCGCGGAAGGGCACGCGTCGAACCATGCGAAGGCTCAGGAGGCGGTGGTGATGGAGGCATTGGGTCTCGAGGGAGTCGACGCGTAGGAGTCCTTTCGCGGCACTCCCGAGGAAGGCATCGGGGCTCTACCTTGCCGGCCCCGAAGATGCCTCCCCTACCCAGTCGGATGACGCTTCCTTTCGCCCTCGAGCGACCCCTCGTGTTCTTCGACCTCGAGACGACCGGTCTCGACATGAAGAACGATCGGATCATCGAGTTGGCGTTCATCAAGTGGACGCCCCACGGCGACGTCCTCGAACGAGAACGACGGTTCAATCCGGGCATGCCGATTCCGCCGGAAGCGACCGCCGTGCATGGCATCTCCGATGCCGACGTCGAGCACGAAATCCCCTTCTGCCGTACGGCGAAGTCTCTCGTCGACATGCTCGAGGGCTGTGACCTGGCCGGCTTCAACGTCCGCCGCTTCGACATCCCGATGCTGGTCTACGAATTCAAGCGCTGCGACGTCGACTTCTCGATAGATGGACGACGAGTCGTCGACATGCAGAACATCTTCCACCGGGAAGAACGCAGAGATCTATCGGCCGCTGCGCGATTCTATCTGGGGCGGGAACACGAAGAGGCGCACACGGCCCTCGGAGATATCCGCACATCGGCCGGCGTGCTCGCCGCTCAGCTCGAACGGTACTCCCACCTCCCTCGGGAGATGGACGGCCTCCACGCCTATTGCGAAGAGTACTCACCGACCCGTACCGAGGTCGACCGATGGTTCGGCCCCGAGGCGGACGGCCGTCCCTTCCGCAGAGGTAAACACAAAGGCAAGGCCATCGCGACCGTGGCCGCTGAGAGCCCCGACTATTTGCAGTGGATGTTAGGGGCAGACGATATGGACGAAGAGGTCTTGGCGATCGTGCGCGCCGCACTCGCCGCGACCCAAGAAGCCACCACCGAATCTCGATGACTCGAAGGAGCAGACGGATGCTTCGCCAACCACACTCACCCATCGTTGCCCTCGGGGCCGCGGCCCTACTCCTCGGCCTGACTTCGCTGAGCGTCTCCGGCCAACAAGCCATCAGCACCGAAGACATGGCGACGATGTTCCCCCGCTCGATCGGCCCCGCCGTGACCGGGGGCCGCATCCACGACGTCGAATCCCTACCCGACGATCCGTCGTTCATCCTCGTCGGAACGGCTTCCGGCGGCCTCTGGAAGACGACCAACCGCGGTCAGACGTGGAAGAACGTCTTCTTCGACCAGCCGGTCAGCACCTTTGGCGACATCGCGATCTCGCGTTCGAACCCGAACATCATCTACGCCGGTACCGGCGAGCAGCAGAACCGACAGTCCTCCTCGTACGGCAATGGTCTGTACCGCTCGGATGACGCCGGCGATACGTGGACGCACCTCGGGCTCGACGAGACCCGCCACACCGGTCGCGTGGTCGTGCATCCGAGCGACCCGAACACGGTCTGGGTCGGGGCGGTCGGCAACCTCTGGGCACCGTCCGAGGACCGCGGCGTCTTCCGGAGCACAAACGGTGGCGCCGATTGGGAGAAGGTGCTCTTCGTCGACCGCTACACCGGGGTCATCGACCTCGCGGGCGACCCCAGCGATCCCGACGTGCTGTACGCGGCGGCGTACCAGCGGCAGCGCACGGCGTGGGGCTTCAACGGTGGCGGCCCAGGCTCCGGCATCTACAAATCGACCGACGGCGGAGACAGCTGGACGGAACTCACGGTCGGCCTGCCCGCGGGAGACAAAGGACGGATCGGCTTGGCGGTCGCGGAGTCGAACCCCCAGGTGGTCATGGCGCTCGTCGAGAGTGACCAGTCCGGTGGGTCAGGCGTCTATCGGTCCGAAGACGCGGGACTCTCGTGGGAGAAAGTCAGCGACCAGAACATCCGGCCGATGTACTACTCGCACATCTTCATCGACCCCAACGACGACGAGGTCGTCTACACGCTCGCGACCCGCTCGTACGTGAGCGAAGACGGCGGCAGGACGTTCAGCCAGATCGCGCTCGCGCCCACGTATGACGTCGGGATTCACGCCGATCACCACTCGCTCTGGATCAACCCTGCCGACCCGAACCACCTCTACATGGTCGGCGACGCGGGCATGCACGAGAGCTACGATCGGGGCATCAACTTCCGGAAGATCAACAGTTTCCCGATCTCTCAGTTCTATGCGATCGGTGTGGATATGCGGGATCCGTACTGGGTGTACGGGGGCCTTCAAGACAACCACTCGTTCTTCGGCCCGTCCGAGACGCGGCGCTGGTTCGGCATCCTGAACGACGACTGGATGCAGAACGGCTTCGGCGACGGCATGTACTGGCAGGCTGATCCGGACGACGCTCGATACAGCTACGGCAGCTCCCAGAACGGGAACTACTTCCGCTACGACACACAAACGGGGGACATGCTCGACATCACCCCCCGTCCGCCGTCGTACGAGCAGGTCCGCTTCGATTGGACGTCGCCGATGATGCTGTCCCAGCACGACACGGACATGCTCTACGTGGCCGGAAACCGACTCTTCATCTCGAGCGACCGCGGGGGCTCCTGGATGTCGACGGAGGACATGAGCCGCCAGGTCGACCGTGACACACTCCAGATCATGGACGTGTACGGGAGTGACATCTCGATCTCCCGCAACGACGGCACGAGCTCGTTCGGCGAGGCCGTCACGATCGACGAGTCCCCGCTCGACCCCGCCATCCTCTGGCTCGGGTACGACGACGGGAACCTCCAGTTGAGTCGGGACCGCGGAACGTCGTGGGCGGAGCTTTCGGGGAATGTCCCTGGGATCCCAGCCGGGACGTACGTGAGCCGGATCGTCGCGTCCGCCTCCGCACCCGGAACGGCGTACGCCACCTTCGACGCCCATCGAGACGGGGACTTCCGCCCCTTCGTCTACCGGACCCGCGACTTCGGTGAGACGTGGGAGCCCCTACACGCTACCCTCCCCGAGATGGGGTCGGTGAACGTCCTGGTTGAACACCCGGACAATCCGAACACGCTCTTCGTCGGCACCGAACACCACGTCTTCGCGAGCACCGACGCGGGCATCAACTGGGCTCGGGTGCCGAATCTGCCGACGACCAACTACGACGATATGCTGATCCATCCGCGTGAGAAGGACCTCGTGATCGGTTCTCACGGGCAAGGCGTGTGGATCCTCGACGACACGAGAGCCATCGCCGAATGGGCCGACGGAAACGCTTCGGTCCACGTCTACTCGGCCGGCCGAGGCACGATCATGGTGTACAAGAAGGACACGTCGTACCGCGGCCAGGCCGACTGGGCGGGCACGAACCCCGTCAACGGGGTCGAGATCACGTACCGCATCAACGCCGGCGACGGGGACGCGGTCATGCGCGTCACGCGCAGCGACGGGACGGTGGTCCGCGAGATGAACGTGCCCGGCGAAGTCGGCACGCATCGGGTGAACTGGGACCTCCGCTACGGTGCCCTCGGCGAGGACGACGAGACGTGGGAGCGTTGGGAGAACCCGGTCCTCCCCCGCGACATCACAGCCTGGGGCCCGTGGGTCTCTCCTGGGACGTTCACCGTGGCCGTTGAAGCGGGAGGGCAGATTGCCTACGCCGACATCGAGGTGCGCGGCGATCCGGAGATGCCGATCACGCAGGAGATGTACGAGGATCGGGAGCAGTTCATGGTCGAAACCATGGCGCTGATCGACGAGATCCAGGCCCTGGGCCGTGATCAAGGGATCGGTGGCGGTGGGGGCGGTTTCGGTGGAGGAGCAGCCACCGTTCCGACCACACCTGCGGAGAAACTCCGAGCGGCGCGAAGCATGGCACAGCGCGTGTACTCCTCGCTCAACGGCGGTGCGGTCCGGCCCGGGAGTTTGTACCCCCCCACGCAGACCCATCGCGAGCAGGTCTCGGAAGCGCGCCGGCTCCTCGACGAAGTGAGGGCCGACGTCGGGAACCGATGAGGCTCCAGCTCTCCAGCAGACTCCCCCTCCTCGCCGTCGCTGCCGCGCTCACCGCGTGCGCCGGGGAGGGGGACGTCGATGTCGGCCAGGCGGAAGCGCCGCTGCCCGAGGGGGTGTACGGACAGGCCCCCGCCGCCCAGAGCGGGGTGCGCTCGGTCGTCCTCCTATGGCCCGCAGACCTGTCGGCGGCGCCCGCGCCTGCACGGGAGACGCCGCTGATCGACCAGTTCGGGCTCGTCTTCTCGCCCGAGCGGCTCATCGTGTCCCCAGGGGAGACGATGAGCTTCGCCAACAGTGAGTCCGCTCTCAGCCACAACGTCCAGGTGTGGCCGGTCGGCGCAGAGATCCCGATCCTCGACAGTGACGCGCTTCCCGAGGACGTGATCGACTTCGTGCTCGAGCCCGGCGGGTACGACATCCTCTGCGACGAACACCCGGGGATGAGGGCCTTCGTCTTCGCCACCGACGCGCCGTGGGCCGTCTTCGCGGAAGAGGACGGGGCGTTCGAGCTCGGCGTCGTACCCGAGGGTCCCTACCGGATCGGGACGTGGACGATCGACGAGGGCTTCTCCGAACCGATCGAGATCGACGTCACTTCGGTTCGCACGGGTGTCGACCTCAGCCCTTCGGGAGACGCGGCCGGCGCATAGATTCAGGTTCCTCGCGCGACCGCCCACGGACGACTCTCATGCTCCTACAAGCACACTCCGGATTCCGATACCTGGTCCTCCTCCTGGGCCTCGTGGTCGTCGTCTACGCATTGTACGGGGCTGCGACAAAGCGCCCCTACGACAAGCAGATGCGGATCCTGTCCGCGGCCTTCACCGGGACGCTCGATCTCACGGTCCTTCTGGGCTTCGCCAATCTCTTCTTCGGCATCGGCTTCTATCCGATGCTGGGCGGACACATCGTGATGATGTTGCTCGCCGTGGTGCTCGCCCACGTCGTGCACGGCGTCATGAAGCGCCGTCCCGAGGAAGAGAAGTCCTTCACGCCTCACGCGATCGGCACACTCATCGTGCTCGGCTGCGTCGTCGCGGGAATCATGGCCATCAATCGACCCATCGTCGGCTGACCCACGGCCCGAGTGCCTACTCTTCCCCCCCTCGACACACTCGAGGCAAGCCCCGACGCGGACCTCGGCCACGGCCCGGGTGACCTCGGTGTCGTCATGGGCGGCGGAGGCGCGCGCGCCGCGTACCAGGTCGGCTTCCTGCGGTACCTCGCCCGGCACCGCCCCGAGCTCCATCTCCCCTTCATCACCGGCGTCTCGGCGGGGGGCCTGAACGCGGCACTCTTGGCCTCGCATCACGGGAGCTTCATCCAGGCCGTCGAGGAGCTCTCCCAACTCTGGGGGAATCTCACGACGAACCAGGTGTTTCGGGTGGACCCTGGCTCGATGGCGATGAACTCGCTCCGTTGGCTGAAGAAGCTCGGGACGGGCGGATTGGGCGGCGCACGGGCTCAGGTGCGCGGCTTGATGGACACCGAGCCGCTTCGCGCGCACCTGACCGAGACGCTCCACGCGATCGACGGCGAGCTCACGGGGGTCAGCGCCAACATCGAACGGGGGCGACTCAAAGGGCTGGCGATCAGCACGACGAGCTACTCCACGGGCGAGTCCGTCACCTGGTTCACGGGGCCTGACATCGAACCGTGGAGTCGCCCGCAACGGATCACGAAGAAGGCGACGATCACCGTCGAGCACATCATGGCTTCGGCGGCCCTCCCTCTCCTCTTTCCGGCGGTCCAACTCGGAAACCACTGGTACGGCGACGGTGGGATTCGCCTCACCGCTCCGCTCTCCCCGGTGCTGCATCTGGGAGCGCGACGGGTCATGGCGATCAGCACGCGGTACGCCCGCTCCGAGGAGGAAGCGGCCGTGTCGGCGATCCAGGGATATCCTCCGCCGGCCCAAGTGGCCGGCGTCCTGCTCAACTCGGTCTTCCTCGACCAACTCGACAACGACGCACTGCGGCTCGAGCGACTCAACCGGCTCCTCGTGACCCTGCCGGGAGATCATCGGCACGGGCTCGAACCGGTGAAGCTGCTCGTCCTTCGCCCGAGCAAAGACCTCGGCAAGCTGGCCGGCCAGTTCGAAGCTCAGCTCCCGCGCTCGTTCCGGTTCATGACGCGTGGTCTAGGCACGAAGGAGACGGAGAGCCCGGACGTGTTGAGCCTGATCATGTTCCAGCCCGACTACCTCCGGGCCCTGATGGAAATCGGCGAGGCCGACGCGCGAGAACGTGCGGACGAGATCCACGAATTCCTCCGCGACTGACACACGCCGCGAATACCCTTCGCTCACCTTCGTGAGCGCCCTTGGTTAGATTTCCAATCCCACCGGAACGCGTCGACGACGCTGCCGGCGGTCGGTCGGACACCAGGAGGCGATACGATGGCGAACGACAAGCAGCTGGCCACGGAGCTCGAGTCCCGAGAAGTCGCGGAACAAGCGCGCGAACAGGACTGGGAGCGCAGAAGTTTCGCCCGGGCCCTCTTCGAGGGTCGGCTCGACATGAGCCTGATTCACCCCCTCCCGGCGCCTGACCCCGCCGAACGCGCCCGCGCGGCAGAGTTCATCGAAAAGCTCGAAGTCTTCGCCCGCGACCATATCGACGGGGATGCCCACGACCGCGACGGGCACGTGCCCCAGTCGGTGCTGGACGGCCTCGCAGAGCTCGGTGCCTTCGGGATCAAGACGCCCCAGCAGTACGGCGGTCTCGGCCTCTCCCAGGTGTCGTACAACCGGGCGCTCGCGATCGTCGCTTCCCGGTGCAGCGCGACCGGTGCATTCCTTTCGGCGCACCAGAGCATCGGTGTCCCGGGCCCGCTCCTGAAGTTCGGGACCGAGGAGCAGAAGAACGAGTACCTCCCGCGCTTGGCCGCTGGCGAACTGTCCGCGTTCGCGCTGACCGAAAGCGACGTCGGGTCCGACCCGGCGAACCTCTCGACGACGGCGGAGCTCTCCGAAGACGGGTTGCACTGGATCCTCAACGGCGAGAAGCTCTGGACGACGAACGGCCCTCGCGCCGACATCATCGTGGTCATGGCGCGCACACCGGCCAAGGAAGGATCGAAGCGGAAACCGATCACCGCCTTCATCGTCGAGACCAAGTGGGACGGTGTCGAGACACTCGACGAATGCTCGTTCATGGGACTGCGCGCCCTCTCCAACGGAGCGCTCCGCTTCACGAACGTGAAGGTCCCCCGCGAGAACCTGCTCTGGGGTGAGGGCAAGGGTCTGAAGCTCGCCCTGATCACCTTGAACACGGGTCGCCTCGCCCTGCCCGCGTTCTGCGCCGCGGCCGGGAAGGGCTGCTTGGAAATGATCCGAGACTGGGCCAACGCACGCGTTCAGTGGGGCCTGCCGGTCGGACGTCACGACGCCGTCGCTCAGATGATCGGCAAGATCGCGGCCGACACCTTCGCCCTCGAAGCGTTGGTCGAGATGACAGGGGCGATGGCCGACTCGGGGAACTTCGACATTCGGCTCGAAGCGGCCGTCGCGAAGATGTGGGGCACCGAAACGGGATGGAGCCTCGTCGACGACGCGCTTCAGGTGCGCGGTGGACGAGGATACGAGACCCACGACTCACTGAAGGCCCGCGGAGAGACGTCGTATCCGATCGAGCGCTGGCTCCGGGACATGCGCATCAACACGATCTTCGAGGGCTCCTCGGAGATCATGCGGCTCTTCATCGCTCGCGAGGCGGTGGATCGTCACCTCTCGATCGCAGGAGACCTCGTCAATCCGAAGGCCCCGATCGGTGCGAAGCTCGCGGCGCTCGTGAAGGCCGGACTGTACTACGCGTGGTGGTACCCAACCCGCTTCCTCGGATGGAGCGTGTGGCCGCGGTACTCCGAGTTCGGCTCCCTCGCCCGTCATCTGCGCTACGCGGAGCGCACCTCTCGCCGGCTCGCGCGCGGGACCTTCCACACTATGGTCCGCTTCGGTCCCGGTCTCGAGAAGCGACAAGCCGTTCTCGGGCGGGTCGTGGACATCGGGGCCGAGCTCTTGGTCATGTGCGCGTGTGTGGCCAGGGTAGAACAGATCCGTGCCGAAGGCGGCGATGTGAAGGGAGCAACGGCTCTGGCCGACACGTACTGTCGTCAGGCCCGCCGGCGCATCAGCGCGAGCTTCCGGGCCCTCTTCCGCAACGACGACCAGGCCACCTACGCTCTCGCAAAGCGCGTCCTGGCGGGAGAGTTCGAGTGGCTGGAAGAGGGCGTGGTCACACTCGACGGCTATCGGGCGCAGGTGACAGCCGCAGGGGGGGCGACGGAAGCCCCGGCTCTCGAACCCGAGCCCGTCGCAGCCGGCTAACCGATGCTCCACCCGCGCGCGTACCGGGTCACGGTCGGATGGACGCTCGGCCTCCTGCTCCTCGGGAGTGTCGTGCACGCCACGGAGTCGAGTCTGGCGTGTCCCGACTGGCCGACCTGCTTCGGGACGATGATGCCCGAGATGAGCGGGGGCGTCTTCTGGGAACACCTTCACCGGCTCGTGGCTGGCGGCCTCGTCCTCATGTTCGGCCTGGCGACGTGGTTGGCGCGGAAGGAGACGACCGACCGGCCGTGGATCTACCGAGCGAGTCTCGCGGGGATCGGACTGCTCTTGGTGCAGTCTGTCTTCGGCGGCATGACGGTGATCTACCAGCTGCCCGACCTCGTATCGACCACCCATCTCAGCCTGGCGTTCGTCTTCCTCGCGCTAGCGACCGCGCTCGCGGTGTCGACGCACGGCGCCGATCGAGATCATCCGCGCGCGGCGGAGGGCTCGTCGGCCCCGCCCCCGATCGAGGGCTTGTCACCGGAGTCGGGCCGGAGGTTGACGCTGTACGCGGGGATCCTTGCCGGCATCGTCTTCGCCCAGTCGGCGCTCGGCGCACTCGTCCGCCACACGGACGGCGGGATGTCGTGCCCCGACGTTCCGCTGTGCCTGGGGCAGGTCGTGCCCCCACTCGTGAACATCCAGATCACGTCCCACTTCCTGCATCGAGCGCTCGCGGTGATCGCGACGGTCGGCATCCTCGCCTTCGCAGCGTGGGCGAGAGGCTCGGACCTTCCATCCTCGATCCGCCGGTGGGCGCACGTGACCGTCGGCTTGCTCGCGATCCAGGTTGCGTTGGGAGTCGGGTCGGTGTTGACGATCCTCGCGATCACACCGGTCTCTCTCCACACCCTCGGTGCGGCAGCGCTCCTCGCCACGCTCGTCGGCTTGGCTGCTGCGGGCCGTCGGTTCGAGGTCGCCGGGGCGGCCGATACAGCCGAGGAGTCCCGGCGGACCACGGTGACGACCTGACATGGATCCGACCGCTGTCGGAGATACCCTCGCGCTCGTCAACGCGCTACTGAACCTCTCGAGCGCGGCGGCCCTCTTCGCCGGCTACTACTTCATTCGGAAGAAGGTGGTCGACCGCCACAAGCAACTGATGCTCACGGCGGTCGGGGCTTCGGCGATCTTTCTCGTCTTCTATGTGACCCGCGTGATCTTCACCGGGACACACCAGTTCGGCGGTGAAGGGATCGCACGCACCGTCTACCTGACCATCCTCGGCACGCACGTCGTGCTGGCGATGCTCGTACCACCGTTCGTGCTCAGAATCCTGTACCTGGCGCACAAGGAACGCTTCGACGAACACCGGCGCCTCGCGCGATTCGTCTTCCCCGTGTGGGCGTACGTCTCCGTGACTGGCCTGCTCGTTTATCTGCTGCTCTATCAGATCTACGGGTACGCGTGACCGGTCGCCTCCGTGGCTACATCGAGGTCGTCGCCGCCGCCGCGATGTGGGGCTCTTCGGGGATCTTCGCGGTCTACCTCTTCCGCTTCGGCGTACCCCCGGAAAGTCTCGCCCTCCTGCGACCGGTGGTCGGCGCGATCATCCTGCTGGGGGTGGTCGCCATCCGTGCGCCCTCGTCCCTGAAGCTCGATCGAACCGGTTGGCTCGTCTTGGCCGGCGGTGGGGGAGTCGCGATCGGCGTCTTCCAGATCGCCTATCAGCTCTCCACGGACGCGGTCGGCGTCCCGTCCACGGTTGCGATGCTGTATCTGGCGCCGGCGGTCGTCGCCATCGCCTCGGGTCCGCTATTGAACGAGTGGCCGGATCGGACCCGGATCGCCCTCCTGGTGATCACCCTCACTGGAGTCTGGCTGAGCGTCCTGGGGGCGGAAGACGTGACCCCAGCGTTCGGCTCCACTGGACTGATGTGGGGCGTCTTGGCCGGTGTCTCCTACGGCGCGTACACGCTCTTCGGTCGGTACGCGGCGCCACTCTACGGCTCGATGCCGACCGTTGTGGTGAGCACGCTGGGCTCGTGTGTCTTCC
Organism: Gemmatimonadota bacterium; assembly: GCA_039030015.1. GTDB lineage: Bacteria > Gemmatimonadota > Gemmatimonadetes > Longimicrobiales > Gaopeijiaceae > UBA2589. The sequence goes on along the minus strand of JBCCEZ010000003.1, from coordinate 122,647 downwards.
TCGGTGTCGCCGTCCCCCTCCTCTCCGGACCGATCGTGCTCCCCGCGTCGGGGGCGGCATGGGGCACGCTGATCGCCTTCGGGCTCCTTACGATCGCGGTCGCGCACTTCCTCTTCTTCGACGCGCTGACATACATCGACGCCAGTAGGGCATCCATCGCTACGGCGATCGAGCCCGTGGTCGCGGCCATCCTCGCGACCTGGCTCTTGTCCCAAGGCCTACGCCCGATGGGGTGGATCGGGATCGCGCTGGTCGTGATCGGCGTGGCGGGGGTTGGTCTCACCACCCGGATGAGTCCGGACGACGCCCCACCGGAGGTCAGCGAAGTGGGAAGGTGATCTCCACCTCGGCCCCACCGTCCGGCACGTTTCTCAGCTCGATCGCGCCGCCCATCCGTTCGACGGCCTTCCGGGCATGGGGAAGACCGAGCCCCAAACCGTCGTCGGTCGACGAGTAGAAGGGGTCGAACGCGCGCTGGAAGGCCTCCTCCGAGAAGCCATCGCCTCTGTCGCGGACCCGGATCACGGCCGAACCATTCTCCACGACCACCGACAGGTCGACGGTCGAGCCCTGTCCAAACCGACCGGCGTTGTGAAGCACTAGGTAGAGGGCGTCCATCAAGGCGGGGCCATTCACGTCCGCGTACACGGTCGACGCGCCGAGACTGATCCGGACGCCGACCTCCTGGTCCGCCGCGAAGTCCCGCGCCACCGACTGTGCGAGCGCGACCAAATCCGTGCCTTCGCGACGCTCCTCGACGTCCTCGATGAAGAAGTCGAGGTCCTGAAGCGCGCCCATCGCCCGCCCAATACGTTCGCGCAATTCGTCCGCTTCGGATTCCTCCGTGGCGCCCGAGAGGGGGTCACGGACCGTGGTCTTCAGGTAGGCACTCACCCGAGCGATGGCCTCTCGCATCGCCGCGTCTCGCTCCGACGCTCGGACGCCGTCGCGCAGCTCCGAGCGCCCCTCTTCGAGCCCGGCAGAACGACCCTCGTCGTACCCACTCGTGCGCCCCTCCTCGTACCCCTTGGTACGGCCCTCGGCAAAGCCCGTCGTGTGCCCTTCCTCTCGGCCCTGACGACGACCCTCTTCGAGGCCGGATTTCCGCCCTTCGTCGCGACCCTCTCGGCGCCCCTCCTCCGACCCACTCCGACGCCCTTCGGTCAGGCCGAGCTTCTTCCCCTCTTCGAGCCCGGTATCGCGGCCCTCGGACACCCCTACGCGGTGACCCTCGGCGCGGCCAGAGGCGTGCCCGGCCGACCGTCCTCTCCCGAGTCCGACGGCGTACCCGATGCCACCCGCCACGACCGCTGCGATGATCGAGATAAGAAACGGGTCCATGGATCAGTCCCGGATAACGAGGGGGGCGTGAGAAGGGGCCGAATGATCACGCCTCCGACGAGGCCCGGCAACAGAAGTGGGGTGCACGGTTGCGTAAGACGGCGGCCGTCCGATAAGCTCGCCGCCCGTGACCAAGATCGAAGTCGTGCGGCACATGATCGCCGGGTCCTCCGACGTGGACAATCCGTCGGCCGAGGAGATCGTGGAGGTTTTGCGCTCCGCACAGCACGTGGCCGTGATCGGCCTGTCCCGCCACCCTCAGAAGGCGGCCCGACGGGTCCCCTCGTACCTACTGGCCAAGGGGTACGACGTGATTCCCGTAAATCCGAATGCAGATCGCATCCTCGGTCGCCAAGCGTATCCGGCGTTGGAGGATGTCCCCGACCCGGTCGACCTGGTCGTCATCTTCCGCCCCTCGGCCGAAGCCGGACCCTTCGTCGACGCAGCCGCCTCCAGGGAGAGTCAGCCGGCGATCTGGCTCCAGACCGGGATCCGGGCCGATGAGGAAGCTCGGGCAGCTCGGGCGGCGGGCCGTTTCGTCGTTCAGGATCTCTGCATCTTCCGGGTCCACCGCATCCTGGTGGACTGACGACCGACGCTACGCCGGCTCGGCGATCTCCTCTTCCTCGTCGTCGGGCGCCTCTCGCAACTCGACGGTGAGCGGGTCCTCTACGAGCTCGCCCTCCCACCGGCACAAGTCATCCCCCCGCCCCTGACACAGGGTGTGCCGAACCACCGCCGGCGCCCCCAGCGTCTGACGGAGCACCTCTTCCAAGAATCCGGAGAGAAGCTCGCAGGCGTCTCCACCTGGATCGGCCTCGATGAAGAGAAGAGAGCGGCCTTCGACGACAAAGGTCCCTCGACCGAAGCCCCCGATCTGACGCCCGAAGAGCTTCTTCAGCGTACGACGGGCCCTACGTCGAGCAGCTCTGTATTGGAGCGAACGCGGAAGCATCCGTACGAGTCCAGCACGCCGCGACTCGCCGGCCAGCAGTCGTCCGACTTCTCGGAAGACCTGGGGCCCGTCCGGACGCCGAATCACGAAGCGGAAGAGTCCCTGCACGTCTTCGTCGGTGACGCGCACGCCCTTCTTTACGTCATCGCGGTGCGTGCGGATCTGGCGATCGACGACGTCGGAGAGCCCGAATCGTCGGGGGATGGTCTGGGTCGGATCCTCGTCCTCCAGGACCTCCACCGGGTGGTCCATGTCCCTCATGACCTCGAGGAGCCGCAGCGCAACGACGGCTTGGACACGCCGCCCCCCTCCGGACGCGGAGGTTCCGGGAGAAGCCGTCACGATGGGCGGGGAGGCGCGGAACTCATGGCCAGAAATGTCGAAACGAGTGCTCGGGACGGCAACGTGCTATGACGAATGGATTTCGAAATCGTACCAATTTGAGAGTGACAACCGCTCGGGCCGGCCCGTATTTACGCATGTCGACTTAGGTCGGCGTTCGGGGGAGTGTGAGGGATTCGCGATGGCCCACCCTGGGGGGGCTGGTTCTTCGTGCCATCGAGACCTTCGCCTCCCCCGTTCTTTGTGCCCGTTTTTCGACGTCGCGGCTTCTTCTAGCTTCCGGGCATGAAACGATACCCTGCCTTCGACCCGCCCGAGTATCTCGAGTGGGCCGCTTCGCCCGACTTGATCGACGCGTACGAGGAGACCCTCGCTACGCACCCTGAGCGCGCCGCCATCGTCGAATCGTTGGACGACGCCGACCTTCTGGCGATCTACCGGGACCTACTCCGCACCCGCCTCCACGACATCGGCCTGAAGCGGTGGGTACGGACCGGGGTGATCTCCAAGGCGTGGCTGGGTACCGGCGAAGAGGCGGTGACCGTCGGGAACGTTCGCGCGCTGAAGCCCGGGCGAGACGTCGTGTCCCCGATGATCCGCAACGCGGGCGCCCTCCACATGATGGGCATGCCGCTGTCCGACATGTTCCGCGGCTACCTCGCGACGTCGGACTCTCCAAGCGCCGGGCGTGACCTCCACATCGGCGACATGGAGAACGGGATCATCCAGCCGATCAGTCACATGGGCACGAGTGTGACGATCGTGGCCGGGGTGGCGTTGTCCTTCAAGAACCGGGGTGAGGATCGGGTCGCGATGACGTGGGTCGGCGACGGTGCCACCAAGTGCGCGGCGTGTCACGAGGGGATCAACCTCGCGGCCGTCCAACGCTTGCCCGTCGTGTTCGTGATTCAGAACAACCAGGTCGCGTTGGGCACCCCTGCCGCGCAGCACGGCTCCGGTGACCTGCACGCGTGGCCCGCGATGTACGGACTGGACGGCCTCGTGTGCGACGGGAACAACGTGCTGGACGTGTACGCGGCCACGCGGCTCGCCGTCGATCGTTGCAGGTCTGGAGAAGGGCCCGGCATGATCGTCGCGGACACGTTTCGGATGGGCGGCCACGCGACCCACGACGAGCGTGAGGCTCGGGACACCTTCTCGTCCGAACTCTTCGACCATTGGGGCCGTCGGGATCCGATCGGGCTCTTCGAGGCTTGGTTGGGTAGACGGGGGGTCGATGAAGCCGAGTTGGGGAAGATCGAACAGGAGGTCACCGCGGAGATGGACGCCGCGGCAGACGACGCGTTGGCGTCGCGGGACAAGATCCCGCCGCCCGAACAGGCCCTGTACGACGGATTCTCGACCGGAGACCCCCTCGTCGGGATCCGCAACCGCCCCGTTCAGATCCGCTGACGCGGTAGTCATACCCCGCTCGCGGCGTGTACGCTGAGCACAACGCCTTGTACGGTGCCGATACTACGGTATCTTATACGGCGTATTTCGGGTTCTGATCGGGTGCCTCAGTCCCTGAGGATTTGACCAATGGTCAATGCCAGCATAGACAGCCTCGAACAGCTGACTCTCGATCGCCCGCTCGACGACCTCACGGACGAGGAACTCGTCGCCGCCCACCTCGAGGGGCGCCCTGGAGCCTTCCAGCGTTTGTACGATCGGTATCGCGATCGCCTCGTACACTTCATCACGCGGAAGACTGGGGACGCCGACCGGGCTCAAGACCTGGTACAAGAGGCGTTCATCCGTGTCACCCGGCATCTGCATCGCTTCGACACCACCAAGAAGTTCTCGACGTGGGTCTATACGATCGCCGGCAACCTGTCGAAGAACGAACTTCGAAACCGCTCCCGAAGCCCCCTCGTGCTCTTCCAAAAGCTGACCGGGAATTGGGACGACGATCATCGGCCGATCCAGTTCGAAGATTATTCGATGCGGCCCGACGACCTCTATCGGAAGCGGTACCTCCGCCGTCTGGTCGAAGACACCGTGCAAACCCTCCCCGAGCATCATCGCCTCGTCTTCCGACTCCGGGAGCTCGAAGGGAAGAGCTACGAGGAGATCTCCGAGATCACGGGCGTGAACCTCGGCACGGTGAAGAGTCGACTCCATCGGGCACGGAACTCCTTCGCCCAACGGATCGAGCCCTTCCTCAACTGAAGCTCCTTCCCCACTCTCTTCGTAGTGGGAGAACGACGCACAGCTTCGGTCCGTAGGACCACCGGGAGATGCCGAGGATGTTCGAGGATCTACGCGCCGCGTTCCGCGAGGCGCTCGACAACTTCAACAAAGAACTCAGCCGCGAGAACGTGTCGGATACCGCCGACAAGCTTCTCGTCGGTATGAAGAATGAGATCGTCGACGAGAAGGCTCAGATCTCCGGACTCGAGGCCCAGATCGAGAAGACTCGCGGGCAGATCGAGAGGCTCGAGAAGGAGTCGGCCACCGCGCGCCGCCGCGAAGAGATGGCCCGCGAGATCGACGACGAAGAGACGGTGAAGTTGGCCGCCGAGGTCGCGACGAAGGCCGAGGGTCACCTCGGCGTCCTTCGAAAGAAGGAGGCCGCCCTCCAGGAAGAGCTCCGATTCCGGAGCGGCACGCTGGACGAGATGTACACGCAGTTCAATGCCGCGAGAGAGAAGCGGGACGCCCTCACGGCGACGACCCAGCGCTCCGGTGCGAGGGAGTCGATCTCTGCAGCCGACGACCTCTTCGACCAGCTGGACCGGATGGCGGACAAGATCGATGGGACCGAGGCGCAGGCGGAAGCCGCTCAAGCCTTCGACGAGCTGGACTTGGACGAGCCCTCGGAGTTCAGCATCGACCTCGACGAGCCTCCGCGTCGCGAGGAACTCGACGTCGACGCCGCACTCGAGGAGCTGAAGCGCCGGATGGGGGAGGACTAGGGCTCTTCGCTCAGTCCGTCGGGATCACCGGGTGGCGGTTTCGGGACCGCGTCCGCCGCCAGTTCTCGCAGGAAGAGCAGGCCTGCACACTCACCGGCCAGGAAGAGGACGTCCTCGCGCGCTGTGCTGGCCAGCGGCTCGGTCCGGCTGATGTCGCCGTCTACGATCAGCGACCACTGTCGCCCATCCTCGGCACCGAGGTACACGGCCAGCCCCTGCTGATCCATGTCGATCAGCGATGGACCCTCGTCGACCTCGAAGCGTGGAATCAAGGACGTATCGACGTGAGTCCTTGCCGGGTCGGACGCCAAGTCCAAGACGACAAACGGGCGCGCGTCTCGTGGATTCTCGACCGACGCGTACACGACCATGCCCCGTTCGGCTCGGGCCAAGTGGATGATCCGCCACAGGGGTAACGCGAAGCGAGACCGCTCTCCGTCCGCTCCCCACAACGTCATCGAACCCCGCGGAAGCTCCGCTTCGGGCTCTCGCTTCATGTAGCGAGTCAGGTCGATCACATCGTCCGCCATGTCGGAATGAACACTGAGCCGAGTGCCTCGTCAAACGCGGGCAGCGGGGTGGTTCTGGCCCTAGGCATCGGGTAACTTCCTCCAGCACATTCGAGTGCACGCACGCGATTCAACCACCGTCAGGTCGAGCAATGCAGAACTGGATCGGCATCGCCATCTGGATCATCATGGGAGCCAGCATCGGACTGGTGATGCGGTCGGTCATCAGCCGCCCGGAAGAGCAGCCAGGGCATGTTCAGATCATTGCCGTCCTCGGTGCATTCGCGGCGGCCATCGGCGGGATGCTCGGGGTGGGGATCTTCCACCTCTTCGACCCCATGGCGCTCAGCATCGGCGGCATGGTGTGCGCGGCCGCATTCGCGACGCTGATGACCTTCATCTACCGCTGGGGCCTGCGGACGCTGATCTAAGCGACCCGAGGACAGAGGGGAGTCGACCCCCTCACCGGTCCCTCTCAACCTCGGAAGGACCGACATGTCGGACGCTCTACGCTTCGTAGACGACAACCTCACCCGGTTCCGGTCGGAGCTGTACGACTTCCTACGCATCCCGTCGATCTCGGCGAAGTCCGAGCACAACGGGGACACCCGTGCTGCTGCCGAGTGGTTCGCCGCGCGACTGGAAGAGGCCGGCCTGTCCGCCGAGATCGCAGAGACCCCGGGCCACCCCATCGTCGTCGGAGAGGTGCGTGCGGCAGGTCCCGACGCACCGACCGTGCTGATCTACGGTCACTACGACGTCCAGCCCCCCGAGCCGCTCGACCTCTGGACCTCCCCGCCCTTCGAGCCCACGGAGCGGGACGGGCGCATCTACGCACGCGGCTCGGCAGACGACAAAGGGCAGCTCTACATGCACGTGAAGGCGCTCGAAGCCTTCCACGCGACCAACACCCCGCTGCCGATCAACGTCGTCGTGATCGCGGAAGGCGAAGAAGAGGTCGGCTCCCCGAACCTCGTGCCGTTCGTGGAAGCCCAAGCTGAGCGACTCGGATGCGAGGTCGTCCTCATCTCGGACACCGGGATGTACGCGGAAGGAGTGCCCTCGGTCGGTTTCTCCCTGCGCGGCCTCGCGTACTTCGAACTCCACGTGCACGGCGCCAACAGCGACCTCCACTCGGGTGAGTACGGCGGAGCCGTAGCCAACCCGGGGAACGCGCTCTCGAAGATCATCGCGTCGCTCCACGACGATGATGGCCGAATCGCCATTCCCGGCTTCTACGACGACGTCGTCGAATGGGACGCGGCGACCCGAGAGACGATTGGATCGCTCCCTCACTCCGACACCGACTTCGCCGGAGGACTCGACGTGCCGGAGCTGGCGGGCGAGACCGGATACGGGACGCTCGAACGGCTGTGGATCCGCCCCACGTGCGACGTCTGCGGAATCCTGTGCGGCTACACGGGAGAGGGGGCCAAGACCGTTCTTCCCAACCACGCCATGGCCAAGGTCTCCTTCCGCCTCGTACCCGATCAGAATCCGGATCGAGTCCGTGAGCTGTTCGAGGCCCACCTCGAACGTGTCGCGCCCGCTGGAGTTACCGTCGAGCTCGTCGAGCTGCACGGCGGCCGCCCCTGGCGCGCGTCCGTCGACGGACCGGCCTTCGAAGCCGCGAGCGAGGCCCTTCACGAGGCGTTCGGAGCCACACCCGTCCCGATGGGCGGCGGTGGGTCGATCCCGATCGTGGTGGAGTTCGAGGAGAAGCTCGACGCCACGGCCCTCCTCGTCGGGTTTTCTCTGCCTGGGTGCAACCTGCACGCTCCCGACGAGTGGCTCCCGATCGAGAACTACGAAAAGGGCATCGGGGCGTTGGTGCGGCTCTACCAGAAGCTGGCTGGCTAGCTAGCGCGTCGGTCGCCTCGGGTCGTACTCTTTCAGGCTTGATACGAAGTCGCCACCGACCGACCCCCACGGACGGATAGCCGTTAGCCTGATGGACCGCATCAAGCACCTGATCCACGACATTCACCGCCGCTCTTTGTGGCAGGTGCTCGGCATCTTCTTGGCTGCCTCGTGGGGCGTATTGCAGGTCGTCCAAGCGGTCACGGACAGTATCGGCCTCCCAGACTGGACCCCGGGGATGGCCTTCGTTCTTCTCCTGTTGGGCCTTCCCGTTGTCCTGGCGACCGCCTTCGTGCAGGCAGAGCCGAGAGCTCAGGCCGAATCATCGACGGCCGACACGACCGACGCCGACACTCCCGGACCGGTCGATGACGGCGCCCACGACGAGAGAGACCAGGACGCACCCGAGCCATCCTGGACGGACGCGTCCCCACCCCGCCTGCCCACCCACCTCTTCACGTGGAAGAATGCAGTCATGGGTGGAATCGGAGCCTTCGCGCTCCTCGGCTTCTCTCTGGTCGCCTACTTCGTGATGTGGTCGGCAGGCGTCGGGCCGGTCGGAAGCTTGGTGGCTCAGGGCGTCTTCGAGGAAGGCGACGCGGTGCTCCTCGCCGACTTCACGAACTCGACCGGTGATGCCTCGCTCGGCGACGTGGTCACCGAGGCGCTGCGCGTCGACCTGGCGACTGGATCGACGCTCACACTCGTCGAGCAGGCGGCGGCTGGCGAGATCCTGACCCTGATGGGTCGGAGCGCGGACGACCCGATCGTCGGCGACGTGGCCGATGAGGTCGCGGCCCGCGGCGGTTTCAGCGCAGTGATCGAAGGCGAGGTCGGATCGGCCGGCTCTGGCTTCATCCTGACGGCTGCGATCCGAGATCTGAGCGGCGAGACGCTCGCCACCTTCCGGAGAACAGCGTCGAACCCGGACGAAGTGATCGCGGCCATCGATGGACTATCTCAGGACATCCGTGAGCGCGCGGGGGAGTCGCTTCGGTCTATCCGCGCGGATGAGCCACTCGAAGCCGTGACAACCAACTCGCTGCGCGCTCTGCAGCTGTTCACCGAATCCAACGTCGTGCGTGAGCGCGGAGACAACGTCCGCGCGCGAGAGCTGCTCGAGCAGGCGCTCGCGATCGACCCGGACTTCGCCATGGCATGGCGCGCCTTGGCGGTCGTGTACACCGACACGGGCGGATCTCAAGCCGAGCAACGCTCGGCAGCCACTCGCGCCTACGAGCTGAGTGACCGGCTCACCGACCGGGAGCGCCTTCATGCCGAGGCGTACTACCATCGGCAGGTCACCGAAGACCTCTTCGCCGAGATCGCAGCGTACCAAACGGTGTTGGATGCGTACCCGGACGACCAGACCGGTTTGAACAACTTGTCGATCGCTTATTCGAGCCTCAATCGGTGGGAAGAGGCGAAGGCGCTCACGGATCGGGCCGTGAACGGACCTGGGCGGTCCCGTTCCGCCTACGCGAACCGACCCCTCTACGCCTCCCTCGCAGGGGACTTCGCGGCGGCCGAAGCCGCTTTGGACGACCTCGCGCGCTTCGCCCCCGACGACGAGCTCTGGCCGGTGTGGGGGGCGTGGGTCTTGGCCTTCTCTTCGTGGGATGCGGCATCGGGGCTCGAGGCGGCCGAACAGCTCCGCAACGTCCCAGGGGGTGCCAACTGGCGGCTGGCCGGTACACGCATGGTTGCGGTCTCTTCGGCTCTGACGGGCCAGATCGCGGCTGCGCGCGAAGGCATGCAGGGCGCGCTCACCGAAGCGGACCGGGCGGGGGACGCGAACAGTGTCGTCCAGACGTACATGGACTGGGCGCGCATGGAGCGGTACCTCGCGGACGGCGACCCCACACCGGTGATCGCTCTGATGTTCGAGCGAGGTGCCATGGATCGTGTGCCCGCAGAGAACCGCTCGAACTTCGGGTGGATCAGCGACCTCGCCTCATACGGACTGTTCGACGACGCGACGCGCCTCCTCGATGAGTGGGACGCGGCCTCGGGTGACGTCCAGGGAGAGGTGATCCGCGTCGTGCGCCGCTACGTAGAGATCATGGAGCTCGGGTCCGAGGACCCGGCCGCCGGGGCTCGCGAACTCGACGGCCTTCGCACCGCCGAACAGTGCGAGCGCTGCTTCATGTGGGACATGGGCACGCTCTACGAACGGGCCGGCATGATCGAGGAAGCGATTGCGGAGCGTCAGGGATCGATCGAGACCGCCGAGGGCTTCTGGTTCGGAGCCCGCCGGCTGCTGGCGAACCACTCGCTCGGTCGCCTGTACGAGCGAAGCGGCGACCTCGAGAAGGCACTCGAGCACTACACGATCTACGTGCAGCAGCTCGTCGACGGGGACGCGATCCCTTCGGTCGTCGACGCCCGCGAGCGGATCGCCACGCTGCAACGGGGGCGTCTGACGCGATGATGAATCGCATTCGCGGTTTCGTCCAAGAGATCCACCGGCGCTCGCTCTGGCAGGTGCTCGGGATCTTCCTCGCCGCGTCGTGGGGCGTGCTCCAGGTGGTGCAGGCCGTGACGGACTCCATTGGGCTTCCCGACTGGACGCCGGGAATGGCGTTCGTCCTGCTGCTACTCGGCCTCCCCGTGGTGCTCGCAACGGCCTTCCTGCAGGCCGAGTCCGTCGCACCCGCCGATGTCACCGCACCCGCGCACCACACGGGGGCCTCGAGCACAGCAACCGCGCCGGAGCCGGTCGCAGAGACTGCCCGTTCGGACATACCCGAGCCCGCGTGGACCGAAACATCCCCACCCCGCCTGCCCACCCACCTCTTCACATGGAAGAATGCGGTCATGGGTGGGATCGGAGCTTTCGCGCTCCTCGGCTTTTCATTGATCGCATACTTCGTGATGTGGTCGACGGGAATCGGGCCGGTGGGCAACCTCGTGGCTCAGGGCGTCTTCGAGGAGGGCGACGCGGTGCTCCTCGCCGACTTCTCCAACACCACGACGGATGCGTCACTCGCGGAGGTCGTGACCGAGGCGCTTCGGGTCGACTTGGGCACCGCCGCGACGATCACACTCGTGCCCGAGGGCTCGGTGTCCGAGATCCTCGGCCTCATGGATCGAGATGCTAGCCAGCCGGTCCAAGGGAACGTCGCCGACGAGGTCGCTGCCCGAGGAGGCTTCAGCGCGATCATCGAAGGCGAAGTCGGCTCTGCCGGCTCCGGCTACATCCTGACTGCGAGCCTTCGAAGCACCGACGGCGGGGAACCCCTGGCCACCTTCCGACGCACGGCATCCAACGAGGGCGAGGTGATCGCGGCGATCGATGGCCTGTCCCAAGACATCCGCGAACGGGTCGGAGAGTCGCTGCGTTCGATTCGGGCGGGCGAGCCTCTCGCCGAAGTCACAACCAGCTCACTGCCCGCGCTACGTCTCTTCACGGAGGCCGAGACCGTGCGGCAGAGCGGGGATGAGCTGCGAGCCATCGACCTTCTCGAGCAAGCCCTCGACATCGACCCTGAGTTCGCCATGGCGTGGCGAGACCTCTCCGTGTCTCGACGGAATGTCGGGTACCGCGACGACGAGACACGCCGTGCTGCGACTCGAGCGTACGAGTTGAGTAGTCGGCTCACGGACGAAGAGCGAAACCTCGCCGTCGCGTACTACCACCAGGTTGTGACCGGAGACATCTTCGCGGAGATCCGGGCCTATGAGATCCTCCTCGACGCGTATCCGGATCAACCCTCGGGGCTGAACAACTTGGCCAACGCATACAGCGTCCTCACACGGTGGGAAGACGCAACGGCCTTGCTCGACCGCGCCGTGACCGGGCCGGGGCGATCGGGGCCCGCGCACGTCAACCGTGTCCTGTACACGGCCTTCAGCGGCGACTTCGACGCGGGCCACTCCGCGCTTGCCGACCTTCAGACGTACGCGCCAGAGGGCGAGCTGTGGAATGCGTGGGGCGGCTTCGTTCTCGGTCTCGCTTCGTGGGATGGCCCTCTGGCGGAAGAACGTGCCCTCGCCTTGCGGAGCGTCCCGGACGGCCCCAGTTGGCGACATGCCGGGACACGTGCCGCGGCCCTCGCTCAAGGCATCACGGGACAGATCGGGGCCGCTCGCGAGGGTATGGCTGGAGCGGTCCTGGAGGCGGAGCGTGGCGGCGACCCCGACGGCGTCGTCGAAGCATACGTCGGGTGGGCGTTGATGGAAGCGCTGATGGCGGACTCCGACCCGAGGCCTGTCCTATCCGAGCTGTTCGAGCGCGACGCAATCCGCGCGGTCGATCCAGCCGCCCGAAGCAACTTCGTTTGGATCCCGCTCATCGCGTCGTTCGGCTTCATCCCCGAGGCGCAGGCTCTTCTCCGGGAGTGGGAGGAGAGCGCCAGCGAGGAACAGAGCGCCGGGATCGAGCAAGTCCGGCAGGCGGTGGCCGCGTTCGAGCTGGGCGGGGCTGACCCACTCGCGGGTGCCCAGGCACTCGAGACGCTTCGCGCGTCCCTCCAGTGCGACCGCTGCTGGATGTGGGAGGTCGGCAGCCTGTACGAAGAAGCCGGCCGGGTCGACGACGCGATCGCCGAGCGCGAGCGATCCCTCGAGGTCGGGCAGGACTTCTGGTTCGGCCTGCACCGTCTGGCGGCCAACCTCTCACTCGGTCGCCTGTACGAGCGGAAGGGCGACGTCGAGCAGGCGCTCGAGCACTACACCGTCTACGCGCAGCAGATGGCCGATGGCGGTGAGGTTCCTGCGGTGATCGAGGCCCGCGAACGGATCGCCACGCTCCAACGGGGACGACTGACGCGCTAAGCGCGGTGGGGTCCTCGCGCCGCAGCTGACGAGGCGCCTCGGGTCAGCCCGACCCGTCCACCATCACCACGGCCCTGAGCAGCGCCCGAGCTTTGTTGAGCGTCTCCTCGTATTCGGCGGCGGGATCGGAGTCGATCACAATGCCTGCGCCGGCCTGTACGTGCGCCTTCCCATCCTTGGCCACGACCGTCCGAATCGTGATCGCGGTGTCCATCGTTCGGCCGCCGTAGTTGAAGTGCCCGACCGCACCCGCGTATGGCCCGCGCCGTAGCGGCTCGAGCTCGTCGATGATCTCCATCGCGCGAACCTTCGGCGCTCCGGAGACGGTCCCCGCGGGGACACACGCGCGGAAGACGTCAATTGCCCCCACGCCGTCCGGGAGCCGGCCCTCCACCTGGCTGACGATGTGCATGACGTGGGAGTACCGCTCGACCACCATCAGATCCGGTACGGTCACCGACCCGTACTCCGCGACGCGACCCACATCGTTTCGACCGAGGTCGACGAGCATACGGTGCTCCGCGAGTTCCTTCTCGTCGGAGAGGAGATCCTCGGCGAGGGCTCGCTCCTCCTCCGGTGTGGCGCCGCGGGGTCGTGTCCCCGCGATCGGACGAACGGTGATGGTCGAGTCTTCGACCCGAACCAACACCTCAGGGGAGCTTCCGATGATCGAAAAGCCGTCCAGCTCGAGGAAATAGAGGTACGGGGACGGATTGAGGCTGCGCAGGGCCCGATACAGGTCGAAGGGAGAAGCGTCCAACTCCATCGTGAGCCGCTGGCTCAGGACGACTTGAAACGCGTCGCCTGCACGGATGTACTCCTGCACCCGCCGTACAGCGCTCTCGAAGGCGGGTCGGGTGAAAGAACTCTCGAAGGGCGGATCGGCGTCCGGCTCGGGCTTCAGCGAGAGTGGCGACGGTGCGCTCGTCGCTCCGAGGCGCTCCACTTCGGTAGCCGTCTTGGCCGCAGCTTCGTCGTACGCCTCGCGTAGCTTCTCTTCGGACCAATCCGACCCCACCGGGACAGCCGCGATGGCCATCGCCCGACCTTTGAGGTTGTCGATCGCGAGCACGACGTCGGTGAAGACGAAGAGCCCGTCGGGCAGCTCGAGGTCATCCGGGGGTGCGTCCGGCAGCTCTTCGATCTGGCGAACGATATCGTAGCCGAAAAAGCCTACTGCACCGCCCCAGAAGCGGGGCAGTCCTGCGACCTCGGCCGGGCGATGCTCGTCGAGCCTCGCCCCGAGATCGGCGAGTGGATCGTCGCACTCCACCGGCACCCATCCACCTTCCGGCGTCCACCACGATACCTTTCGACCGTCGAGCTTCCATGCGGCCCACGGGCGACTACCGAGGAAGGAGTAGCGCGCCCACTGTTCGCCGCCGACGACCGACTCGAGTAGGAACCCGAACGGTGAGTCTTCCAGCTTCGAATACGCCGTGACCGCGGTGTCCACGTCGAAGAGGAACTCCCGCCACACCGGGACGAGGGTGGCCGTGGAGGCAAGCGCGGAAAAACGCTCGAAAGAGGGGAAAAGCTGCATGAATCAGGTCCGGACCGCAGGCGCCTACACACGCCTCGCGAGACGATGAGCGCCCCAATGTCCGAGCAGCCTTCGAACGCGTCAACGCCCGTGCTGGCCGTCGATACGGGTGGGACGTTCACGGATCTGGTCCTACTCGAGAACGGTGAGATCCGTACGCTCAAGGTTCCGTCCACGCCGGCCGACCCCTCCCAAGCGGTCCTCGACGGAATCCAGGAGATCCTGGGAGGGGATGTCGAGTTCGTCCTCCTCCACGGAACGACCGTGGCCACAAACGCCCTCCTCGAACGGAAGGGTGTGCGCGTCGCCCTCGTCACGAACCGCGGCTTCGAGGACGTCATCGAGGTCGGTCGCCAAGATCGCCCGCAGCTCTACGCTCTCGTCGGCCACCGCCCGCCCCCGCTCGTCGCCCGAGACGACCGCATCGGTGTCGAGGGCCGGATCGGACCGGACGGAAACGAGGTCGACGGATTGGACGAAGAGGAGCTGGCCTCACTGGGTCGGCGGGTGTCCGAGACAAACGCCGAGGCTGTCGCCGTCTCACTCCTCCACTCCTACGCAAATCCCGACCACGAACGACGAATCGCGGCAGCCCTCGAAGGGTCTGATCTCCCCATTTCCGTGTCGAGCGAGATCTTGCCCGAGTTCCGCGAGTACGAGCGTACCTCCACGGCCGTGGTGAACGCCTACGTCGCTCCGATGATGGATCGCTACCTGGGGCGCCTCGCCGAGGATGCTGGCGCCACCCGGGTGTCGATCATGGGATCCAACGGCGGCGCGCTGCCGATCAGCCGGGCCCGGCGGGAGCCCGTGCACACCGTACTCTCGGGACCGGCCGGCGGCGTAGTCGGTGCGCTGACGTGGGCGAAGCGAGGTGGGTACGACTCCGTGCTCTCCTTCGACATGGGCGGCACCTCGACGGACGTATCCCTGTGTCCCGGGCGGCCCCTACGGACGCGCGAGTTCGCCATCGGCGGCCAGCCGGCGGCGATCCCGGTGATCGACATCCACACCGTCGGCGCCGGGGGTGGTTCGATCGCGCGCGTGGACGCGGGCGGCGCGCTACGCGTCGGCCCGCAGAGCGCCGGCGCACAGCCCGGCCCGATCTGCTACGGGAACGGGGGCACGCTCGTCACGGTGACCGATGCGCACGTGTGGCTCGGCCGACTCCCGAGTGAGGCCTTCCTCGGCGGCGGTCGCACCCTCGACCGGGAGGCCATCGCCGGCCCTCTCGGCGAGATCGCGGAAGCCCTGGGCACGTCTCCCGACGAAGCCGCCGAGGGTATCCTCGCCGTCGCAGACTCCGCGATGGAGCGCGCCCTACGGGTGATCTCGGTCGAGCGGGGATACGACCCGGTGGACTTCGCGGTCGTCGCGTTCGGTGGCGCGGGCGGACTCCACGTCGTCGAGCTCGCCCAACGGCTCGGTGCGGGACGCGCCCTCGTGCCGCCGGATCCGGGCCTCCTCTCGGCGTACGGCATGCTCGCATCCCCCGTGACCCGCGAGGTCTCGAGGACCGTCCTCCTCGACGCGCACACGCCCGATCTCGAGGCCCGCCTGGGTCGGGAGCTCGGGGAACTCGAGACGTCGGCTCGCTCTTCCCTCGTCGACGAGGGGGTCGCCCCCGAGTCCCTGTCGGTCGAGCGGACCATCGACGCTCGCTACGCCGGCCAGGCGTACGAGCTGGGGGTACCGGCGGCCGGCTGGATCGATGCCTTCCACCGAGCCCACGAGGAGCGGTACGGGTACCGGCGGGACGAGACGCCCGTGGAGGCGGTGACGCTTCGTGTCGTGGTGAGCGCACCGGCCCCGGACCTCGGGGCAGTCCGTCTCCCCGACGCCTCCGCACCGCCCGAGGTCACCCAAACCCGCGTCGTGTACGGGCGAGACACGCACGAGGCGACCGCGGTGTGGCGTCACGATCTCCTCGCGGGGCATGCACTTCCGGGGCCCCTCGTCGTCCAGGAGTACTCGGGGACGACGTGGGTGCCGCCCCGCTGGTCGATGGTGGTCGATCCCTGGGGAACGCTCCATCTGACGCCAGATCCATAGGCGAAAACCGCCGCCCCACCGTTATCTTCTCGGCTTCGAGCATCTATCGCGGCGACGCCCACATCGAACAGGCATGAGCGCAGACAGCCCCAACCCGTCTTCCGAACTACGGCCGCCCTACGGGGCTGCCGCTGTGGCGGGTGTCGCGGTCTTCGCGCTCTACGCTCTGACGCTCGCGCCGACGACGGCCTTCTGGGACACGAGCGAGTACATCGCGACCGCCGAGATCATGGGCATCCCGCACCCACCCGGGAACCCGCTCTTCGTCGTACTGGCCCGGGCCTGGTCGATCCTGCTCTCGCCGCTCGGCCTCTCCGTGGCGGTGAAGGTCAACCTGTTCAGCGCCCTGATGGGGGCCACCGCTCACGCCTTCTGGTTCCTCGTCGTCCACCACATCCTGCGCTACTTCTCGGAGGATCGCGTCTTCCGAATCGCCGGCGCCGCCGCCGCGGTCCTCGTGAGCTCGACGGCCTTCACGGTGTGGAGTCAGTCGAACGTCAACGAGAAGGTGTACACGGTCTCGCTGCTCACGATCGCGCTCCTCTCCTGGCTCGCGGTCCGTTGGCAGGAGAACGTCGGAGAGGGGAAGGACGACAACCTACTCGTCCTGATGGCCTTCATCCTGGCGCTGAGCGTCGGGAATCACCTGATGGCCTTTCTGGCTGCGCCCGCCATCGGACTCTTCGTCCTCTACGTGCGCCCGCAGACCCTGCTCAACTGGAAGCTGTACGCGGCGGGGCTCGGCGCCGCGATCCTCGGACTCACGATCCACCTCTTCCTCCCGCTTCGGGCAGGCCTCGGCCCCGTCATCAACGAAGCGGCTCCGACGTGCCCGGACATCGGCTCCGCCATCACGGCTGTGGTCTCGTACGGGCAGGCCGGGTGCTCCGCGCTGTCCGAAGCGTTGAACCGGACCCAGTACTCGAAGCCTCCACTCGTTCCTCGACAGGCCCCCCTCTCGTCGCAATTCCTGAACTACCTGCAGTACTTCGACTGGCAGTGGGCCCGCACCATCGGTGGGGACGCCACTGTCTTCCCGAGAATCCGCCTTCCGTTCACGATGCTGTTCACCGCGTTCGGCGTCTGGGGCGCGATCGAACACTTCAAGCGGGACCGCGCGAGCTTCCTGTACATCGCGACCCTGTTCGGGACGCTCTCCGTCGCGCTCATCTACTACCTGAACTTCAAGTACGGCTACTCGCTGCAGGCTCCAATCGCCAACCGTGACCTGCACGAAGTACGCGAGCGCGACTACTTCTTCATCGTCTCCTTCTCGGTGTGGGGCCTGTGGGCGGGGATGGGGATCGCCACACTGTGGCAGGAGGCCGCTCGAGAGACCGGGGCGACGCTGAAGAAGGCGAGTCCGATCCTGGCGATGGCGTTCATCCCGCTCATCCTCAACTGGGGCTGGGCCACCCGGACGTACGACTACGCGGCTCGGGACTGGGCGTACAACCTCCTCATGAGCGTCGAGCCGTACTCGATCCTCTTCACCAACGGGGACAACGACACCTTCCCGCTCTGGTACCTCCAGGAGGTGGAGGGCATTCGTAGGGACGTGACCGTCGTCGTCACCTCGTACCTGAACACGGACTGGTACACGAAGCAGCTGCGCGACATCACGACGCCGTGTGCACCTGGACAAGATCCGGATGCCGATCCGTCCGTGATCGTATGTCAGCGTCCGTACACCTTCGCGAACACGGACGCGGCCTACGTCACGAACCCGGCAGAAGCGGGAGACAAGACACCGATCGTGGTCGAGAGCATCACGGCCCCGACGAAGTCGGCGTTCCCGCTCACGGACGAGCAGATCGAAGAGGGAGCTCTCGCCTTCACCCGCCTGGACAATGCCGTCGCCATCGCGGTCGGCAACATCGAGGCCCAGTTCGCGGGCGGCCAATACCTCGCACCGTGGCAGCGCTTCGGCCTGACCGCGCTCGTGGAGTCGGCAGGGGATCGGCCGGTCTACTTCGCCTCGAGCGGTAATGCCGCGATCTCTCTAGGCGTGCAGCCGTACCTGGTCCGGCAGGGGCTCGCGTTCAAACTGATGGACGCCCCGCTCTCCGACTCGACCCCTGGCATCGCGTCGATGTCTCGCTCTCCGTACCGGGCCGTCACCGGGGCGTGGTTGGACGTCGAACGGAGTCGACTCCTCGTAGACGACGTCTTCGTGCATCGCGGAGAAATCCCCAACTGGGACCACTGGCCGGATATCGCGACACTGGGGATTCCGAACTACTACTCGTGGGTGTACGCGGCGTTGATGGAAGCGGCGGCCCAGGAAAACGACCTACCCACGATCGATCGCTACCGGATCGAAGCCGAGGCTTGGCTCCGTCTCGGGACGCCGACCGCGGCGGCGGACAGCGGGAACTAGAAGTCCACGACGGTACCGAGGCCTCGCTCCTCGGCGATCTCCAGAACTCGAGCCGCGACCGACACGTCCTGGACCGCATTCCCGACCGACTTGAAGAAGGTGATCTCGTCGGGGTGCGTGCGCCCCTCGGCTCGACCCAGGACGATCTCACCGATCTCGGCGACCATGATGGACTCGTCCACGTCCCCGTCTCGAATGGGCCCGACGATGTCACCCGCCTCCTCGAGAATCGCCTCCCTTTGGTCGACGATGACGCGGGCCCGCTTGATGAGCGTCGTATCGACCTCTCGCATCTCGGGAGTGAACGACCCCACTCCCGTGACGTGTGTGCCGGGCTCGACCGCCGCGCCATCGAAGACCGGCACGGACGAACTGGTCGCCGCCACGACGATGTCGGCACCCCGCACAGCCTCATTCGAGTCCGAGACCGCTCGCGCTTGCACGCCGGTCAGCTCCGCCGCGAATGCCTCGGCGCTCGCGCCGGTCGCCGATACGATCCGCACCTCTTCGATCGACCGGACGCACCGCACCGCCTCGAGCTGGGTCCGAGCCTGAACGCTCGCGCCGAAGACCGTGACCACTCGCGCGTCGTCGCGCGCGAGCACCTCCGCAGCCAATCCGCCAATGGCCCCCGTCCGCAGGGCGGTCAGCCACGTGCCATCCATCAGCGCGCGAACCCGGCCCGTATCCGGATCGAGGACGAGTACCGCTGCGTGGATCACGGGCAGTCCCTTCTCCGCGTTGCGCGGATGCACCGAGACCACCTTGGCTCCCGCGTCGCCGGAAGCGTGTAGATGTGCCGGCATGAAGAGAGACACGCCGTGTTCCATCTCGAGCGGCAGTCGGATCGGGACGGTCGCCGCGCCGGACGAGAGCGCCCCGAAGGCCTCTCTCATCGCCTCGATCGCCGTGGGCATGTCGACCGCCGCCCTGACGTCGGCACCGGAGAGGATTCGGATTTGCATGAGCGCGTTCGACGGATCAGAGTCTTGTCGGCGCCCCCATTCTACCCCTCACACGAGTTCGCCACACCATGAGTCCTCGCACCGCGATCGTGGTCGGCTCCGGCGTCTTCGGAGCGACGGCGGCCCTCGAGCTGCGACGGCGAGGCATGGATGTCGTCCTGCTCGAGCGTTCCTCCTCGATCCACCCCGATGCCTCGTCGACGGACGTCAGCAAGATGGTCCGAATGGACTACGGCTCGGACGTCTTCTATCACGAGTTGGCCGAAGCAGCACTCGAGGGCTGGGATCGGTGGAATCGCGACTGGCCCGAGCCGGCGTTCCACGATGAGGGCTTTCTCGTTCTCGCACCCGGACCGATGCAGGCGGGCGGGTTCGAGTACGAGAGCTGGCGCGTGCTGCGCGAGCGCGGCTACCACCCCGAGCGCCTCGACGCCGGGGCGATCTCCGAACGCTTCCCACTCTGGAACGCCGAACACTTCCCCGACGGATACCTGAGCCGACGAGGCGGATGGGCACCGAGCGGGGCGGTGGTCCAACAGCTGCTCCGGTTGTGCAGCGCCGCGGGGGTGCAACGCCTCGAGGGCCGAGCCACGAGGCTCTCGATGACAGGGACGCGAGTGACGGGCGTGGACCTTCACCCGCCGGACGGGCGGCCGATTTCGATCACCGCCGACGAAACCGTCGTTTGCGCGGGCGCGTGGACCCCGGAACTCGTCCCGGAGATCGCCGAGATCGCGCGGGCCGTCGCTCAACCCGTCCTTCACTTCGGCGTGGATCCCGAAGCGTTCCGAGGTCCCCAATTCCCGCCGTTCGCAGCCGACATCTCGGGGACGGGGTGGTACGGATTCCCGGCGGCTGACTACGGGTTCGTGAAGCTCGGACACCACAGTGACGGCTCGGCGGTCCGGCCGGACGAGAAGGGCCGGGTGCCCGACTCACACGTTCAACACGCCCGCTCTTTCCTACGCGTCGCCCTGCCGGCCCTCGCCGATGCGCCGGTCGTAGGCTCGAGGATGTGCTTGTACTGCGACACCTTCGACGGAGATCTGCTCGTTGCCCGCGATCCGGACCGCGAGGGGATCACGGTCGCAACGGGAGGCAGTGGCCACGCCTTCAAGTTCGCCCCGGAGCTCGGGTCGATCGTCGCGGACGTGGTTCTAGGCCAGCCCAACCGTTGGGCTCGGCGCTTTTCTTGGAGAGATTCAGGTCCCACCAGGGCCGAAGAGGCCCGCCACCTCAGCACGCGAGCAGATTCTTGATGGACTTCATCACGGCGAGTTCCGGACAGCCCCCCGCGGGGCACTACAGCCAAGCGATCGTGCACGGGGGCGTCGTCTACTGCTCCGGCGTGCTCGGGAAAGACCCGAGCAATCCCGACGCCGCACCGGGGGACGCGGGCGCTCAGACGAGGCAGGCGCTCAAGAACATCGCGACTGTGCTCGGAGCCGCCGGTACCGACCTCAACCACGTGGTGCGGATGATCATCTACGTCTCCGGCATCGAGCACTGGCCCGCCGTGAACGAAGCGTATGCCGAGGTCATGGGTGATCATCGGCCGACGCGCGCGATCGTCCCCGTGGGAGACTTCGACGGCGGATGGACGGTCGAGGCCGTCGCGACCGCCGTGCTACCCGAGTAGGCTCAGACGCCCATCCTCGGCAACGTCATGTTGTCGAGGAAGAGGCGGTCCTTCGGGGAGAGGGATTTGATCCCATCCGCGTCGACCACATCCAGGAGGCGGAGGACTTCGTCGGCGTTCAGCGGATGCAGCGTCTTGAGCTCGATATCACCCCAGCGCTCACGGTCTAGCTGATTGCGGACGCCTGCGGACGCGTAGTGCGAGTTCGGGGCCTCGACTCGACGGCGTGCGGCGACCCTACGTGCGCGCCAGCGCACGTACCAGAATCGCACGCCGAACGCGCTGACGAGCGCGATCGCGATGCCGGGTAGAATCAAGTTCATCATCTGAAAACCCCGATCCCAAGACGCCGCGGGCCCCCTGCCCCCGTGAGACGGACTGATCCGGTGCGAACGGTACAGTCTAGGACGGAATTTGGGGTGCAAAGGTTGCAGGAATCAAATTTCCGCCGCGGACCGACTGTTCAGTGCGTCGGTTGCACCCGCGCGGCCCGCCCAGCCCTCGCCAGAATCACACTTCCTGGCCCCGCTGGAGCAGGCCGCACCAGGGGGCCCGCGGCCGCACCCTCGTCTCGCACTTCGAGCACGAAGTCGAAGAGCTCCGGTCGCGCCTCGACGACTTCGCCTCGGCTGAACAAGAGGACCCGAGGGACCTCCCGAAGGAGCTTCTTGGTCAGCACGAGCGTACGGATCCGAGCTTCTTGATCCAGCTGATCGAACGGCTGTTCGATCAATAGGGAGCGAAGCACCCGACCCCGCGCCGCGATCAAGGATGCCGCCGCGAGCCGAATCGCGACACGACCCATCGCGAGATCTTCCTCGGACATCGGGGCCAGGGCGCCCGAGGTCCCTTGGAGGTGCACGACCCCCTCCTCCCACGTGATCGCCAGGATTCGCCCACCGGAGATCCGCGTGACGAACCGAGACGCCCGGTCCAGCAGGAGCTGTGCGGCTCGCGCCGAGCGAGCCTCCCGAACCCGCAGCAGGGCGTCGACGACAGCCCCGTCGACCCCGTCGAGGTCGGGCCGAGGCGTGCGCGTGCGGACTCCCTCGAGCTCCTCGAGCCGGGCCCGAAGAAGCTCCACGCGCTCGGAGCCCGCCTCGATGCCGGCGTGCAACGTCAGCG
This sequence comes from Gemmatimonadota bacterium, assembly GCA_039030015.1. Taxonomy (GTDB): domain Bacteria; phylum Gemmatimonadota; class Gemmatimonadetes; order Longimicrobiales; family Gaopeijiaceae; genus UBA2589. Next base: position 100,242 of record JBCCEZ010000003.1, on the reverse strand, counting down.
CGCGTCGTTCCAGCTCTTGCAGGTGGACCGGCTTGGGCTCGAGCTGTTCCCACCGACTCCGCCACCATCCGCCGTCCTGGACGACGGACTCCCATTCGTCTCGCAGCTCCTCGAGGACCTCATCGTAGTGAGCCTCCAACACACGCCCGCACGTCGGGCACGGGGCATCGGGGCCCGCGGACTCCATCCGCTTGATTCGCGAGCGTAGCTCTCGCGCCCGATCTCGGTAGGCAAAGAGAGTGGTCTCGGCATCCTGGCGTTCCCGGTGCCAGTCCATCGTCGCGACCTCGAGGTCCCCTCCCGTCTCGACGGCTTCGGCGCGCATGTCGAGAAGTTCTCGCTGCGCGTGCTCCAGCTCCGCCGCGACGAGCTCAGGGTCGATTCGAACGGCCCCTGTCGCCGGCCGCTCGAGCTCCGGGGTCGGCTCAGCCGAGGACGGCGCCGCCGTGCCGAGGGCGTCGAGCGCTCCGTCGATCAAGTCCACGCCACGACTCTCGGCCACGGCCGCGACGGCACGGCGCAACGCCCCGTCCAACGTCTCCGGGGTCAGCGTGGACCACCATTGCCGGATGGCACCGGGCGGCCCACTCGCTCCCGCTCGTAGGTAGAGCTCGGCGATCGCTCGCCGCGTACGACCGCCGCCACCCAACACCGCGGTCATCCCTTCCGGGATCGACGTGCTGATCCGAGCTCCGCCTGCGACTTCCCCATCGAGGGCGTCGATCGCGCCGTGAGCCGTGGGCGCGGGAGCCAACGTACCGGTCAGGACTTCGCTGGAGCGTTGCAGCGCCTCGGGACCGGCCCCGTCACGCTCCAGCTCCGCGGCCACGGCCTTCCGGATGTGTTCGAGGTTCTCGTCGGGTGACGCGCTGCCACGCGGAAGGTGTAGGTCTTTGCCGGCCTCGACCGCCAAGTGCAGCGCCTCGCTCCGTAGAGATCGGAGCGGCTCACCCTGAAGCGCCAACAGGTCGTGGGGACGGGCGCCCTGCACCCGGAGCCGGACGATCTTGTCGACGATCCCTCCGGGGACCTCGTTCATGACCTCCCGCACCTTGCGCACCAGCTTGTCGGGGTCGGTGTCACGGATCTTCACCGGCGCCAGTGCAACCACCGGGCGCCCGCGGATGGCATGGAATTCGGTCCTGCCGGACTCGATATCGACGATCAGGAAGCCCTTCTCGTCCGCCGCCTCGCTCCACGGATCGAGCGCCACGCGCTCCAAAGACCCGGGGTAACGCACTCGGTCTTGTACGGTGCGACGCTGGTGCTCGCCGCCCAGCGCCACGTAGTCCCAGTCCGACGCGTCGATTCGGAGGCCTTCGCTCGTATCCGATCCGTGCGCCGCATGGAGGACGAGAACGTTCCAGCGCTTCCGCGGGTCGGGGTCGGGGATCGGGGGATCGGGACGTCTCACCGCGCGATGAGGCACGAGGCACGCGTGGAGACCGAGACGGTCCACATGGATCGACTCGGTCAGTCCGGTTGCGGCGTTCACGTTCGGGAAGGTCGCGAGCACCGCCAACGCGCCGGGATCCGCGGACCTACGGGGGGTGTCCCGCGGGCCGGCGACCATGAGGACGTGTGTATCGGGAAGGGACATCCGGAACGTCTCGAGACCGCGGGCCAACGCGACGACCGCACTCGCCGGCGGGTCGGGTCGGTCGAACACGTCGCCCGAAACCACCACCAGGTCCGGGGCGATCCTCACGATCTGCTCGATCGCGCGCTCAAAGGCGGCCGCGACGTCGCGCTCCCGAACATCGTATCCGTTCTCGATCCTCCCGTATGCGCGAAAGCCGAGATGGAGGTCCGATAGGTGGGCCAGGATCATCGGGACGCAAACCCGTCGAACCCGTCCGGCCAGTCACCGTCCGCCGACTCTCGGACGAACGTCAGGTACTCGTCCTCGAGGGTGCCCGCCCCGCGGACGTACGACGCACTGCTCCAGCCGTCGGGCTTCTCGGGCTCACCGACCTCCGGAGCGCCCGGTCCCCACACGACCAACCCGCCAGGACTAAGCTTCCGGACCAAGGCCTCCCTACTGCGCGCGGACAGCCCGTAGACGCCCCCGATCGGCCCAATGCCCCGTGTGTCGACCACGAGCACATCGAAGCCGGCCTCCAACGACTCGATCGAGTCGTCGAGGTTGCCCCCGGACACCCGGAGTCGATCGCCAGATCCGATGCGGAGTTCGGTCGAGAACCACTCTCGCCCCAGTTCGACCGTTGCGGCCGTGCGTTCGAGCACGTCGACCACGACGAGCGGGTGCTCTCGAATGGCTGCATGGGGCGCGGACGACGGACCACTGCCGACGAAGACGAACCGGGCCGGCGTGTCGAGATCCGGAAGGAGAATCCTCGTGGCGGCGACGTCCCACGGTGCCGAACGGCTCTCTTCGAGCGGCATCGAGCGGCGAAGCTGCTCGCCTTCCAAAAGTTCACGGATAGCGAGATCGTCGACGGCTCGCCGCACCTCCTGGACCACGACGTCCGAGGGTCGCCCGGGGCGCCGGGCGACCTCCTCGACTTCAGTCCTCACACCGAGGACTCCGCCGAAGATCATCCCTCCGAGCGAAAGCAGAACGACGCACCCCACGAGCAAGGAGGCGGGCATCGGGGCTCGAGGGAGGAGGTATCCCGTGACGACAATGCCGACAGTCGCACCGACCGCAGCCGCAGCCGCGGGCGAGCTCAGCCGCCCACCGGGATCGGTGCGTGCGGCCACCGCGATGCCGCCGAGTACGGCTCCGCTCGCGTAGAGTGGCAGTGCCGCGAGCAGGGCCAGCCCCGCACCCTGACCCCACCGAGCCGACCCGAGCGGCTCGTAGAGGGACCACGCCGAGCCGAAGACCGCGGCGAGCAGGAACGCGACGAGCGCGAAGACCCAACGTCGCCTCAGACGATCGACCAACTGATCGTCGGCACTCGCCACGCTCCACAGCCCCACACCGAAGCCCACGCCGGCCGTAGCGAGAATCGTCGTCAGGGATCGCACGAAGGCCGCCCCGCCGTAGAGCAGTATCGAGACGGCGACCTCCGTGGCCACAGCGGCCGCAGCAGCGACCAAGAAGGGCGGAAGCCACCCGATCCGAGATGGTGGCCCGTCCGTGACGCGGGCAGCCGACCTCATGGGTCGGTCGACGAGAATCGACCCCGGTGATAGATGAGGGCGGGCCGATCGGTCAGCGCGACCCCGTCCACACGCCCGACGAGGATCGAGTGATCACCGCCGTCGAGGACGGAGTGGACCGAGCAGTCCAAGGCGGCGGTCGCTCCGCGAAAGAAGGGACTCCCGGACTCAGCCGGACTCCACTCGACACGATCGAACCTTCCCTCCGAGGGGTCCTTGGCGAATCGCATGGCGACATCCCCCTGGTCGCTCGCGAGCATGTTCACCGAGAAGTGCTGTCCGGTGACCAGCCGATCGTGCGACCGGGACGTGTGCCCGACGCAGACCAAGACGAGAGGGGGATCGAGCGACAATGAGGTGAAGGAGTTCACCGTGAGCCCGAACGGTTCGCCGTCGGAATCGAGCGCGGATACGATCGTGACCCCGGTCGGGTACGAGCCCATGACCTGGCGCAGCGTCGGAGTTCCGTCTCGAGCGTCCATGTCTGCTTGCTCACAGGGGGGGCCGCGCTAGCTTGTGAAGCCCGGGGACTCGCCTCGGGAAGCAAGAGCGCAACGACCTCAAAGGCTTGATGCGAAAGCACTTACTCGTGCTCGCCGGGATTCTAACCGCGGGCACCGGCTGCGACAACGTGGAATGGGGGGAGTTCCGAGTCGAACTCAAGCCTCCGCCGCCGGTCGAACGTGCGGCCTCCGTGGAGGTCGAGCCGACCCAGAACCCCATGGGCCCGGAGAACCAGCGCGGCCCCCTCCTCCTCGCCGGTGTGCGGGACGGAGAACGGGCGGACTTCGTCCTCGTCGGTGAGGTGCTCACCGAAGCGCTCGCCTCCTTTCCGGACCCCCGCTTCGAGGAAGACGAGACGCGACTGACAGAAGTCGCGTCGATCGGCACCGAACTAACGCTCTTCTCCGAAGGGGTGCGCGTCGGGCGGATGGTGACCGAGGAAGTCTCGGAGACCACGAGCTACTGTGGTCGGCGGCCCGTATTGAGCGGCGTCGTCGAGCTCGTCCCGAGCGCCGCGAACGCGGAGCGGCTACTCGCGATGCCCGCAACGGACGCAGAGGGCCGAGGATACGAGCCGTATCGGGAAGTCAGTCACGTGTATGCCCAGCGCGTTGCCACGCTCGCGATGGCGCAGGACGGGATCCGAGAGTTCGGCGCCACCTGGCCGACTCAGGGCGTCCTGGACGCGCGTGATCACCTGCAGGCGTTCCAGCTTCGGAACGCTCCAGGTGAGGCGATCGCGGCCACCTTCATGTTCGAAGACGAGCTCGTTGTCGGGCCCCCTGGGCCTCGCGCCTATGCGCTCTTCGTGATCGGCGAAGGCTCGGGTGAAGAGTACGACCGGAGCTATTCGTGGTATCGCGAGGTCGATACCGAGGGCAAGGGCGCGCCCCGCTACTTCGATCATCTCGACTGGGACGGCGACGGCACGGACGAGATCCTACTCGACGTCTTCGGCGCGAGCAGACGGTGGTTTGCCGCCTTGTCGCAACGTGACGGAGCGTGGGCACGCTCCTTCCAGGACGACTGCGGATCCGGGTCCACCGGCCAGGAGTGAGCGCCGTGGTAGGTCGACGCACGGCCCGTCGATCGAGGGCCTCGGCTGTCGCAGCCGTCTTACTCTTCGCCTTCGGCTGCACCGGAGACGCGGCCCCCTCTGGTGACACGGCTCCATCCTCCACGGCGGCAGGATCGCAGCAGGTCACGGATCAGGCCGGGCGGGCCCACGACTTCGCCGAGCCAGCCCAACGGATCGTCTCGCTCGTACCGTCGGCGACCGCGACCCTGCAGGCTCTGGGGGTCGGGCACCTCCTCGTCGGCCGAACAGACTTCGACGACGCGGCGTGGCTGGCCGACGTGCCCTCGGTGGGCGGCGGATTGGAGCCGAACATGGAGGTGCTGTTGAGCCTTCAACCGGATCTCGTCATCCGCTTCCACGGGGAGCAGGACCCGACGACCCCTGCCCGACTGGACGACCTTGGCATCAACCATCTCGGAATCCGCCCTGTCGCTCTGGCCGACGTCTACGAGACGAACCGCCTCATCGGAGCCGCCACGGATCGGATGTCGGAAGCGGCGGCGCTCTCCGATTCGATCCGGACGGGCTTGGAGGCACTCGAGCGAGCGGCGTCAGCTCAACCGCCGACGCGCTTCGCGTACGTTCTGGGCGGGACGCCTCCGTGGGTCTCCGGCCCCGGCACTTTCGTGTCGGAGCTGATCGAGCTTCTCGGGGGAACGAACGCCTTCGCCGACATGGACGTACCCTGGGGCTCCGTGAGCCGCGAGGAGTTTCGCGTACGCGAGATCGACGTGCTCGTCGCGGGGAGCGCCAACACACTCCCGGACGACCTGGTACCCGGAGCCCGGGTCGCGGAAATCGGCGACGCACTCGATCAGCCCGGTCCCGACATCGTCGAGGGTGCCACTCGGGTCTTCCACGCGATCCACCCCGACTCCCCGAGATGAGCCGGCGGACCTTCACCGCCGCGTTGGTGGTGCTCATTCCTCTGTCCGTCGTCGCGGGTCTCCGATTCGGGACGGTCCCACTCACGACCACGGACGTTCTGGCCGCATTAATGGGGAGCGGGGATCCCATCCCTCGCGACATCGTGCTGGACTTCCGACTGCCTCGGGTCTTGCTCGCCCTGATCGTCGGCGGGGGCCTCGCCGTAGCCGGGGCCACCTTCCAAGCCCTCCTTAGAAATCCGCTGGCCGAACCCTACATCCTCGGGGTGTCGGGCGGCGCCTCGGTCGGCGCCGTACTGGTGCTCGCCTTGGGGTGGACCGCGGCCGGATCGTGGGCTCTTCCCATCGCCGCCTTCGCAGGAGCGCTGCTGGCCATCGCCCTCGTCTTCGGCGTAGCCGGGTCGACAGGGCAGGGACTCGACGTCCGGGTGCTCCTCCTCTCGGGTGTCGTGATCGCCGCGTTCTTCGGAGCCGTGATCGCCCTGATCCTCGCGTTGTCCCCAGCCCGGACGGTTCAGGGCGCGGTCCTGTGGATGATGGGAAGCCTGGCCGGGGCGGAGTGGCGGAGCGTCGTCCTGGCCGCGACCTACTCGATCCCGGCCGTGCTGCTCCTCCTCTTCCAGGCGCGTGCGCTCAACGTCATGGCGATCGGCGAGGAGACCGCGGCCTACCTCGGGACCGAAGTCGAACGGGTCAAGCGACTCTCACTCGTCGTGGCCGCGCTGATCACGGCCGCGGGGGTCGCGGTGGCAGGAGTGATCGGCTTCGTCGGACTGGTGGTGCCCCACGTCGTCCGGATCCTCACCGGCTCCGACCATCGCTATCTGCTTCCCTTCTGCTTCGCAGCGGGCGGCGTATTCCTGGCGTGGGCCGACCTCATCGCTCGGGTCGTCCTGCCTCCGAACGAAATCCCGATCGGTGTGGTGACCGCGTTCGTCGGAGTCCCGTTCTTCCTGGTCCTGCTCCGTCGAAGTGTGAGCGCCCGATGAAGCTGGCCACGCTGGAGTTGGGTGTCCGATATCCTGGCATGCTCGAACGGGCGCTGAACGGTGTGTCGCTCGACGTCGAGCCGGGCACGCTCTGCTCCGTTCTCGGGCCCAACGGTTCCGGCAAGTCGACCCTGATGCGCGCCATGCTCGGGACGGTGCCCGCGGAGGGTGGTGAGGTTCGCATCGGAGACCGATCCCTCGACACGTGGGATCGCTCGTCTCTCGCTCGTCAGGTTGCCGCGGTCGCTCAGCGCGAATCGATCGCGTTCCCCCTCACGGTCCGCGAGTTGGTCGGGATGGGCCGCTACCCCCACCTCGGCGCATGGGGTGTCGAAGGAGACGCCGACCGACACGCCATCGAGGAGGCCCTCGACGCATGCGACGTCGCGCACCTGGCCGGGCGAGACGTCGGGACGCTCTCGGGGGGCGAGTTCCAGCGCGCGAGGATCGCCCGGGCGCTCGCGCAGGAGCCCGGAGCGCTCGTGCTGGACGAGCCCACCGCGAGCCTCGACATCCGCCATCAGATGGGCATCCTCGAGTTACTTCGCGCCGCAGCCGATCGAGGACTCAGCGTGCTCCTGATCACGCACGATCTGGAGTTGGCCTCCCGTTTCTCCGACCGACTCTTCCTGCTCGCGGGAGGCGTCCTGGAGGCAGAGGGGAGCCCTGAAGAGGTGTTGACCTCGGACACTCTGAGCCGAGTCTATGAGTGGCCGATCGAGGTGGATCAGTCGAACGGGGACGGTGTTCGCGTCGAGCCCGCTCGCCAATCTCAGCGAGCTCCGGCCGACGCCGCTTCCTCGCGCAGCACCCGATAGCTCTCGTACCGCGACTCGGCGATCTCTCCATCCTCGACGGCTGTCCGAACCGCACAGTCGGGCTCAGCGAGGTGGGCGCACCCACGGAAGCGGCACTCGGGCTCCCGGTCCGCGATCTCGGGGAACCCGAAGCCGACGTCCTCGGGCTGAACGGCCCACAGTCCGACGTCTCCAAAGCCCGGCGTGTCAGCAACCAGTCCGCCGCACGCCAGGGGAAGCATGCGAGATCCGACCGTCGTGTGTCGGCCCGTCCCCGTCTTCCGGGAGAGCTCTCCAGTTCGGAGCCCCAACGCCGGGTCGATCGCATTGAGAAGAGAAGACTTCCCCACGCCGGACGGCCCGATGAACGCGGACGATCCCGAACACATCTGGTCGTGGAGCTCGGGTAGGCCGGCCCCCGACTCAGCGCTGGTGATCAGGACGGCATATCCGACGCGCTCGTAGAGTTCGACGTACGAGTCGGCCAGCGCCGCAGTCTCGTCCAGATCGACCTTGTTGAGGACCAACATCGGGTGCATCCCGCTGGCCTCCACCAGCACGAGGAGCCGATCGATCAGTTGGGGAGACGCCTTCGGATCCCGGAGTGCGACGATCACGAAGACACGATCGAGGTTGGCAGCGAGGATCTTCGGGGCGCGACCCCGGCCCCGACGCACGAGCTCCGTGTCCCGTTCGGCTACCTCTTCGATCGTCCAGGCCGTCTCGCCCTGCTCGACCCTCACCCGGTCCCCGATGACGACCCGCTGTCCGGTCCGCTCCTGGCGCTTGAGTCGCCCCCTCAGTGAGGCCTCTACGCGGCGGCCGTCGTCGAGCACGATCGAGTAGTTCCCACCGCGCGTTTCGTGGACGACACCGCGCGACTCGTCAGACATGACTCCCACGCTCCACCCCGGACGCACGAACCCCCTGCCGGGCCATTCGGCTCGACAGGGGGCTGTTGGACCGTAGGGTCACACCGCGGTCACGCGGCGAACGACTCCAGAGCGTTCCCCTTGTCCCCCTCGCGGAGGCGCCGAAGCGCACGATCGCGGAGTTGACGGATACGCTCGCGGGTCACACCGAGCATGTTCCCGATCTCTTCCAGGGTGTGCTCGCGCTCACCCTCGAGACCGAAGTACAGGCGAAGCACCTTGGCATCCCGCGCCTCGAGCGTGGAGAGTGCCTCGGTGATGGTCTCGGTCAGGAGTCGGCTCTCGACCTCGATCTCCGGCTCCGCAGCTTCCTCGGTGATGAATCGCTCGACGAGCTGCGAGTCCTCGGAGTCACCAATCGGCGCGTCCAGACGAATTTCCGCTGCATTCAACGTCTGCAGGGATTCGACCAGCTCAGGCGTCAGATGGGTGGCCTCGGCGAGTTCGTCCGTCGTCGGCTCACGTCCTTTCTCCTGCTTCAGCCGCTCCTTCTCACGGAAGATCCGAGCCAGATCACTGGCACGGTTCAGCGGCACGCGAACCGCCCGCCCATGGTTGGCGAGGGACGCGAGAATCGCCTGGCGAATCCACCAGACGGCATAGCTGATGAACTTCACGCCCTGCTCCGGATCGAACTTCCGGGCAGCCGTGACGAGTCCGACGTTCCCCTCCTGGATCAAGTCCGTGAGGGAAACGCCGCGGTTCTGGTACTTCTTCGCAACGCTGATGACGAAGCGCAGGTTCGCCCGGGCGAGCTCCTGAATCGCCTCCTGGTCGCCCTTCTGGGCACGAGCCCCGAGCTCCTTCTCACGCTCAGGCGTGATGAGCTCGTGACGGCTCACGTCTCGGAGGTACTGATCGAGAGCGCTCTGCTCCTCGACACTCGCGTCGAACCCGGAAAGAAGATTCCCCTTTCCGCGGCGCTTGCGACGCTTCGTGGTCGTGGCAGTGGCCATCGTGTCCTTGTCTCCTTGAGGCCCCGATCGTCCGCCGGAGATCCGAACGAGCCGAGGGGGCGTCATTGCCCAGGATCACGCGAGTAATCCTAAGCCGTCTATGATGCAGGCTGCCCTTCAGCCTGTCAAGTTCAATTCTGAAATAACTCCTACGGTCATTTCTGGGAGGCGGTTTCATCACGGGGTCGATTGAGCCCCGTACGCCCCCGATTCTGTATGTCTTTACGTAGGTCACCGTTTGGACGCGTTCTGGTAACCCTTTGGTTGGGGGACGTTCCTCGATTCCGCCGCTCCGGGGCACTCGAAACGGCGCGGTTGCTCGCAGTCTTGCTCATGGTTCACTTTCGGTCGGTCGTATCGTTTCTGCTTACCCGCCGCCACGGGCGACACTCTTTGCCGAACTCTCTTCTCGTCACCGGCCGATCCGACATCGGACGCGTCCGGAAACGCAACGAAGACTCGTTGTCGCTCGAGGCGGAATCCGGCGTCGCGGTCGTCGCGGACGGCATGGGGGGACACCCCGGTGGCGATGTGGCGAGCCAGGTCGCGGCCGCCACCGCAGCCGACCGACTCCGTGCCGCATCCGCTGCGATCGAACCCGGTGCTCGGTACTTCGACGCGATGACGATCGAAGTGGAGCGAGCGGTCATCGCGGCCCACGCGGCGATTCGTCAGCGCGGGACCGAGGAACCCCACCTGGATGGGATGGGCACCACACTGACGGGCTTCGTCGCAGACGCCGTGACGCGTCAGTGGGTCATCGGACACGTGGGCGACTCGAGGGCATACCTGTACCGCGACGGTCGCCTCTTCCAGCTGACCCGCGACGACACGTGGGTCCAGCAGCAGATCGACAATGCGATCATGGATCCAGAGGCGGCGCGCCGATCCCCGTACGCCCACCTCCTCACCCAATGCCTCGGGCTGGAAGACACGCCGACGCCCCAGGTCTTCACGGGGCTGGGCGAGGCCGGGGACGTCTACCTCCTCTGCACGGACGGGCTCGTCGGCATGCTCGATGACGAGGAGATCGTGAAGATCCTGTCGACGACCGACGGCACTGACGTCGAGCGAGTGGCTGCGCTACTCGAGGCGGCCAACGAAGCCGGGGGCCACGACAACATCACGGCCGCCCTGGTCCGGATGTCCTGACGACCGTCCGAGTCAGACCGCGCCGGCCGGCCGTGTGATGCGATCCAAGACCTGTTCGGGCGCAATCTCCCTGCGCTCGAAGGTGAACACCCTCAGGACGCGCGCCGACGTGTAAAGTTGGCGAGCCACCTTCGGCAAATCCAAGAGCCCCTCGGCCCCCTCCATGTCGAGACGCTGCACCGAGCCATCCCTCCGTTCCACCAGGACGTCGAGCTGGAACATGGCGGGCTTCACCGGGAAGTCGATGACGACCTCACCCGGCTCCAAGCCGACCTCCGCAGCGAGATCATCCTCGACCGCTCGCTTCCACGGCGAGTCGCCGACCGCCCAGTCCTCCACCTGCCGCCCGGCCAGATCGGCCGCGGTCAGTTCGAGAGCCCGCTTCGGTAGGTGCCGGCGGCGAAGCGCCGGTAGCCACCGATCTCCGATCCGGTCGGCGACCTCGCCGTCCTCTTCGGTTACTCGACGCCCGATCTCGTAAAGGAGCTCCTCGTCCGTCGGCCCGATCAGCTCCTCCGGGTCCATAAGCCCTCCGCGAACAGCCTCTTCGACGATCCGCTTGTACAGCGCCGTTGCCGCGCGGACCGCGTGATGCCAGTACACGTTCCGGAACATCTGGTACTTGGCGAAGAGGAGCGATTCGAGGGCGGCGATGGCCTTCTCGTGGACCCCGACCTCGTACGCGCCCGTCTCCGGGTCTTCGAGAAGTTGGATCCCCTGAAGAAGGCGCGACACGTCGACTTCTCCGTACGGGACGCCGCAGAAGCGAGCATCGCGCCGGAGGTACTCCATCTTGTCCAGATCGAGACTTCCGCTGACGAGGCCGCGAAGCGGGATATCACTCTCCCCACGAATGAGTTCCGCGATACGATCCGACGCCGTGAGCCCGAGGGGAGCAAGCGCGTCCCGCAGACTCGGAGACGCGAAGAACCGACGACTCACCTCCTCGTGATGCGCCGGAACGTGCTCGCTTTCGAGCTCCTCCAGCGCGTGCGAGTACGCGTAGTGGCCGATGTCGTGAAGCAGCGCGGCGTACGGCACGAGCTCTTGGCCCTCCCACACTTCGGGCGGCACCCCTCCCCGCTCCCGCAGATGCCGAAGCGCGGTCTTGGTGAGGTGGTACACACCGAGCGCATGATCGAAGCGCGTATGGGTGGCCCCGGGGTAGACGAGATGCGCCAAGCCCAACTGCCGGATGTAGCGGAGTCTCTGGAATTCCGCGGTGTCGACGATGCGCGCCGCCGTGGGATCGAGGCGGATCGTGTCCCACAGGGGATCACGGATGAGCTTGTCCGAGCCTGTCATCTCCATGCCTCGAAGTGTGAGGACCTCGGCGGGCGAACGGGATGGCGGCACGCGCCGCTTGGTCGCCGCCACCGCACCTCCCTATCTTCCCGAAGAAATAGCGAAAACGCCAGGCCTTCGTCCATGCACGCGAACCCGACCCTTCGAGAGCACGTCCGCGCGACGGCGGAGAACCGGCCGGGCGTGTACAGGATGTTCGGGCCGGGTGAAGAGCTGCTCTACGTCGGCAAGTCGGTGCACGTCCGCACCCGTGTCCTCTCGTACTTCCGCGCCGACCGGGGGGAGAAGGCGTGGGAGCTCATCCGGGAGACTGCGCGGATCGAATGGGAGTACATCCCGAACGAGTTCTACGCGCTCATCCAAGAGATGAAGCTCATCCAACAATGGCAGCCGCGGTACAACGTTCAGCACAAGCGGAAGCGGATCTACGCGTTCGTGAAGGTCACGGCAGAAGTCGCACCACGCATCGTGCCCGTAACCCGAGTCATCGACGACGGCTCGACGTACTACGGCCCCTTCCCGCGTGTGAAGTCGGTCGCACAAACCGTGAGGGACCTCGCGCACGTCCTCGGCCTGCGGGACTGCCCAGGCAACACACCGGTCTTCTTCGACGACCAGATCGAGCTCTTCGAAGGTGGTCGCCCTCCCCGCTGTATTCGAGCGGAGCTTCGTACCTGCCTCGCCCCCTGCGTCGGCCGGCCCAAGGCGGCCGAATACGCCGCGGCCGTCGGGGTCGCCCGGCACTTCCTGGAGGGACGGGCCCAAAAACCGCTCGCCGAATTGGAAGCGGAGATGGCCGCCGCCTCACAACGCATGGACTTCGAGTACGCAGCCCTGCTTCGGGATCGCCTCGAGCGGCTGCGCGAGTTCCGCGACCAGCTGGTGGCGTTCCGCGGACGTGTCGAGGACCTGACGTTCGTCTATCGGGTCCCCGGCTTCGCGGGGGACGACCGGATTTACCTCGTGCGGCGCGGCCGGATTCGACGGATCATGCCGCACCCAAAAGGGCGTGCGGCCCGCGGTGAGGTGGCCCGTGCGATCGACGAAGTCTACGGGGAGGTCGAGTCGGGTCCCGCGGCACTCACGCCCCAGGAGGCGGCGGAGATCCTCATGGTCGCGCGCTGGTTCAGGATGAACCCGTCGGAACGGAAGCGCACCTTCGAGCCGGACGAGTGGCTGAAGACGAAGGCACCCCGACACCACCTGGCCGAAGCCTAGCTCTCTCGAATCACATCGTATTTCAGGATGACGATTCCCGAGTCCGGGAAGGACTCGGTGCTGTGGAGTTCGAGATTGGCGATCTCGTTCAGCCCCGGCACGAGCGGAATACCGGAACCGAGGAGGCGAGGGATGATCGCGACCTCGACGCGGTCGACGAGTCCCGCATCCATCATCGACCGGAAGAGCATACCTCCACCGAAGAGCCAGATGTCCTTCCGATCTTCCGCTTTGAGCGCCCGTACCCGTTCGACGACGTCGTCCGAGATCACGTGGACTCGGTCGTCCGCATCGGCATCGAGGGTCGTCGACACCACGTAGACCGTCTTGAGCTCCATGAGCTGTGCGGCCTCGGGGTTGTCCATGATCTCGTACGTGCGGCGGCCCATGAGGAGGGTGTCGATCTTCTCCAGATACGCCACGAAGTCGATGGCCGGCTCGTCGACGATCCAGTCGTATCCGCCGCCCTCGGTGGCGATGAAGCCGTCGAGCGAAGCGGCTACGCTGAAGCGGATACGTCGGGCCATCGCGTCGTCAGCTCCCGGGCCTGAGGTCGATCCGCACAGCGGTGGCGTCCTCGATCTTGCTCCGCGTATAGAGCACCGGGTGGAAGTCGTCGCTCGCCCAATAGTCGAAGAGGTTGTCGTAGAAGCGAGACCGAACATCACCACTCTGTCCGGGGGTGTTCATCCCGACCGAACGATCCCAGTCGCTCGTGTCGACGATGATCCGGAACGAGGCGCCCGCCGTCTGATTGTCCCCGTTCCCCGTCTGGTTCACAGTGGACCCATACCCGCCACGCGGCGCGGGCCCTTCCTCGAACATCTCGCGGGTCGAAGCATCCACCGCATTCCCGAGGGGGTGCCTGAGTCGAGCGTGGTGATACGCCGCCTGACCGTACTGCCAGCGGGACATGTCGGTCCCAAGCTTCCGCTCGAGGTTCTCCACCGCGCTCACGAGCGACGCCGCGAGCACGTCGTTGCGCGCCGATAGCGGATCAGGCCCGAGCGATCCCGGTGGGATCATGATCGTCTCGATGACCTTCCGGAGAGAGAGGTTCATCGACGTGCTTGCCGGCACGATCGCGTCGCGAACGCGTCGACGCAGCTCGGCCTCGAACGCCGCGTAGATCCCGGCCTCGACGGAGTTCATGTCGAGGACGTAGTCCCACTCGAGGAGCATCTGTCGCGCCTCTTCGGCTCGTCCCGTGAGTGCACCTGCGTCGAGCATGGGGACCAGCTGGCGTGCGGGGAGCGACAGCTCATCCGTCTGGAGTCGCATCATGTCCGCCATCGAGAAGCGGGTACCACTGCCCAGCACCTCCACGATCCGGAGCCACCGATACGGATCGGACCACGAGAAGCCGATCGCGTCCATGTACTCGTAGTCGCGGGGGACGAGGTCGTTGTTCGCGGTCGCGAAGTACCCTTCCGGTGGGTTCACGACGTGCGGCTTGGCGGTGATCGGCAGATAGCCGTCCCACTCGTACCGCCCATCTCCGGGCACAGGCACCAGGCCGCTCCAGTGACGACGGATCGGCGCGATACCCACCGACTGCCAACCGATCGTACCGTCTCGACCGGCCCAGACCATGTTCTCGCCGGGAATGTGGGAGTAGGCGTTCGCCTGGCGGAACTCCTCCCACGTCTTGGCCTGGTCCATCCGCAGCGAGGATAGGTACGGGGCGCCGCCCACCTCCATCCACGCGGCGCGCACGGCATAGGCGAGGTTCCGGTCCCGGTCCTCGAAGACGACCGGGCCGTGCCGGGTGTACTTCAACTCGGCCGTGTGAGCCGACCGACCCTTCACCGGGATCTGCTCGGTGATCGTGGTCATCGACTCCCACTGACCGCGGTACCGGTACTGGTTCGGGTCCGACGGGTTCGTCTCGTACACGTAGAGATCCTCCCCGTCCGTGGAGAAGACGGTGAGACCCCACGCGCCGTATTCGTTGTGCCCGATCGAGACGCCCGGCAAGCTCGGCTCTCCTCCACCGATGACGTTCCAGCCTGGCCCGACCAGATGCACCCAGTACCGGAGCGACGGAGCGCCCTGCGCACGGTGCGGATCGTTGGCCATCATCGGGTATCCGCTCTCGGACCGGGAGCCATCCACGATCCAGTTGTTCGACCCGATGTCCTGCTCGACGTCGTACGCCACGACGGCAGACGCGTCCGCAGCCGCACGCTCGAGCATGGCGAACGAGTCGTCGTCCGCCCTGCGAGATGGATCGACAATGTCTTCTGGGCGGAACTGTACCCGGCCACGGAAGGCGTTGTAGATCCCCAGGATGTCCTCCGACAGGGCCTCGCCGTCGATCGCGGGATCCAATTCGAGGAGAGGGTCACCGGGACCGAACGTCGACAGGTCCTTCACCATCTCCGCGCCCAGCTCCGCGACGCGTCGGCCGACGGTCAGCTCTTGGCCGATGTTGCCCAGGAGTCCCTGGTGTCTGGAGATCACCACATCCGGCGTCCAGTACCCCGGCGTGATGCCGAGCAGCCCGAACTCGGGGGTGAGGAGGTCCGGATCGGCCTCTGTCTGCGCGATGTAGGCGTTGATCCCGTCCGTGTAGGCGCGGATAATCAGCGAACCTCGATCGTGGTAGTAGTTGAGCTCCTGCTCGAGATCGCGGCGGAACTTGAAGAGCCGCGTCCCGATGTCACGCTCGAGTTCCCGTTCACCGAGGATCTCGGCCACGGTGCCCGTGGCCTGCCTACGCCAGAGCTCGAGCTGGAAGAGGCGGTCACGGGCCGCGTTCCACCCCTGCGCGAAGAAGAGGTCGTGCTCGGTCTCCGCGTAGATGTGGCTGATACCCCACTGGTCGACGAGGATCTCGACCGGTTGTTCGAGGCCAGGAAGGGTGAGAGTCGTCGACTCCTGTCCCGCCGCCGGAGAGACGTGTAGCCCGACGATCGCGAAGGCGACGAGGGTGGCGCTACGCGCACGGGGAACGACGGGGAGTGCGGCGGAATACGCGGCGAGCGACCACATAGCGGACCTCGTTCTAGGTGAGGCGGTCAGCGTACCCCGGCGAACGGGCGTCCACAAGCAACGCCCCTCCCGGCCGCATGAGCCTGGAGGGGCCGTCGGTCAGTTCTGTTCTTCGAGGTGCGCGCCAATGGCGACGCCGAGGACACCAAGAATCGGATTGAGAACCATCAGCCACGCCGGCATCCGCGCGTTCGCCATCGCCTCGAACATCGTCGCGTTCACCTGTCGACCTACCATCACGGCGTCGTCCGGGATCGCTTGGCCTACGGCGACGAGGACGATGAGCAGCGCGAGGAGAATGGGTCCGAGCCGATTGACGCTCAACGCCGAGGCGGTATGGCCTCCTAGGATGGCGACGCCGAAGCCGAGGATGGTGGTCACGACGATCCACAACGTCGAGACGTCCCATTGGCCCGGCTCGAATGCCCGGTCGGCGCCGAGCACGAACCACGCCCCCGCGAAGAGGACGAACGCGGCGGCGAACATCGCGACGTAGCCAGCGATCGCAGCGCCCAGGTTCTTCAGCCCTGCCTTCATCATTCCTCCTTGGATGAGTGCGTCCTCAGAGGTCCCGCACCGCTGTGCTAGAGCGCGGGCCCAATGTGTCTCCGTATGGCGTCCAACTCTTCTACGGCCGCCGGGTCGGGCTTCGTCACGAGACTCACGAGCACGCACGCGATCAGACCCGCCAGGAAGCCCGGAATCATCTCATAGAGGTCGTAGAAGTCGGCCTTGAACGCGCGCACCCACACCACGGTGGTCGCGAACCCGACGAGCATACCCGCCAATGCCCCCGCCCGGGTCGTCCGGCGCCAGAACAGTGAGCAGAGCACGACCGGTGTGAAGGCGCACGCGATGCCCGACCAGGCGAAGAGTACGAAGTCGAAGATCACCCGCACTTCGAGTAGCGCGACGACGAGTCCAACCCCTCCGATGACCACCGTCACGCCCTTCCCCATCCAGGCGAGGACGCGCTCCTCCCCGTCGTAACCGAGCGCCTTCTGTACCACGTCACGGACGACCGCAGAGGAGGCGAGAATGAGTAGGGAGTCGACCGTAGACATGATGGCCGCGAGCACAACGACGAGAAAAATGCCCGTGAAGAGGGCGGGAAAGAGCTCCGCACTCATCTGCGGGAGAATCGTCTCGGGATCCGTAAGCCCCGGAAAAAGTGCTCGACCCGCCATTCCACCGAAGACGGCCCCGACGTCGAAGCCGATCACGCATAGCACAGCCCAGAGTCCGCCGTCCACGATCTGCTTCTGATCGCGGGCCGCCATGAACCGAGTGAGCAGTTGAGGCGAGCCGAGAAAGGCGAGCCCGATGGCGACCGACCCCGCGGCGCTGATGACGCCTGCGACACCCAGGCCGAAGGTCCCCATCGGATCGAGTAGTGCTGGATCCTGTGCCCTCAGACTATCGATCATGGTCGACCATCCGCCCGCCGCCGCGATCCCGACGATCGGCAGGAGAACGAGGCACACCAACATCAGGACGCCCTGAACGAAGTCTGAGTACGCCACGGCCTTGAAGCCGCCCACGGTGGTGTAGAAGAGGACGATCGCCAGTCCGATCCACACCCCTTCGGTGTAGCCGGTTCCGAGGAAGGAGTCGAACGCCTTGCCGGACGCCGTGAGCTGAGCGGCCGTGTACGCCATGGCCATGCTCAGAATGATCAGCGCCGAGATCCAGCGGAACGCGTGGGACGTGTCGCGGAACCGCTCGGTGAGATAGTCGGGCACCGTGATCGCGTCGTAGCGGTCCGTGTACTCCTTGAATGGCCGTGCCACGAACACCCACGCACACGCGACACCGAGGACCTCACCGAAGATGATCCAGAACGCGTGCACGCCGATGGCGTAGCCCATACCCGTGAGGCCGAGCAGGAGCCAGGCACTCTCTCCGGTCGCGTTCGACGAGAAGGCGATGACCCACGCAGGCAGCTTCTTCTCCGCTACGTAGTAGCCCTTCAGGTCACCGGACGCGCGCCCGCCCCAGAAGCCGATCCCGAGTAGGACGAGCAGGTAGCCGAAGACGACCCCGAGAATGACCGGGCTCATGGCTGCGAGTCCGTGTTACCCCGCTCGGGGGAACGTCGCTGCCGACGCAGAGACAGGAGCTCCAGCCCGAGGCCCAGCCCGACGGCGACGAAGAGCAGAAGCCAAGCGTCCAAGGGCATAGGCGCGGGGGACGGGGCCATCCACACGCGGCGCGCGCGGTATGCCCATGAACGTGCGCGAGTTGACGGGCGACCACCATGATGACATTGTCACCATTCAATGGTGACAATGTTACCATACGTGTAGACGACACCCCCTGCCCTGTGAGTGCCGCACCGTGGGAAGAGACAGCATCGGAGAATTCGAAGCCCTCGTGCTGCTCGCCGCTCTGCGGCTGGGGGATGAGGCGTACGGCCTGTCGATCGCCGAGGAGATCTCCGCGACGGCGGAGCGCCCGACGAGCCGAGCATCGGTCTACGTCACGCTGCGTCGGCTCGAACAGAAAGGACTCATCACGACGGAACGTGAGGCGTCTCGGTCCGCCCCAGGAGGAAAGCCGCGACGACTCGTGCGCGTGAGTCGGGACGCGGTCGCTCGAGTCCAGCAGTCCAGAAGGGCGCTCCAACGGATGTGGGACGGCCTCGAGGACGTGTTGGAGGAAGCGTGACAATCCGCGACCTCCCGAGGCCGATCCGGGCGCTGCTGTCGATCGGACTACCAGGCGATTGGCGGGACGACATCGTCCGGGACCTCGAAGAAGCGTGGACCCGCCGCGTTTCTTCCACGGGCCGGATCCGCGCTACGATGTGGCTCACGCTGGAGGCGCTCGCCTTCACGCTTCGCTTCGGGCCGACCCGCATCCGCGAGCTGTTGGAGGCCGGTTTGCGCTCGTCGACGGATCTCCGGCTGGCGCTCCGGGCCAGTGCCCGGGCGCCCTTCGTGACCATGCTCACGTTGCTCTCGCTCACGACCGGGATCTTCGCAGCACTGACCGGATGGACGTGGATCGTCGGGTCCATGTTCTCCGACCTCCCCTTCGAGGGAGGCGACAGGATCGTCCTCGTCGAGGACTACAACCTCACGGGCCGGCACTCGATCAGCGTGAGCCCGGAGGAGTTTCGGCGCAGGAGAACCGAGCTCGGCTCCTTCGAGTACTTGAGCGCCTTCGTCCAGCAGAACGTCGTCATCGGCGAGGAGGCAGATACCCGCGAGGTCCGGCAAGCGCTGCTCGCGAGCTGGGACTTCCTCCATATGACCGGCGTCGCGCCGCTCCTGGGGCGACTTCCAGCACAGGACGACGTTCGACCGGGAGCACCTCCCGTCATCGTGCTACCCCACGCCGCGTGGGTGACTTTCGGAGGAGCTTCTCCCGAGGTGATCGGCCAGCCCATCGAAGTGGGTGGCATCCGACGCACCGTGATCGGGGTCATGCCGGAAGGCTTCGGTTTCCCCTGGTCCGACGACCTGTGGATCCCGGTGGACGTCCGGGATGTGGAAGGCTCACTCCGTCTCGTCGGGAAGATGAAGTCGGACGTCGATCTCTCCGCCGCTCGAGTCGAAGCAGCCGCCGTGTCGCGGCCGGATCCAGCGATGACCCAGGCCGGAGACGTCGTCGAGCACGTCGTCGCCGGGGTGACCCGCCCGATGGTCAACGACAGCGAAGTCTTCGTACTCGCCGCACCGATCGCCGTGCTCGTGCTCATCCTGCTCGTGATGGCGACGAACGTGGCCAACCTCATGCTGGCGCGGAACGCGCGGCGATCGACCGAGCTCGCGATCCGTGGAGCCCTCGGTGCCAGTCGGACCCGGGTCGTCGGTCAGCTCGTCGCTGAAGTCGCCGTCCTCGTCGTGATCGCGGCCGGGTTGGGCACGTGGGCCTCCCAATACGCGATCGGACTGTTCACCACTCGGGTGGACCTCCCCTTCTTCACGGACTATTCGCTCGACGCGACTGCGCTGCTCTTCGTCGGCGCCCTGTCCCTGCTCGTGACCTTCGTCGCGGGCGTGGCGCCGGCCCGACGCGCGACTGGGCGGTCACCGGGGGACGCACTCCGCGACGGAGGACGGGGGGCTGCGGGAGTACGGTTCGGACGCTTGACCGGAACGTTGATCGTGGCCCAGGTCGCCATCTGCGTTGGTTTCCTTTCCGCGGCCACGCTACTGGGCCAGTCGCTCATGTCGTACACCTTCGAGCGGTACGGACTCCCCGCCGAAGAGACGTTGGTCGCTCAGCTCTACTTCGGATTCCCCCGTGAGTTGAACGATCCGACGACGGGGCTCAGCGACGACGAGCGCCAAGCCCAGCAGCTGAGCTTCATGGAGGAGGCGACTCGGAAGCGCGAGCTGATTGCGGACGCGGCAGCGATGATCGAAGGGGTCCGGATGACGGCGTACGGCTCCCGCTTCCCCGGTAACGAGTCCGATCAGCTTCGCATCGAAGTCGAGCACTCCGATGAACCGATCGAGCGTGTGGAGAGTGCGGAAGCCGGTCCGGGTTACTTCGACCTCGTCGACGCGGGCCCTGTTCAAGGGCGTCTCTTCGAGGCTGGCGAATTCACTCGGGAAGCGCGCGTCGTCCTGGTCAACGAACCGTTCGTGCGTGAGCGACTCCAGGGGGCCAACGCGATCGGCCGACGGATCCGCGTCTTCGCGGCCGATTCAGAACGCGACGAGAACGCTCCCTGGTCGACGATCGTCGGGGTGGTGCCCGACCTCGGCCTCAACCCCGGGAACCCGGACCGCTCAGCCGCCGTGTATCGGCCCCTACCCGAAACCAACGTTGTCCGGATGGCGCTCCGCGGCGACGGGGATCCCGGACTGTGGACGCCACAGCTCGTCGAAGTCATCCGCCGCGTGGACCCGGACATTCGAGTGCAGTGGAGCCGGACGCTGGCCGATCAGATGAACCAGCCCGTCGCGATCTTCCGCGGTATGGGTGCAGCCTTCTTGGCGCTCGGCGCCCTCGCTCTCATCCTCTCGGCCGCGAGTATCCATGCGCTCACCGGTGTGACGGTGACACGCCGGACTCGAGAACTCGGCATTCGCCAGGCTCTCGGTGCCTCGCGCGGGTCGATCGTACACGCGGTCCTCAGTCGGACGGCACTTCAGTTGATCGTCGGTTCGATCTGTGGCGCCGCGCTGGCAGCCCTACTGTTGAGACTCGCCGTGGTGATGCCGTGGGAAATCCGCCAAGGAAATCCTGCGGCGTTGGCCATCGTTGTCGGTGCCCTCGCGCTGGCGGGGACGACGGCGCTCGCCCAACCGCTGGGACGAGCTCTGGCCATCCGACCCGCGGACGCCATGCGCGCCGAGTAACCCTGCTACCCGACCTGGTCCACCGCCCGACCGAGACGTTCGATCCCCTCAGCCATCTCGGCTTCCGTGATGAGGAGCGACGGACCCATGCGCACGACCGTCCCGTGCAGACCTCCGAGACCGATCAACACGCCCTCCTCTCGCGAGGCGGCCATGAGCGCTTTCGTCCGCTCCATGTCCGGTTCCTTCGAGACCGGATCCTTCACGATCTCGATCGCCTGCATGAGCCCCATGCCACGCACGTCGCCCATCCACGGGTGTCGGGACTGCATCTCCTCGAGCGCTGTGCGCAGCTGACGGCCCCTCGCGGATGCATTCGCTGGGGCATCGTGCGCGCGCATTTCATCTTGGGTCGCACATAGAGCAGCCATCGAAACGGGATTGCCACCGAACGTGCTGATCGTCTTCCCCTGCCACGCGTGCGCGATCTCGTCCGTGGTGATGGTGGCCCCGACGGGAGCCCCGTTCGCGATCCCTTTCGCCATCACCATGATGTCGGGCTCGACCCCGTGGTGCTGGATCCCGAACCAGTGGTCGCCCGTGCGCGCGAAGCCGGCCTGTACCTCGTCGATGATCAGCAGGCCGCCGTAGGACCGGATGACTTCCGCCGCCTTCTCGAAATAGCCAATCGGTGGGACGACGTATCCGGCTACCCCCATGATCGTCTCGGCGATGAAGGCTGCGGGTCGGCCATTGGTCGTCGTCACGATCACTTCTTCGAGATCGGCGACCCATTCGTCGATATAGCTGTCGTCGTACGGTCGTGCGGTGCGATAGGGGTTGGGGCTCCGCGCGTGTTTGATTCCCGCGACCGGCGTGGCCAACGGACGCCAGCCAGAGTGAGCCGTGACGCTGGTCGCCATGAAGGAGCGACCGTGATAACCGACCCGAAGGGCGACGATCTCGCTCCGCCCCGTCGCCAGACAGGCCATCATCAGCGCAGTCTCGATGGCCTCGGTGCCCGAGTTCGTGAAGAACGTCCTCTTCAGCGCACCCGGTGAAATCTCGGCGATCTTCCGCGCCGCTTCGACGTGCACCTCGCTCGCGTAGAGCGTCGAGATGTGTCCGAGGCGGTCCATCTGAGCTTTCGTGGCCTCGAGGACACGCGGATTGCAGTGTCCCACCGACGTGGTGAGGATGCCCGAGAAGAGGTCGAGGTACTCCTTCCCCTCTGGATCGCGTACGCGGACCCCCAGCCCTTCGTCCAGCACGAGGGGCTCGTCGTACAGGTGCAGCATCGAGGGCAGGAGATACTCTCCGCGGCCTCGGAGGGTATCGGCGCTCGAAGCGCCCGCCTGCAACACCTGGGTCATGATCCTTTCGGGAGGTTGTGGGGATCGGCCGATACCGCGCTCCAACGTGAGATTACGACACGCTGATCGGTATAGAAGGAGATGGCATCCTTGCCAGCAGCCTTCAGATCCCCGAAGAACGATTGCTTCGAGCCTCCGAAGGGGAAGAAGGCCATCGGCGCCGCGACCCCGATATTCACGCCGATCATGCTGATGCCCGCATTGTAGCGAAACTCGCGCGCAGCATGTCCGCTACTGGTGAAGATCGAACACGCGTTGCCGTACCGACTGGCGTGCATCATCGCGATCGCTTCGTCGACGCTGTTCGCTTTGTTGATGGCGGCGACCGGGCCGAAGATCTCCTCGCTCCCGATCGACATCTCAGGAGTGACGTGTTCGAAGACGGTCGGTCCGACCCAGTACCCGCCGTCGAATCCGTCGACCTTGGGATTCCGCCCGTCGATGGACAGCGTCGCGCCGTCCGCAACGCCTTGGTCGATGAACTGGTTCACTCGGTCGCGATGCGCGCCGGAGATGACCGGCCCCATGTCCGTCCCCGGATCTAACCCGTCGCCGACGCGGATCGACGACGCGTGGTCCATGAGCCGCTCTCGCATTTGCGCGTGGGCGTCTCCTACTCCAACCAGCACAGACCCCGCCAGGCAGCGTTGTCCGGTGGACCCGAAAATCGAACTCGCACACGCGTCGAGCGTGGCATCCATGTCCGCGTCGGGGAGCACGATCAGGTAGTTCTTCGCTCCGCCGAGGGTCTGCACCCGCTTCCCGGCCATCGCAGCCCGCTTGTAGACGATCTCGGCAACACGGCTCGACCCGACGAAGGACACGCCGACGATGTCCGGATGGTCGCAGATCCCCTCGACCGCGGCCTGTCCGCCGTGCACCACGTTCAAGACGCCCTCGGGAAGCCCCGCCTCGTGAGCCAGTTCGACGATCCTCTGGTGTGTGAGAGGATCCTGTTCGCTCGGTTTGATCACCACCGTATTCCCGGTCGCGACGGCGTAGGGCCAGAACCAGAGCGGGATCATGACCGGGAAGTTGTACGGCGTGATGATGCCGAAGACCCCGATCGGCTGCCGCCACGACGCGGAGTCGATACCGCGGGAGATCTCCTCGACGGTGTCGCCCATCATCAGGGTCGGGATGCCGCAGGCGTGCTCCACATTCTCGATGCCGCGCTGCACCTCACCGCGAGTCTCGGCGAGGATCTTCCCGTGCTCTTTGGTGAGCAGAACGGCGAGCTCTTCCTTGTGCTCCTCGAGGAGAGCCTTGAGGCGGAAGAGTACCCGAGCGCGCACCGGGGCGGGCGTCCCGCGCCACCCGGGGAACGCAGCCTTCGCGGCCTGAACGGCGGCGTCGACGTCGGCGCCCGTCGATAGCGGGACCTGACCGATCGACTCACCGGACGCGGGATTCGTGACGTCGAGGAGATCGGAGGTGGACGCATCGCGCCAGTCACCACCTACGAAGTTCTTGACCAACGTGCTCATGGACGGACGATCCTCTTGGGTTCGTGCTAGCGGTTCATATGGGGGACGCTGCGCATGATCTCGCGCAGCCGATCGTGTGGGAGTGCCGGCACGGTATAGCCGTTGATGCCGGTCATCGTCTCGGCCGCGAGCATCGCGTTGAGGATGGCTTCCTCGGTCGCATGCACCGACGCCAGGATCAACGGGTTGAGCCGATCGTTCGGCAACATCTCGAGCGGTGCGACGTCGTCTCGCCGAGCGGCGGCCTCCCGATTGGCCGTCGTGAAGCCGATGAAGATGTCTCCGGAGCCGTTGTAGCCCATGCCGCCCACCCGAGCCAGACCAAGTGACGTCCTCGTCACGAGCCGCTCGATCTGAATCGGGAGGAGGGGAGCATCGGTCGCGAGTACGATGATGATCGACCCGGCTCCCTCGGGCAGAGCTTCACCCAGTCCGTCTCCGGCACCTCCGGTGGCGTCGCACCAAGGCACACCGGACCGTCGTTGTTCCGCTGGGATCGACCGGTCCAAGTAGCACGCGGCGGGCTCCGGCATCATCTCCCCGACCGGCACGCCCGCGACGAGGAGGTCCCTCCGGGCGCCCTGGTTGCACTGAACCAGTATGCCGACCGTGTACGGCCCGACGACTCGAGAGGCCGAGCCGATGCCGCCCTTGAATCCGTGGCAGCGCATGCCGGTGCCTCCACCGACGGCTCCCTGCTCGACGGGTCCGCCCTGAGCGCTTTCGAGCGCGGAGACCGTATGCTCGGCGGTGACGTGGAAGCCGTTGATGTCATTGAGTCCACCATCGTACGTCTCCGCCACCACTGGGAGGGCCCACAGGAAGGTCGGGTCGCGCTCCTTCATCCACCCGATTACGGCGTCCCGCACGATCCCCACGCTGTGCGTGTTCGTGATCATGATGGGGCTTTCCATGATGCCCCCGTGATCGATCCAGGTGGTGCCGGTCATCTCGCCATTGCCGTTGAGGCTGAACCACGCGGCGAACACCGAGTCGCCTGCGGCCCGTCCCCTGGGGAGGATGGCCGTGACTCCGGTGCGCACCGGGCCTTCACCCACGACCAGGGCTCCCTCGCCTCGAATGATCGTCGTGTGGCCGACCTCGACACCCTCGACATCCGTGATGGCGTTGTGAGGACCAGGGTCCCCCACGAGACGGACTCCGAGAGCCCGGGCATCGGGGACCTGCTGGGCCGCTACCGTGGAGACGGCGACCAGGGAGACGAGCGCCGCAAGCACTCCGCTCGCGATCGACCAACGCTCGTTCCGGGGTCGCCGCATCAGAGACCGGCCAGCTTCTTCACACGGTCGAACTCAGTCTTCTTGACCGACTGCACGGAGAGGCGGCCGTACCGGACGAGCTCCATATCCGCGAGCTTCGCGTCCGCTTTGATATCGTGGAGACTGAGCGGCTCCTCTACGTTCGCAACCTTCGACACGAACTCGACGTCGACCATGTACCACCGAGGCTTCTCGGGGTCCGACTTCGCATCGAAGTACTTGCTCTTCTTGTCGAACGCGAAGTGGTCGGGGTACGCCTCCTTGCAGACACGGGCGATGCCCACCACCCCGGGGGGCTTTGCGTTGGAGTGGTAGTAGAGAACCTCATCTCCCACCTTCATCGCCTGCATGTTGTTACGGGCTTTGTAGTTCCGGACGCCTTCCCAACACGTCGAACCGTCCTTCTCCAGATCGTCGATGGAGTAGACGTACGGCTCGGACTTCATCAGCCAGTACTGCTTCGCCATGGCGCTCGCTCTTCCTGGTGGATCCTCGTTCTCGAACGGCGCCACCGGCCACCCGAGGGGGGAGAACATGGGGTCCGATCCGTTGGGAAGAAACACGCGAGCCCCACACACCCGGGAGGCCGAGCGGGGGACACACACCCGACATGTGTCGTCGGGGCGCGGAGGGCGCCGGAGACCGACCCGTGGACCGACGCGGGGTAGGCGCGCCGATCCCACGGGCTATCCGATCATCGGGACAAGAAGGGAGCCGGCGTGCCGTCCGAAAAGGCGGGCGCAACCACGGTCGTGATCGCCCACGGACCCCCACCGTCCGTCACGAACGGCAGATCGGTGGTGATCCCTCGCGTTCCGTACAGCGCCGAGCCATCCGCATACGGCGTGTAGAACATGTAGTGAGGATTCCAGCGCCCCACACGCGGATTGAGCTGCTGGCGAGCGGACAGCATGTACGACATCGCGCCCGACTTCGGGATCGACAGATCACCCGAGTCCAACGCCTCCGCGACTCGATCCTCGACTTGTTCAGCGGTATGACCGGTGAGGAAGAGCCGCGTGGTGAGTCGGTGCCACTCGAGTACCGACTGGACGGCCAGACCATTGAAGCACTGCGGCCCCCGCCGGTCGGCGTCGAAGTTGCCGTCGCTGAGCACACGGCGACCGTCGCGGATCGGGGCCGGTCCGGTCCATCCTCGGCCAACGAAGCACACCCACTCGTTCGAACCCCGCGAAGCGACCTCGTACTCTCCCGCGCTCGTCAGTACCAAGATCGTCGCGTCTTCGGAGACCGCGTCGGGCCCCGCGCTCCGCGCGAGCGAGACTTCCTCTCGTCGATCCATCAAGTACGCCTCCGCATCGAGAGCCCGCACCTCCTGAGCGTCGGCCGACGACGCGCTCGACGCCATCCCGGCCCCAAGCACCACGACGAGCCCTGCTACACACACCCTCATTTCAGCTCCTGGCTGATGTGAATCACCGGCGCTGAGACGCTCCCCGGCGACAGCTTCTTCCCGATTGAGGCGCGTCGAGTCGACCGGCGTCGCCGAATCGCATGCGCGGTGTCCGCGGCCGTGGGAAGAAACCGGCGCCGCGGAGCGTCGGACCCGTGGCAACCGGTACGGACTTCCGGTGAGGATCGAACTCAGAACGCGGATGGAGCAGACGATGACGAGGGCAACCGGGACAACGGCGAACGGTTCGAGGTGGGCATTCTGGTCGTGGATCACGGTGGGGGTCGCCCTCCTCGGTACCGGCCCGGGGCTGAGCGCTCAGGCGATCACAGGAGAACAAACGTCCAACCGCGACTTCCTCCTGCCGGTGGCCGACGAAGTCGCCCTCGCCCTGAGCGCCGCTCCGAGTGACATCTCGAGTGCCGCCTCCCTCTACCTGCTCGGATCCGAGGGGTACGAACGCGTGACGACCGGCACCAACGGCTTCGCGTGTCTGGTGCTTCGGTCCTTCTCGGGCGCCCCAGGCAGCAAGCCGACCGATGGGCCGGAGGCGCAGGTCCCCGCATGCTTCAACGGAGCGGCGGCCGCGAGCCTGGTTCGGCATGCTGTGCTCGCGAGCCGGATGCACGCCAGCGGAGCCGACCCCGAGGCGATCACCACCGAGGTGTTGTCTCAGTTGGCGGGCGGTACGATCCGCCCTCCCGCAGGCATGGCGTTCGCCTTCATGCGATCGGCGGAACAGCAGTCAGCAGGAGCTCCGGCCACGCCCGCGATGTATCTCTACCACCCCTTCGCGACCGACGAAGAGCTGGGCGAAGACGCCGGAGCTCTTCTCTCGATGCCGGGTTCCCCGGCCGCTGCCATCCGGATTCCGATGGATCCGATTGCACCCCATCGAGACGTCATGGTCGACGGTTCGCTCCTCCCGCTGGACGAAGACGAGCGTCGCGCACTCCTGCGGGAGGCTCGGACGGGAGAGGAACGCCTCCTCCGGCGGCTCAGCAGTCTTTCCGACGCCGAATGGACGACCCGACCGGCGGCCGGCGAATGGTCGGTGGCCGAGACGCTCGAACACATCGCGAGCGCAGAGGTAGGCATGGTCGGACAGGTGTCGTCCATGATTGCACGGGCCCGCGACACGAACGGTGACGGCGGCTTCAGGACCGGCCTCCACGACGCGGAAGCGCGCGTCGTCCTCCTGGACCGTGGGACTCGCTTCCAGACGGCACCCGTCATGGTGCCGAACGGTCGCTACGGCGATCCCGAAGGTGCGTTGACGGCCTTCAAGGAAGCCCGTCGTGTGTTCGAAGACCTCATCCACCAACTCGATCCGATCGCCCGGACCATCGGATTTCGGCACCCCGCGTTCGCGGAGCAGCTGGACGGATACCAGTATCTCCTCCAAGCCACGGGACACGTCGACCGACATCGCGAGCAGATCGAGGAAACGCTGAGACGTATCGCCGACACCGAGACAGCGTCCGGGTCATGACCGAGCCGGGCGCTTCCACCGCGGACGCGATCCGCCGGGCGGCATCAGGGGATGCCGAGGCCCTGGATGAGATCGCGGCTGCGCACCGGTCTCGCGTGCTGCGCACCGCCATTCACCTCACCGGAGATCCGGATCTGGCGGAAGACGTCACGCAGGACGTGTTCGTCCGGCTCCAGAACGCCCTGCTCGGTTTTCGAGGCGATGCCGACCTCAGCACCTGGTTGTATCGGGTCACGTTGAACCTCTGTCGCGACCACGCCCGGCGTCGGAGTCGACGCGCAGAAGTGGGGCTCGACCAGATCAACCCTGTGGACAACGACACCACGAATCCGGAGCGCGCACTGGCCCTCGATCGGCTTCGAGACGCACTCCGTCAGGCCCTCGCAAACCTCCCCGACGAACAGCGCGAAGTGGTGACCCTACGCTTCATCTCGGATCTGCCGTACGCCGAGATCGCGCGCCTGACCGGCCTCCCGGAGGGAACGGTCGCGTCGAGGGTATTTCGCGGGCTCCGGCGACTCGGCGAAACGGTCGAGTCCCGTCACCTGGAGATCATCAAATGATGGAACGAGACGACCAACTGTTGCTCGCCTTCCTCGAGGGATCGCTGCCCGAGGCGGAACGCGACGCCCTGCTCGATCGGCTCGATCGCGAGCCGGAGCTGTCGGCCAAACTCCGGGACGCCGCGCGCGGCTATTGGGCCGTGACGGACGAGGTGCGGGCGAGCTCGGCGACTGGAGCGACTAAAACACCACGGGTGGATCCACCCCGACCCACGTCCTTGCCCAACCGTTGGGCCATGGTCGCCGCTGCGGCCGTCACCCTACTGATCAGCGTCCCCGCGACCGCATGGGTGACGCTTCGTTCGGGCACGCCCGCGCCAGCACCGATCGAGGCCTCGCTCGGGGGCATGCCTGCTCCCGACCAGGCGAGCTACGTGGTGATCCTCCACGGAATTTGGGGAGACGCAGGGAGTATCACGGCGGACGTGGCGTCCGGCCGGGCCGCCCAATATTGGGGCTGGGCGACGGATCTGGCCGACCGTGGATTGCTCGTCGCAGCCGGAGATCTCGCGTGGGATCCGGTTCGACGCATCGACGCGACCGGGGGCACGGCGATCTACACCGAGGCGATCCAAGACCCGAACTACGTCGTCGGGATGTTCACCGTGCGAGCCGAGAGCTACGAAGAAGCCGTCGCGCTGGCCCGGGAATGTCCACACCTCCGCTTCGGTGGCTCGGTCACCGTCCGCGAAGTGTCGATGGGCTTCGTGACGGTGCCCGGGATGGACGATTGGTCCGGATGAACGTCAGGCGGGCTTCGCGCCGTCGATATCGACCTCGATGTCCCGCCACTTGCCGCGCCGGAAGACCCAGACGCTGAGCGTGGCACGAGCGAAGTGCCCCAAGACGATCGCGAGCCAGATGTCGGACGGATCGAGCGTCGAGAAGGTCTGGATCCCGAAACAGAGCCCGAGCGGAATCACGATCTGAGATACGATCGAGATGTACATCGGGCTCTTCGTATCCCCAGTGCCTTGCAATCCGCCAGTGTAGGCGAGGGCCACGGTGATGAAGAGGCCCGACACCGCGAGGTAGCGGAGCAACTCGACGCTCAGAGACAGCACGATCGGGTCGTCCATACCGAAGACGCCTAGTAGCTGACTCGGCACCAGCAGGAAGGACAGGCCGATCCCCGCCGCGAGCGAGAGACCGAAGCCCGCGGCCACGTTGACCGAACGAGCCGTCCGATCCGGCTTGCCGGCCCCGAGGTTCTGCCCGGCCACCGCGGCCGTCGCGCCCATGATCCCCACCGACGTCCACGTAATGAAGGAGAAGAGCTGCGTGTAGCTCACCACGTAGGCAGCCTGAGCCTGTGCGCTCGCGGCCAGCGATCCGATGAAGGAGAGGAGTAGTACGCCACCCACGTTCATCGCCACACCCTGAATTCCGGTCGGGAGACCGAACTTGAAGAGCTGTCGGATGATGCCCCAGTCCGGTCGCCACCCCATGCCTTTGTGGAAGGCGACCACCCAGCCGCCCCCGAACAACCGCACGAGTGCATAGGCGCTGATGATGCCGCCCGAGATCACGGTGCCCATTGCGGCACCGAGGGTGCCGAAGCTCGGAATCGGGCCGAGACCCCGAATGAGGATCACGTTGAGGACGATGTTCAACACCGTCATCACGATGCCGAGCCGAAGCGGCGTTTTGGCATCTCCAGCCGAACGCAGCGCGCCGCCCAACATGAAGAAGAGCAGCATCCCGAACGAGAAGACGAACATCGTCCGGAGGTAGGGAAGCGCCTCGGCCTGCACCTCGGGGGTCGCATTCACGAGTTCCAAGAGGATCGGCGAGAGCACCCAGCCGATCGGAGCCAGAACGAACGCGACGAGCATGACCGACGTCAGAAACGCCTGGTAGACGGTCCGATTCACCTTGTCCGGTTCATTCGCCCCGGTGAAGCGGGCGACCAGGACCCCCATCCCCGTGAAGAGCGAGGAGATGAAGACGATGACGACCAGGAAGATCTGCCACGAGACCCCGATCGCCGCGTTCCCCGTATAGCCGACGTAGTTCCCGACCATCGCGTGGTCGACCAGTCCCTGGAGTCCGCCGATGATGTTCTGGAGCATCGTCGGCCACGCCAGCTTCCACACCGCACCCTTGATCGGCCCTTCGACGATCGACCTGTCGAATGCCTTCGCCTTCTTTGGCGTGCTCACCGAGTGGCGCCTACCAGATCAGGTGGAATTGGGCCTGGCGTCGGTAGACCCAGTGTCGGTCACCGCTCTCGTCCAGGTAGGCCTCTTCTTCTTGCCGGCACGTCACAGGCTTGTTGTCCCACTCAGGGATCTCCGTCGTGGCTTGAAGCTCGATCGAATGCCACACGTTGGGAAGCATGACCGCGTCACCCCGCACCGGAACACCTTCCTGTGCGTCCCACCGTCCGATCAGAGGCCCGGCACCGTGCCCGTGATCCCCGATCGGATGCGTATACACGGTGCCGTTGATCCCCTCGTCCCGCATCTGGGCCAGGGTGCGGGCGAGGACCTCGTTCCCCGTGAGTCCCGTGTCCATGTGCTCGAGCAGGATGTCCTGCAATCGGTTCGAATTCGCGAGGCACTGCCGCAAGCCAGCGGGCGCCTCGGTTTCGCCGTCCCGTAGAACGTACGCGAGATGCTGTGTATCCGTGTGCAAGTTCATCGCCACGACTCCGAAATCGGTCCAGAGCACGTCCCCCTCTTGGATGACGCCCTGCGCGGGCCCACCCATCGGAACCGCTCCAGCACGCTGGAAGCCGACTGACGGCTGAAACCACGTGGTGTACCCGAGGTCACGAAGCTTCTGACGCATCCACCACACCACGTCCTCGGTCGTCGTCTCACCCGGCGTGATCACGGCGTTGGAGAAGGCCTCCGAGATCAGTGCGTGAACCGTCTCGGTGATTTTCCGGTACCGTGGCATCATTTCCGGGAGACGCAACGAGATGTAGTTCATCGCTAGCCGGGGCTCGCGCCTTACCCGAGAGGCGTACGTCTCTCCGAGTGCGGCGAGAAGCTCCTCCGCCTCACCCGCATGTAGGCCATCGGAGAAGGCCCACACGCCGTCGACGTTGACCACGATGTTCTCGGGATCCCGGTCCTCGACGAGTTCGCGAAGCAGATTCCACTGCTCGTTCCCGACGAGTTCCGCGGTCGGCTCCGTCGGCGCGGGCCGATTGGAACGGAACGCCTCGAACATTCCGCCCTGACTCGTGCCGCCGAGGGCGAGACGCTCGACGGTTCCGTCCGGCTGTCGAGTAAAGACGTAGATCGAACGTCGGCGTGCGGCGAATGTCGTCGGGGCCGTGATCGACCAGAACACCGGGTCTTCGGCGTACTCTCGCATGGAGAGAATCCACATCCGGACGTCGTACTCGGCCATCAGAGAGGGCAGCACTCGCTCCAGCCGCATCTGCAGCCACTCCTGCTGCTCGGTGGCCTGCTCGCGCATCGTGGGAAGCGCTTGATAGCGCGCGGGCACGTTCGGTCCGATCTGGATCGGAGCCTGCGCGCTGGCGGCTGCGGGGGCGAGTCCGACGGCGAAGGTCAGCGCCGCAAGGGCGAGGAGCGTAGGACGTTGCGACATCGGGGCCTCAAGCGGGTCGATCGGCGTTCTCATTAAGCGACCGAAGCTAACGGCCTCAGCTCGAGATGACGATCCAGCCGCTCACGCCAAGCCACACCACAGCGATCAATGAGAGGAGAATCCACTCCAGAACGTTGGTCTCCTGTTTCCCTTTCTCTCCGTGGAACCAAGCGACGACCGTCGAGGCCGCCACTCCCGCGATCGCCAAGACGAGGCTCAGGTTCACGGAAACGGGAGGGAGCGTACCGACGTCTACAAGGGCCGCGACGAACTGAATGAAGCCGATGGCCGCCGCGCCCGCGACCAAGACGATCTGTGGCACACGACGCTTGAGAAGCTGCTGAACGTCAGCCGCCGCCTCTACGCTGCCGCTCCCGTGAGCCGCAGGGGCAATCGGCCCGGCTTGTTCCCCTTTGAGGATCCGTGACGCGTCCGCGGCGCTGGGCCGATGGTTCGGTTCGCGATTCAGGCAGCGCCGGAGCAAGCCCGCGACGGCGGGATCCACATCGGGCCGGAGCTGGACGAGGTCCCGCGGTTCTGCGGTCAGGTGTGCCGTGATCCACTGCGTGTTCGTCCGGGCGTCGTACGGACCGTCCCCGGTGAAGAGCTCGTAGCCCAGCACCCCGAGCGCGTACATATCCGCCAGCTCGGTGAGGTCGTGGTCCATGAGTTGTTCGGGACTCAGGTACCGCGGGTCGCCGACCATCTGACCCGTCTTCGTCAAACGGGTGGCGTCCTCCGAGCCTGTGCTGAGGAGCGCTGCGATGCCGAAGTCGGTGAGGTGAGCCGACTGTCTTTCCTCGTCCCAGAGGATGTTGGCCGGACGCACATCGCGGTGCACGATGCCCTGGGCGTGCGCGGCTGCGAGCGCCGACGCCACCTCTTGGAGGACCTGCGTCGCCAAGTCGGCGGGTAGCTGCCCTTCGCCTTTGAGCCGCTCCTCCATCGTGCGCCCCTTCACGAAGCGCATCGCCAGGTACGGGGTCTCGTCAGTCAGTCGACCGAATCGGAAGACCTGCACCACGTTCGGGTGCACGAGCGAAGCCGCTGCCTTCGCCTCGCGTTCGAAGCGCCTCCGCGCCGTCTCGTCCCGGGCCCGCCCGGGCAGGAGCACCTTCACAGCAACCAGCCGGCCGAGAGCGTGCTCTTTGGCCAGGTAGACCGTGGCCATCGACCCCTTACCGAGTCGACGAACGATCTCGAAGTCGTCGCCGAGCGCGGTGCGAAGAGTCTCGAGGGAACGCTGCTCGAGCTCGTCGGCGCCGGGCGTCGGTTTGAGGGAGGCCTCGTCGCTATTCATCGCTGGCCACGATAGGGATGCGGGGGGTGCGCGACAAGGCGATCCGCACGTACGACGGGCCCTTTCGCGGCCCTTGAAGAAAAGTGTTGCGCGTTCGGAGCACACTGTCTTACTGTGCTAGTCGACCGATACACCAATACACCTCACGCACGGCGAGCCCGATGAACCGAGTCCTCGCGGCCAGCGCGGCCCAGATCCTCGCACAGTCTCTGACCGGCTTGGCACTCGTCATGAGCCTCGTGACCGGTGGTGAAATCTCCATCTGGGTCGTGGCTCCCCTGATCGCTGCGGGAGTCGTGCCCTTCAAACACAACGGCACGATGCGCGACCGCGCTGTGGCCAACTTCGGAGCGTCGGTCACGATGGGCGGGATCGTCTCGTGGGAGGCGATGGCCGGACTCTTCGGCGGCATCGGCGGCTCGGGCGGCGCGTTGCAGACTCCGTTCGTGCTCGTGCTCGTGACCGCTGCGGCCCTCTTCACCTTTGCCGGTGCGTTCTTCTGGCTCATGGACGAGCAAGCGTCGTCATGACGGGTCGAGCGGAGTCACTCAACCGCGCAGCCCCGCCGATGCGGCGCATTGCGCCCGCGCTCTTGTTCGTCCTCGCAGGCTGCGAGGCGGAGCCCGGAGCCGTGAGCACTGGCGTTCCACTGCTCAGCCCTGATTTGGCCATCGAAGTCGGTCAGTTCGAGGGCCCGGAGGAGTACGTGTTCGCCGCGATCGAATCGGTGCGACCACGCCCAGACGGGTCGATCGTCGTCGCCGACGGAGGAGCCAACCGCGTCCACATCTACGAAGCCGACGGCACGTTCCGCGCCGGATTCGGCAGCGAGGGAGAGGGCCCTGGGGAGTTCCGCAACCTCGGCGCCGCATACCCCCACACCGGGGACTCCATCCTTGCCGCCGAGCGATTCGAGGATCGACTCACCGTGTTCTCGGCGACCGGCGATCCCGGACGGACGTTGAGGGGCTCCGAGCTCAGCGGTGACGAGACGTTCCGCCTCGACTCTTGGATTCATGGTCGCTACTGGGTGCACGGCGCGATGACCGTCGAGGGCCGGACTCGCGTGAGGGCGATCCTCGACCAGATCGGCCCACCTCCTCGGGAGAGACCCGAGTACCGTGAGGTCGCCACCGCGGACGACGGCGGTCTTTGGATCGCCGCTCCGGCCACCGATACCGGGACCCGGTGGACGCACGTCACGGCGCAAGGCGCCCCGTCCGCTCAGCTCGACCTTCCTGCGCGCTTTCGGCCCACCCACTTCGGAGACGGCGAGGTATGGGGTGTGTGGACGGGCGAAGCCGACGTGCATTTCGCCCGCGCATACACGGTGTCGGACTCGGGCACGGAGGCGACTCCTCCCGCATGGATCGGTGGGGCACCGGGGGCCTCGCCACCTGCCGAGGAGGTGCCGACCGAAGAAGAACTGATGGACCTCGTGCGTTCTTCGATCCGTTCGATCGCGAGTGCGCAGGAGATGCACTACTCGACGGCGTTCAGCTACACCGCGGATCTGGCCGAGCTCGGTGACATCCAGGCTCCGGAGGCACTCATGGTGCACATCGCCCAGGCGAACGACCGTGGCTGGGTCGGGATCTTCACCCATGCGGCATCGGATCGGGCATGCGTGCTCGGCTATGGGTTCACCATACCCGCTGGCTGGTCGCCCGGATATGTCGCCTGCGCTCCTCCCACAGGATCGGAGCGCTGATGTTCGAGTCGATCGACCCCCGCTCACCGACTCCGCTGTACGAGCAGATCGCGGGTAGAGTGCGAGTAGCGGTCGCGGCGGGCGACCTCGCCGCCGGGGATTCGCTTCCGTCCGTACGGGCTCTCGCTCGGGAGCTACGGGTCAATCCCGCGACGGTGGTGCAGGCGTACCGCGACCTAGCAGCAGACGGGTTCGTCGAAATGCGGCACGGTCAGGGGACGTTCGTCCTCGAAGTAGCGACTTACCTACGTGACGAAGAGCGCGCATCTCGCGCGCAAGAAATGGTGCGTGGGCTCCTCGAACAGGCGGCGCGGTTGGGAATCGGGGCCGAGGAGCTCGCGCGTGCTTTCCATGCAGAGACAGGAGCGGAAATCCGTGAATAGCGCCATCGAGCTCGAGGGCGTCGGCTGGAGTGCCGGCAAGGCGTTCGAGCTGCAAGATGTGTCGTTGAGCGTTCCCGTCGGATCGATCTACGGTTTTCTGGGCCCGAACGGGTCGGGCAAGACCACGACCATCCGGATGTTCATGGGCATGATGAAGCCGGAGCGCGGAAGGATCTCGGTCCTCGGGCGCTCCGTGCCCAAGGACATGAAACAGATCCTCGGTCGGGTCGGTTACGTGCCCGAACGCCCGCACGTCTACCCCGCACTCACCGTCGCCGAACAGATCGGTGTGCACTCCGCGCACTACGAGTTGTGGGACCAAGGGTGGTGCAACGAGCTCATCGATCGGCTCGGACTCGACCCCACGCGGAAGATCGCCCGGATGTCGAAAGGGGAGACCGGAAAGCTCCTCTTGCTCCTCGCGCTCTCGCAGCGCCCCGAGCTGCTCGTCCTAGACGAGCCGACCGACGGTCTCGACCCCGTCGTTCGCCGAGACGTCCTGACCGCGGTCCTCGACTACGTCTCGGAGAAGAACGCCACCGTCTTCATCTCGAGCCACCTGGTGCACGAGCTGGAGCGCATGTGTGACTGGGTCGGCGTCATGGACGGGGGCCGGCTCGTCGCCGAGCTCCCCATGCAGCACTTCAAGAACGGGATCAAGCGGCTACGGGTCGCGAACGCGCCGGAATCGGCCGTCGAGGTGCCGTTCACACTCTTGAGCCGCACGCCGGACAACGGCCGCGGCTCGATCGAAACGTGGATCGTACGCGATTGGGAGGCACCAATGCGGCATTACTTCGACGGGGTCGGCGCCACTGTGCGCGACATCATCGACCTCGACCTGGAAGAGGGCTTCGTCGAGCTCCTCCGCTCTTCTCGACCTCAGCACACGAACGGGGGCTGACCATGTACAAGTCGATGCTCTTCCTGCATTGGAAGCAGATCAAATACGCGCTGATTCCTGCTGTGGTCGCATCGTTCGGCCTCCCCCTGATGGTGGTGAGCGGCCTGGGCATCCGGGCGGCGCGGGGCACACCGCTCGAGGCGTATCAGATCATCGGGGAGCTGAACACGTGGCTTCACTGGTTCCCCTCGCTCGCTTCAGCGTTGGGGATCTTGATCGGCCTCTCGGCATGGAATTGGGATCATGCACACAACCACGTGTACGCCCTCAGCCTGCCCGTCTCACGCTTCGAGTACGTCCTGAACAAGCTTCTCGCCGGGGCCACGCTCGCCCTGATCCCCTTCGCAGGGATGTGGCTCGGGGCGCACGTCGCGTCGGCCGCCGTGGATTTGCCGGTCGGCCTCAACGCGTATCCGAACCAGCTCGCGGTCCGGTTCCTCTTCGCGATGCTCCTCCTGTACGGCCTCTTCTTCGCTCTCGCCTCTGGAACGAAGGCCACGGTGCTCAAGCTGCTCACCGTCGTGCTCGTCTTCGTCCTGTTGGGCTCTCTCGGCAACGAGGTACTGGCCGACTACTACCCTGTCTTCGAGCGAGTACACATGGTCGAATACGCCCTTCGCACGCTGATCGAGGCGCCGGGCCCCTTCCAGGTCTTCTCCGGCAACTGGGCATTGATCGATGTCTAGGATGCGTTGGCCGGCCCTAGCTCTTGCGCTACTGCTCGGTGCGACGAGCGCGCACGGCCAAGAACGGCACGCGGATGTGCAGGCGGCTCAGGTGGAGGCTCTCAAGGCCGAGATCGATCGTCTCGTACCCCTCGTAGAGGATGCGCAGGCGGAAGTCTACGGGCGATTTCATCGCGAGGACGACGCGGATCGCATCCTATCCGCTGCGCTCGCGGCGGTAGACACCTTCGAGGTGGGATTGCTCTCGGTGATCGCCCCGGAAGGGCACTCTGGCGTCGCGCGCGAGATGTTCGAGGAGGTGTGGCGCGAACACTTCACGAACGTCGATGTCAGCCCCGCACTCACGCGCGCCCGGTTCGTCTTCCAGCGGTCGGACCAGCGAGTGCCGATCTACACCGCCCGTGGCGAGCCCCGGGTCACCGTGGACGGTCTTGGGTCGACCGAACGGGACGAGTTCCTCGCTCGGATTCGGGCTCAGATCGCCACGACGATGCAACACGACCTCACGGGCGCGTACGTGGTGGACGGGCAACGCCGCAGTTTGGCTGTGGGCCACTGGGCACCTCATAGCGCGAACCTCGATCAGAACTGGTCATGGGTCTACCGGCGGATCGCGCTCACGAAATCGATCGTGTCGCGCGCGTGTATCTCCGGCGACCTGGCGGGGTGCAAGAGTGCGTTGGGTCTCGGCATCCTCCCCGCCGAAGGACGGGTTCGGTGGGGACCCATCGTCGTCGCCGGACGGGAGTGGAAACAACCGTACGACCAGGAACAGTTCGCCCGATGGTACACGCCGGACGAACGCCGCCTGATCGTGTACGAGAACACCAACATGGCCGCCTTCGGCCGAGAAGCGCGATGGCGCGAATGCGTGTTCGAGGATGCGTACGACGTGTGTGACGATCTGCTCGAAGACTCGTACGGTGAGTACGTGCCCTTCGATGGTCCGACCCGCACCAGTCTGCTCGCTTTCGCGGTAGAGCAGGGTGGCCGGGGTGCGTGGGCGCGCGTCTTCGAAGACCCCACGTGGACTCCGACCCAGGCACTCGAGAACGCTTCAGGCCTCTCAATCGACGACTTGGTCAGGGGTTGGCGCTCTCGGGTCTTGGCGGCCCAACCGCCCGCATACGGTGGCCTCTTCTCGAGTGGAGCGCTCGCCATGCTCTGGTTCTTCTTCTTCGCAGCCCTAGCCATGAGGAGCTCACGATGGCGTTTGGGATGAGACACTTCATCGGAACTGTCGCCGCAGGGTTCCTCCTCGTCGCTGTGTGGACCCTTCCTCCAGAAGCCAAATTTCCCGAGGCGTGGACGCTCCGGACCGGAGAGGAGATACGCCTGCAGAAGCTCGAGCGACAACTACGCGACGCGGGGGAGATCCTGCGCCGCGTGCAGTGGGCAGAAGAGCTCGTCCCCGGGATCGTTGAGCCGGGGGCTGACATGGCGCAGATCTTCCTCCCGGAAGACCATGGCGTAGCGGACCAGCAGCTGGTTCGTCTTTCGGAGATGCTGAATCAGGACATCGCCGAGCTTTCGGGCAACGCGACGATGCCGTTTGCGCTCGCGTGGATCGACAAGGAGTCCGGCCAATACCCGGGCATGGGCGTCGGCGGCCGTCCACGCACCGAGTACTACGCCGGGTCGAGAGACGGCTCGCCCTACTGCCTCACACTCCACCCCGTCGGTGCGGAGGGCATCGTCCGATACGTGACGGCGTACCTCACCGACGGGCCACGGAGGGCCCCTCAGTCGAACCTCCTCGGCCTGTGTAGCTGGTACGTCGAGTTCGGGATGCCGGGAGCGCCGATCGAGGAGTGGCTCACACAGGGCGCCGGCGCCTTCGGAACCGAGCGAGGCGATGCCTCCGCAGTCCGCACCTACCCGGTCCTCGGTCCCTTTGGGTGGCGCATGAGTCGACTTCCGCTCCCCATTCAGGGCTGCCAAGCGGGCCAGCGCGACGCTTGCGCTGAGGTTTTCTTGGACCCGAGGGCGGGCAACGGAGTCCAGCAGCGGTACGAGACCGTCTTCTCCCAATCGCCGCTCACATGGTCTGCCATGAACGCGAACCTGGAGAAGGTATCAGAGTTCGAGGGCTACCTTCTCAACGACCTCGAAACCGAGTTCGGGAGCGAAGCCTTCGCCCGATTCTGGACGTCCGATCGACCCATTTCGAACGCCTTCGAAGATGCTTTCGGTGTCGACGCAGGCGTGTGGATGGTCGACTGGATGGATCGCACGCGCGGAGTCGAAGCTCCTGGTCCGGTCCTGGCCCGGGCGACCAGCACAGGCAGCGTGTTGGCCCTCATGCTCTTCTTCTTCTTGGCCCTGAATGCTCAGCGGAGGAGGTCCACCGTAGGATGATGGTCTTTCCAATGCTCATCGTCTCCGACGTCGAAGCCAGCTCGGCCTTCTACCAGAGGCTCTTCGGCCTGAAGAGCGCCCACGGTGGTCCATACTTCGAGCAGCTCACGCTCGAAGGCGAGACGCAGCTCTGCCTCCACCACCCGGAGATCGAGGAGCACCCGATCGTTCGGGACCCGAGATCGATCGAACCGGGAGCCGGAGTGCTCCTCTACTACTCGGTGGACGACGTTCAATCGGTGTACGCTCGGGCCGTCGAAATGAAGGCGGACCTCTTCGACGAGCCGCATCACAACGAACTCGCACACACGATCGAGTTCAGTCTTCGCGACCCGGACGGGTATGCGTGGACGGTGGCGCAGCCAACGGGCTGACGCGAGCACAGCGACAACGAGCGAGGGGGCGAAGGCCAGTACGGCCCTCGCCCCCTCGTGCGTCATATCGTCACGAGTCCGGTCGCTAGGCCGGACCGGCCTCCACGACCCCCGCAGGCACCTGGTCGGCGAACTGTTCGAAGTTCGACTTGAACATGCCCGCGAGCTTGGCTGCCGCCTCGTCGTACGCGGCTTCGTCCGCCCACGTCTCGCGGGGTCGGAGTACCGCATCCGGAACATTCGGCACCTCTGTCGGAACCGACACGCCGAAGACCGGATCGGCCACGTACTCGACGTTGTCGAGCTCACCCGCGAGCGCAGCATTGACCATGGCGCGCGTGTAGGAGAGGCGCATCCGGTTTCCGACGCCGTGCCCACCACCGCTCCAACCGGTGTTCACGAGCCAGACGGTGGCGCCGTGCTCACGCAGCTTGTCCCCGAGCATCTCGGCGTACACACCAGGATGGCGAGGTAGGAACGGAGCACCGAAGCAGGCCGAGAAGGTGGCCACCGGCTCCGTCACGCCGCGCTCGGTACCGGCAACCTTGGCCGTGTAGCCCGACAGGAAGTGGTACATGGCCTGTTCGGGTGTCAGCCGGGAGATCGGAGGCAACACGCCGAACGCATCCGCCGTGAGGAAGACGACGTTCTGGGGATGACCCGCACGACTCGGCAGAACCGCGTTCGGGATGTAGTGGATCGGGTACGACGCCCGCGTGTTCTCGGTGATCGAGCCGTCGTCGTAGTCGATCTCACGCGAGTCGTCGTCGAGGATGACGTTCTCGAGGATCGTCCCGAACATCTTGGTCGACTGGTAGATCTCAGGCTCGCCCTCGGGCGAGAGACGGATCGTCTTCGCGTAGCAGCCGCCCTCGAAGTTGAAGACGCCGTCCGGTCCCCAACCGTGCTCGTCGTCCCCGATCAGCCCGCGAGATGCGTCCGCCGAAAGAGTGGTCTTTCCGGTGCCCGAGAGTCCGAAGAAGAGCGCGACGTCTCCCTCGTCACCCACGTTCGCGGAGCAGTGCATCGGGAAGACGCCTGCCTCGGGCAGCCTGTGGTTGAGCACCGAGAAGATCGACTTCTTGATCTCGCCCGCGTACCGGGTGCCGGTCACGAGGACCTCCCGGCGCGAGAAGTTGACCATGATGGCCGTCTCGGAGTTGGATCCGTGGCGCTCCGGGTCCGCCTTGAGGTGCGGCGCGTGGAGCACGGTGAAGTCCGGCTTGAAGCCCGCCAGTTCGTCGGCCGAAAGGCGGAGGAACATGTTGTACGCGAAGAGCGAGTGCCACGGGCTTTCGCTCACGACCCGCACGTTGATCCCGTGGTTGGGGTCTTCGCCCGCCCGCGCATCCTGAACGAACAGGTCTTTGGGGTTCAGGAAGTCGACGACATCCGCGCGGAGCGCTTCGTAGTGCTCGGTCGTCACAGGCACATTCACGGCACCCCAATCGACCACGTCCTCGGAAGCGTCGTCGCGCACGACGAAACGATCGTTCGGCGAGCGGCCCGTGTGAGGCGCGGTGACCGTCGAGATCGCACCCATGTGAGCCAGGCGCCCATCGCCTCGGGCGAAGGAGTGCTCGTACAGGCAACCCGGGGACAGATTCCAGAAGACCTCACCGGTCGGCTTAAGGCCGTGCCCTGCTAAGCTCTTTCCTTCCGTGGCCATTGCGGGATCCATGGTCTCGGTGGTCATCCAACCTCTCCATATGAAGTGCGCGACTCCCTCGCCACACACCACGGAGCGACGCCTACATCGCCCGGTGCCGTTGGGGGGGTGCCGGTTCGATCGACTCGAATAACAATGGCCCCGCCGCTAGGCGTCAGGGCCAAGCCTCAAATTTGCCCACTTCGGGCTTGCCAGTCCACAGACGCGACCGTCGCCAGATTCATCACGTCCTGGAGCGACGAGCCTCGCTGGAGGATATGGACCGATTTCGCCATGCCCAGAAGGACAGGTCCGATGACATCCGCGCCACCCAACCGATCCAGGAGTTTGTAGGACGCGTTGGCGGCGGAGAGCCTCGAGAAGACGAGCACGTTCGCGGGGCCGGTCAGGTTCGAGAACGGGTAGATGTTCTTGAGCTTGATCGCATCGACGGCGGTGTCCGCCTGCATCTCTCCATCGATCTCGAGCTCGGGATCCATGGTTCGAGCCATATCGACCGCCGCCGCGACCCGTTGGGCTTCGTCGTGCGCCACCGAGCCGAAGTTCGAGAAGGTGACCATCGCGACCCTGGGCTCGATCCCGAAGTCGCGCACGAATCCCGCGGATTGCACCGCGATCTCGGCCAGGGCCCGAGCGTCCGGGGCGATGTTTACTGTGGTGTCGGCGAAGAAGAGGAGCTCACGGTTGGGGAATGCCAACATGTAGAGCCCCGAGACCCGCCCGTTCCCTCCGGAGCGGGGCCCGATCACCTGCAGGCAGGGGCGTAGAGCCTCGGCGTAGTTGGCCTCGATGCCTGAAACGAGCGCATCGACCTCGCCGCTCTCGAGCAGGCTCGCGCCGAAGTAGATCGGCTTGAAGAGATTCCAGCGGGCTTCGGCCATCGTGAGCCCCCGCCGTCCTCGCTTGCGGAAGAGTGCCTCCGCGAACTCCTGGCGCTGATCCTCTCGCTCCGCTGCGTAGACGATCTCGACACCGTCGAGGTCGACACCGAGTCCGGCCGCCTTCTCGGCGATCCGCGGAGGGCGCCCTAGGAGCACGGGCTGACAAATGCCGTCCTCGACCAACTGGGCAGCAGCTCGGATCACCGTGTCGTTGTGGCCCTCGGGGAAGACAACCCGAGCCTTCTTGCGTCGAGCGCGATCGGTCATCCATCGCATGACCTCTCGACCCGGTCCCAGGCTCGCTCTGAGACGATCCCGGTATTCGTCGAGATCCACATCGACGCGCGCCATCCCGGTCTCCATCGCAGCGCCCGCGACCGCGGGGGCCACATGGAAGAGGACGCGGCTGTCGAACGGCTTCGGAATCAGGTACTCCCGCCCGAAGGTGATCTCCGACCCGTCGTACGCGCCGCGAACCGATTCCGGGACCTCTTGGCGAGCGAGTTCGGCCAACGCCTCCGTCGCGGCGAGCATCATCTCCGGGTTGATGCCCCTCGCCCTCACGTCGAGTGCACCCCGGAAGATGAAGGGGAAGCCGAGGACGTTGTTCACCTGGTTCGGGTAGTCGGAACGCCCCGTCGCCATGATCGCGTCGTCCCGCACCGCGGCGACGTCTTCCGGTAGGATCTCGGGATCCGGATTGGCCAGCGCGAAGATGATCGGATTGTCGGCCATCGACGCCACCATCTCTGGTGTAACCAGGCCCTTCACCGAAAGACCGACGAAGACGTCCGCACCCTCGAAC
The DNA here is from genome assembly GCA_039030015.1 of Gemmatimonadota bacterium. GTDB lineage: Bacteria > Gemmatimonadota > Gemmatimonadetes > Longimicrobiales > Gaopeijiaceae > UBA2589. The sequence goes on along the minus strand of JBCCEZ010000003.1, from coordinate 56,799 downwards.
GCCTCCACGAGCGTGCGCTTCTCCGTCGGCACGGCGAAGGGTGCTTTGTATTCGTTCATCCCCTCCTCACGCCCCTCGTAGATCACGCCCTTCGAGTCGACGATGAGAATGTTCTCCTTCGGGACGCCGAGGCGTGCGAAGTGCTCCGCGGTCGACAGCGCCGACGCGCCCGCCCCGCTGAACAGCACCTTCACCTCGTCGATCTTCCGGTCCGTGATCTCGAGGGAGTTGATGAGCGCAGCCGCCGCAATGATCGCCGTTCCGTGCTGGTCGTCATGGAAGACCGGGATGTCGAGCCGCTCCTTGAGCGTGCGCTCGATGACGAAACAGTCCGGGGCGGAGATGTCCTCGAGGTTGATGCCCCCGACGGTGGGTTCGAGCAGCTCGCAGAACTTGATCACGTCTTGAGGGTCTTCCGAGCCGACCTCGAGGTCGAAGACATCGATTCCCGCGAAGCTCTTGAAGAGGACGCCCTTCCCCTCCATCACGGGCTTCGCCGCCAGCGGTCCGATGTTGCCCAGGCCGAGGACGGCTGTCCCGTTGGAAACGACGGCCACGAGGTTCCCCTTCGTCGTGTACTTGAACACGTCGAGCGGGTTTTTGTGGATCTCGCGACACGGCTCCGCGACACCCGGTGAGTACGCGAGCGTGAGGTCGCGCGCGGTGGCCACGGACTTGGTGGACACGACTTCGATCTTCCCGGGGCGGCCCGAGGAGTGGTAGTCGAGAGCTTCTTGGCGACGGTCGGACATAACGAACCCGTTGGTAAAGGGGACGATGATCCTCACCACGCCGGGGGACGGTGTCAAAGTCCCCCCACCCGTCGAGCCCGCATGTTACAATGGCTCCATGCCGGAGCTGCCCATCGAGATCCTCGCGCTCACGCCGCTCGCGCTCGCCGCCGGGGTCGACTTGTACCTCACCCTCCTGCTCTTGGGGGCCGCGCCGACCCTCGGCCTCTGGGACACGCCCCTGCCGGGGGCGCTCGGCGACTTGGACCCGCCGGCCGTGCTCATCATGCTGGGGGCTTTCTACGTCCTCGAGTTCGCCGCCGAGCGCTTCGCTCCGACCGCTCTCGCCTGGAACGCCTTCCACGCGGTCATCCGCCCCGTGTCCGGGGCTCTTCTGGCCCTGCTCCTCCTCGAGGGCCAACCGGTGCTGACGATCGTCGCGGGCTGCGCCCTCGGCGGCGTCCTCGCGTCGGCCTCCCACGCGGTCCGGTCCGGTGCCACCGTGCTCCGATGGCTCGACGACGATGAGGCGCCCTCCGTCCTGCTGACCTCGCTCGCCGAGGATGTCGCGGTCGCAGGGATCGTTTCGCTGACACTCGATCTCCCGCTCGCCGCGACCGTGGTGACGGTGCTCGTCATGGTGGTCCTCTCTCCCTTCGCGCCGTCCTACGGTCGGGCCTTTCGGTACGCGATCGTCCTGACGGTACGCCGCGTCTTCGTGGTGTTCGGGCTGCGGAGATGGCGCGGACCGGACGAGATGCCCGCCTGGGTCGCCGAGTCCTTCGCCGACGAATCGGGCCACCCGACCGGCGCGGCCCTACGGGGCTCGGCAGTCGGTGCGCGTCACCTACCCGGAGCGCCCCGCTTCGCGGTGGGGTGGCTCGTCATCCTCCATGAACGGCCGTTCTTCGTTGTCCGGCGGGGTGGCTCGGTACGACGAATCGGCCTGGGGGAGCTCCGACCGACAGGCGTGCGCGACGCGGAGTTCTTCCGCCGGGTCGACCTCCGGGGCGGCGAGAAGCCGGCGTTCCTTCTGTTCGACCGCGGTGGGCCGAGCGCGGAGGTTCTGAGGGCCGAATTTCCGACCATGGCGGAGTGAGGTTCGGATCCCGTTGTCACGTATGACTTTGGGCGCTCGGAAAGAAAACCTTTGACCTCGGAAACACGCTTTTATACCTTCGTTTTCACCCTGAAATATTTCTGATCGGCCCCCCAGCCTCCCTCCAAGACCAGTCCCTAAGCGGATTGTTGGGAGGTCTCTTTTTCCGATCAGACCTCCGCGACCCGCAGATCGAGGTACGGCGAAAACGCATGTTTTCTTCCTCTCGTGGCCTGGATTCGTTCGACCAGTACCTGCAGGACGTTGAGAAGTACCCCCTCATTCAGGATCCCCACGAAGAGCGCGAGCTTGCTCGGCGTGCCCGTGTGGGAGACAAAGAAGCCGCTGAACGGTTGGTCACGGCCAACCTCCGATTCGTCATCTCGTACGTGAAGAAGTACCAGGGACGAGGACTCGGACTGGCGGAGCTCGTGTGCATCGGCAACGAGGGGCTTCTCAAGGCTGTCAAGAAGTTCGATCCCGACAAAGGCGTGAAGTTCATCTCCTACGCCGTGTGGTGGATCCGACAGACCGTCCTGCAGGCTCTCGCCGAGCAAACCCGTTCCGTGCGCATCCCGCTCAACCAGAACTCCAACCTGGCGAAGCTCGCTCGCACGAACACTGCGCTGACGCAGTCCCTCGGTCGAACACCGACGGACCAAGAGATCGCGGATGAGATGGACGAACCGGTCGATACGATCCGGGCACTCCGTCGTGTCGCGGCTTCCGAGCTCAGCCTCGACGCGCCGATCGATCGGGGTGATCGGGACAGCGCCTCCTTCGGGGAGCGTTTCGCCGGAGCGGCCGCTGCGGACATCGAAGAAGACGTGGAGGCGATCGCTCGCCGCGAATTCCTCGAGACCATGTTCGAGAGCTACCTCACCGAGCGTGAGCGCAAGATTCTCTACCTCTACTACGGTCTGGACGACGGAGAAGAGAGGACGCTCGAGGAGATCGGGTCGCTGCTTGGCGTGACGCGGGAACGCATTCGCCAGATCCGGAACCGGGCGTTCGAGAAGCTTCGGGAGAGCCCGCACGGCGAATCGCTGTCAGGCTTCTGGAACGCGAACTAGCCCAGGCGCCACACGGGATTGCAGGAGCGAGGGCCCCGTCCACGGACGGGGCCCTTTCCTGTACCTGGGAACGAGGTCGCATCGGCGCCAGTACCACCGACGTGCCCGACCGAACTGCTATCCGCCCACACGGACCGATTCCCACGCCGACCAGGAGCCGCTGGCTCGCCCTGGCGTGTCTCGCGGCTGTCGCGACGCCCTTGGGCGCGCAAACGGACGCAGAGGCCTCGTGGAATCACCCGAGAGTGCTCGAGCTCGTCCAGCGCGCCACATCGGCCCGACAGTCCGTCGCCTTTGATCAGAACTTCCGGACCTACCAGGCCGACGCACGCGGGTACGTGTACTTCTTCCTCGATCGGCCGGACGACGCCGATCGGGTCCTCGTGAAGGCCGACCAGATCGCGCTCACCGCATACTGGCGCTCTCCCGGCCAAACTCGTCAGACGATCATCGGGATGCGCGACGAGAAGCGGCTACCGACACAGGTCCGGTATCACATCGATCACCTGACCTTGGTGTTGGACGACTTTGGCGAGACCATCCGCTACGGCGACGGCGACGAGGTGGACGCGGTTCCCCACCCAGCAGCCCTGAGCGGGCAGCGTGTGTACGACTACAGACTGGCCGACTCGTTGAGCCTCACCCACTCGGACGGATTGTCCGAGGTGCGCGTGTACGAGATTCAGGTCCGCCCGAAGGACATGGACCAGCCCGGGTACATCGGGACCCTGTTCGTGGACCGAGATCGCGCGGCCATCGTACGAATGAACTTCTCGTTCACACCGGCCAGCTATGTCGACGAGACGCTCGACTACATCCGAGTCTCCCTCGACAACTCCCTTTGGATGGGCGAGTACTGGCTCCCGTGGCGCCAGGAGACGGAAATCCGGCGAGAGGCTCCGCTCCTCGACTTTCAAGCCGGCAGTGTGATCCGCCAGCGCTTTCGCGTCAGCGACTACGACTTCAACACGCCGCTGTCACCGTCCCTTTTCCGGGGGCGACCGGTCCAGGCCGTGTCTCGAGCACAACGGGAGGCGTTCGACTTCGAGCGGGGGCTCTTCGACGACCTCGAGGATAGCGGGGGTCTTCGCAGCTCACCTGCGATGAGCGAGGTCGAGGAACAGGTTCGAGAGGTCGTCCAAGACGAACTCCTCAGCGGCCTCGGTCGTGTCCGACTCTTCGGCGATGGCCTGTCCGACTTCGGACGGTACAACCGGGCCGAAGGCGTCTTCGCAGGCGCCGGCGTCACACTCCGACCGACCGGTGAGACCCAGCTGCGCGTGCGCGGCGGATACGCCTTCGGTCGGGGAGGACCCATGGGTGGCGTCGCCCTCGTTCGCCGCACGGGATCGAACACGCTCGCTCTCGAGGGCCGGTACGATGAACTCGGCGACATCGGGGGCGCCCCCGGCGCAACGTCCACGGAGAACAGTATCTCCGCGGCGTCGGGTTCTAAGGACTACCTCGACCCGTACCTGCGCCGTGGCGGGACCGCCACCCTTCGATGGGGAGCCGAGCGAGGCTGGTCGGTATCCGGCACGGTCGAACGTCACTCGAGCGCGATGGACATCGTTTCGGACGGCCCCGACACGGACTTCCGTCCCGTTCGTTCCGTCGTGGAAGGAACGCTCGGGAAGCTCGAACTGTCTGGAGCCACATCCGCGCCCGGCGGAGGCGGCGCCACATTCACCACCGGCGTCGGCCGGATGGGAGGCAGCACCTTCGGAACCGTCGACGCCAACGCCGCGTGGACGATCCAGCACCCCGGCGGCAACACCGATCTGACACTGTCCGGAGGAGCGACGACTTCTGGGGCCCCGAGCCAGTCTCTCTTCCTACTCGGCGGCCGACACACCCTCCTCGGACAGGAGTATCGGCGCTTCGCAGGGCGCGCCTACCTCCTCGCCCAGTACGAGCTGACGATCCCCCTATGGGCCCCGTACCTGGGCATCCGAATCCTCGCCGCCGGCGGCTCGACGTGGCTCGATGGAGTGACGCCACCATCCGACTGGGGCGCCATCGATACCGACGGCCTCCGAGGCTCCGTCGGTCTCGGCCTCTCGCTCGGCTGGGATACCGTTCATCTGGACGTCGGTCACGGCGTACGTGGTGGCGGTTGGGAAGCGATGTTCAGCATCGCACCGGAGTTCCGCGGCTGGCTGTAGCCCTCGCGACCCATGGAGCGGACCCGGGTTCTCTCCGGATCCGCTCCGTCCCCTCCTAGGCCGCTTCCCGCGCGTCGGTTGCCGATCCCTTCGAGGAGAGCAAGACGACCTCCCGGACGATGACTTCAGCCGTCGGGATCACCACGCCGTCACGCTCGTACGAATCGTATTCCAGCCGACCGTCCACATAGATGCGGTCACCCGTACGGATGTAGTCCTCCGCGAACTGGGCCTGCCGGTTCCAGAGCGTCAGACGGTGCCAGTCCGTTCTTTCTTCGTCTTCGGTACCGGACAAGCGTCGGTTCGTGGCGATCGAGAAGTGGGCGACTTTCGTCCCGCCCTTCGTCTGCTGGATGTCGGGGTCACGGCCAACGTTCCCGATCAGTGTGATCCGATTGACGGATCGACTCATGAGTGCCTCCGAGGCTGAATGCGCGACGCCCTGCGTGAATTCGCGAGCGTGTCCGGATTCTCGGAGCAGGGCCGAGACGGGCCCATGGTGATTCGCGCTCGTCCTACCCCTTCGCGTCGTACCAGCTCGTTCCCACGCCCCACTCGGCTACGACGGGGACGTCGAGCTCGACCGCCCCCTCCATACGCGAGACCACCAGGGCACACACATCGTCCACCTCCCCCTCGGGCACTTCGAGTAGGAGTTCATCGTGGACTTGGAGCAGGAGGACCGCATTCGACTGGGCAGCCTCCAGGGCTCTCTGGACGTCGATCATCGCCTTCTTCATCATATCCGCAGCCGTGCCCTGAATCGGCGTATTCTGAGCGACCCGCTCCCCGAAGGAGCGCACGTTCCAGTTCCCGGACCTGAGCTCCGGCACATACCTGCGTCGACCCATGAGCGTCTCCACGTAGCCGACTTCCTTGGCCATCGTCACTTGGTCGTCCAGGTACCTCCGCACCCCCGCAAATCGATCGAAGTACGTTTCGATGAAGAGCTTCGCGTCCTCGCGTGAGATCCCGAGCTGACGCGCGAGGGAGAACGGACCTTGGCCGTACAGCGTCGCGAAGTTGACCGTCTTCGCCTGCCCACGCTGGTCGGCCGTGACGTCGTCGACGGGCACCTCGAAGATCACGGACGCGGTTTGCCTGTGGACATCGATCCCGTCGCGGAAGGCGGTGACGAAGGCTTCGTCTCCCGAGAAGTGCGCCATGACGCGCAACTCGATTTGCGAATAGTCGACCCCGAGCAGAACGAAGCCCGGCGCAGACACGAAGCCCTTCCGAATCTCACGACCGAGGTCGGTTCGGATCGGGATGTTCTGTAGGTTCGGCTCGCTCGAGGAGAGTCTCCCGGTGGCGGCCACGGTCTGATTGAAGCTCGTGTGAATGCGATCCGTGGCGGGGTTCACCAGCTTGGGAAGCGCGTCGACGTAGGTCGACCGCAGCTTCTCCATCTCGCGGTACTCCATCATCAGCAGGGGCACCCGATGCCCCATCGCGGCCAGCTCCTCGAGGACCGACGCATCCGTGGACGGGCCCGTCTTCGTCTTCTTTAGGACGGGGAGCTCGAGCTTCTCGAATAAGACCTGACGCAGCTGAGGCGTCGAGTTCAGGTTGAAGTCACCACCGGCCAGCTTGAAGATCTCGTCCTGGATCTGATCCAGCTCCCGCTTCAGGCGACTGCGCATGCTGGAAAAGAAGTCAGGATCGATCTGAACCCCGGCTCGCTCCATTCCGACCAAGACCGGCACCAGCGGCATCTCGAGCTGATCCATCAACGCTCGGAGTGATGCCTGCTCCAGCTGCTGCTCGAGGTGCTCGGTCAGCTGCAAGGACAGGTCGGCGTTTTGACACAGGTACGTCTTGGCTCGCGAAACAGGAGCTTCGCCGAACGAGACCCGGGCCCGCCCTGACCCCGTCACATCGTCCCGAGTCATCGCCTTGTGGCTGAAGACGTCCATCGACAGGGGACCCAAGTCGTGGCCACGTCGGCCGGGGTCGAGGACGTAGCTGGCGATCATCGAGTCGAACCTCACTCCACCGAGGTCGACCCCCGCCCGCCCGAGTACCAAGATCGTCCGCTTCAGATCGTGTCCCACCTTCTCGATCCGATCGTCTTCCAAGACGTCGCGCAGCGGCTGCATCGAGTCGTGATCGAGCGCGGGCAGGTTCTGAACGATGTCCTGCCCCTCCCCCTCGAAGGTGAGCTCGAACGGCTGGACATGGCCGAACGGCAGATACCAGGCCGCGCTCGACTCCACGGCCAGAGCGACGCCGACGAGAGGGCTCCGTAATGGAGACGACCCTTCGGTCTCCACGGAGATGCTCACCCGTGCAGCCGAACGGATGCGGTCGGCCACCTCGACGAGCCCAGCGGGTTCGGCGACGATCGTGTACTCGACCTCCGTCTCGGGCGCGTCGCCCTTCCCCCGGGGACCGCCACCGGCCTGCTGCACCTTCAGGGCATACTCGTCCGCGAGCCTCCTGAACTCCAGCTCGACGAACAGGTCGCGGAGGGCGACGGGATCCGGATCCTGAACCTTCAGCGTGTCCAGATCGAGGTCGACGTCGAGGTCCGTCATGATCGTGACGAGCTGCTTCGACAGTCGCACGGCCTCCGCATTCTCTCCGATCGACTTGGAGGCTCGCGGGGGCTTGAGCTGCGACGCATGCTCGATCAACGACTCGATGTCCGGGTGCTGCTCCAAGAGTGCGACTGCGGTCTTGGGCCCCACCCCCTTAGCGCCAGGGACGTTGTCGGACGAGTCACCCACCAGGGCCAGGTAGTCGGCGACCTGGCCCGGCGGAATGCCGAACTTCTTGTCGGCGTTCTCGACGGTCACCCACTCCTGCGCGACGCCTGTCGAGCCACCGCGTCCTGGGTTGAGCAGGTGCACGTGCGGGCCGACGAGTTGGTAGAAATCCTTGTCTCCGGACACGATGACCGCGTCGAGTCCGGCCGCCACCGCCTTGTGCGCCAGAGTGCCGATCACGTCGTCTGCTTCGTATCCGTCGAGCTCCACGACCGGATCGTTGAATCCCTCCACGATCTGTCGGACCCGGCCGAGACTCGCACGCAGGTCGTCCGGCATCTTCTCCCGAGTCGCCTTGTACTCCGGATAGATCTCGTCTCGGAACGAGTCACCCGAATCGAAGACGATCGCGAGGTAATCGGGCTCGTATTGCTCGCGAATGTCGAGCAGGAAGCGCGTGAACCCGAAGGGCGCCGACGTGTTCTCGCCCGCCGAGTTGGTGAGCGGGCGATTGATGAACGCGAAGTACGACCGATAGATCAGCGCGTACGCGTCGACGAGGAAGATTCGAGGCCGTGTCTTGGGAGGGACGTTCAACCGGCTCGGCGTCGTAGCGGGGGGTGACGGCCCCGGAACTTAGGGCCCGAGAGGGGACGAGGCGACGCCGGCGAGGCGCATGCGAAAGGGCCCCGCGACCGGAGGTCGCGAGGCCCTTGGGACCAAAGTCCGACGGGTCCTCAGGCGCGCACTACGTGAGCGGCCTGCCTGCCCTTGTCGGAGTCGCGGATCTCGAACTCGACGACTTCTCCCTCGGCCAGGGTACGAAATCCCTCGGCTTCGATGGCAGAGAAGTGGACGAACACGTCATCACCCTCAGGCTGCTCGATGAAGCCGTATCCCTTGGAGTCGTTGAACCATTTTACGGTCCCCTTCATACCGTTACCTCCGCCTGCGAAGTCGACTGATGCCATGCACCGCATGGCATGGTTCCATCTTGACGGACGGATCACGGAATCCGCAAGCGAGCGTGCCGAAACCTCAACGATTCCGGTGTCCGGGTAGAGCGGGGAGCGCCAGCAGCGCCTCAATCGTCGTCGTACAGCGCTCTGTAGAGACCCAAGTTCCGTCGCACGCTCTTCACGTACCCGCGCGTCTCCGTGAAAGGGATCCGTTCGGTGAAGCGCAGCGGATCACTCGCCTCCGGATACCTACGCCAACGAGTCGCCCGAGTCGGTCCCGCGTTGTACGCGGACAACACGATCGGTAGTTCGTTGTCGTAGCGTCGGCTCATGTCGACGAAGAACGCGGCTCCGAGATGGAGGTTCACCTCGGGCTTAGTCAGGGACTCTCGCGTAAAGCCATCCGGCCCGTAGGCGCGGGCCAACTCTGCCCCCGTGGGCGGCATGACCTGCATGAGTCCGATGGCGCCGGCATGGCTGACGATATCGGCTTTGAACGCCGACTCTTGGCGGATGATGGCAGCCATCATGAACGGGTCGATCCCCCAATCGGCGGCCTCGCGTCGGACGAGCTCCTCGTACGGGAAGGGATACGTCACGTGGAGGATCTGCTGATCCCACCCTCCTTCGTCGCGGAGGAGGGCCCAACCGAGATTGATCCCGTCGATGGTGCGACCGCGTTCGATCAGCGCTTCCGCCAGACGAAGCCGCGGACCCCGCGTCCCGTCCGCTCGCTCACGGAGCCGCGCCACTTCGGACTCGGCACCCCGTCCCAGCCCCGCATCGTCGAGTGCATCCAAGCGAGCCAGCCCTTCGCTCAGCCAGCCGGGTTCGACCGCCGCAGCACCGAGCGGCAAATCCAACTCGAAGTCGACATCCAAGAGATCGGCGGCCATCACGGCGTAGTACTCGATCGGCTGGGTGAGGACGTGCTCGAGGTGAGCCCGACCGCGATCGGCTTCCCCGAGGTCGAGGCGCGACCGGCCAGCCCAGTAGGCGGCCTCTTGCCAACGCCGCCCGTTCGGGAAGTCGGCCAGGTACGCTTCGTAGACTCCTGCGGCGGCCTCGACATTGCCCCGACGAAGATGGATCTGCCCGGACCGCATGCGTGCCTGACCGGCGCGGGAGTGGGTCCGTGCGTGCTCGGCGACGAAGGCGTAGCGCTCCAACGCACGGTCGAAGGCGCCGTTCGACTCTGCCGAGCTTCCCTGCCGCCACACGACCTCGGCGGCTTCGGGAGAGGCCGGATAGTCCTCGAGCAGCCAACGACGGAGCGTGCTCTCCTGAGAGGACAATCCCTGTCGACGCCTCATTTGGGCCCAGAGCTCGAGGTTCCGTGCCCCGGTCCGCTCGTCCTCCACCACCTCCCGAACGGCCCGGAATTCTTCCAGGGCGTCGGCTTGTCGCGCGGGCACCGTGGACATGAGGCGTGAGCGCTCGACCCTCGTAGCCAGCGAAAGCTCGCGTTCACCCTCTTCGGCGAGGGCGTGCGCTCGGTCGTACGCGCGCAGGGCTCGCCCACCCTCACCCGCGCGATCCAACACACGACCGAAGCTCAACCAGGCGTCGAAGTCGTGATCTCCCAAGTCGACCAGGGACGCGGCGGCGCGGGTGCGAGCAGAACCCTGAGCGTCTTCGTATGCACCGAGCAACACGGCCCGCGACGCGACGTCATCGCCCAACGCCCCGATCAGGCGTCCATGCTCGACACGGGCAGCCGCAGCTCGGGGCTCATCTCCTAGCGACCCGAGCTCCTCGAAGGCTGCCATGGCTCCGGCCGAGTCCCCTGCGTTCAGCAGGGCGTCGGCCTCGGCCCTCCACAGGGCGCGCGCGGCCCGCGGTTCTACCGCATGGCCGGCAAGCGCCAGAACCCCATCGGGATCTCCGGCCTCCACTGCGCCGAGCGCGAGCTCGACGGCAACCCAACTCCTCAAATGAGGGGCCGATCGGAGCTCGGTAAGCACCCCGAGCGCCTCCTCACGCGCGCCCGAGTTCCAGAGCGAACGGACCGACCGAACGTCCGACGCTCGAGCGTGACCCTCGGCCTCCGAGGTGCGGGCGGCGTACGCGGTGAACGCCGACGCCGCGTCGGACCATGCCGCTCCGTGCTCGAACGCTCGACCCAAGAGGTACAACCCCCGTGGGTCCTCATACGTGTCGACCCAGTCCGCGCCGCTCAGGAGATCCCGAACCGCTGGCCAGTTCTCCCATCCCGCTTCGGCCTCCGCCAGGAGCAAGACGTCCGAGGGCCCTCCGTCGGCCGCGCCCTCGGCACGAAGAATCAAGGCGGCGTGCCAATATCGGCCGGCCTCGAGCTCGTCGCGTGCCGAGTCCGACGCGGCGGCCCAGCGATCCGCTTCGGCCACGAACACCGAACCGGTGTCGGGCGGGGGCGGGGTGGAGACGCGAGCGGCTCCGGTAATGGTCAGAAGGACTGCAGACGTCAGGAGGATTCGAGCGGTCATGCGCGGGGTGCTGCGGGGGGTGTGCGGAAACATGGGTTTACCACAATACACCGCGGGGTCCCAGACTTCACGTACAAAAAAAGAGGCCGCCCCCGAAGGGGCGGCCTCTCGACCATCCAGGTGGAGCCGGACTAGCCAGCCCGACCCGTTTCGATCGCGTGGAGGGTGTCGACCATCTTCTGGGCCGACTCTTCCATATCGATGACCAAGCTGTCGATGCGAGCCACGAAGTAGTTGTGGCCGACCGACACCGGAATCGCGATCACCAGACCGGCCGCCGTCGTCAGCAGCGCGACCTTAATACCACCGGCAACCAGCGTCGCCTCGACCTCACCAGCCTGCTCGATGGACTGGAAGGCGAGGATCATGCCGATCACCGTCCCCAGGAAGCCGAGGAGCGGCGCGATGTTCGTCAGCGTAGCGAGAACGACGAGACCCCTTTCGAGCTTGCTCATCTCGATGAGACCCTGGTTCTCGATCGCCTTCATCACACGATCGGTGCCTTCCTCGTGACGTTCCAGGCCGGCGTACAGAATGTTCGCAGCCGGGGAGTCGGTGTCGCGGGTCAGCTCGAGAGCCTCACGGATGCGCTGCTGAGTGAGGAGCTCATCGACATCCTTCAGGATGCGCTTGGTCTTCGACGCTTTGGCCGTAAGCGTGATGAACTTGACGATGATGACGACCACGCCGAGGCCGAGACAGAACGCCAGAGGCCACCGCATGAATCCCATGCCCTCCCAGTTCGTGGAGATCTGCTCCTGAAACGTGAGCTCGGGATTATCCATGCCCGGAATCTGAAGCAGGGCAGCGTACAGATGGACCAACGGAACCTCCAGCCGAAGTTCTTCAGTGTTCGTGACAGAGCCCTTCCACCTCGAACCAGCGTGAAAGGGCGGGAATCAAGAGGCCCGCAACATGGGCGGGCCCCCTGGAAGGTGTCAACCCCTCGAATTCGCTGTGAATTCCAGGGGATGACGGGTCACTCGGGACCCCCTTCCTACCCCTTCTGTGGTAGGGGGTACGTCAGAGCCCCGACTCGCTTTCAGCCCGTGGGCGCATGTTATCCACACCACCTCCGGCGCCGCCCTCATCGACGATGCCACGGATCGGGGCGAGCACGTCATAGACCGACCGCGGGGATCGACGGAATCGCGGAGAGGAGCGCGCGCGTGTAGGGGTGCTGCGGGTCGCGATAGACGGCGCCCGCGTCGCCCACTTCGACGAGTTGGCCGCGGTGCATCACGGCTACGCGGTCGCAGATCTGTTCCACCAGCCCGAGATCGTGAGCAATGAAGACGTACGCGTAGCCGAAGTCGTCTTGCAGCTCCATGAGGAGGCGTACGACTTCGGCCTGCACCGAGACGTCGAGGGCACTCACGGGCTCGTCGAGTACGAGGAGCTCGGGTCGGACGGAAAGCGCTCTCGCGATGCCGAGCCGCTGACGCTGCCCTCCGCTGAATTCGTGCGGGTAACGATCGAGGTGCTCTGCCCCGAGTCCCACGCGTTCCAGGAGTTCCACCGCCCGATCCCCCCGCTCGGAAGGGGCGGCGCCGTGGACGCGAAGAACCTCGTGGAGCATCGCGCCGGCAGAGAGGCGTGGGTTCAACGAAGACACGGGATCCTGGAACACGATCTGGGCTCGGCGGCGAAAGTCCTGCAGCGCCGGCCGATCGAAGTCGAGTACCTCCTCGCCTCCGAACGTCACGCTCCCAGACTCGGCATCGATGAGTCGCAGGATCGCTCGGGCGGCCGACGACTTTCCGGAGCCCGACTCTCCGACGAGTCCGAACGTCTCCCCCGACCACACGTCGAAGGAGATCCCGTCGACGGCCCGGAAAGGCACCCCATTCGCGGCCGGGTAGGAGACGACGAGGTCGGATACGGAGAGCAACGGGGCTTCCGAACGATCCACGGTACGGGACTCGGACCGGGTCACCGTCCCCTGGGCGGACGGAAGGGCACCGAGCAAACGCCGCGTGTACGGATGCTGCGGATCACCGAAGATCTGGTCGACCGGACCACTCTCCACGATCCGACCCTCGTACATGACGAGGATCCGGTCGCAGACTTCGGCGACGACTCCGAGGTCGTGCGTGATGAGTAGGACCGCCATGTCGTGGCGACGGCGGAGTTCCGAAAGCAGCTCAAGAATCTGCGCCTGGATCGTCACGTCGAGCGCGGTCGTCGGCTCATCGGCAATCAGGAGGTCCGGCTCTCCAGCCAGAGCCATGGCGATCATCACCCGCTGTCGCATCCCGCCCGAGAACTGGTGTGGGTAATCGTCGACACGGCTCCCCGGATCGGGAATACCCACCTCGTCGAGCAACCGGATCGCTTCCGATCGCGCGGCCGAGCCATCCGCTCCCTTGTGGAGGCGGAGCGCTTCTCCGATCTGGTCCCCGACGGAGAAGAGTGGGTTCAAGGAACTCATCGGCTCTTGGAAGATCATCGAGACTTCGTTGCCGCGTATCGATCGAAGCTCGCGCTCGGAGAGTCGCAACAGGTCCCGATCGCCGAGCCGGATCGCGCTCGCGCCCCCGTTGTCCGCGGCATCGGGTAGGAGTTGAAGGACCGAGAGCGACGTGACGGTCTTCCCGCTCCCCGACTCGCCGACCAATCCGACGGCCTCACCCCGGCGCACCTCGAAGGACACCCCGTCGACGGCCCTCACCGTCTCCTGATCCAGCGTGAAGACAGTTGTCAGATCTTGGACTTCGAGGAGACGACCCTCGTCGGCCACACCGCTCATCGTCGCAGCCTCGGGTCGAGGGCGTCGCGGAGACCGTCACCGACGAGGTTGAAGGCGAGGACCGTGAAGACGATGGCCAACCCTGGGAAGGTCGCGAGCCACCATGCCCCCAGAAGCTGATGGCGGCCGTCTGCCACCATCGTCCCCCACGACGGGGTGGGCGGCTGGACACCCAAGCCCAGGAAGGACAGCCCTGCCTCGAGCACAATCGTGTTCCCGATCCCCAAGGTCGCAGCCACGATGACCGGCCCCAGGGCGTTCGGGATCAAGTGCCGGAAGACGATGCGGGGCTTCGAATAGCCGAGGGCCTCGGCCGCCTGCACGAACTCGCGCTCCCTGAGGCTCAGCACCTCACTTCTCACGAGGCGAGCCGTGGCCGGCCAGAGGGTCAGTCCCAGCACCGCGATGATCAGGAAGATCGACGGCTCGAAAATCGCGATCACCGTGATGAGCAGAATGAGCCGCGGGAAGGAGATCATCATGTCGACCACGCGCATGATCGCGCTGTCGACGAAGCCCCCGACGTACCCGGCGACCGCCCCGAGCAGGGTCCCGAGCGTGACGCTGATCCCGACCGCCACGAAGCCGATCGTCAGGGAGATCCGGGCACCGTAGAGGAGCCGGGACAAGACGTCGCGGGCCAGGTGGTCGGTCCCGAGTGGGAAGGTGGACGACATCGACACCAAACGTTGTTGGACGAGGTCGTACTGGGCATTCGGGTCGTGCGGCGCGATGAGCGGGGTGATCAGCGCGACCAAGTAGAGCAGGACGATGACGCCGGCACCGAACACCGCCGTTCGGTTCTTCGAGAACGCGCGGGCGGCGAGAGACCACTGCGTCCGGCCGGCCAGTGGTGCACCCGAGCGCTCTGCTTCCATCCGACCAAGGGCGCGCCACGACCAGGTCCAGCACGCTACCAGGCTCGCGAACACGACGAGAACAGCGACGCGTTCGTCCCAGCCCCCGGTCACACCCTCGACCACACGATCGAATCGGGTGACCAGCACGGCGAGCATGCCCGCCCACACCACAGCGGCACCCAAGCCGACGATCGACCCTCGGCCGGCGAGGTGAGGCACACCAGGCCACACGACCGACGCCGCGCGCGCCACCCGATCAGTCATAGCGGATACGCGGGTCGATCACGGCGTAGAGAAGATCCGCGACCAGGTTGGCGACCACCACGATCGTGGCGAAGAAGAGAGAGCCGCCCATGACGAGGCTGTAGTCACGTTGCAACGCGGCGTCGACGAGCGCCCGGCCCATGCCCGGCCACGCGAAGACGTACTCGATGAAGACGGTCCCGCTGAAGAGGAAGGGCAGGTACAAGCCGACCAGCGTGATGATCGGGAGCAACGCGTTTCGGAGGGCATGCTTGAATACGACGACTTCTCGGCTCAACCCCTTGGCCATCGCCGTGCGGACGTAGTCCTGACGGATCACCTCGAGCATGCTCGTCCGCATGTACCGAGCGATGCCGGCCGTTAGGACGAGGGAGAGCGAGAGGGCGGGCAGCGCCAGATGCCAAAGCCGATCAAGGAAGGCCTGGATCGGAGACATCTGCGGGTTGTTCACGCTCTCCATCCCCGAGGCCGGAAACCATATCGGCAGGTCCCACACGTTCCGCGCGAAGAGGCTCATCGTCATGATGAGCATCAGCGAGAGCCAGAACGACGGCATCGAATAGAAGAAGAGCAGTACAACGCTCATCGACGAGTCGAAGATCGAATACTGCCGATCGGCTTGGATCGTCCCGACGACGATGCCGATCAAGAAGGAGAGGATGAGCGCGGTCCCCGACAGGATCAGCGTGTTCGGCAAGAACTCGCCGACGACGTCGATGACCGGCCGCGAGTAGGTCAAGGAATGACCCAAATTGCCGCGCGCCGCCTGGCCGACCCACTTCACGTACCGCACGGGAATCGGGTCATCCAGCCCGTAGTTGGCGCGGAGCTGCTCCCGTACCTCCTGGGTCACCCCCGGCGCGATCACGAAGTCCGCCGGGTCTCCAGGAGCGAGACTCGTGAGGAAGAAGACGATGGTCGCGATGCCCAACACCAAGGGCACCGCCCCGGCCAAGCGCCGGAGGACGTACTTCTTCATGACGCCTCAGGCGAAGCGGCTATCGGCTCGCCGGATCCAGGTGCCACTGTCGGATGTTCGTCCAGTCGCCGCGCGCATCCATCACCGCATCTCGCACTCGGTTGTTCACGCCATCCAAGCGCTGACGGAAGTAGAAGAACGTGTACGGCTGTTCCTCCATCATCACCTGTTGATACTCGGTCCACAGGGCTCGAGCGTCTTGTCGATCCACCGTCCCCTTGAGTTCGACGAGGAGTCGGTCCATCTCGGCATTGCTCGTACCTGACCACGCGAACGGCTGGTCGATTCGGTCCGAGTGGAAGAGATCGGTGTCGTCGAGCTTGAACTCGGTGACCCAACCCATCACGACCCCGTCGAAGTCCCGGACGTCCGGCGTGTTGATCTGCTGGAGCAGTGTCGCCCACTCGACGACTTGAGGCTGGACGGAGATGCCGATCTCGCCCAACTGCGCCTGCATGATCTCGGCGATGTCCTGCCGCTGTTGGTTCCCATCGTTGTACTTGATGGAGATGGCGAGCGGCGTGCCATCCGCATCCTCGCGGACTCCGTCGCCGTCGCGATCCAGCCAACCGGCCTCATCGAGGAGCGCCATGGCGCCCGCAGGGTCGTAGTCGATGATCCCCGGAAGGTCCTCCTCGAAGGCGTAGTGGAAGGGCGGAACCGAAGAGTTGGCGACCGAACCGTAGCCCGAGAGAATCGCGTCCACGATGGTCTCGCGGTTGGTGCCCATCGTGATCGCCCGCCGGACACGTGCGTCCGCGAGCTGCGGACGACGCGAGTTCCATCCCACGAAGACGTAGTCGCGGAACGGATAAGCCCTCAGCTCGACATTCGGATCGTCCAGGATTTGCTGAGCCTGGGCCGGGTTCGGCTGTACGTAGACGTCGATCCCCTCGGTCAGGAGTTCCGTCAAGAGCGTCGACTGTTCCGGGATCACCCGGTAGACGTAGCGATCCAGGTACGGCCGCCCGCCGAGGCTCGGAGAAAAGCCGGGGTTGGCTTCGAAGGTCCAGCGGTCCTGATCGGCGTGGGAGACGAAGGCGAACGGTCCGTTCCCGACCGGGCAGCGCGACCCGTATGGGTGCTGTTTGAGCTCTTCGGGCGGAACGTCGCCCAAGAGGTGTTCCGGCAAGATCCCGAGTGAGCGGAACGGGTCCAGATACTCCGCGTGCGGACGCATGTGGATCCGAACCGTGAAGTCGTCGAGGACTTCGACCCCCTCATCACCGGTGACGTAGTAGTCCCAGAAGGCAGCATTCGGGAATGCGGTGGCGGGGTTGGTCACCGTGCGATAGGTGAACGCAACGTCCTCCGCCGTCGTCTGTTCCCCGTCGTGCCAATAGACATCCTGACGGATGGTGAAGGTGATCGACGTGTTGTCGTCCGACATCTCCCACGCCTCGGCGAGGTACGGCTGAGGCTCCGTGGCCTCGTCGTAGGAGATCAGCGTCATGAGGTTCACGAACTGGTGGTGCTGCTGCGCCACGTAGTCCGACGTCACGGCGGAATTCATGCCGTCGGCGATCTCACCGATCGCGGCCACGACGGCCGTTCCGCCGAAGCGATCGTCATCGGGCGTAGGGTTCGCGTCCGCTGCGCTGGTCATGTAGGCGTCGACCGCCGGCCACACGGCCTGACAAAACGGATCGGTCGCCCGGTCCGCGATTTCGCGATCTCCGCCACACGCTGCGACGCAGGCAACCAGCAAACAGACCGTCTTCTTCATACCGAACTCCGTCCCCCGAAAGACCTGATCAGACGCGCCACGTCCAGGCGGTCTGTGTGTATCGTGTTTCGAACAACTCCGTCGCCTGCCGCCGCTCTTCGGCCGAGACGCTCGCATCGGCCCACTCCCCGGCAAATTCCGCGCCCATCTCTTCGACGACGGCATCCCCCAGTACACCTGGGTCCACAGCGGAAACCAGGTCGCCTAGTGCGGCTGGCTGTCCAAAGTCACCCCCGCGCAGGGATACCGACGCGAGACGAGACTGATCCCCCGCCAACAGTATGCTCCCGTGCTGTAGGATGACGCGACCAATTTTTGCCTGCGCGCTCCCCACGAGCTTCCGGTCACCGGCGACGACCTCACCTTCGGCAGGCGACTGGAAGCACGGACCCGAGTCGAGTGGCTCAACCGCACCGTCTTCCGAAACTCCGACAGAAGCGCCCATCGACCGGATGGCACGCGCCAAGGCTGTGTTGATCCGACGGTACATATCGCGCACTGATCCCAACGCCCGCGCGGGCATCACAACCGCGTACGTGAGCTCCTGATCGTGAAGCACCGCGCGCCCACCCGTCGGGCGCCGAACGAAGCGGAGGCCCAGTTCTTCACCACGCTCAGCCGAGTAACGCCCCTGCGACGGCTCGTTGCGCCCGAACGAGACCGTGGGGTCATCCCACGCGTAGAGGCGCAGAACGGCCTCGTCGTCCCGGAGGGAGCGAGCCAGGGCCTCGTCGATGGCCATGTTCCAGCCACCGGACTGAGGCGGGTCCCGCAGTACGCGCCAGCGCAGGGTCGTCACGAGTCGCGGATCAGAAGTCCCAGCTGTCGCCGGGCTTCATGATCTGGACCGACGCGCGACTCCCCACCGCTTCGGCGAAGGCTACCGGGTCCTGCTCGATCGGCGCCCACGTGTCGTAGTGACACGGGATGACGGTCGCGGGCTCGATGAAGTCGATTGCGCGGACGGCGTCCTCGGGCCCCATCGTGAAGCGGTCTCCTATGGGAAGAACCGCCACGTCCACCGCGCCCTTGAGCAGCTGCATGTCCATCATCAGCCCGGTATCGCCGGCGTGATAGAAGCGTTGGCCGCTCGTGAAGTTGATCAAGAAGCCACCGGGGTTCGTCGTGAAGCCCTCCGCTCCGGGAAGGCCAACCTGCCCACCGTGGTGCGCCGGAGTCATCTTCACGTACCCGAACGGGTAGTGCACGCCGCCCCCGATGTGCTGCGGGCTCGCCTCGGCGCCGTTGTTCTCCATGAACGTCGAGATTTCGAACGAAGCGATGATGAGCGCTTCGGTGCGCTTGGCCAAAGGCAGCGCATCCGAGATGTGATCGTAGTGCCCGTGCGTGATCAGGATGTAGTCCGCTTCGATGTCATCCAGAGAACCCTGGTACTGAGGATTGTCCTGGAAGAACGGATCGATCACGAGGCGTGTGCCGTCGTCGGTCCGGATGCCGAACGTCGAGTGTCCGTAGAAGGTCAGGGTCGCCATGGGTAGTCCGCTTCTGTTGCGCGCAGTCGTTGTGTTGCGCCAAGAAACCACGAAACGCGGAAGGTAGGCAACCTGTACTTATCCCCCTCTTATCTGAGGGGATGTTGCCGGAGGTTACCCGCCGCCGCACCATGGGTCATGGTCCCCTCATCCACCTCAGAGTCCGGCCTGAAGGCGCACGACATCGACGCGCCCTTTCGGTTGCGCCTCCTCGGGCCGTGGAGCTTGGAGGGTCCGGATGGGCAACAAATCAACTCCGTGTTGGCCCAGCCTAAGCGACTGTGCCTTCTCGCCTACCTCGCACTGAAGGCCGAGCCGATCACACGCGCGACGATCGTCGCGCTCTTCTGGCCGGAGCGGGACGAAGAACGGGCACGGAATAGCCTGGCGCAGGCGCTCTTCTATTTGCGCCGATCGATGGGCAAATCCCTCGTCGAGAACCTCCCCGGGGACCGGATCCGCATCTCGGACGAGACGGTTTGGTTCGACGCGAGAGAGGTGCTCGCGGGAGGGATGGACCCGCCGGAGGGGACGCTCGACTTCTTCCCGGGCTGGAACGCCGACTCGTCTCAGCCGCTGCAGGAGTGGCTGGACGAAGTCCGTCGACGGTGCGCCGCCATCGAAGACACACGCCGGGAGGCCACGAATCCTGCGCCCGAAGTCGAGGACCTGGGCGGACCGACTCCGTCAGAACCACGTTCGGCGAAGGAGCCGTCGTGGGTCCGGTGGAGTGTGGCCGCCACGGCCGCGTTGCTCGTGCTCGTGATGCTCAACGCGGTACGGAGCGGATGGGGGGAGGCGTCCGAAGGAGCTGCGGTGGCGGCTGAGCCGAGCCCGGTCTCCCGGTTGGCGGATGACACTCGAGCGACTGAGGGTGGCCGCGAAGACGTCGCGCCGCGCCCGACCCACCTCGCTGTGCTCAGACCTCGAGTCGACCACCTCCCCGATTCAGACTCGACCTTCGTCTACGCGGTCCTGACTCAGCTGACGCACCAACTGTCCGGCATGCTCTCGGAGCCAGACCGCGTGGTGTCGCTGCGGTACACCGACTCTCCGGCCGACATCAATGCGATCCTCCCGACCCTCGGCCTCGAGTCGGAAGTGCAGAGGGTGGTCGAGGTCTTCATTGTGATCGGACCCGACTCGGTCACCGTGAACGGGACGCTGCTGAGCGGGAGTGGCTACGTCGTCGTTCAAGAGACGACAGCCGAGCGATACCTGACGCCGGAGCCCGGCGCCCTTTCGATCGATCTCCCGCTGATGATCGCGCGAGACATCGCTGGCGGGCTCGCGACTCCACTCTCCCGGTGATCGCCCCGTAGCCCGGGACGGCACCGCACCAACGCGGTCGGCCGCTAGAAGATCGTGTAGATGAACGGAGCCAGAGCCGAGCCCTGCGCGAAGACCAGGAGGCTGCCGACGAGCATCAGCACGACGATGATCGGCAGTAGCCACCACTTCTTGCGGACCCTCATGAAGGCCCAGAGCTCTTTGAGCAGGCTCATCTATCCGTTCCTGTCGTCTTTGTGAGCGGCGCAGTCCGCGACGCTTCGAGGTCTAGAACTGCCGGCGCAGGTCGCTCGGCTCTTCTTGTTCGGTACTCTGCCAATAGCCGCCCGAGGCGAGTTCGTGACTCATCGGACGACGGCCGAAAACCCTCATCAGGAGCCCCGTCGGCGTGAGCACGACGAAGTAGACGATTCCCATGAAGATCGGGGTCGTCACCTTGGAGATCATCAGGGCCATCTTCATCCACCCCCGGTAGACCGGACCGAGCATGGAGGGGATCAGGGCCCCCGAGACGTACAAGAGCCCCCCGAGACCCAGCATCACACGCATCACGGTCTGATGGTCTCGCCACCAGAGGATCGCCGCGAGCACCAGGAACGCCGTCCCGACGGGGAAGGCGAACTTCCGGCCGTCGGCTGCGGTCCACTCAGTCGAGTTCGAACTGATCACGCCAATCTCCTTCCTCGACGAGTTCGGGTTGCTCGCGCTTGTCGAGCAGATAATCGTCGACGACCAGGTAGTCCATGTCGGTCCGCATGAAGCAGACGTACGCGTCCTCCGGCGTGCAGACGATCGGCTCGCCCCGGACGTTGAACGAGGTATTCACGACGAGTCCACACCCCGTGAGTTCGTCGAACTTCGAGATGAGTGCGAAGTAGTCGGGGCTGCGCTCTTCGCTCACGGTCTGCACACGAGCGGAGTAGTCCACGTGTGTGATCGCCGGGATGTCCGAACGCGGCACGTTCAGCTTCTCGATCCCGAAGAGTTGCTTCTGCTCCTCGGTCATCGGCTTCCGAATCTCTTCGCGGACCGGACTCACGAGGAGCATGTACGGCGACTCGCCCTCCAGATCGAAATAGTCCGCGGCGCGATGCTCGAGCACACTCGGCGCAAAGGGCCGGAAACTCTCTCTGAACTTGATCTTCAAGTTCATCTTCGTCTGCATCTCGGGACTCCGGGGATCACCGATGATGCTACGGCTCCCGAGCGCTCGCGGACCGAACTCCATGCGTCCGTTGAACCAACCGATCACATTCTCGCTCGCGATCAGCGACGCGGTGCGTTCGATGAGCACATCCTTCTCCAGCTTCTCGAACTTGGCACCGAACTTAGCGAAGGTGGCTTCGATCTGGTCGGACGTGAACGACGGGCCTAGGTAGGCGCCCCTCATGGCGTCGCGGCGGCCGTTGAGCGTCCGCTCCTTCTTCATGTGGCGGTGCCAGATGAGCTGAGCCACGCCCAGAGCTCCGCCCGCATCGCCCGCAGCCGGTTGGATCCAGATGTTCTCGAAGGGCCCCTCACGAAGCACCTTGCCGTTGGCTACGCAGTTCAATGCCACGCCGCCAGCGAGACACAGGTTCTCCGAACCCGTCTCCTTGTGGGCGGTGACCGCCATGCGCATGACGATCTCTTCGCACGCGTCCTGGACGGATCGCGCGAGGTCCATCTCACGCTGAGAGATGCGAGTCTCCGGCTTCCGCGCCGGCCCTCCGAAGAGCGTGTCGAACTCGGGACTCGTCATCGTGAGTCCACTGAGGTAGTTGAAGTACTTCTGGTTGAGCGTGAAGGACCCGTCCTCTCGGAGGTCCATCAGCTCCCCGAGAATCTTGTCGACGTATTTCGGCTCACCGTACGGGGCGAGTCCCATGACCTTGTACTCACCCGAATTGACCTTGAAGCCCGTGTAGTAGGTGAAGGCCGAGTAGAGGAGACCCAGGGAGTCCGGCCAGTGGAGCTCGCGTATCAGTTCGAGGTCGTTGCCCCGACCCAACCCGATGGAGGCCGTCGCCCATTCGCCGACGCCGTCCATCGTGAGAATCGCCGCCTCTTCGAACGGAGAGGGGAGAAACGCGCTCGCGGCATGAGACTCGTGGTGCTGCGCGAAGAGCACTTCACCTTCGTATCCGAGCTCTCGGGCGATGTCGTCCTTCTGGAAGAGCTTCTCTTTGATCCAGAGAGGCCCAGCCTTCAAGAACGACCCGAATCCACCCGGAGCGATCGAGAGGTAGGTCTCGAGGATCCGCTCGAACTTGAGTAGCGGCTTGTCGTAGAAGCCGACGTAGTCCAGCTGCTCGACCTCGATACCCGCCTGATCGAGACAGAATTGGACGGCGTGGGTCGGGAACGAGGCATCGGCCTTGATCCGGGTGAAGCGCTCCTCCTGACCTGCGGCCAGGATCTCCCCGTCCTTGATCAAGGCGGCCGCACTATCGTGGTAGTACGCCGAAATGCCGAGGATGTACGTGGACTTGCTCATGCGCCGGTCGTGGGGGGTGGGCAGGCCCTGGAACGAGGGCGCCTCTGAAGGAAGTTGTTCTACACCGAGCGTCCGGTGCAACGACTGCGTTCAGAGGCGCACGGCCTTCGTCCGCGCCTTAGGGCGCGGATAGCCTTTCCTCACGATCCAACGGCTGGCAGAACCCCGCTATTCGACCGACGCGTACGCCTCGATCGGAGGGCAGCTGCACACCAGATTCCGATCTCCGTACGCGTTGTCGACGCGCCGAACGTACGGCCAGAACTTCGCCACCCGCGTCCACGGAGACGGCCACGCCGCCTGGGATCGAGTGTACGCGTGCGTCCATTCGTCCGCGGTCACCATCGCCGCAGTATGCGGCGCGTTCTTGAGCGGATTGTCGGTGGTGTCCGAGAGCCCCATCTCGACCTGCTGAATCTCCGCGCGAATGGAAATCAACGCGTCGACGAGGCGATCCAACTCCTCGGTCGGCTCGGACTCCGTCGGCTCGATCATCAACGTGCCGGCGACGGGGAAGGAGACCGTGGGCGCATGGAAGCCGTAATCGATGAGGCGCTTCGCCACGTCTTCCTCGGTGACTCCAGTGGCCTTCTTCATCGGTCGTACGTCGATGATGAACTCGTGCGCCACGAGACCCTTCTCACCGCGATACAAGACATCGAAGTGCCCTTCCAGACGCTTCGCCATGTAGTTCGCGCTGAGGATCGCGATCTCGGACGAGCGTCGGACACCGTTCGGTCCCAACATCGCGATGTAGGCCCACGAGATCAGCAGGATGCTCGCGCTGCCCCATGCCGCACCTGAGACGGCACCGATCGCCTTGTCGCCCCCGGTGAGATGCACCGAGTGGCCCGGTAGGAACGGCGCCAACTTCTCGTTGGCGCAGATCGGCCCCATCCCCGGCCCGCCTCCCCCGTGGGGGATCGCGAACGTCTTGTGGAGATTGATGTGGCACACGTCGGCGCCGTAGTCGCCAGGTCGAGCCAGGCCGACTTGGGCGTTCAGGTTCGCCCCATCGAGATAGACCATGCCGCCGTTCTCGTGGACGATGTCGCACGCCTCGCGAATCCCCTCCTCGAAGACGCCGTGGGTCGACGGGTAGGTGATCATGAAGGCGGATAGCCGGTCCGCATGCTCCGTGGCCTTGGCCCGAAGGTCCTCGAGATCGACGGTACCGTCCTCCAGGCTTTTCACGACGACGACCTTCATCCCCGCCATAACGGCACTCGCGGGATTCGTCCCGTGGGCCGAAGCCGGGATGAGGCAGATGTTCCGCTCGGTATCGCCCCGGTCCTCGTGGTACGCTCGAATCACGAGGAGCCCGGCGTACTCACCTTGGGCGCCGGAGTTGGGCTGCAGCGACGTCGCGGCCATCCCGCTGATCTCGGTCAGCCACGCGGCCAGCTCGGAGACGACGGTGGCGTACCCCAGGCTTTGTTCAGCGGGGACGCAGGGATGAATGCGCCCGAACTCGGGAAGGGTCACGCCGGCCATCTGGCTCGTTGCGTTCAACTTCATCGTGCAGGAGCCGAGGGGAATCATGCTTGTGTTCAGCGAAAGGTCCCGTGCCTCCAGGCGATGCAGGTACCGGAGCATCTCGGTTTCCGAATGGTACCGATTGAAGACCTCGTGCTCCATGTAGCCGCTCGTTCGATCCGCCCAATCGGGAAGCGTCGGAGCCCCTCCCTCCTCGGCCATGGACCGCGCGGTGAAGTCCGGCGCGGCACCGCCGTTGAAGACGGCGAACAGGTCATCGACGTCCTCGGGACGCGTGACCTCGTCCAAGGCGACACCGATCGTGCCGTCCCCGAAGTCACGCAGGTTGATACCCCGTTCGTTGGCGAGCGACAGGACATCGCCGGCGTCGGCGTCGGGACGGATCCGTACGGTGTCGAAGAAGACGTCCGTCATGAGTTCGTGGCCGAGAAGACCCACACCCCCCGCGAGGACCCCGGTCAGGTCGCGAACCCGCTGCGCGATGCGCTTCAAGCCATCGGGCCCGTGGTAGACCGCGTAGGCCCCGGCCATGATCGCGAGGAGCACCTGGGCCGTGCAGATGTTGGACGTGGCCCGTTCTCGACGGATGTGCTGCTCTCTCGTTTGAAGCGCCATCCGCAGCGCCGGATTGCCATCGGCATCCACAGACACGCCGATGATCCGCCCCGGTAGCTTCCGCTTGAACGACTCCTTGGCCGACATGAACCCCGCGTGCGGCCCGCCGAATCCGAGCGGCACACCGAAGCGCTGCGAATTCCCGATGACGACGTCGGCACCCCATTCACCCGGAGGGGTGAGGAGAGTCAGCGAGAGCAGGTCGGCCGCCACGATGACGGTGGCACCGATCGCGCTGGCGCGCGCCGCGAACTCCGCGTAGTCCAACACTCGGCCGTCGCTGGCAGGGTATTGGAGCACGACCCCGAAGACCTCATCGCTGAGTTCGAATGCCTCGTGGTCACCCACGTGGACTTCGATCCCCAGCGGCTTCGCCCGGGTCCGGATGACATCGATCGTCTGCGGTTGGCAGAGCTCCGACACGAAGAACGTGTGCGCGTCCTTCTTCCCCTCGGCGTGCGCTAGGTGCATCGCCTCTGCGGCTGCGGTCGCCTCGTCCAGGAGCGACGCGTTCGCGATCTCGAGGCCCGTCAGATCCATCACCATCGTCTGGAAATTCAGGAGTGCTTCCAGACGCCCTTGAGCGATCTCGGCCTGGTACGGGGTGTACTGCGTATACCAGCCCGGGTTCTCCATCACGTTCCGAAGGATCACCCCGGGCGTGAAGGTGTCGGAGTAGCCCATGCCGAGGTAGGAGCGAAAGACCTGATTCTCCCCGGCGATCGCTCTGACGCGAGCCAGCAGGTCGGCCTCGGTGAGCGCTGGCGGAAGATCGAGGTCACCCTCCATCCGGATCGAGGACGGGACCACATCGTCGACGAGGGCGTCCAAAGAGTCGTACCCGAGCACCTCGAGCATGTGAGCGACATCGGCCGCGTCGGGGCCGAGATGCCGGGCTTCGAAGTCGGGGTGATGATCGATTCGCGTCATATCACTCTATTCAGAGGGCCGCGACCAGCCGGTTGGCAGGACGCGGCCCGTACGTTCGATGGTGCCCTGACGGGCACGGGTTCAGCTGATGTGTTCCGCGTAGCTGTCCGCGCTGAGGAGCGAAGAAATCTCGCTCGGATCGGCCAACTTCAGGCGGATCATCCACCCGTCGCCGTACGGATCCGAATTCACCAGGGACGGATCGTCGTCGAGGGCATCGTTGACCGCCACGATCTCGCCCTGCAGCGGGCAGAAGAGGTCGCTGACGGCTTTGACCGCCTCGATCGTGCCGAAGACGTCCATCCGGTTGAAGCTCGTCCCGCCGTCCGGCAGCTCGACGAACACGACGTCTCCGAGTTCTCCCTGGGCATAATGGGTGATCCCCACCGCATACACGCCGTCCTCACCGGTCGCCTTCAGGTACTCGTGCTCCTCGGTGTAGTACAGATCGCTCGGAATGTCAGACATCGTTTCTCCAGCAGGTGCGCAGGCGACACATATAGAGGTGCCGGGAGTCACCCCCTCGTCGGGGCGCCTGAGGATGACTGGCTTTTGAGTCGAGGTCAAGATCCCTAGCTTCACGTCCGAAACCGGCGCGATCGTGGGCTCCCGAGGCCTTCCCTTGCACGGTTCGAAACACCCGAACGGTCCCACCCCTCAGCCCCCCCTCCCCTAGTGAGCTCGACCGATCGGCTCGCACGAGCCGTGACCGCGCCCACCGTGCCCGGCGTACACGGAATCCGGGCCTTCGCCGTCCTCCTCTTGCTGACGGGTCACTACGCACGCCCGTACGGAGGCGCCGCCGAGGATATCGTATTCCTCGCGAACTACTCGATGATCCTCTTCCTCGTCCTCACGGGCTTCATCGTCACCGTTCGCATGGCCCAAGAGTTCGAGAACACAAGGGACGTGGACGTCGAGGGATGGTTCAAGAGGAAACTCATCCGGACGTATCCCACGCTGGTGGGCTTCGTGGCGTTCTCCACACTCTTTCAGATCGTCGTGATCGGGGAACCGGTCCCCCTCGGGCGCTTCTTCGGGTTCCTCGGACCCCTCGGGAACTACTACTACTCGTTGGCGGACAACGACCCGTTCCGACATCCCCTGGGTCACCTCTGGGCGATCTACGTCGGTGCCCAATTCCTCGGGATCTGGATGTTCGTGGCCCGCGGCGCCCTGGCTCGCGGCCGACTGGGCTCGACCGTCCTGCCGCTGATCGGCGTCATCGTCGTCTCGGGCGCCATCCGCTCGCTTGCCCCCGTCGTTCCGCTACTGCCGGACTCGTACGGCTACTTGGCCACAGAGGCTCGCATGGGTGAGGTCGCGGCAGGCGTGCTCGCTGCCGTGCTGATGATCGACCCCGAGTGGAGAACACGTATCGGCAACGTGCTGTGCTCGCCGTGGGTCGCCGGAGCCGCGACTCTCGCGCTCTTCGCGGTCACGACGCGAATCGACCCGGTCAGTACACAGGTCAGAGGAATCGCGACGGCTCTGATCCTGGCCTACCTGGTCTCCCTGAATGGCGCGTCGATCGCGAAACCGCTCGAGAGTCGACTCCTCTTCGGTCTCAGCACGATCTCATACTCCGTGGTCGTATGGCATCTCTACGGCCTCCAACTCGACCCGCTCCTGGCCAGTATGCCGTTCGTCATCCGCGCCCCGACCGTGTGGGCGGTGAAGCTCGCGGCGTGCACGGTGGCCTGGTTCGTGTTCGAACGCTCGTTCCGGCGACTGGCCGGCTATGGCCCGTCCCTCGAAGAACCCCGGCCCGCTGTATAGATTTCAGCGGCTGCCAATCCAAACCCATCGGCTCGTATGTCCACGCTCCTCACCTCGGCCCGCCCCGCTCTCTCGCATCTGACCGAACAGGAAATGATGTTCCGGGAGGCCGTGCGGGAGTTCGCGAAGTCCGAGGTCGCTCCGTTGGTCCACGCGATGGACCAGGCAGCGTCCATGGATCAAGCGTTGGTCCGCCAGCTCTTCGAGATGGGCTTCATGGGCATCGAGATCCCGGAAGAGTACGGGGGCACGGGAGCGGACTTCTTCACGGCGGTCCTCATCGTCGAAGAGCTGTCGAAGGTCGATCCGTCTGTCGGCGTGATCGTGGATGTACAAAACACGCTGGTCATCAACGCGCTCGCCCGTTGGGCGACCGACGAACAGAAGCAACGATTCTTCCCACGCCTGGCTTCCGACACGGTCGGCGCCTATGCCCTGTCCGAAGCAGGGAGCGGATCGGATGCTTTCGCACTCTCGTGTCGGGCCACGCCCGACGGCGACGACTGGGTGCTCAATGGCCACAAGCTGTGGATCACCAACGGCAACGAAGCGGAGATCTTCATCGTCTTCGCCACGGTCGACCCCGACGCCGGCTACAAAGGCATCACTGCCTTCCTCGTCGAAAAGAGCTTCGACGGCTTCTCGGTCGGGAAGAAGGAGGACAAGCTCGGCATCCGCGCGTCGTCCACGACCGAGCTCATCTTCGAGAATGTCCACGTGCCCGCCGCGAACGTGCTCGGCGAGGTCGGGAAAGGGTACAAGACCGCGATCGAAACGCTGAACGAGGGTCGCATCGGGATCGGTGCTCAGATGCTCGGACTGGCGCAGGGCGCCCTCGACCACACGGTCCAATATGTACAGGAGCGTGAGCAATTCGGTCGGGCCATCGGCTCCTTCCAAGGTGTGCAGTTCCAGCTGGCCGAAATGGCGACCGAAATCGAGGCCTCGAGGCTACTGGTCTACAACGCGGCACGACTCAAAGACGCCGATCAGCCGTTCCTGACCCAAGCGGCCATGGCCAAGCTCTACGCCTCCGAAGCGGCCCAAAGAGTGGCGTCGACGTGCATCGACTTGCATGGTGGGTACGGGTTCACGACCGAATACCCGGTCGCAAAGCTGTACCGCGATGCGAAGATCGGGACGATCTACGAGGGCACGTCGAACATGCAGAAGCAGACCATCGCCAAGGCTCTGATGCGATGAGCATCGCAGGGTTGGGCCTCATTGCGTTCGGCGTATGGGAGGCCGTGCTGGTCTTCGGCATCCTGATGATGCTCTTCGGCGCACGGAAGCTGCCGGATCTGGCTCGCGGCCTCGGCAGCGGCATCCGCAACTTCAAAGGTGAGTTGCAGGGCCCCAACGACGACCCGCCGGCCTGACCCATCGGGCGACCGTTGCCCGGGGCACGTAGCTCCTGATGCCCGTGGACGAGCGTCTCGATCGAGTCACCGTCGTACTCGACCACCCGAAAAACGTCGTGAACATCGGCGGCGTCCTCCGTGTGATGAAGAACTTCGGCGTCAAAGACCTGCGGTTGGTTCGACCCGACGAGTTCGATGAATACCGCCTCGAGGGGATCGCTCATCGCACGGCGGACCTGATCGACGCGTGCACGATCCACGACTCGCTGAGTGAGGCTCTCGAAGACGCGACGTTCGTCGTGGGGACGACGGCGAGGGCGCGCACGGCAGGGCGCAGCTACACGACGCCCGATCAGGTAGCCGGTGAGGTCGTGCGGCACACCGTGGACGGGAGGGTCGCGATCCTCTTCGGCCGAGAGGATCGCGGACTCACCAACGAAGGACTCGATCGTTGCCACGCGGTGACGATCATCCCGACCGATCCTGAATACTCGAGTCTCAACCTCGCCCAGGCAGCGCTGGTCCTCCTCTATGAGGTGTTCCTGGCCGTCGACGGGGGTAGCGACGAGATGCCACGCGGCCGGCGGGCGACCCGTCTGCCCACCCACGCCGAGCTCGAGCAGACGTACGCAGCGATCGCCGATGGCCTCACCCGGATCGACTTCTACAAGGCGAGGAAGCCCGAGGCCGTCATGCGCACGTTGCGGACCATCATCTCCAGGGCCGAGCCGGATCTGAGAGAGGCCCGCCTCTTGGCGGCGATCGGCTACGAGATCGGTGCGTACCTCGATCGTAGGGCGCGGCGAGAGGAGTCGTCGTGACGGCCGCGATTGAAACGCATTGTGGGCACCGCGGCAGAGTCACATCTTGTCGAAGTCGACCCTCGCATCCGGTTATCTAGGCGCTCGCCGTCCATGCCCCAAGCCGAATCGAACGCTTCCGCGAACGACTCCCGGCGGTACCGGATCCTACTCGAGTCGAGCCGGCGACTCGGGGCGCGACTGAGCCCCGACGAGCTGCACCAGGCGATCTTCGAAGAGACGTCGAACGCGGTCGATGCCCCGGGCTTCTACCTCGCGTTGCACGATCAAGGACGTGACCTGGCGCGCGTCGTCTACTTCGCCGAGCACGGGCGTGGACAACACGCCGACATCCCGTACCGCGGGTCCGATTCCGAAGTCTTGTCACGACAGCGCGCATACGTCGTCGAGACCGACCTGTCGGAGGGATCCGTCCTGACCGTCGGGGAGGGCGATAGCGAGCCCAAGTCGGCTATGGTGGCCCCGCTCGTACACAACGGTCGCGTGGTCGGAGCCATCAGCGCGCAGACGTACACGGAGAACGCCTACGCACCCGACGATCTCGAGATGCTCGAGGGGATCGCGGACGTCGCCGCGGTCGCGATTCACAACTCTCAACTCTTCGCAGAGTTGGAGCGGCGTCGCACCGAGGCGGAGCAGCTCGAGGAGATCGGCCGAGCCTTGGCGAGCAACCTCGATCCGGACCAGGTCGTCGGGTTGGTGATCACCGCGGCGTCGGAAGTGCTCGACGTCGACGGAGTGGCACTCTGGCTACGCGAGCCACATCGCCCGGGCGTCTGCCGAGTGGCTGAGTCCGGCGGAGAGATCGCACTCCCTGTGGGACTCGAGTGGGAAATCACCGGCGATATCGCAGAGACGGTGATGGTCGAGAAGCAGCCGATCACGCTCGACAACCTCGCGCACGCCAGCCTACCCGAGCACATCGCAGCCTACCTGAAGGGCGGGTCTGCGGTCGGTGTACCGCTCGTCCTAGAGAATCAGGTCGAAGGGTTGCTTACGGTCGGAAGTCGGCAGCCTCGCCGCTTCGGAGCCGAGGAACTTCGCGTCCTGCAGCGCCTGTCGAGCCAGACGTCTGTGGCGTTGGGCAACGCCCGCCTCCACGCGAACGTCCACGCCCTGTCGCTCACGGATCCGCTCACCGGACTACCCAACCGGCGACGCCTCCAGATCCACCTCGATCACGAGGTCGCAGCGGCCCGCCGAGGCCGTCACATGGCGATCGCCGTCTTCGACATCGACAAGTTCAAGCACTACAACGACACGTTTGGGCACATCGCCGGCGACGACATCTTGAAGGCGGTGGCCGGTGTTCTCGCGGACGAGAACCGAACGATGAACATCGTCGCCCGCTACGGCGGAGACGAGTTCGTGTCGGTGCTCTCCGAGACCGGACTCGAGGGTGCCCGGCACTTCGTCGAACGGATCGAGGCCCGTGTCGCCGAAAACGAAGTGCTCACGAAGTTCGGCATCTCCATCTCGATCGGGTGCGCCGCCTTCGACCCGGACACCATGGCCAGCGTGAACGATGTGCTCCGCGCCGCGGATGCCGACATGTACGACGCCAAGGCGAAGCGTCACGAGGAGCTCAAGGCGAACCCGTGACCGTCGGCTCTAGAAGTGGCGAGGTCCAGTCGATCCTGGACCTCGCCAAGCGGATCGCGGTCCAGGCCGGAGACGTCACCCTCCAGTACTTCGGCCGGGTGGTCGAACACGACGCGAAGGGAGATGGCTCTCCCGTGACCATCGCCGATCGGGAGGCCGAGGCACTCTTGCGGTCGGAGATCGAGTCGGCGTTTCCCGAACACTCGATCCTGGGTGAGGAATACGGTGCGTCCAATGAGGGCGCTCGCGTTCAGTGGATCCTCGATCCCATCGATGCGACTCGGTCCTTCATGAGGGGCGTTCCCCTCTACGGCGTGCTCATCGGCGTCGAGATCGAAGGAGAATCCGTGGTCGGGGTCGCGCACTTCCCCGCGCTCGGAGAGACGGTGGCGGCGGGGGATGGACTCGGCTGCACCTGGAACGGTGAGCCGTGCCAGGTATCGGACGTCGACGCCCTATCCGACGCGGTCGTGTGCACGACGGATGTAGAGCGGTTGCTCTCGCGTCCCATCGGGCCTGCGTGGCGCTCTCTGCAGCAACAGGCCGCGTTCTCGCGGACGTGGGGCGACTGTTACGGCCACCTTCTCGTGGCTACGGGCCGAATCGAGGTCCAGGTAGACCCGATCATGGCTCCGTGGGATGCAGGTCCCTTCCTGACGATCGCACGCGAGGCCGGCGGCCGCTTTACCACCCTGGACGGCGCCGAGACCGTGCACGGCGGTTCGGGCGTGAGCAGCAACGGCCGGCTACACGACGAAGTCCTTCGGATCCTCTCCGAGCGCTAGCGCAGGAAGAGGATAAGCACCGTCGTCAGTGACGTCGCGAGTCCGAGGACCACACCCAGGTTCCCGAGGATGCCGTCCCCTTGCTCAGGCATGAGGAACTGATCTCCGGCCTGCAGGTTCAGCTGATCGAGCGTGCGCCCCTGGCGGATGAGCTCTTGAAGGGGCTCGCCCTCGAAGATCACTTGCGTTCCTCGAAGGATCCGAAGGTCGTTGGTCGCGGCCGAAGTGGACGGACCACCGGCTACGACGAGAGCCTGGTCGACCAGCATGTCAGCGGTCACCCAGATGGGTCCGGGGTTGCCGACCGCGCCCTGTACGGAGATGCGGATCAAGCCCTCTGCACGCACGCGCGGATTGATGATGATCTTGCCGAGCTCGGCCGTTAGGTGAGGTTCGATTTCGGATCGGAGCACACCGGTCAGCGGAATGTCACCGAACATCGGCAGCGAGATGATGGGCCCCTGCGGAGACGACCGCACCTGTACGGTATCGGGGAGGTTCGGCTCCTGGTCGACCGAAAGCACGATCGCATCGCCGAGCATGAAGTCGCCCATGGTCAGTCGCTCGCGCACCCGATCGGCGGCGATCCTGGTCTGCCGCTTCACGGCATCCGAGTACGCCGGAGACGCGAGAACCTGATCGTACTCGACCAGTAGTGCCTCGAGCTCCGAGCGTGTTCGTACCGAACTGGTCGGGTCGGTGCTCACGCCGACCTGGCTGGCGGCGGGGGCAACGAAGAGTGCGAGGCAGAGAACAACGCCAGGCCCGAACAGTGCCCGGGTGGTCATGACCGATCTCATTCGAGGATCGACTCCGTCGATGTCGTGGGACGCGTGGGAAGGTACCGCATCATATGTCGAGCCGTTCCAACAACGGAAAGGTCGATTTTGAAGCGAGAATCTTGCAGATTGAATGAATTCGGGCGGTTTCGGCACACGCTCGATGGTAGCCGATCGTCGCACGGAACTTGCATGCTACCATGATGCTGGTGGCGGGGCACCAAACACTAGGACCTTCGTGGACGCACACGATTCGACAACCGAGCTGACTCCTCTCGTCCTTCTTGTGGACGACCAAGACGACACGGCTCAGTCGACCAAGAGCATTCTGACACCTCGTGGCCACGTGGTACTCCACGCAGCCACGGGCCAGCAGGCGATCGACCTCACCGGCAAGGTGAGCCCGGACGCCGTGCTCGTGTCGTTCGACCTACCCGACGCCGACGGGATCGACCTGATCCGGCAGCTGCGGTCTGCGCCCACAGTCCACTCGTCCACGCCCATCCTGATCTTCAGCAGGATCGAGCTCGGACGGGCGGAGCGCCTCGAAGCGATGAGCGCCGGCGCATGGGACGTGCTGACGCACCCGATCGACGCGAACGAGATCATCCTCCGGCTCGACACCTTCATTCGAGCCAAGCAGGAGACCGATCGGGTCCGCGACCAGGGCCTGACCGACCCGAACACCGGGTTCTACAACGTCCGCGGCATCCTTCGTCGCACCAAGGAAATCAGCGCGGACGCGCACCGTCATCAACGACCGCTCACCTGTATCGCGTTCGGCCCGACGCCGGTAGACACGCCACAGCTCGAGGCGGATGAGACAGACGGTGTGGCTGAGGCGATGAGCAAACCGGTCGCCACCGCCCTCCGGGATGTCACCCGGATTTCGGACACCTTGGGCCGCCTCGGCCCCGGCGAGTTCGTCGTCGTGGCCCCGGGCACGGATCAAGACGGCGCGGTTCGACTCGCCGATCGGGTGCTGGAAGCCCTGCGTGCCGATTCGAGTCGGCACGGCTTCGGGATCACTGCAGAAGCCCTCGGGCAGCTTCGTGCGGGCTTCTACTCGATCGACGCCGAAGACGAAACGTCGGCCGAGGATATCCTCCTCCGAGCGACGATGGCGCTACGACGCGCCCAGGCCGAAGACGGCAGCTTCAGGGTCCGCTCCTACGAAGCGTAGGTCTAACCGAGACCACCGACCACTACGGCGCGACTACTCGTCCTGCGCTGGAGCGCCCTCACCGAGGAGCTGGGTCGGGTCCACATCGTCACCCTCCGGCACGGGCTCGTAGCTCGGCAGGTAGGACGCGTAGTACGAGTGGTAGCTGTCCGCCGCCGACACGTCGTTGAGGATCGCGCCGAGGATTCGGACCGGCAGTCTGGAGAGCTGATCGATCTTGGCCTGCGCCAGAAGCTTCTCCGTCGAGCCGGTGCGGATGACCACCGCCAAGTGGCCCGTAAGCGAGCCCAGGATGAGCGGATCACCGCCAGACGCCAGCGGCGGGCAGTCGATGATGATGACGTCGTAGGTGCGCTTGAGCGTGCCGACGAAGTACGCCATCCGGGGCGAAGCGAGAAGCTCGGGCGTCGAGACGCCACGGGAGCCGGAGCCTACGAAGTCGAGGTTCGGGTGTTCCGTTGCCTGGATGATGTCGCCGACACTCCGCTCACGCAGATAGTCGATCAGACCGGGCGAACGCTCGCGACCCAGCAACCTGTGGGCATCGCCGCGGCGCGTGTCACCATCGATCAATAGCGTCCGGCGACCGACCTCACTGAATGCGACCGCCAGGTTGGAGGAGATAAGCGACTTGCCCTCTCCCTCGGACGGGCTGGTGATCGCGAGGGTGATCGGCCCTGCGTTGCCATAGGCGAAGCCGATGTGGATCCGAAGCTCGCGGAACGCCTCGAGGGCCTGGGCGGCATTGATCACGCCGCGGCGGCCCTTCGTCGATTCGATCCGCGGAATGCTCCCGAGAATGTCGAGGCCGATGTCCCGACTGACGTCGGACGCGTACCGGTAGCGTGCGTCGAGTCGGTCCAGGAGTAGCGCCCCGCCCATGGCGGCTCCGACACACCCGAAGAGAATGGCCGCCGCCAGCGGCAGTCGACGATCCTGTGACGGACGCCGAGGTGTCGCCGCCCGGTCGAGGGGACGTACGCTCGGAATCGAGGAACGCGCCGCGAGTTGAGCAGACTCCACCCGTCCGCGCAGATCGTTGTAGAGGTTCTCCGTAGCGAGGACTCGGCGCTCCAAACGACCCTCTTCGATCGTTCGCGGGGGGATGGCCTCCAGCTCACGAGCCGCCTGATTGACGAAGCCCTCGAGCTCCTGCTGGCGGGTCTCGAGTGCGGCCATGAGACCGTTCACGACCCGCGGCACGGCCTCCTCTTCGATCGAGCGGATCTGCGCGCGAAGGTCCTGAATCGGGCCGTAGTCGTCGGTGTAGCGGTCACGGAGCGAGCGAAGCTCGGATCGGACGTCGACGAGGTCTCCGAGGATCTGGCTGAGCTCGGACGAGGCTGCCGCGGCAGGGATCATCTCGAGCGCCTCGATCCGAACCGGCTCTTCGCCGAACCCATCGGCCACGGCCTGGAGCCGCGAGCGGTCGCGCGAGATCTCCTGAACCTGGACCTGCATGTCGAAGAAGTTACCGAAGACGGGATCACGGGTGATCTCGAGCCCCGGAGCGATCGGCATCGACTGATCCGTCGGCATCGCGATCGTATTCACACGCCACGCCTGAAGGTCACGCTCGGCGCGATCGAGAGAGTCCGACACGATGTTCAGCTGCTCTTCCAAGATGGCCAGCGTCTCACGGAGCTTGCTGCTCTGCATGTCGGCCGCGACCTCGACGTGACGATCCATCACCGCATTCAGGATCGAGGCAATCTGCTCCGGATTCCGTCCGGACATCGTCAGGCTCATGAAGTTGCCGCCACGATCCATCCGCGCGTCGATGCGGCTGTTCAGTGACATCGCCGCGTCACGCGCGGAAAGCACGGAGAACTGGACGAGTGCCTCGGCGGGGAACGATCCACGGGCGGGGTTCCATACGAAGCCGACGTTCTCACCGATCGGGGCGCCGAACTGGCCGCTCTGGACCAGCTGGCCTTCCGCAGTACTAAGCGCGTAGTCCGCGCCGCTCTGGCCAACGACCAACTCGTAGCCGCCGGGCAGAAAGCGCTCCATCTGAAGGCTGAACTGTTCGAAGGCGGGCGCGTACTCGGAGGGAGCCTGAACGAGCAACCGCTCCCGCACCGCAACCGTGTCGAGGACCTGATAGGAGCGCAGGAGCTCGATCCAGCCGTTCGACTCGAGAAGTCCGCTGGGTCGAATCGGCGCTACGTCCCCTGCTCCACCACGGCGGTTCTCCACCTCGATCCATAGGTTGCCTTCGGCGGTGTAGGTCACGGGCGTGCGCGTCCACGCGAGATACGCGCCCCCCAGGCCCACCAGCAGCGAGGCGACCAGGAGCCACTTGTACCGCAGGATGGCGAAGACATATCGCCTCAGGTCGATCCCCGACCCCGAGTCCATATCCGGATAGTACGCCTCGTCCATGTACCCAGGTGGGGCGTAGTCCGGCTGGGGAATGGGGGCGCCCGCAGCGGCGTATGCCGGCTGTGCCGGAGGGGCCGCTGGCGTCGGAGCCACCGCGGAACCTTCCGATTCGGAGGCGTTCGTACCGACTTCCGGCTCGGCAGACGGCGGATGTATCAGCTGATCGTCGGACATGACCGAGGTGTTCTCGAGACAGTTGCGCGCATCCTACACAACCTACACGAGCAAGGTCCGCACCAGCAACGACCGCGTGAAAACCCGCGAAAATAAGCCATTTCGACATGATACTGTTGCATCGAGAACACGACCTGTACGCAACAACGTTGTCTTGGTGAAACACTCCTCTTGTTGTGGGCGAGCCACACGCAGACATTGGATATGTCGCCTTCGCCTCCCCATCGGGGCGGAATATCAGGAAGAGTAGAGACCATCCCGCTGATGCCGCGTCCACGCCACACCCATGGTCACCGTCTGATGAGCGCTCGTGACCTGACATCGGGGCGGCGCCCACGGTGACGTCGCATCGACCCACGTCGCCTGGAGCCGGCGGGGGGCTTACGCCACTCGACCTGAACGAGATTACGTCCGAGACCCGGGCGACGATCGAGCTGCTCGTCGTCGATGCCGAGAAGTCTCTCCGCGATAGCTGCGGAGCGCTTGCTCAGGCCGCCGGATACTCCGTCACGCTCATGGGCCGGGCCGACGACGCGAAACGACTCCTGAGGAACCGCCGCTTCGACATCCTGCTGGTCGACGCCCAGCTCCCGAGGGCACCCGGGCTGGAGATCATGGAGGCCGGCCTCGACAACAACCCGGACCTCGTCACGATCCTGATGACCGGCAGCCCGACCGTCGAGTCCAGTGTGAATGCGCTCCGTTCGGGCGCGTGGGACTACCTCCCGAAGCCGTTCTCGGCCACACATTTCGAGATCCTGGTCGGTCGGGCCGCGCATGCGGTGATGACCGCGCGAGAGCGAAACAAGCCCAAGGCCACCGTCGGACCGGGGTCGAGCTTTTCGGACGGTGTCCCGATCCTCGGCGTCAGCGAGGCCCTGCGGCGGGTCGTCGAATTGGCCAGGAAGGTCGCGCGAACCGACGCGTCCGTGTTCATCACGGGCGAGAGTGGAACCGGGAAGGAAGTCATCTCCCACTTCATCCACGAGAACTCCCGCCGGTCCGAGATGCCTCTCGTCCCGATGAACTGCGCGGCGATTCCGGAGGCCCTGCTCGAGTCCGAGATGTTCGGTCACGTCGAGGGGGCCTTCACCGGGGCCGTACGCTCCAAAGAGGGCCTGCTCGAGGTTGCGGACGGGGGTACCCTCTTCCTCGACGAGCTGACCGAGATGCCGATGACGACGCAGGCGAAGCTGCTCCGCGTCGTCCAGGACGGGGTCGTTCGACGGGTCGGGTCCACGACGACGGACGCAGTCGTCGACGTACGCTTCATCGCCGCCACCAATCGAGACCCGATGGAGGCGATCGAGGACGGAGAGCTACGGCGGGATCTCCACTATCGGCTTCGGGTCGTGCCGATTCATATCCCGCCGCTTCGCGAGCGGCCGGAAGACATTCCGATCCTCGCGACCGCCTTTCTTCGGGAGTTTTGGGATCAACATCGGGAGCCGGGTTCCGCGTGCCCGGAGCTCGCGGCTGATGCGATCGCTGCCCTCCAACGGGCCCCGTGGCGAGGAAACGTGCGAGAGCTTCGCAACGTCGTCGAGCACATGGTCGTCTTGGCGGACGAAGGCGTCGCGATCGAAGCCGAGGCCATTCGATTCATCGACGACGAGCCCGGGCCGACGGAGTCCGGGGGGCGGCCGTTCGACCCCAGTGCGATGGGCATGGAGTACCATTCCGCCCGAGAGCACGTGCTGTCCGGGTTCGAGGTCGAATACCTCACGCATCTGATCCGTAGCGCATCCGGAAACATCTCCGACGCGGCACGTATGGCCGGCGTGGACCGAACCACGCTGTACCGTCTCATGGACAAACACGGGATCAGCCGGAAGTCACCCCTCGGCTGAAGGGCCCAGCCCGCACGGTTACAGTGTCGGTGCCGTGTTGTTGTGTCGCTGCGACACTCAGTGGTTTCGTTCCGACAACCTTAGCGAGGTACAGGCAAGCTTGAACGAACTCGCTAAGGCTCCAAGTCATTTAAAAACAACCTCTTAGGGGGATCCGGGCTTGCGCCGGCCATGTGAGAACGGCATTTGCACAAAGGGCCAGCACCCGACATCCTCGGCACCCCCCCAGGAACGTGGTCATAGATTCGTGAGTACTGCATCAGCTACCCGAGAGCACTGGAGCCCGCCCCGGAAACGGGCGCGCGCCGACGTGAACGACGCGTTGGCGATCCAGATGTCTCCGCTGTCTCTGCGCTACAAGGCCCGGAACCTCATGATCGAAGCGCCGAAGGTCCGGCGCTCGAATCGGATGGTTCGCCTCCTCAACGTGGTCGTCGCCTCGGTAGGCATCGTCCTGACCGCGCCTCTGATGCTCGTGATCGGCCTGATCATCAAGCTGACCTCGAAGGGGCCTGTCATCTACACGCAGCGTCGTGTCGGACTCGACCGACGCCGCGAATCGCAGCCCGACCAGGTCAATGCGCGTCGCGCGTCCGACTTCGGTGGTCGACTCTTCACGATGTACAAGTTCCGGACGATGCGCCCCGCCAAGCCTGGGGCCAAGCAGGTCTGGGCCAGCCAGGATGATCCGCGGATCACCTTCATCGGGAAGATCCTGCGCGCCACTCGTCTGGACGAACTCCCGCAGTTCTTCAACGTCCTGCGCGGTGACATGAACATCGTCGGCCCGCGGCCCGAGCAACCGGAGATCTTCCAAGAGCTCGGCGAGGAGCTCGGTCGGCAGTACCGTCGCCGGCAACGTGTCCTCCCCGGAATCACCGGCCTGGCACAGGTGAAGCAGGGATACGATACGGATCTGGACGGCGTGCGGAGGAAGGTCGCTCTCGACCTGGAGTACATCCGGGAGCGGTCGCCTTCGAGCGACCTGTCGATCATGGCGAAGACGGTCCCCGTCATGGTCTTCCGGAAGGTTTGGATGTAGAGAGCCGCCCCCCCGGCTCCTTCGTCCACGAAGGCCCGCGGTTCGGTGCCTCGGCTACGACGCCGACGGCTTCTCGAACCGACGGGCCTTCTTCTTTTTCTTCATCGCTGAGGGCCACCAGCTGAGCACGAGCTCGGTGACGATCAGCGGGACGACCCACACGACCCAGAGAAGCATCGGGGCTCTACCCCCCGCCGCGTCCGCCGGGAGAGGGATCTCGAGCGGTGTGCCCTGGAGGTGCGTATCGAGCCGGACGAACACGAACCCGAACATCAGGACGTAGCTGCGGATCATGAAGTCTCGATGCGCCGAGAACTTCTTCTGGACGGCGGTCCAGATCGCAAAACCCGTAATGACGAAGGAGAGCGCCGACCAGAGGACGAACGG
The DNA here is from genome assembly GCA_039030015.1 of Gemmatimonadota bacterium. GTDB lineage: Bacteria > Gemmatimonadota > Gemmatimonadetes > Longimicrobiales > Gaopeijiaceae > UBA2589. The sequence continues at coordinate 16,572 of JBCCEZ010000003.1, read as the reverse complement.
CGGCGTACATCCCGGGCAGCTGTGAAACGACAGCTGAAAGGCGGCGGGGCCTGACACCATCACGCCGACCACGTACACCCATCCCAGTCGGCGATGGAGGACGGGCCAACGCCTACGGACCGTCTTGGAGAACTGGATGGGCCCGACCAGAAGCGCGACCCCGGCGGACAGCACGTGGATCGCCAGCGAGACCCTATTGGGCCAGAAGCGCAGGTAGACGGCCTCGGACCACTCGAAGTACTTGAGCGCGTCCCGATTGATGAACCAGAGGCTCAGGAAGACGACCACGAACCAGAAACCGGCCCAGAAGAACAGTCGGCCGGTCTTCAAGACCGGGTAGGCCCTCGATGTGGTCGAGTTCACCGCGTCGATCTCGGGTAGGGGAGCAGGAGATCACGTAATCCGTGGCCGACGGCCTGCTCCAAGCTAACGTATAGAAGCCACCGCACACACGAATTCTCGTGGTGCCTCACACGCCGATCCCGCATGACCCAAACACCGCCCGACGCCGCCACCGACGCTTCGACCGAAGAGCCCGCAACCCCGGACTTCACAGCCCTTGGGAAGGTCGCCAGCGCGGCTCTTTCCGTAGGCGCGCTCGGCTGCGTCGGCGTCTTCGTGCTCGCGCTTACGCGCGCTTCGTCCTCGCTGGGTGTCGACCAGATCATCACCTTCTATGTGATGCCGCTGGCACTGGCCGGAGCATTCGTCGCCGCGACTCGGCTCGCGCCCACTCGTCGCATCTCGATCGTACTCCTTCTCGTGGCGAGCGGTGTCGGGCTCGTCCTCGCCGAGGGAGTCCTACTGGTCGCGAGCCAGAACGCTCGTGACTTGAACCGACCTGGAGGGGACACCCCATCCATCGCGGAGACGGTGCAGGCTGCCCGCGCGCGCGGCGAGTCGCTCTACCCGACGGTGCCCGGCAATATCCTGGTCAACGAGGACGCGACGATCCGCGTAGGGGACCGGGACATGCACCCGATCACCCCCGCACCCGGTGGACGGCGCGCGGTGCTCTGCGACGAATACACCGAGCCCCTGATCTACATCGGTGACCGGCACGGCTTCAACAATCCGGACGACGCCTGGGATCAGGAGGACCTGGAGCTAGCGCTGGTGGGAGATTCGTACACACACGGAGTATGCGTGCCACCCGGCCAGCAGCTCGCCGACGTCCTGCGCAACGACGTCCCCCTGCTGAACCTCGGAGTCCGCGGCGCAGGCCCGTACATCGAACTCGGCTTGATCCGCGAGTTCGCGTCCCAGGTGGCGCCGCCCGAGGTGATGTGGATCTACTACGAAGGCAACGACCGCTACGACGTCGTCTATGAGAGCCAGCGTCCCTGGCTCACCGAATACCTCGACCCATCGCACGTCCAAGGACTCTTCGACCATCCAGAAGAGGTCGCAGACGGATACGCGCAGTGGGTCGACGACGTCCTCGACCGAGGGCCGCTCGGCGGGGGCGTACCTCGGCTCGGAGCCATGTCAGTGCTAACGGCTGCCCCTCGTCTGGCATCGCTCAGGGCGGTCCTCGGCTTCGGTGTCGCGGTACCCACCCGGGCGTCTCGCATCGGGGACTTCCCCGAAGTCTTCGCCCAGGCCGCCGCGGACGTGCGGAGCTGGGGTGGTCGGCTGACCCTCGTCTACATGCCGTCGTACGAACGCTACAGGGTCCTCGTCGGCGCAGGGGCGCCGGGCAAGGATGAGATCCTGGCCGCTGCCGAGGCGGTCGACGTGGACGTGATCGACCTCGACGCCGTGTTCACTTCGGGGGGTAACCCGAAGGACTTTTGGGCCCACCCTCGCGGGCACTTGAATGCGGAGGGGTATCGCGTCACCGCCGAAGAGATCCGGATGTACCTCGAGGCGAACGACCGCTGACTCCCCGCCGCCCCAGCGACGATGACGACGGTCATCCCGCGGCGGGTTCAGACGAAGGTCGCGGGGTCTCGACTCGCCTCGAGTAGAGTGCGGAAGCGATAACCCGACTGTTGGAAGCGCCCCAACACATGATCGAGCGCTGCAAGGAATCGAGCCCGGTCGTCCTCATCGGAAACGAAGGGCGTGGCTCCGGGAAGCAGGATGCCGGAGTGGAAGGTGAGGTTGAGGAAGCGACGACCTCGCCGGACACAGCCCTCGGCGAGTCGGATCATCTCTCCGGCCGAGGAGAGTTCCGGTGACAGCCAACGCCGCGTCAACAATCCTGCGCGGTCCGCGATGCCCACGAGCTTGAACTTGGACAAGAAGCTCGCTTCGAGCTTGGCTCGAATCGCTTGGCGCGCCCGATCGTCCCCGGACAGGAACCCGACCGTCGGGGGGAGCTGCGCCAACTCGCCGTTCGGGCGGGGCGTTACGGGATCGGCCGGGGAGAAGCGGTAGGGTGTGAGAGGAGCGCCCGTGAAGTCGGGCCCACCCATCCTGCGCCAATCCGTCAGAGGGCTGACGGACGAGTCTACCTCGATGCCGACGTCCGCCAGCACGGAGGAGACGGTCGGACCGAATCCCCACCGACCGGCGCGAAACGACTTGGCTTGTACACCGAGCTCCGAGGAGATGAGACCGACCACGGTCGCGAGCTTAGCTCGATTGTCGTCGGCGGGAGCGTCCCGCATGAACGAGTTGTCCTCACCCGACAACGTGATCGGCGGAGTGCACCACGGATGGAGGTGCGCACCGATCTCCACGTCGTCTCGGGCCGCCAGCGCGCCGAGCGTTTCCACGGCTCCGGCATCGACCAGAGGCGCGTAGTTCACGAGGTACGTTGGACGGGCGCCCCACCGATCGAAGACCTCTTGGAGATCCGGAAGTCGGAGAATATTCCCGACCGACTTCCCATCCGGAGCGTACGAGTCCCAGTCGTCCTCTTCGGTGTCGATGGTGATCGATACGTCTACGTGCTCGTTGGACTGCATCAGAATCCTTTGGCCGTTCCGTGGGCCGAGACATATTCCAATCATGCAACGCATCCTGCTCGTCGCCTACCACTTTCCCCCCTCGGATGCGATCGGCGCCCGACGCGCGGGTCGCTTCGCGCGCCTCCTCCCCCAGTTCGGGTACGAGGTGGACGTCCTCTGCTCCGAATTGCCCCTTCGAGGCGAGGAGCCTCACGACGATCCGAAGGGGGTCGGCTTCGCCGATCCGACCCAGACGCCGGACCTCCCGCCCGGGACTGTGGTGCACCGCAGTCGGACCCCGTTCCTCTGGGGTCGATACCCCGATTCTGCCCCGCCCGCGGGGTCGCGGACCCGCACGGCGTCATGGTACGCGAAGACCTACGCGGACTGGTATCTGGCCACCCGCGACTGGGATTGGCGTTGGGGTCACGCGGCCCTCGAGGCCCAGCTGCGCCGCGGTGGATTGAAGGCCTACGACGCCATCGTCGTCGATGCACCACCCAACGGGTACGTCGCGGAGTTCATCCTGGCCGCCTACGAAGCCGGCGTGCCGTCGATCCTGGACCTTCGCGACCTCTGGCTCCCCAAGAAGAGCGTGAAGCTTCCCGGCCTTCTTCACCCGGCGCTGCGCCGACGGCGATGGGATCGCGACCAGTGCATCCACGCCGTCGCCCGTTCGAGTCATGTGGTACTGACGTCCGAAGTGGCGGCAGACGAGATGCGCTCGGCCTTCTCGGTCCTCTCACCCGACCACTTCTCGGTCGTCTACAACGCGTTCGAGGCGGACGATGTCGAACCGGACGACGCGCCAGCCGCGCCCTTCGACGGCACGCTGAGAATCACATACACCGGATCGTTGGCGTACGGCCGGGACAAGATGGTCGTCCGTCTGATCGAGGCGATGGCAGCCAACCAGAAGCAGGGCGGGCCACCGGTTCGTCTGACCTTGGTCGGCTCGGAGCAGGGTGATCTGCCAAGTCTAGCCGCCCGACTCGGTGTGGCCGACCAGATCGACTTCCACGGGTGGGCGACACGCGACGAAGCCGTTGCGATCCAGCAGGCCTCTCACGTGCTGCTCCTCCTGCAGACGAACGAACCCTTCGGCGCCAAGGTTGCGATCCCCGGCAAGCTCTTCGAGTACATGGCACGGCGGCGCCCAATCCTCTCGATGGCGACGAAAGCGTCGAATCAGATCGTCGCCGACTACGAGCTCGGCGAAGTCGTCGACGCGGACGACGTCGAGAGCATCGCCGCGAGCCTCCCACGCTTGGCGAAGCTCGCAGCCACCGGGCAGCTGCTCCCCCGGCCGCCGGAAGACTTCTCCGACGTGAGCACGACTCGTGAGCTCGCGGCACGCCTCGACGCGATTCTGGATCCGAGCGCCGCTACGAGCCCCGCGTAGGTAACCGCACCCGGCGCGCGAAGCTCATCGTCGGAGCTTCGATGATCTTGAACATCACCCAGGCGGAGATCACGCTCGTCACCATACCGGCCATGAAGGTGACGAACGCCAATCCCGGGCCCAGCTCAGGACCCAAGAGCGCCTTGAGAAGGGAGATCACGCGCCACCCGATTACGGCATGGATCAGATAGAGGCTGTACGAGATACGTCCGAAGAACTGCGATACGGGGTCCGCCAACCAATCGGAGAAGCGATCCGTGATCGCGGCGTAGGCGAGCACGGTCCCCGTCACGACTGCGGCCATGATCGACATCGTCCGGAAGGTGTTCGGCGCTCCGAACAACGCGACGATGGTGGTCAGCACGATCACGCCGGCCAAGAGCTGCGTCGAAATCACCTCGCGGAATCGGAGCCAGACGAGGATGCCCAGTGAGAACTGGAACCAGCGGTCGATGAAGAGGCCGCGGAGCGGCGTTTCGAAGACGCCGATGAAGATCAACAGGGAGTAGGCGTAGAGCGCCATGAGAGGCACCAGCCACGTCTTGCCCCTCAATACGGTCCTCAGGAAGGGCAGGGTGTGCCAAAGAACCAACGAGGTGACCAGGACGATGTAGAACTGGATCTCGTACGTCAGCGTCCAGAAGACCTGAACGACATCGCCGAGCCCCAAGAAGTGCTGGAGGTACACCGCATTGGCGAGGACCTGAGGCCACTCCGGCATCGGGGCGTCGACGGCACTGGGCATCAACATCAGCCCGGCCTGGATCGCCAGCATCTCGAGCGCGATGGTCGCCCAGAGTGCCGGGTCCAGCCGAATCGACCGGCGGAGTGCGAAGCGCCCCAGGTAACCGAAGGTATGGAGTCCGTGACGAACACTGTGTGCGATCACGAAGCCCGAGATGACGAAGAAGATCTCGACGCCGAGGAGCCCCCAGTGGATCAGATCACTGAGCGTTCGAGAGAACCAGGCGCTGATCGCCGGATCGAGGTTCGGGTGCAGGTGGTAGATCGCCACCATGGTGGCGGCGATGCCCCGGAGTCCGTCGATGAACTCGAAGCGTTTGGCGGGCGCGTCGCTCATCGACCCTCGATCGCTCGGGAGATGCCCTCAGCAAGGAACGGCGCGACGCTGGTCGTGAAGAGCTGTCGCCCTTCCGCGTCTAGGTGCTGATCGTCGAAGTACCTCGACGGTCCGAGGAGAGCGGGGATCGGGTTCACATCGACCAACTCGACGCCCCGCCGGCCGCTCAGCGCCACGACCGGCGCCTCGACGTCGTACGGGGTCTGCGCCGGCATCGCCATCATCACGACGGGCACGCCGTACTGCGCCGCCTCGTCGAGGAGGGCTTCCAAGTGCCGATAACTCCCGACATTCTGCGGATTCGACGGGCTGGGCGCTGCGGAGAGAAGGAGGAGAGCCCGCTGGCGGTACCCGGGAATCAGTGTGGCCAAGACGCGAGCAGAGATGCGGTCGCGCAGTCCGAAGGTCACCGAGGACGATGCCAACACCGCGGTCGCGCGCTCCTCGAAGTCGAGGCCGTCGAAGGTGAAGAACCGACGCAGATCCGAGCGGTCCACGTGGTGCACGGCCAGTCGAAGCAGCTGCGTTCGGATCCTTCGATCTCGCATGTGTCCGGGACCGAAGCCGAGAACGAGCACATCCGGTAGCTCTTCGACGTTGAACATGATCCGACGGTACAGATAGTCCCACTCTAGGGGCCCCGTCCCGTCGGGCCGGATCACGCCGAGTGTGACCTCCTCACCAGTCGCTTCCTCGAGCGACTGCTCCAATAGCGCCCCATCGATCCCCTCGCCGATGAGTGAATTCCCGCCGACCACGACCCTCAGCCCCTCTCCCTGGACCACCTCGCGGACGATGTCGTCCGCTTCGTCGAGGTGTCGAATGTCCCCCGAGAGCTGGGGCCGAAGCACAGTCAAGGCGCCCTCCGTCACGGCCAGGCCGGCCAAGACCATCAGAATCACCCAGAGTTCGCTGGGCCGAGCAGTCGAATTCGCCATCAGAACTGGAAGTAGATGAATTCGCTGCGCATCGGCGCAGGGAACCACGTCAGGAAGAGGACCAGAGCGAGATAGAACGCCGCACGCGCCACCGGGTGCACCTTCGTCATCGCGAAGAGATCACCGCGGCGCTCGACCCACAGTTCGTAGATCAACGTCGGGAGCACGAAGAACGCCAGGAGCGGATAGCCGATCAGGACGAACTCGGTAAGCGGGAAGCCGCTGAAGAGGGACCCGATGAACCCGCCGGCCTGCGTCACCGATTCGGCTCGGAAGAAAAGCCACGTCACACACACGAGCTGGAAGGTCACGAAGACCTTCACCAACGAGACCGCCACCGAGTCGACTGCGTCCTTGGCACCGTTGGCCCTCCCGGCGATCCACCGGTGAATCCCGAGCCAACCGCCGTGGACCGTGCCCCACACGACGAACGTCCAGTTCGCACCGTGCCACAGACCCCCGAGCACCATCGTCGTCATCAGGTTCCGGTACGTCTTCCGTGCCCCGCCACGGCTACCACCCAGGGGGATGTACAGATAGTCCCGGAGCCAGGTCGAGAGGCTGATGTGCCATCGGCGCCAGAAATCCTGCGGGTTCTTCGCGAAGTAGGGGTGGTTGAAGTTGTCCATCAGCCGGATGCCCATGAGCCGGGCCGTGCCCTGCGCGATCAGACTGTAGCCGTGGAAGTCACCGTAGATCTGGAAGGCGAAGGCGTACACACCGAGGAGCGCCTCCAGCCCCGTGAGCGAGCCCGGGTCCTGGGAAAACGCGTGATTGGCGATCACCGCCATGTTGTCGGCGATCACCACCTTCTTGAACATCCCGTAGAGGATGCAGTAGATGCCCTCGCGTACATCGTCCGCCGTCGGACTTCGCGGCTCTACGATCTGTGGAAGGAGTCGCTTCGCCCTCTCGATCGGGCCCGCGACGAGCTGGGGGAAGAAGCTCACATACAGCGCGAAGTCGAGCAGGTCGTCTGTCGGTTTGAGCTCCCCCCGATAGATGTCGAGTGTGTACGACATCGTCTGGAAGGTGTAGAACGAGATCCCGACCGGGAGGATGATGTGCAGCGACGGGAGGTTCGCCTGGAGTCCCAGCGTCGTGAGCATCGCCGCAGCGCTGTCGACGAAGAAGCCCAGGTACTTGAAGACGGCGAGAAGACCGAGGTTCACGACCACCGAGAGGGTCACCCACGCCTTTCGTCGCGCCTCGTCGTTGTCCGGCGAGACCAGCGCCTTTCCGACCCTGAAGTCCACCGCCGTCGACAGAATGATCAGAGAGAGGAAACGCCAATCCCACGAGCCGTAAAAGATGTAGCTCGCCACCAGGAGCATGCGGTTCTGACCGCGATGTCCGAGTAGGCGGTAGGACCCCAGCACGACGGCGAAGAAGATCCAGAACTCGAAGCTGTTGAAGAGCATTCGGGGCCGTGTATGCGGGGGCCGGGGGAAGCCTCTCTGGATACACGATCATACGTTTACGAGTCGACTGTCCACAGTTTTGAACAGCCCCCTTTCCCACCCGACGATCGCTCGGAGCCGATGAACGTCCTCTACGTCTACGATGGCGCGTGGCCGCACGGCGCAACTCGACCGCGAAAGCAGACGATGGCCCTCAGCGAAGCCGGCCACCGCGTGACGCTCGTGAGCCGAAACGCCGAGCGGGCACGGCGTGAAGAAGAGGAGACGTGGATGAGCGTCCGGCGGATGCCGACGTTCCCGGGACCGCTGAACACTCTGCTGAACTTTCCGCTCTTCTTCAGTCCCGTGTGGTTCTCCCACATCGCTCGATCCGCTCGCGTCGCCAACGCCGACGTGATCGTGGTCGAGGATCTCCCTCTCGCGCCCACCGCCCTGGCCGTCGCGCGTGTGACGGGCACACCACTCGTCTACGACATGGGTGAGGTCTATCCGGAGTTCTTGAAGGGTCTCCAGGAGCGAACGCCGCCCAATCTCGTGAACCGGGTCCTTCGCAGCCCGGAGGTGGCCCGAGCCCTGGAGCGCCACGTGCTCCGCGGCGCCGACCACACCGCCGTCGTTTCGAACGAGTCTCGGGACCGCGCGCTCACCCGGGGAGCGACGACGGAGCGGATTTCCATCGTGGGCAACACCCCCGAAGACGTCGCTTCGCTCACTGCCCCGACGGAGTGCCCGTCCGCCATGGAAGCGATGGCGGACAAGAAGGTGGTGCTCTTCGTCGGCATCATGATTCACGACCGGGGGCTACACGAGTTGGTCGCCGCGATGCCAGCGGTGATCGAACGACACGCCGACGCGGCGCTCGTCATCGTCGGCGAGGGCCCCGAGCGGCCGAGGCTCACGGAGAGCGTGGAACAACTCGGGCTCTCCGACCACGTCGTCATGACAGGGTGGGAGGATCATGCTCGCCTACCCGCGTACTACCAGCGGGCGCGGGTCGGTATGCTGCCCTTCCTCCCGGGCGGACAGATCGACTTCACCCTCGCGAACAAGATGTTCGACTACCTCGGTGCCGGGCTCCCTGTCGTCGCCACCGACGTCCCTCCGATGCGTCGAATCGTCGAAGAGTCCCAAGCGGGACGCCTCGTCTCGGGTCCGACGCCCGAGAGCTTGGCGGACGGTATCTCGAGCCTCCTCGCCGTCGACGAAGCCGAGTGGCACGCGATGAGCGAACGCGGGAAGGCGATCGTGCGGGACGAATACAACTGGCCGAACGACGCGGCCCGCTTCGTCGCAGCCGTCGAAGCGGTAGGTCGGCGCGATCTCTAGAGGACCGCGGCCTCCACGTCGAAATCGACGTTCCATCGCGCAGCCCATTGCTGCATGACGACGAGCGCCCACAACCCCAGGGCGAGGTCCGTACGCCCCCCCTCGAGTGCACTCCAGGCACGGTCGATCTCGTCCGCTCGGTAGAGCCCCGGGTGTCGAGCCGATCCGTCCGAGAGTTGATCTCGCGCCCACTCCTTCAGGTCATCCATGAGCCAGCGTGCGACCGGAACCGTAAAGCCCATCTTCGGCCGCTCGAGCATCTCCATCGGCACGTAGCGGCTCGCGAGCTGCCGGATCGGCCACTTGGTCTTTCCGTTGCGAATCTTGGCGTCCGAGGCGATCGACCAGCTGAAGTCGACCACCTTGTGATCCAAGAAGGGGACTCGGGCCTCCAACGACTCCCACATCGTCGCACGGTCGACCTTCGCCAGGAGGTCGTCGGGGAGATACTCCATCTGGTCGTGGAGGAGCATGCGCTCCAGCAGGTCTCGGGGGCCCTCGCCGCGGAATGCCTCGATCGCCTCGGAGGCCCGCTCGCCGTTCGGGCCCGACGAATGGGTCCATCCGGCGTCCAGGAGCGTCGAGTACGCTTCCTCGTCCGATCCCGTCGCCAGAAGTCGCTCGATCTTGGCGGAGCGCGCCACGATCGACTGCTGACCGCCGAGCTTCCTCGATGCGGCCTGCATCGCCCGAGAACGAATCCCGTGCCGGATCGAAGAGGAACCCACGCTTCGAACGAAGCCCGGGAGCGAACGGCGGAAGCGGATGAGGTCTCGGCCTCTCAGGTACCGGTTGTATCCCGCGAAGCACTCGTCACCACCGTCCCCCGTGAGCGCGACGATCACATCGCGTCGGGCGACTTTACTGACCATCAGGGTCGGGATGACCGAGGGGTTCGCGATCGGCTCGTCCGCGATCGACGGGAGATCGTCCACCCAGCCGATGAGCTCGGCGGGAGAGACCCGAACCGTCGTGTGACGCGTGCCGACCCGCTCTGCCACCTCCTCGGCGAAACGTGCCTCGTCGAAGTCGGCCTCCTCGAAGCCGACGGTGAACGTCCGCACGGGATCGGAGGACAACTCCTGCATCATCCCCACCACCGCGGTCGAATCGATGCCGCCGGACAGGAACGCACCGACAGGCACATCCGCGTTGAGTCTGAGCTGCACCGACTCCCGCACGAGGGCCTCGAAACGTTCGAAGACCTCGCGCTCGTCCCCCAGCCGATCGGCGGACGAGTTCCGCACGCGCTCGGGGAGGTGCCAGTACTGCCGCTCCGACCGCTTGACGAGGGTGTCCCCGTCCACGCGGAACTCCAGGATGCTCCCGGGCCGGACGCGACGGACACCGCTGAGGATCGACGCGGGCCCAGGCACGTAGAGCCGTGTCGCGAACGCCCGAGCCACGTCCGGATTCGTGCGGCCGTCGAAGAGGGGGCACTCGTGAAAGGCGCGAGCCTCGGAGGAGAACGCGATGCCGCGAGGTGATTCGAGCAGGTACATGGGCTTGATGCCCATTCGGTCGCGAACGATCCAGAGCGTTCGCTCCTGCTTGTCCCACACCACGAAGCCGTACATGCCGCGGAGTTTCGGGACCGTGTCCGGGACACCCCACGCGTCGAACGCGGCGGTGAGCACTTCGGTGTCGGAGTGCCCGCGAAAGTTCAGTCCGGAATCCTGAACCTGGGCCTTGAGGTCGCGGTGGTTGTAGATTTCACCATTGAAGGTGAGCACGTAGCGACCGGAGTGGGACTGCATCGGTTGATGGCCCGCCTGCGACAAGTCGATGATCGAGAGTCGCCGGAAGCCAAGGAACACCCCACGTTCTTCGTCGGTCCAATAGCCGTGATCATCAGGGCCCCGATGGCTGAGAGAGTCCGTCATGGACTCCAAAGCTCCGGGGAGATTCCACCCGGCTTCAGGCCGAGGGGAGACGATGCCGGCGAGACCGCACATGAGAGCTTCGATGCGAGGGGTTGGACGAGCGCCCGTCGCTCGTCCCAGTGCGCCTAGAGGTCAACGGGCGCCTGAACCCAGCGGACACGGGCTACCGGGTCCGTCGACCTGGGTGGCGGTCGTGATCCTAGCCGGGACGTTTCTGTCGATCTCGCGGGTGCACGAGCACATCGGCATCCTGTCGGCGGCCAAAGTTCCGCTGATGCTCTTTGCCCTTAGTATCGTCGGAGTCTTCAACGAACGCCATCGTATCGTTCCGCGATTCTGGTCCCGCGAATGGTACATGAAGACCATCGGCGTGATGCTCTTCATCGCGATCATCGGGATCCCCACAGCGGTGCTGTCACTCACCGCGTTCAACTTCCTGAAGGGCGTCTTCCTCAAGGACCTTGCAGGCACCTTCTGTCTCTGGGCTATCGCCTGTCACAAGAAGTGGCTGCCATGGGTCGCGCGAACCGTTGCGGGAGCAGGTTGGACGGCCTGTCTACTCGCCCTGATGGTTCGGAACCTCGACAATACTGGACGCCTGAACGGCGCGTACATGTACGACGCGAACGACATCGCGCTCGTGGCTTGCGTGACGATGCCCATTCTCCTGTGGCACGCCCTCGATCAGACCCAGCGCTTCCGTATCATGGGCCTGGTGCTGCTCGCGGTACCCCTTCAGGTCCTCATTCAGTCCGGATCTCGCGGTGGCATGCTGGGCCTCGCGACGATGCTCGTGACGTTGCTCTTCTTCGTGCGCTCGCCCCAGAAGGCGACGGCGATGAAGTTTGCCCGCGTGCTGACCGTCGGACTCCTACTAACAAGCCCCATTTGGGCGCCGGCGTCCGTCAAGGAACGTATGACGACGATGTTCGCCGAGGACGACTACAACCGGACGTCCGAGACGGGCCGACTGCAAATCTGGCGGCGCGGTGCGGTGTACGCCCTCACCAACCCCGTCACCGGCGTCGGCATCAACAACTTCAGCGCAGCTGAGGGCTACAACCCTGAACGGCAGAGGGAAGCCGACCGACTAGGGGTAGGTGGGCTCGCGTGGGTAACGGCGCACAACAGCTTCGTGCAGGCGTGGGCAGAACTCGGGCTCATCGGCGGTTCGGCCTTCTTCTACCTGATCTTCCGAACGCTCCGCGACGCTCTCAGTCTGGCCAGTCGAAGAGCCCGACAAGCGAAGAACGACGCGATCCTCGGCAGTACACTGGCACTCAGTCTAGTCGGCTTCGGGGTGACCGGTCTATTCCTCTCCTTCGCGTACTACCACATCGTCTACGTGCTCCTCGCCATGATTCACGGGTACGGAGTCAGTGTACGCGAACCCCACGGTCGCACAGTGCTCAAGCGGGGCACCGGCGGGCGACGCTCGATGATGGCCCCGCAGGGGCGCAGATCCGCGGCCCGCGCCTAACGGCTCGAGTTCAACGCCGCGACGGAAAGTCCCGGCCCGGATCAGCAACGGCGAGCTTCACTTCCTTTCGCCGATCACCGTCGTCACGAACTCGCTCACCCCCAAAACCGCTTTCACCTTGTCGCGGGCCGAGCCCCGGAGATCACCGACGAGTGCAGCTCCGTACGACTCTGACTTCAGATGCCTGGACTCGAAGTCGGGATGCTCCAGCACGATCGCGCGGGCTCGGGACGACGTGTACGTGTGCGGGTGACCGGCGTCTACAGCGAGCTTGGAAAGGACTCGATGGACGCCGTAGCCCAGCGGAGTCCTACAGTTGACGGTCAGGTACACGACGCCACCCGGCTTCAAGACTCGCGAGATTTCGTTCATGACCACGTCCGGATCCTGCGTGTGGTCGATGCAGTTTTCCATCACCACGAGGTCCATCGAGTCGTCCTCCACCGGTAGCTCTTCGCCGACACCCTCGCGGTAGGACACCCCTTCAGTGCGAAGCGCCGTGAGGTTTGGGTCGGACCCGTAGTACCCCTCCAGAGGATCTACGGCCACGCGCTCCGCGGCAGGGAAATACGCGACGAGGCCGACCGGCCCAGTCCCGATCTCGAGCACGCTGCAATCGCCACCCGTGAGGCGATCGAGGCCGAGTTCGTTCAGTCGGGTCACCAACTGGTCTGCGCGCCAGCCATAGAAGTCCAGCCGGCGGCTGTCGCCTTCGGCGATGTTTTGCGCCTCGGACTCCCAGTATCCCTGCTCGTACTCTTGGGCCTTCTTCCAACGGTCATCGCTGACCACGGACTGCCTCCTCGTCAAACGGGTGCCGAAGCGCCGTAGGGGTGTGATGTCAGTTTTCTGAGACGGACAGCAAGGATCGCGGAACGTGAGACCACCGCCGTGAACCGATCACGTTACTCACGAGGGCCAAGGTCGCGAACGGGCCGTTGAGTAGATCGCGTGGCGCCCATGATCCCATGAGGAATCCGAGGGCCGAACGAGTCTCGGTCACCGCCAACCGCCATCGCTGGGAGGCAGAGTACCAACCTCCACCCCATTGGTAACGTAGCCCATCCGGCATCGGAAGTGGGCAAGGAATGTGGCCAGGGTAGGTCTGCCACGCGACGTCAGGAGCAGCCCCCAAGGCGCCGGACGTGAACCATTCGTGGTACAGCCGGTGATTGAGCTTCGCTTCGATGGGAACGGACGCCAAGAAGTCCACGAACTCGGTGTCGAAGAAGGGGAGTATGGGCTCGAAGTCCTCGACGCCCGCCGAGGAGAAGTACCCGTGCAGGTGCCGCCGCTGATCGGCTCCGAGTAGGAAGCGGTACAGCGCCTCGCCGCCGCCTCTCGACGCCTCCGCCGACATCGCATCACCGACGGATTCGAAGAGCGCCTCTTCCGCAGCGCGGCGCCTATTGCCGGCCACGAGCCTGTGTGGGAGTTGATGTCCCGTAGCGACCATGAAGGATCGCGCTGTCTCGCGCCAATCCCCGGCCTCCGCGATCTCGATCAGAGCCTCGGAGAGGTAGACGCAGCCAGCAAGGACGCTGCCACCATCACCACACCACACTCGGGGTCGCGGGGCGTCCGCGATCGAACCGTCGGCTCGGAGCTCAGTGAGCGATCGGCGCTGCCACACGCTGAGGCGAGCCGCATCGTCGAACTCGAATCGTCTGTGATCCGCGCCCAGGGCCTCGCCAGCCATCGCGCCTAGCTCGGCATCCAACGTCCCCCCCGGCGCAACATTGAGGGTCACCACATCCCGCCCAACTCCACGCAGACAGGCAACGATCGCACGAGAGTCCATGCCGCCCGACAAGAAGGCCACGCTCGGCCCGTCGTCGCCCGGGAGTCGACGCTCGACGGCCCGCCGGAATCGATGCCCGAACTCCTCCACCAACTCGCCCGTTGACGCGGCCGACCAATCTTCGTCCGCGAGCTCTCGATATCTGAGTTCCTCGACCCCACCGCTTGAGATCCTCAGCACCGTGCCCATCGGCACGAGCCGGATCGCCTGCCAACACGACCGATCGCCCAGAGGGAAACCGAACGTCAGCGACTCCCACGTGCCAAGCGGATCCGCCGGCTGAGGACCCAGCAGATGCTTCAGCGCCTGGAGCGACGTCGAAAACGCGACCTGGCCATCAACGATGGAGTAGAAGAGCGGCCGGACTCCGAGGGGGTCTGAAACGAGCTGGACGACATCGTGGCTCAGAACGGCCGCGGCGAACTGACCGTTCGCACGGGCGAGGACCCCAGGTCCGTCCCGCGAGACGTCGAGCCAAACCGATGCTTCTTCTTCCCCCGTGAGCGCTTCTCCTGCCACGGCCACTATGGGGCCCTCCCCCGCTGGCGAGACGGGGGCCGCACCGGCCAGCACGCGCACCAACCGCGCGTTGTCCCGTTCGACGCCTTGGACTGTACCCCCAAATCGATGCAGCGCGGCCTCGAGCCTTCCAATCGGGATCGTAGGGACACCGGACGTCCCTGGTCTCGCGACCCCGATGAAGTGAGCCGTCACCACCCGCGAGTCGGTCAACGTGCCATCTCCATGATCTGTCGAGCCTTCTCAAGATACAGCGCGAAAGCAACGATCAGATAGAGAACAACGGAGGTGACGATTCCGATCACGATCGGGAGGGACTCACCCTCGATCAGCGAGGAGGAGCCCCAGCGCACCGAGTAGAAGACGGCCACGGCACCGATCGTCATCGCGATCGGTCGCGCAATCGCCTGACCGTACGCGTGAATGGGAAACTCCAGCATCCGTGCACAACGCCAGAACACGAGGAGGATGGGGAGCGGGTAAACGATCAGCCACGCCGCGGCCACACCTGTCACGCCCCACTGCGCGCCGATCAGGAAGCCGACCGGCATGAGTGCAGCCAAAAACAGCGTGTTCCGTGAGAGGAAGCCCATATCCTGGATCGCCGTGAGCGCTTGTACGACCACCGGTGTGATCGAGCGCAGCAATGCGGACGCCGCAAGGATGGCGAGAGGGGCACCTAGGTCCGCCCATTGGTCGCCAAAGATGTTGACCGCCAGCCAATCCGACAGGAAGGACAGAAACACCAGTATGGGGAAGACGGGTAGGGCGATGAACTCGATGAGCGACAAGAGGTAACGCCGAAGCTGCGCTGCGTCGTCCTGCACCGCCGAGAACACCCCCGACATCACCCGCATGACCATCTGATTGATCTTTTCGGACGGGGTCAGCGCGAGCTGGACACCGAAGGTGTAGTTCCCCAGCGCGTCCTGCCCTAGCCGACGACCGATGATGATCGCGTCTACGTGGGTGTAGGAGTACCAAGCGAGCCGTTGGAGCAGGAGATGTCCGGAGAGCCAGCCGACTTGGGTGAACACGTCCCCTGTCGGGCGACGGAGCCCGACCGGATGCCACCACCACACCATGACGACCCCGAACAGCGATCCCAAGAGCTGAGGTACGATGAGCGACCAGTACCCCCAGCCCGCCACCGCCATGTACACGGCAAGGATCGATGCGGAGGCACTCGTCGCCGCGTCGACGAACGCAAGGCGCTTAAACTCGAGGTCCCGCTGAAGTAGGGACGACGGTACGGTGCGCAAGCCGGAGAGAGCGAAGCCCAATCCGAGCACGGGTAGGGCGAGCGTCAGCTCCTCCTGGTTGAAGAAGCTCGCGCTGAGAGGAGCTAATGCGACGCACGCGGCGCCCGCGACCAAGCCCATACCGAGCGAAAAGCCGGCCAGCTCCTGGTGCGTCCTTCGACTGAGGTCGTGACGGAGCACCACTGCGTTTCCGACGCCGAACTCCGCCAACAGGCCCAGCAGTCCCAAGAAGACCGCTGCCACCCCCATGATCCCGTACGCGCTGGGGTCCAAAAAGCGCGCGACGACGAGGGTCGTAATCCACGAAAACCCCTGGGCGATCCACTTGATGCTTCCGGTCCATGCAAAACCACGCAGCATCGTACGATCCATGGATCGCTGATCGGATGCCGTCACGGGCTCCTACTGGGTCGCGTTTCCGTCGGGACGGTCTTGTTCATTCGCAGAGGTGGGGGGATGTAGAGAGCCGGGGGGGTGGGGGAAATACCCAACCGCCCGGCCCGGTTAAGGGACGCTCATAGGTGGGCCGGACCCCCACGGCCCCCAAAGAAAAATTGGTGCC
>JBCCEZ010000002.1:0-175404 GCA_039030015.1 Gemmatimonadota bacterium | reverse complement strand
CTGAGAGACCCAATGCTCCAGCCTGAGGCACAATGTCAAACCAAACAGCGAGGTGCTAAAGATGTTTTTCGAAGATCCAACCGGGCGCCGGAGAGCTCCTCGACCAGGCGACCGAGGGTCATGAATCCGAGGTCGGAGTAGTGGCGTTCCGTCCCCACGGGCCACGCCGGGCTCTGAGTCCGAAGCCAGGCCCACGACTCGTCCCGGGTGCCGGCGTGATAGTAGCTCGGCCACCACTGAGGGAGCCCGGAGGTGTGGGTGAGGAGGTGCCGCGCGGTGATGTCGTCTCGCCCGCCGCCGGCAAAGTCCGAGAGGTATGTCGATACCGGTGCGTCCAGGTCGAGGGCCCCCCGGTCGACGAGGAGCATCAGGGCGGCCGTCGTTGCCATGACCTTGGAGACCGAAGCGAGGTCGAACACCGATTCGGCTCGGACCGGTTCGGCGTCGTCGATCCGCGGCATGCCGCGCGGGGAGAGCTCGGTACCGCTCGGGTACTGACCGCCTCCGAAGGAATACCGTTGAAGAACCCCGGTACTGTGCGCATGACGTAGCCCGTCGGAATCGACGATCACGAGCACGACCGCCGAAGCGTGATCGCGGTCGGCCCAGGCGTCCACGATCGAGTCGAGGGCCGCGTACGGAGGCGCCTCGGTGGTGGTCGGTCCGCATCCCCACACAACCGATGCGGCCGCCACCGCGACGGGTACCGTAACCCGTCGTCGTCGCGAGCGGCTCACGGAGTCAGTTCAGCGTAGCGTCGCGTCAGCGCGTCTTGGTCCAGATGACGACCACGCCACACGGGCCTCCGGCCGCGTCGCCGGACGACGTCATCCCGTACTCGATCGGAACCTCGGACGGTCGGCGGTAAATCTCGACCGCGTCGATCATCGCGAGAGGAGCGAGCAGGTCGATCGGCATGTTTTGCGTCATGTCGACCGCCATGCGGGCGCCATCGAGGTAGATGGTCGGCGTGCAATACTGCCCGACACCCGTCATGCGAAGCGTCTCCCCTTCGAAGGCATTGAGCCCGCCTTGAGGGAATTGCAGCAGAACTCCTGGGATGCCGCGGAAGAGGTCGGCTGCGGTCCGCGCGGTGGTTCTCTCGATCGTCACTGGGGTGATGAAGTGACCGAGTCCACGGGTCACTCGACGCACGAAGCCGTTCTTCACCAGCTGGTGCTGGAGCGCAGGTCGTTGGAGCGACACCAGGATCCCGTCGATCGGCATGGGTGCTGCCGCGATGCGGAACTCGACGTCCATCTCTCCGCCGCCGCCCAGTTCGAAGACGCCCGCGGCCGTCTCCTTGAAGCCGAACGCGGACGCGAT
This sequence comes from Gemmatimonadota bacterium, assembly GCA_039030015.1. Lineage (GTDB taxonomy): Bacteria > Gemmatimonadota > Gemmatimonadetes > Longimicrobiales > Gaopeijiaceae > UBA2589. The sequence goes on along the minus strand of JBCCEZ010000002.1, from coordinate 174,078 downwards.
GAGATAGAACGAACCCGCTTCGGGCGCGTCGACCGAGAAGCGGCCCTGGCCGTTGGTCACACCCGAGGTCACGGAGTCGCCTGACTCCGTCATCATGATGACGAGGCCGAGCGAAATCGGGGTCCCGGATTCGACTTCCATCAGGGTCCCGTTGATCGTCTGACCGGCCGCCGACGCCGGTAGTAGCACGAAGGCTACGACCGCGACCAGAAGCCGTCCGAGGACGAGCGAGCGATGGGGCGCCTGATTCATACCGCGTACTCCACCAAACTGTAGCTCCAACAGGGATTTAATATACTCAGGCCCCACACATACGTCTCGTCACCCCCGGAGCATTACCGATCGAAACCGCGGCTCTGGCGCTCTCGGTCGAGCTTGGTGTGATCGTGCTCGTCGCGGGCGTGGTCCAGGGCGCTGCTGGTTTTGGATTCGGTCTCGTGGCGCTCCCCGCCACTATGGCAATCACCGGGTCTGTCGGTTCGGTTCCCATGGTGATGCTCCTCAGCGCAACCGTGTGTTCCGGCTTGGCGTGGCGAGCCAGGGAGGACGTGGGATGGCGAACCCTCCGTGTGCTGCTCACCGGATCCGTCGTGGGATTCCCGATCGGGCTGGCCCTCTTCCAGTGGGCCGACCTCCGCACGCTCCAGTTGTCGGTGGGAGCGACAGTGCTTCTGGTCGCCACTCGACTTGCCCTTCAACTCAGGCGTTTGTCGGGAGATACGCCGGCGGGGGACGAGTCCGATCCAGCCGCCGAGTCGGAGACTTCTCTAGCCGGGGGGATCGGCGTCGGTGCGTTGGGCGGCCTACTCGCTTCCTCGATCGCGCTACCGGGGCCACCCATCGTCCTCTATCTCACAGCCCTCGCCACCCCGAAGAGTCGAGCCCGGGCGACCACGCTCGCGTTCTTCGTCTTTGCGTTGTGGGGCTCACTCGCGCTTCAGGCCGGGATGATCGGCGTGGCTCCGACAGTGTGGAGGACCGGCGCACTGCTGATCCCGGTAGCCTTGGTCGGGGGATGGCTCGGTGAGCAGCTGTGCGAACGCCTCGCTGAGCGGTCCTTCCGTGTGTTCACGCTCGTACTGATCGGGATCACGGGAGTCGTGGCTCTCGTCACCGCCTTCTAGCGGGTCACTCGGGCTCCTCCGCTCCCCACGGCGGCAACGGGGTGTCGATCGGCTGAGACAGATCGAACTCGGCCCGGAATCGACGGTCCGAGCCTTCCCGCCGGAGCGCGTAGGCGAAGGAGACTCCGGGCACGAGCTCGATCGTCCAGATGTTGGTCGCGGCCGCGGGTACGAGTTCGGCGGTGAAGTCATCGGCGTGGAAGTCCTGGCTTTCCCCGGTTCCACGACCTTCAGTGTCCCCACCGTACTGGGTCACTTCGTCTTCACTGCCGTCTTCGTGTCGGTGGTCATGCTTGAGTCGGAGGCCGACGGAGGTCGGGGTCAGTACCCAGGTCCGTGAGCGATCCTCTCCCACGAAGAAGGGGATGCGGATCTCCGCCACGTCACAGCTCCGCACGTGCATGACCATACGCTGGCCTTCGAAGGACGGGTCGGGGGGGACACTCTCCACCAGACGCCCTTCGTACGCTTGGCCGCACATCGATTGGAGGTTGTCCCAGAAGGTGACCTGTGGGTCGACCTCGGTGGATTCTGGTTCGGGCTCCGCATCCGCAGGTTCGTCGACGGAGCCGCAAGCGCCCATAGCGGCGCACAGTAGAAGCGTGGGTGCCCAGCGACGCAGCACGAGCCAACGGGTGACGGACGAAGGGGAGTCGATCATCGGACCTGGCCTGCTCGAGGAGCCGATACGGTAGGCTGTGCGTCCGAGATGTCCAAATACGCCTACCTCACGAGCGGGCCCACTCTATATTGGCCGATCGTTCCCCCGGGCACGCCTCCTCTTCCCACGTTCTGACGATGATCGCACCGCTGTTGCTGGCTTCGCTGATGCAGGTCCCCGCGCCGACCCAAGAGCTGGTTCCGGGTACACAGTACGACCCGTCCGTCCCGACGTTCGAGCAGGTCGTGGGGTACGGTCCCCGGGAGGACATTCCCCACCCCGCCGACCTGACCCGGTACTTCAGGGCCTTGGCCGAGGCGGCCCCGGAACGCACCGAACTCGTCGAGTACGCCGAGAGTTGGCAGGGGCGCCCACTCGTCGCGCTCGTCATCGGTTCTCCCGAGCGGATCTCGCGGCTGGACGCGATCAAAGCGGACCTCGCCAGGTTTGCTGCCGTCGAAGGGCTGTCCGACGACGAAATCGAGACGCTGATCTCGGAGCTCCCTGTGGTCACGGCGCTGATGCACTCGGTGCACGGGAATGAGATCAGCCCTGCGGGGGCCGCGGTCGCGGAGGCTTACCATCTTCTGGCCGCCCAGGGGAACCCGGCCGTCGACCTGATCCTCAGAGAATCACTCGTGATCATCGATCCGGTCGAGAATCCGGATGGACTGGCCCGGTGGGTCCAGCACAATCGACAGAGTCGTGCTCGCTGGCCCAACCAACCGACGTACTCGGCCGAGCATGACGAGCCTTGGCCGGGTGGGCGTGTGAACCACTACCTCTTCGATCTCAACCGCGATCTCTTCATCCAGAGCCAGCCCGAGACGGCAGGCAAGGTCGGACTCTTCCTGGAGTACAAGCCGAACATCCTGGCCGATCTCCACGAAATGGGCGGCAACTCGACGTACTTCTTCCCACCGACCGCACGGCCGACCAACCCCTGGTACGGTGAGCGACAGGTCGCGCTGATGGACGTGTTCGGTGAAGCGAATGCGGCGGCTTTCGACCAGCGCGGATTCGCCTACTTCAATCGCGAGGTCTACGACGCGTTCTATCCCGGCTACGTGGACATGTGGCCGATGAACCACGGCGCGATGGGCATGACGTTCGAGCAGGCTTCGGCGCGCGCGTTGGTGCTTCGTCAGTCGGACGGCGACATCCTGACCTACGCCGACGGCGTGTTGCACCAATTCACGGCGGCCATCACGACGGCGGAAACGGCTGCCCGCCATCGCGAGCGCATTCTCCGAGACTACTTCGAGTTCCGGAGAGAGGGCATCGAGCTCGGGCGGGAAGGCCCCGCCGAGATGGTCATCCACTCGGCGCACGACCCCAGCATGGCGGACCGACTCGCTCGGATGCTGGCGTCGAACGGCATCGAGGTGCGGGAGGCCTCGGGTTCCGTGAACGTTCAAGGGCGTCAGCTCCCATCGAATGGCACCTACATCATTCCCATGGCTCAGCCGACGTATCGCTTCGTTCGGAACCTGCTCGACGACCACGTGCCGATGGCCGAGGACTTCATCCAACGGCAGCTCGATCGGCGCGCGAGGCGGGAAGGGGACGAGATCTACGACCTCACGGCGTGGAGCCAATCCCTCATGTGGGACGTCGAAGCGCTCGAGTCGGAGGACGAGACCGGCGCGGCCGGAGCGCTCGTGACGCGTGAGGGGCGTGCGACCACGATGGAGGTCCGTACGCTCCCCGAGGCCGTGGTCGGGTACCTAGTGCCCTGGGGAACGGCGGGTGCCGCCGCGGTGACCGAGGCGTTGCGCGAGGGGATTCGAGTGCGAGCCGCGGGTGAGTCCTTCGTGCTGGGCGGACGCTCGTACGGCGCGGGCACCGCGATCATCCGCGTCTCGGAGAATGACGACGACCTCCGGACTCGACTCGGGACCATCGCCCACGTGCATGGCGCTGAAGTTGTTCCGATCGACGACGCTTACGTGACGGAGGGTACCTCACTCGGGGCGAACAGCGTCCGAGGGCTGACCTCGCCGCGGGTCATGCTCGTGTACGACTCACCAGGCTCGATCTACTCGGTCGGATGGGCGCGTTACGTCCTCGAGCAGCGATACGGCCAGCCGACGGTCGCCGTTCGCGCCTCGAGCGTCGGGCGCGCCGACCTGTCCGACTACGACGTGATCGTCATTCCGAGCGGCAACTATGGTAGCGTGTTCGGGTCGGGCATGGTCGACCGTCTCCGCAACTGGATGTCTCGCGGTGGCACGCTGGTCACCATCGCCAACTCTTCTGCATGGGCCGGACGGGTTGGTTTGTTGTCCACCACGACCGAGCGGCGCGGCGGACGTGCGGCGGGGTCGGATGCACCGTCGGGCGGTACGCCGGATCAGCCGATCGAATACCTGGAGGAGATCGTTCCGGACGACGAGGCCCCCGAGAGCGTTCCAGGAGCGATCCTCCGTGTGATCCTCGACCAAAACCACTGGCTGTCGGCGGGGACGGACGGTGAGATCGGGGTGCTCGTCGAGAGCTCCCGGGTCTTCTCTCCGCTGACACTGAACGAGGGTACGAACGTCGGCCGCTACGGCGAGTTGGCTGACCTCGTCTTGAGTGGGATCGTGTGGGAGGAGTCGCGTCCGCAGCTTGCGAGCAAGTCCTTCTTGATGCACGAGAATTGGGGCGCGGGTCAGATCATCGCGTTTGCCGAAGATCCGAACTACCGAGCCTATGCGGAGGCGACGCAGCTTCTGTTCATCAACGCCGTGATTCTCGGACCGGGGAGGTAGGTCCGTGGCCGGGCGCCGAGTCGTGTGGCTGATCGGCTGCGTGGGACTCTCCGTCCTCGGGGGGTGCGAGGACGGGGCGGAGGTTCCACCGTTCGCGACCACGATCGACAGCGCGGGTACGCGGATCGTGTCGTACGACCTCTCGGGCGTCGACGTGCAGAGTTGGCGTGACGTCGGAGAGCCAGACCTGCACATCGGGGTCGTCGACGGTGCGGCGGCGTACTCGTTCTCCGTGGTCGGCGACGTCGTCGTTGCCGACGACGGCTCGATCGTGGTGACGGACCGACGCTCTCGGCAAATCCGAGTCTTCGACAACTCCGGGACTCACCTCCGATCCTTCGGCCGAGCCGGGGACGGGCCGGGTGAGTTTGCGAGCAGTCCGTGGATCGCGGGCGTGGCGGGCGACTCCGTTTTCGCGTTCGACAGTCGGAGTGCACGGGTCACCGCCTTCTCTCTGGAGGGCGAGCTCTTGGAAGAGGTCTCCGTCCGTTCGGAAACCGTCGGCCGGCCTCTCCTCGCGTTGCGCCAGGAGGACGGCACGTATCTGACGCGCTCGCGCTGGATCAATCCGGAGACGGCGAACGAGATTCACGACCTGCAACTCGTCGTCGACTCGATGGTTGTGGAGCGACTCGGAGCGGACGGCGGATTCCTCGATACCGTCTTCGTAGCTGCCGAGACGCCCAGGGCGCGTAGCATCCAGGGTTCGCCCGACACGGGGTTCCGCGTACGCCAGGTCGTGCCACCGTTTCTTCCGTCGGCTCACCTGATCTCGGTGTCGAGTACGCCGGTCTTTGCCTACTCCGAGGACTTCGACGTCGCGCTCGGCATCGGAGACGAGCCCGTGCCACAGCGCCTTCGCGTCTCGGGCGTCCGTCACCCGGCCACGGGCGCCGAGCTACGCGCGATTCAGGAGGCGATCCTCGTCGCCGACCTCGGCGAAGATGGAATCACTCCGCAGACGCGGCAGGTCTTGGAGTACATCCCCGAGCAGCCTCCGGCCTTCCGAGACCTCCGGGTCTCCGCCGCGGGTAACCTCTGGATCTCCCTCTACGATCCCGATCGGGCGAACGAGACGACGTGGCTCGTATTCACCCTCGATGGCGACCTCCGAGGGTCGGTGCGCACTCCCCCCGGTTTTTCACTGCGCTCGATCGAAGCGTCCCACGTGATCGGCGTGGTGACCGACGACTTCGATGTCCCCTTCATCGTCCGTCACCCGCTCCTCCCTCCGGGTCCTCCCGTTGGCTGACGACGTCGTCGTCCGGAGGGCACAACCCGAGGACGAGTCCGACTGGGTGCGACTCCGTACCGCCCTGTGGCCCGAGTGGCCGGACGATCATCCCACCGAGGTTCGTGCACACCTGACAGGGTCGCCGGATCGTGAGGTGTGCTTCGTCGCGGAGGTGGACGGGCGGCTCGTCGGCTTCGCCGAGCTCCGGCTTCGGGAGTACGCCGAGGAGTGTGAGACGTCTCCCGTCGGCTACCTCGAGGGAATCTTCGTCGACCCGACCGCCCGGGTGAGGGGTGTGGGTCGGGCGCTCGTTTCAGCCGGCGAGGCGTGGGCTCGTGACCTGGGGTGCACGGAGATGGCGAGCGACCGAGACATCACGAACGAGGAAAGCGGTGCGTTTCACCTCGCGGTCGGTTTCGACGAAGCGGTACGGCTGGTTGCGTATCGGAAGGACCTCTAGCCGGAGGGTCCTATGACGGAACGCGAAGACCGAAAGGTGGTCGAGGTGCCGATCGCTCGATATGGCTACCGGCACGAAGCAGAGTTCGCCGCAGGGTTCCTCGACGACGCGGGCATTTGGTACCGCATGCAGCTCGACGACCCCACCCTCGGGACGGCCGCAGCGGCCTCGGCGACCATCTGGGTTTTGGGAGCGGATGTCGAACACGCCCGTGACCTTCTGGAGCTCGATGGGAGCGGCAGATCGCTCGTGACGCCGTCGAAGCCGGACATCCGGGCCGCGCATCAACGCCAGTTACGAGCAGCCGGGAGCGGGGCGAGGGTGGGTTGGCCACGCCTAGAGGGTCGTGAGCGGTTGCTGTCGTTGGTCGGTGCCGGGGGCTGCTTTGCCGTGGCGCCTTTGGTGGAGTCCGTCGCGTTCGGCACCGGATCCGCCGTGGTGGCTGGAGCGGTGCTCGGAGCCGCGGCTCTCTTCGGGAGCGCCCCCCGGTGGTTGCGGAACCTCCTCTCGGCCTTGACCGGTGGTGAGCCCTGAGGGGAGTCTTGTGCGCCCCGGCGGGTGATTCGCTCGGGGAGACCCGCAACGCGGACGATCACAGATGAAGGCAGTCACCTTCAATGTCACCATCCCGACGTACCTCGTCGGGAAGTCGTTGGGCCGGCTCACTGACGCCGCCCTCTTCGGTGGACTCAGTGGGGTGACCCTCGGGGACGTCCCCGATCCCGAGTTGCCGGGCGACGATTGGGTGAAGCTCGATGTGCTGAAGGCCGGGATCTGCGGGTCGGACATCGGCAATCTGACGTTGAGCGCGAGCCCGGCGATGGAGCCGTTCGGTTCGTTCCCGGCGGTCCTGGGTCACGAGATTTTGGCGCGGGTCGCGGAGGTCGGCACTGCCGTCCGAGGAGTCGAGGTCGGTCAACGTGTCGTCGTCGATCCCAACGTCTCCTGCACGCTTCGCGGGTACACGGGCGACCGTTGCTGCCCGTCCTGCAGAGAAGGGTTCGCGGCCACCTGCGCGAACGCGGGTGAGGCCGGCGAGACGATGATCGGTGGAGCACCCATTCAGCGCGGGACCATCGTCGGGTATCACGGTTCGCTTCCGGGCGGGTGGGGTGAGCGGATGATTGCGCACGAGAGTCAGCTCTACACGATCGATGATACGATGTCGGACCGCACCGCGGTTCTGATCGAACCGCTCGCCGTCGGGATGCACGCGGTGCTGGGTTCTCGGCCCTTGGGCGATGGCCCCGTATTGGTCCTGGGTAGCGGCCCGATCGCGCTGGGTGTGATTTGGGCGCTTCGTGCCGCGGGCTTCGAGGGCCAGGTGATCGCTCAGGTCCGCCGCCGCCACGAAGCCGACATGGCCCGCGCGCTCGGCGCTTCGACTGTGGTGTCACCCGGCGACGAAGCGCGCGATGCGCTCGTCGCGACCGGAGCGCAGGCCTACATGCCGATCGTCGGCGACGAGGTGTACGCCGGGGGCGGCTTCCCGCTCATCTTCGACTGTGTCGGGAGCGAGCAGACCGTCAAGCAGTCGCTCCGATATGCGGCCGCGCGCGGAACGATCGTCTTGCTCGGTTGTGCGGCCGAGATCCCGAAGCTCGACCTCACCTTCGTGTGGGCGAACGAACTGAAGATCCGGGGCTTCCAGTGTTACGGAATCGAGGATTGGCGGGGGGAGCGTCAACACACCTTCCAAATCACCCACGACATGCTGCTCGAGACCGGGGCCCCCGTCGACCAGCTGGTCACCCACGTCTACCCTCTCTCCCAATACCGTGACGCCCTCGCGACCGCGACGAATCGAAGGAAGTCGAAGGCGGTGAAGGTCCTACTCGACCCCACCGAGGGATAGCGCACGCCAGGTGACTAGCTCGAGCCCAAAGGTCGTCGTTATCGGCGGCGGTATCATGGGGATCAGCTCGGCATACTTCCTCGCGAAAGGAGGCGCCGACGTCACGCTCCTCGAGGCCTCCCACGTCGGGGCGGGTGCGTCCACCGGGAACGCCGGGACGATCGCGGTCGGTCACCCACCTCTGAATCGACCCGGCCGCATCGCGCAGGCGATCCGGCAGATGCTGGACCCGGCGAGTCCGCTCTACGTGCCGCCGCGGCTCGACCCCAAACTGTGGGGATGGCTGGCCGGTTTCGCTCGGTATTGCACGGACGATCACGTCGAACACTGCATGAACGTGATGGCCCCGTTGGGCCACCAGGCTCTTGATGCGTTCAGGGAGATCTTCGAAGAGGAGCGTATCGAGTGCGAATACCAGGCTCGTGGGTACTACGAGGTGTGTGCCACGGAGGCCGGCCTGGATACCGCGCGGCACGAAGCAGAGATCATCCGGGCCCACGGGTACGATCCCGAGGTGGTCGACGGGGACGAAATGCTTCGGCGCGAACCGGCGATCGGTGAGTCGGTCGGGGGCGTCTTCTATCGTGAGTCCGCCAGCCTCGATCCCGCGCTTTTCCTCACGCGTCTGGCCAAATCCGCAGTGGCTCGCGGCGTCTCGATCGAAGAAGGGGCGCGCGTGCGCTCGATTCGTGGATCCGGTGGGCGGGTCAACGGTGTCGAGTGGAGCAGTGAGGGCGTCGCCCACGCGACGGACGCCGACCATGTGGTGTTGGCCACGGGGGCGTACTCCCGACGCCTACTCCGTGGGTGGGGCCGACTCCTTCCGGTTCAACCGGGGAAGGGATATCACCGGGACATCGACATCGGACCCAACGGGGCTCCACGTCTGCAGCAGGCGTGCGTGCTCGCCGAGTCGTCCGTGTTCTGCACCCCGATGGACACCGTGGTGCGGTTTGCCGGCACCATGGAGTTCTCGGGTGAGAATGATCGACTCCGCCCCGAGCGGCTTCAGCAGCTCACGACGGCGGCTCGCGCCCGCTTCCCCAGTATGGGTACGGCCCGGCCTCGCTCGCAGTGGTGTGGCTTGAGGCCGATGTCGGTCGATGGACTCCCGATCGTGGGCCGGGTCGGTGGGGTCGATGGTCTCTCCGTGGCGACGGGCCACGGCATGCTCGGTTTGACCCTCGGTCCGATCACCGGGTCGCTGGTGGCGAGGGATGTGCTCGCTCAGGAGCCTCCGCCGCCGGAGCTCTCGCCCTCCCGTTTCGACTAGGGGTCCGAGGCACGCCCTTGCCCCGGGGCAGGTCGTCCGGTAGCACCCAATGAAGGAAACGGAGTAGCGCCTCGTAGACTCTCTAAGTCCACCCTTCAGCGCGGGAGGCATGATGCAGGAGTTGTTCTTCGGACCGGTGACGGTTTGGTTCGGGATCCCTGCGGTCGTCGGGACCATGTTCTTCACGGCCCGACTGCTGATGATGCTGCTCGGTGGCGACGTCGACGCGGATGCGGGAGACGCCGAGATCGGAGCGGACACCGGAGACGGTGATTCGTCCCAGACCTTCAAGGTCCTTTCGATCCAGGCGATCGCGACGTTCCTCATGGGGTTCGGCTGGGGTGGTCTAAGCGCTCTGCGCGGAATAGGTCTGCCACTCTCGGTCGCAATCCCCGCCGGGGTCATCGTTGGTTTTGGGATGGTGTGGATTCTGGCGCGTTTGCTGCGCTTCGTGTACGGCTTGCAGAGCAGCGGGACTCTCCCCCTGTTCCACGCCCTGGAGAGCGAAGGCACGGTCTACGCCGGAATCCCTGCCGGTGGTGAAGGAGCCGGAGAAGTCCGGCTCGTCATCGGTGAACGTGAGCGCTATTACAGAGCCACGACCGACGGCCCCGAGTTGGAGCGCGGCATTCGCGTACGCGTCGTCGCCGTCGATGAAGTGAGTAGTTCGGTGAAGGTCGAATCGGTCTGACCTTACCGCCCTGATAGACGTAGGAGGCGTACCATGACGGTATTCGCATTTTTTGCCCCTCTGCAGCTCGTGGGAGGAACGAACCCGGGAGTGCTGTTGGGGCTTGCCGGCGCCTTCGTACTGATGCTGTTGATGGTCATCACGCTCGTCGTGCGTCAGTACAAGCGGTGCCCGTCCAACAAGATCCTGGTGATCTACGGGAAGGTGGGCTCGAATCGAGCCGCCCAATGCTTGCACGGTGGCGGCAAGTTCGTCGTCCCGCTCATCCAGTCTTACTCGTACCTGGGCCTCGACCCGCTGGTCATCGAGATTCCGCTCGAGGGTGCCCTGTCTCTGAACAACATCCGGGTCAACGTCCCGGCCACGTTCACGGTGGGTATCTCGACGGACCCGGTCCTGATGAACAACGCGGCCGAGCGTCTACTGAACCTGGACGACCGGAAGATCCGTGATCAGGCGCAGGACATCATCCTCGGTCAGCTGCGTTTGGTGATCGCGACCCTTTCGATCGAAGAGATCAACAAGGATCGCGAGAAGTTCATGTCGCTGATCAACACCAACGTGGCCGAGGAGATCAATAAGATCGGTCTCGTCCTGATCAACGTGAACATCCGCGACATCACGGATGAGAGCGGATACATCGAGGCCATCGGTAAGCGTGCCGCGGCCGAGGCGATCAACCGCGCGAAGGTCGAGGTCGCGGAGCAGGATCGTGACGGTGCGATGGGTCAGGCCGCGGCCGACCGTCAGAAGGATGTCGGTGTCGCGGATGAGGCGTCGCAGGCGACCACGGGTCGGAAGAAGGCCGAGCAGCAGCAGCGTGTCGAAGTCGCGGCGCTCGAAGCCCAGTCGGTGAAGGGTGAGGTTGAGGCGAAGCGCGATCTCGAGATCGCGACGGCTCAGCGTGAGGCCGAAACGGTGGTCGCGGCCAAGCAGGCCGAGCAGGAGCGCCGCGTCGAGGTGTCCCGTGCGGAAGCTACCGCGGTCGAGGGCGAAAACGCCGCGAACGCGGAGATCGCGGCGTCGAATGCGAAGCTCGCTGAGGTCCGGGCGGAAGCCCACCGGATCGCCCAGGTCGCGGCGGCTGAAGCCAAGGCCGCCATTCTCGTGGCCGAGCGTGAGCAGGAACTCGCCCGTCTCCAGAAAGAACAGATCGTCCAGCAGGAGATCGAGCGGACTCGTGTCGAGATCGAGGCGGACGCCTCGGCCGAGAAGGCCCGTCGGGAAGCCGCCGGTCATGCCGACGCGATCCTGGCTCGCTACAACGCCGAGGCCGAGGGTACCAAGAAGGTGCTCGAGGCCAAGGCCGATGGGTATCGCCGGCTGATGGAGGCGTGCCAGGACGATCCGTCGCTGGCGCCGACGTTGCTCATGATCGAGCAGCTGCCGACGCTGATCGCCGAGCAGGTGAAGGCGATTCAGAACCTGAACATCGACAAGATCACGGTGTGGGACGGCGGTCAGGGTGGCAACGGGAACGGCGCCACGGCCGACTTTCTCTCCGGGATGATCAGCGCGCTGCCGCCGGTCCACGAGTTGGCGCAGCAGGCCGGCATCGAGCTGCCGAGTGCGCTCGGGAAGATCACGGTCGGTGGGAACGGTTCGAGCAACGGCGCAGGCGTCGGCAACGGCAGCCGGCCCGAAGAAGAGGAGTCGGACTCGAATCCGGTCGAGGTCACCGAGCTGGACCGCGGATAGTCCACGGACTCGGAAACGTGGTGGGGGGTCGGCCGTGAGGCCGGCCCCTTCATCGTTGTGGGGTGAGTGCCTGCGCGGTCACGATGGCTTCGATCGTGTCACCACGGGACGGGACCGCGAAGAATCGGAGCCTCTGCTCCCCCGGGGTGTCACCGAGCGTCCAGCGCACGGTCGTCACATCGCGGTCGGGGGACTGGACGGTGGCGCCTACTCCCGCGGCCTGTGCTTCACCCAGGTCGATCGCTCCGCCGTCGAGGAGTTGGACGTGGAGCAGCCACGCCGCGGTGGTCCCGTCCTCTCGGAATGTGCGCGCGACGATCGGGTCATCGAGCAGTGCGCCGGCGACGGCGCTTTGGCCTTCCCCTGCATCGACCATGATCCGTTCGACAGGTGCCAGCTCAGCGATGCCGCACCCCGTGAGCGCTGCAGCCATTGCTGCGCCCGTCATCAGACGTTTCACCACCCTACCTCCCGATCCAGTTACGCCCGACGGCACACGCCGCGGAGCGATCGATGTTTCCTACGCCTGGTCCGCCGGAGGGATTTCTCGACCTCGCCGCCGATCGACCTCGGCGGCGACCTCTTCCGGGGACGTGCCCAACTCGAAGGGCCCCAGTTTCAGCTGTCGCGGGGCGTCGTGGAGCCGATGTAGAGAGACCTTCAGCACGGGTCCCTTCACGATCTCGACCTCCGCAACGTCCTCCCACGCGAAGTGATCGCCATCACGGGTGTGGAGGGCGTCTTCCGTGAGACGAAGGGTTGGTCGCCCCGAGAACGCTCTGCGTCCGGTCGACACGCCGAGCGCAACGAACACGATCGACATCACCCAGGCGAACGGCTTAATGGGTACGATCGTGAAGAACAGGCGTTGAAAGCCGTCCATCGCCTCTCGGTCGCTGGGTTCCAAGATGAAGCCGAGTCCGAAGAGGACCGCGGCCGCGACCAGCCAGACGATGACGGCGAACCAGCCGAACGCCCTCGAAGGACGATAGACCGAGTCGTTCACCGGAGCTTCAGAGATCGAGTGGGATCACTTCGGGGTGCACTCGGCTGTTCGGCGTCGCACCGTCGACGTCGATGCCCTCGAGCTTGAGTAGGGCCACCTTCGCGTGCAGCCCCCCCGAGAAGCCGGTGAGCCGCCCGTCGGAGGCGATCACCCGATGGCACGGAACGATGATCGGGATGGGATTCGCGCCGACAGCCTGCCCGACGGCCCGCGCCTGATCGGGCTTTCCGACCTCACGGGCGATCTGGCCATACGAGGCGACGTGTCCGTGCCGGATCTCCAGCAGTCGCGTATACACGTCGCGCTGGAAGTCGGACGAGACCCCAGACCAATCCAATTCGAGGTCGAAGGTCGTGCGTGCCTTCGCGAAGTACTCTTCGAGCTGGGTGACCGCTGCTCGAAGCACGTCGGGCCAATCCTCGGGGGCGTCGGTGTGACGCTCTTTCGGTAGCGGACCGAACTCGATCCGTCGCACGCCGTGGGGAGAGGTCCAGACGGTTACGGGTCCGGCGCGCGTGGCGAGATGGGCCGAATGGACGTCCGCCCGAGTCAGTGTGTCACCTCGTCACGGTCGTCCTGCAGTGCCTCCTGAAGTGCTTCGAATCCCAGGAGTGCGCACTTGATGCGGACGGGGAACTTGCTCACGCCTTGCAGCGACCGGAGGTCGCCGAGAAGCGCATCCGCGGCGGCGTGTTCGTCGCCGTGCATCATCTCGGTGAACCGGCGGGCGAGTGCGTCTGCTTCCTCGAGCCGTGCGCCCTGGAGCTTCGTGGTCATCATGCTGACGGACGCCTGTGAGATGGAGCACCCTTGGCCGAGGAATTTGGCCTCGGTGATCACATCTCCCTCGATCCGGAGTTGCAGCCGGATCTCGTCTCCGCACACGGGATTCGCCATGTGCACCTCCACCGTCTTTTCGTCGAGCTCCGCTTTGTGCCGAGGATTGCGGTAGTGCTCGAGGATCAGCTGCTGGTAGAGCGACGAGAGTTGGGGCGATTCCATGAAGCCCTTCTTGGTTCTGCGGGGCCAGCAATGTAAGCGGTTCGAGGCGGCCCGGCATCTTGCCCGCCGGGCTGAAGCGCACCCTACCCGAAGATCTCTTGGACTCTTTCGAGGCCTTCGACCAATCGGTCGACGTCGTCCTTCGTGTTGTACAGGTAGAACGACGCCCGCGTCGTGGCCGCGACCCCGAAGTGCTTCATGACGAGCTGGGCGCAGTGATGGCCGGCCCGGATGGCGATCCCATCCGTGTCGAGGATCGTCGAGACGTCGTGCGGGTGCGCGTCACCCAGGTTGAAGGAGATCACCGCGGAGCGCTCGTCGAGCGACGTGGGTCCGAAGATCCTCATGCCGGGGATCGACCGGAGACGCTCGAAGGCATACTCCATCAAGTCCCGCTCGTGTTCGATGATCGCGTCGATTCCGACGTCCGACAGGAAGTCCACCGCCGCACCCATGCCCACGGCTCCGGCGATGTTGGGCGTCCCGGCTTCGAACTTGTGCGGGAGCGCGGCCCAGCTGCTTTCGTCCCGGCCGACGATGTCGATCATCTCACCGCCGCCCTGGAACGGCGCCATCTCCTCGAGTAGCTCCCGCTTGCCCCACAGGACACCGATGCCCGTCGGGCCACACATCTTGTGGCCGCTGAAGGCGTAGAAGTCGACACCGAGATCCTGAACGTCGACGCTCGTGTGGACGGCGCCCTGGGCTCCGTCCACCACCACGATCGCTCCCGCGGCGTGAGCAGCTTCGGCGATTCGTTTGACCGGGTTGATGGTGCCGAGGCTGTTCGACACGTGCGAGATGGCGACGATCTTGGTGCGATCGTTCAGCAGCTCGTCGAGGTCATCGAGGGCGAGGCGGCCCTCTTCGTCCAACTCGATGTACCGGAGCTTCGCCTTCCGACGAGCCGCGAGGAGCTGCCAGGGGATGATGTTCGAGTGATGCTCGAGCACCGAGATGAGGATCTCATCCCCCTCGTGCACGTTGTCGAGCCCCCACGCCATCGCGACGAGGTTGATCGCCTCGGTGGTGCCGCTCGTCCAGATGACCTCGGCATCCTCGTGAGCATTGATCCAGCGTGCGACTTTGCTGCGTGCCCCTTCGTACGCGTCCGTTGCTCGGCGCGATAGCTCGTGAATACCCCGGTGGACGTTCGCGTTGTGCTGCTCGTAGTACTCGTCGATGACGTCGAGTACTTCACGCGGCTTCTGCGAGGTGGCTGCAGAGTCCAGGTAAACGAGTTCACTTCCGTTGACCGTTTGCTCGAGAGCGGGAAAGCGTGCTCGCATTTCCGCCGGATCGAAGGCGCGGTTCATGTTCGGTACCCCGGGTTTACCCCACGTCCACGTAGATCTCGCCGTCCCGCACTTCGACGGGGAACGACCGGACGGGCCGGACGGCGGGAAGAGACTTCCGAGCGCCGGAGCACGCATCGAAGCGCGCACCGTGATACAGGCAGATCACCTCATCTCCCTCGAGCTCCCCGTCCGAAAGCGGGAGATCCTCGTGGGAGCACAGATCTTCGAGTGCGCAGATCTTGCCTTCGACGTTCGCGAGGACGATCTGCGTACCGTCGGCCGCCACGCCCTTGAGCATTCCGACGGGGCACTCACCGATCGTCGCGACCCTTACCCAACTCGACATCGTTTCCTCTCGCTACGCGTGTTGGGCCAGCTTGTCTTCGATCGCCTTCGTCACCTTCTCGACCACGCCGCCCAGGGGCAGACGCGTGAGGACCTCGGCGAGGAAGCCGAGCACGACCAGGCGCTCGGCCTGCGTGCGATCGAGGCCACGGCTCATCAGGTAGAACTTCGCTTCTGCGTCGAGTTCTCCGATCGTGGCACCGTGCGAGCACTTCACGTCGTCGGCCTCGATCTCGAGGTTCGGCAACGAGTCGGCGCGCGCTCCACCGGAAAGGAGGAGGTTACGGTTCGTCTGGTAGGCGTCCGTGCGTTGAGCGCCCGGGTGCACCCGAATGATTCCGCGGAAGACCGCCCGGCTCTCCCCATCGAGGGCGCCCTTGTAGAGGAGGTCGCTTCCGGTGTTCGGCTCGATGTGGTCCTGGCTCGTGTTGAAGTCGAAGTGCTGATCGGCGTCCCCGAAGTAGAGGCCGAGCATTTCGGAGTTCGCGCCCGAACCGAGGAGACGCGCATTCAGGTCCACCCGGTGCACCGAGGCTCCGAGGCCGACGTTGAGTGTGTCGACCCGAGCGTCCCGGTGAGCCAGGGTCCGCTGCGAGGACTGGAGGAAGGAGCCTCGGCCCATGCGCTGGACCTTGAGGTATTGCACCGTCGCCCCGTCCCGAGCCGCGATCTCGACGGCCGAGGACTTGAACGTCTGTTGCTCGAAGTCGTCGGAGACGACTTCATCGACGTACGAGACGGTGCTGTGTCGATCCGCCACGATCAGCACGCGGGAGAAGTACGCCGCGCCCGCCTCGCTGACCCAACGCGTAACACGGATCGGGAGCTCGAGCGTCACGTTCTCGGGCACGTACAGGAAAATCCCGTCCGACCAGAGCGCGAGGTTCAGAGCCTCGAACTTTCCGTCCGTAGCGGGCACGATCGAGCCGAGGTGCTCCCGAACCAGCTCCGGCGAGCGCTCGAGTGCGTCGTGCAGCGAGTCGAGGATCACTCCCTTCTCGGCCAGGCCGGCGTCGATGTCCGTATGCACCACGTGACCATCAATGAGCACGATGTGGCCGGAGGCCTCGTGGTCCTCGGCCATCACCTCTCGGAGGCGTGCCGGCCAAGTCTCGGGCTCGTCTGCTGCGCTCTCGTGGGTCGGTAGCCGCAGGGCCGCCAGGTCGAGCTTCTTGCGAAGGTCGGTATAGCGCCACTCTTCGCGTCGGGTCGTCGGCATCGGGGTCGCTTCGTACGCGGACCATGCCGCTGAACGTTGCTCGCGAAGCCACTCTGCCTCGCTGAGCGATAGGCGTTCGACTGCCGCTGCGTTGAGGGCCTCGGTGACCCCTTCGACCTGCGCCGTATCCGTCATCATCGTCATGTTCGTCATGAGGGGCCTTAACCGACGCTTCCTTCCATCTCCAGCTCGATCAGTCGATTGAGCTCCACGGCGTACTCGAGGGGGAGCTCCTTCGCGATCGGCTCGATGAAGCCACGCACGATCATCGCCATCGCTTCCTCTTCCGGGATGCCCCGGCTGGTGAGGTAGAAGAGCTGCTCCTCGCCGATCTTCGAGACCGACGCCTCGTGCCCGACGTTCGCGTCGTTCTCCTCGATCTCGATGTACGGATACGTATCGGTCCGAGACGTATCGTTGATGAGGAGGGCGTCGCACTCGACGTTCGAGCGCGCGTGGTGTGCGCCTTCGTACACCTTGCACAGTCCGCGATAGGTCGAGCGGCCGTGCCCCTTCGAGATCGACTTGGAGACGATCGAGGACGTCGTGTACGGGGCAGCGTGAACGACCTTGCCACCGGTGTCCTGGTGCTGGCCGTCACCCGAATAGGCGATCGAGAGAATCTCCCCGTGTGCTCCCTCCCCGATGAGGTAGCAGGACGGGTACTTCATCGTGAGCTTCGACCCGAGGTTCCCGTCCAGCCACTCCATGTGTGCACCCTCTTCGACCAGCGCTCGCTGGGTGACGAGGTTGTACATGTTGTTGGACCAGTTCTGGATCGTCGTGTACCGGAACCGCGCGTTCTTCTTGACGATGATCTCGATCACGCCGGAGTGGAACGACTCGGTCGAGTACACCGGGGCCGTGCAGCCTTCGATGTAGTGGGCCTGGGCGCCCTCGTCGACGATGATGAGCGTCCGCTCGAACTGTCCCATCCGCTCTTGGTTGACGCGGAAGTACGCCTGGAGAGGCGTGTCGAGGCTGACGCCCTTGGGGATGTAGACGAACGAACCGCCCGACCACACCGCCGAGTTCATCGCGGAGAACTTGTTGTCACCCGTGGGGATGATCGTCCCGAAGTGCTCCTTGAACAGTTCGGGGTGGTTCTTCAGGCCGTCTTCGATCGAGTCGAAGATGACGCCCTGCTTCTCCCATTCTTCACGAAGAGAGTGGTACACCATCTCAGACTCGTACTGAGCCCCGACACCGGCGAGCACTTTCCGCTCCGCCTCGGGGATGCCGAGTTTCTCGAAGGTGTCCTTGATCTCGTCCGGCACGTCGTCCCAGGAGTGCTGCATCCGATCCTGGGGGCGCACATAGAAGTAGATCTCGTCGAGCACCTGATCGAGACTGTCGAGATCGCCGCCCCACTTGGGCATCGGCTTCGACTCGTAGATCTCGAGCGCCTTGAGACGGAAGTCGAGCATCCATTCCGGCTCTTCCTTGTGCTCGGAGATCTGCCGGACGACGGCTTCGGAAAGACCCTTCTGGGCGCGGAAGACCGGCTCCGCTTCGGTGACGAAGTCGTACTTGTACTCGTCCAGCCCTAGGTCTTGAATGGTCTCGTTCTGGGGCATCGTACCCTCCTAGGCGCCTGCGCCGTTTGCGGCGGCGTTCTCGTAGTCCGCGTAGCCCGACTCCTCCAACTGGAGCGCGACCTCCGGTCCGCCGGATTGGACGATTCGACCGTCCACCATGACGTGCACGAAGTGCGGCTTGATGTAGTCGAGTAGCCGCTGGTAGTGCGTGATCAGCAGGACCGACATCTCCGGGTCCTCCTCGACGAGCTTGTTCACACCGTTCGCGACGATCTTGAGGGCGTCGATGTCGAGGCCTGAGTCGGTCTCGTCCATGACGGCGAGCTTGGGCTTGAGCATCGCCATCTGAAGGATCTCGTTCCGCTTCTTCTCACCGCCGCTGAAGCCATCGTTCACGTGACGCTGGGCAAAGGCCACGTCCATCTCGAGCATCTCCATCCGATCGGAGAGCGCCTCGGTGAAGTCGAAGATGTCGAGCTCTTCGCCCTCGGGCATGCGCGCCTGCACGGCCGTGCGGAGGAAGTTCGCGATCGACACGCCCGGAATTTCCACCGGGTATTGGAAGGCGAGGAACACCCCCGACTGGGCGCGCTCGTCCGGCTCCAACTCGAGCAAGTCCTCTCCGCGGAAGTCCACCGAACCGCTGGTCGGCTCGTACCCGGGATGGCCGGCCAGAACCTTGGCGAGCGTGCTCTTCCCCGAACCGTTCGGGCCCATGATCGCGTGGATCTCACCGGGGCCGATCTGAAGATCGACGCCGTTGAGGATCTCGAGTTCGTCCTCGGCCACCTTGGCTTCGAGTCCGGCTACGCGGAGAACGGGTGCGTCACTCATCACTACCTCAAAGACAAGGGAAGCGGTGCCCGGGGGGGCGCCGCTTATTAAGAATGATTCTTGGTTTTAGGTCCGGAAGTTAGAAACGCGGCAGATGGGGGTCAACGGCGCGCGCGCGGCGCCTAAGCTCCGTCCGACGGCATCGGAGCATGGCCATCTCTTGTCCCTCCCATATATCCGCATTAGATATATCCACAGTGGATACTTGAGGAGAGTTTCATGAGCGCACAGGGCCCCATCCGACCCGCCGTCTTCCACATCCTTCTCGCTTTGGCAGAGGAAGACCGCCATGGCCTCGGGATCGCCGAGGCGATCCGTGTGGCCACCGATGGCTCGGTGATCATGGGCCCCGGAACGCTCTACCGCTCGCTGAAGGAGATGGCTCGAGACGGTCTCATTCGAGAGGTCGCCTCGCCGGATCAGGCGGACGATCCGCGACGCCGATTCTACGCGTTGACGGAAGAGGGTCTGACGGCCGCGCGCGCGGAGGCCGGTCGGTGGGCGCGTGTCGTCGATGTGGCCAGAAACGCCAGGGTCCTGCCGGAGAGCACTTGATGGTTCAGCGTGGCCCGAGCCCTAAGGGTGAGCGGCTGTTCAGGCGGCTCCTTCGCCTCTATCCGGCACACGTCCGAGAGGACGCCGACTTCGAGCCTCGGATGCTCGACGGCTTTCGATTCCTCCGGGAATCAGGGCTGGAGGGGGTCCGGCTTTGGTGGCACGTCGGCCGAGATCTCGGGCAATCGATATGGAATGAACGTTTTGATCCCATCGGGCCGCACCAGGGTGGCGCGGCACCGCGAGGGTCGGGAGGAGGGATGATGGGTTGGATCGACGATTTGGGATACGCCGCGCGGCGGCTCGTTCGTAGCCCTGGGTTCACGGGCATCGCGTTGACGATCCTCGTGTTCGGGATCGGGGTGAACACCACCGCGTTCAGCGTGGTGAATGCCCTCCTTTTCCAGCGGCCACCGTTCGAGGAGCCGGAGGCCCTGGTTTTGGTGCTTCAGGATTCGGACGGCGGAGAGCCGACCTCGACGTCGTACCCTGCGTACGAGGACATCTCCGGATATTCCATATTCGAATCAGTATCCGCGTTCTATACCGATCAAGGCTTCATGGGAGAAGCGGGGGAAGCGCTCGCTCCCGTTCTGCTCGAGTATGCTACGGCCTCCTACATGCACGTGCTCGGTCTCTCGCCGGTTCGGGGCACCTGGTTCGACGACAGCCACGACGACCCCGCGGGGGATCCGGTCGCGGTCTTGACCTACCGAATGTGGTCGGACCGTTTGGGCGCCGACCCGGATGTGATCGGCCGAACGCTTCGCATCAACGGTGGCCTGGTTACGGTCATCGGGATCGGTCCCCCTGAGTTCAACGGGGGACGTGGCCCTGCGGCCGTGGACCTCTGGCTGTCCATCTCGGCTATGGATGCGACCGGAGGCCGCGTGGCCTCACTGGAGCGGCGGCAGGATCACCCTATGACCGTCCGAGCTCGACTCGCGGACGGGGTGCCCCTGGTGGCGGCTCGAGAGGCGATGGATGGCCTCGCGGCGGAGCTGGCGGCGACGTACCCCGAGATCAATGAAGGGCGCGAGATCACCGTGCTCCCCGTGCTCGACGTCCGGGTCTCCCCGACGGTCGACGCCGAGATCGTTCCGGCAGCGTCGTTCGCCATGGCGGTGGTGGTGCTCGTTCTCGTCATCGGTACGCTGAACCTCGCCAATCTCCTTCTTGTTCGGAGTAGCGCGCGGGCTCGGGAAATCGCTGTCCGACTTGCACTTGGGGCAGGTCGACTGCGTGTCGTACGGGTCGTGTTGTCCGAGGCGCTGCTCCTGGCCGCCGTGGGTGGCGTCGGTGGGTATCTCCTCGCGGGTCTCGTGGCTCGTGAAATCCGTAACTCGCGTTTCGACTTCGTGTTACCGCTGCAGCTGGATCTCCGCCTCGATCTGAACGTCGTCCTCTTCACCGTCGTGATGGCGTTGATGACCGGCCTGATCTTCGGACTGCTGCCGGCGTTGCGGGCGACGCGTCGCGATGTGAATGCGACGCTACGAGACGACGCCTCCAGCGGCATCGGCGCCAAGCGGCGGTTCGGTCTCACAGGCGCGCTGGTGTCGGGTCAGGTCGCGGTCTCCGTGATGCTGCTGGCGTTGGCCGGCGTCTTCGTAGACAGCTTTGCCAAGGCGCGCGGCGCGGACTCGGGCTTCGCGCATGAACGGACCGCGTACGTGCAGGTGAATACGTCGATGACCGGCCTCGAGGGCCAGGCCAACCTCGACCTGATCGCGCAGTTGGAGGAGCGGCTCGGTGCGCTGCCGATGGTTCAGGGGGTCACGTCGTCACTGATGCTGCCCGCCGCTCAGTTCGGGACGACGACCCTCCTCCTGGGAGCCGAGGTCGATGGGGCGGACCGGCCGACGGAGATTCCTTGGAACTTCGTCACCGAAGACTTCTTCTCCGTCCTCGGGCTGGAGTTGATCGACGGCAGGCTCTTCGAGGCGGCCGATTTCGAGACCACCGTGGCGATCGTCTCCGAGGCCTTCGCCATGACGTACTTCGGTCGCGCGGACATCGCGGGACGATCCTACCGGTCCGAGGGCAGCCCGGACGAGCCGGTGGAAATCGTCGGCGTCGTGTCGAACGCGACCGTTCGAGCCCTCGGGGAGTCACCAACACCGTCCATCTACTGGCCTCTCAACTTCCCCCTTGCTCGGTCGAACCTGGTCTTCGCGTACGAAGGCGAGGCGGCGGCTGCGTTGGGCGCGGCGCAGGACGCGATTCGCGGCGCGGACGGACGGATCATGATCCTCGGGGCCGAGTCGATGGAGGATCATCTGGGAGAAACACTCACACAGCAGCGACTCGTGGGCGTTCTACTCACCGCCTTGGGTGGTCTTGCACTGCTTCTCGCCATCCTCGGAGTCTACGGTGTGGTGTCGTTCGCGGTCTCCCGCCGACGGCAGGAAGTCGGCGTCCGGATCGCGCTCGGGGCCGCGAGGGATGCGGTGGTCCGTCTCTTCGTTCGGGATGTGGCCGCGGTAGTCATCGTCGGAGCCGTGCTCGGGGTCGCACTCGCCGTACCGGCCTCGTTCGCTTCTGCCCAAGCCTTTACCGGGACGGGCGGTGGCGTGCTGATGAGCGCCGGAGCCGCGGTGGTCCTGCTCCTCACGTCGCTCGGGGCCACGATCGTGCCTGCGCTACGGGCCACACACACGGATCCGACCGAGGCACTGCGCCAGGACTGACGTCGCTTGCCCCTCTGACAGGGCCCCGTTAACACAACGGGCCCATGCGGCTTCAGATGTCGGAGTGCACGATGAGTCTTCGCCTACGCAGTGTCACGGTCGCCCTGGCCGTAGTGCTGTCCGCCCCGTTGTCGGCGCAAACCGTGACCCGGATCGAGACCGATCCAGAGCGGGTCGAGGTTCGCGCCGGAGAGTCGGTTCCGTTCACGGTTCGCGCGATCGGCCCGGACGGCTCTGTCGTCGGCGCCCCCCTTCGTGTCGGTGGGCCCCGGGACGCGCTGAGCGTAGGGGAGGGAGCCGTTATGGGCCTGAAGGCTGGCGAGTTCGAGATCATCGTATCGAGCGTGCCTACGGTGGGGGAGCAGCCGATCGTGCTGCGCGTGCCGGTGAGCGTCACCTGGCCGGCCGTAACCAGCGTGGACGTCGTGTCGGATCCCGGCTCCATGTACGTGGGCTCTCGAGTGCTCCACCGAGTCCGAGCGAGTCACGCCGACGGATCCGAGCGTCCGTATCCCGAGCCCACGTGGTCGAGCTCGAATCCAGACGTCGCGACCGTCGATGCGTTCGGAAACGTGCGCGGCGTAGCCCCTGGCTCGGCGACTATCGAGGCCGTCGTCGAAGGCGTCCGCGGGACGATCGGCCACACGGTTGCTGTCTCGCCCGTCGCGCGCCTGGAGATCACGGGTGGGCTCGATCGTGTGCGAACCGGCGACGTCCAGGGCTTCGAGGCGATCGCGTACGACGCCCGAGGCGAGGTCGTCGGGGACGTGCCGGTCTCGTGGAGCTTCGTTTATCAGCCTGACGATTCGATCGCAGCCCCGGCCGGACCCGCGCAGATCGAACGCGGGAGAATGGTCGCCGACGTGCCCGGTGTGTATACGGCGGTAGCCGCAGCCGGCGGCGTGCTGGCCGACTTCTCCTTCCGCGTGGACTCTCGACAGGCCGTGCGACAACTCGACGTCGTCGGACAGGGACGAGAAGCTCGGGTGTTTACGACGGATCTATGGATCTGGGAGGGCGTCGACGGCCGGGACTACGCCCTGACGGGGTCGAAGTTCGGGGACGGGATCTCGATGGTGTGGGACGTCACCGACCCGGCGAACATCGTGAAGACGGACTCGATCCGCGTCGACGCACGCACGACGAACGACGTGAAGGTCTCCCCTGACGGTCGGTACGGAGCCATCTCGCGCGAAGGGGCTTCGAACCGGAGAAATGGGGTCGTTCTGCTGGACCTGTCCGACCCGGCACACCCGCGCGTCGCGTCGACGTTCGAGGAGGCCGGTGTGACGGGTGGTGTCCACAACATGTACGCCACGAACGACTACCTCTTCGCCCTCGCGGGCGGCGACAAGTACGTGATTATCGACGTTCGTGATCTCGAGAATCCGCGCTACGTGAGCGAGTACAACCACCCCAATTCCCGTGTCCACGATGTGTGGGTTCACGACGGCCTCGCGTACTCGGCCGAGTGGGGCACGGGTGTCGTCGTCGTCGATGTCGGGAACGGCCGGTACGGTGGTTCGATCGAAGAGCCGGTCTTCGTGACGTCGTTCCCTCTCACGACCGGCTCGACCCACGCGGTTTTCCCGTACTACCAGGAGTCGACGGGTCGCTTTCTCCTCATCGTGGGCGATGAGCGTGTGCAGCGTCGCGGTCTCGCTTGGGAGGGAACCGGTCCCGACCATCGGCAGCAGTACGACCCGGAGACGGGTACCGGCGGCTACCCCCGCGCCACCTCCGGGTACACCCAGATCGTCGACTTCAGCGACCCCATGAATCCCGTTCAACTCGCCCGCTACGAGGTGAGCGAGTATGGGACGCACAACATGTGGGTCGAGGACGACGTGCTCTACCAGGCGTACTACGAAGGCGGGGTCCGCATGGTGGACATCTCCGGCGACCTGATGGGGAACCTGTATACCCAGGGTCGCGAAATGGCGGTGTACAAGGCGTACGATCCCTTGGGGTACATCCCGAACTCGGCGGCGGCCTGGGGTGTTATGCCTTGGAAGGGCAACATCTTCTTCGCCGACATCAACTCCGGCATGTGGGCGGTGAAGATGAGGCCGGCGGAGCGCCCGATCTCGTAAGTTCGGAATCCACCGGTGCGTAGATTCGGGTACACGGGAGGTACGATGAAGAAGACGTTCGGCTTCGCGCTCGCGGGGCTCCTAGCCATCGCTGCGTGCTCGGATGAGGCTCCGGTCGCGGGACCGGGCACCTTCACGGGTGAGATCGTCGGCCCGAACGCCACCGAGGGGGCGGCGGTCGTCGTCCTCATCGGGGACGGAATCCAATCGGTCGGCTCGGTTGGTGATTCCGAGGCCCACGCGTCGATCGGCACGGAGGCGACGCGGGTCGTTCTCATCAACCAGATCGGCGGTCCGCTCAGCTTCACGGTCGCCGTCGCGGATACGACGCAGCCGCTCACCGCGCTCGTCGAGCAGGTGGCGGGTCCCGACGACGAGTTGCGAGCCGATGTGACGGCCTACGCGGTGGAGTTCGCCCGATGAGCCGGGTGGCTTTCCGCGCGGGATGTGCCGCTGCGATCGCATGCGGCATCCTGACCGCTGAGTCCGCTCTCGCTCAGGACGTCGTGAACGCGGGGAAGGTGAACGGGGTCGAGATCCCGACGTCGTACTACGCCCAAGTCCGCGAGCAGCCCGGCCTCTACGAGTTCGAGCGTGCCCTCTTCAACCGGGTCGGCCCGGATCGCACGTCGGCGTTCGGCGAGGTCGGCCTGCCGGTCGTTCTCGCCCTCTTCTCCGACTCTCCAGCGAATCCTCACGTCACGAGCGAGGATGTGAAGCGGTCCCTCTTCGATGGCCCGTCGCCGTACGGCACGATGACGGAGTCGTACCTCGAGATGTCCCGGGGTGCGCTGACCGTGCGAGGGGATGTCTATGGTTGGGTGCGGACGTCCCTCACGATGAATCAGGTCGTGGGAACCGATCGCAGCTTTGGCCCGGACAACCGTGTCGGAGAGTATTTGGTCGAGGCGCTGTCGGAGATCGACCCGACGGTCGACTTCGCCCAGTACGACAACGACGGTCCCGACGGGATCGCGAACAGTGGGGACGACGACGGATACGTCGACGTCGTCACCTTCGAGTACTTGGAGGTGTCCGCCTCGTGCGGCGGGCCGTCGATTTGGCCCCACCGATCGACGCTGCAAGGTCGCTCGGGCGCACCGTTCAAGACCGACGATGTCGGGGTCAACGGCGACACCATCCTGATTCAGGACTACATCACTCAGGGCGCGACCGACTGTTCCGGGGAGAACGTCCAAGACGCCGGCGTCATCACGCACGAATTCGGTCACGCGCTCGGGTTCCCGGATTGGTATCACTGGATCGATCCGAGCTTGGGGCCGTCCGGCCGCAGGTGGGTACTCGGGTGCTGGGCCCTGATGGCGGCGGGCTCGTGGGGATGCGGCCCCGTAGGTTCGACGCGAGAACCGTTCGGGCCGACCCACATGATCGGCTTTTCCAAAGAGTGGCTCGGATGGATCGACTACACGGACGTCGGCGAAGTCTGGAACGAGACGTTCGAGCTCAGTCCGGCGCAGACCGATGGTGAGGTCCTCCGCATCCAACTCGATGAAGCCGGGGACGAGTTCTTACTCGCCGAGTATAGAGGGCTCGTCGGGTTCGATGACGAACTTCCCGCCGCGGGCGTGCTCCTGTACAAGCTCGACGAGAACGCGTCGATTCGGCCGCCGCCGGAGTCGGACGACCCGTACTTCCTGACCATGCTGGAGCGCGATGCCGACTCGTCGCTTCGCTTGATGGCCACGGAGGGCGGAAGCCGAGGTGAGCCCGGTGACGCGTGGGGCGTGAACGGGGAGTCGTCGAGCCTGACGGGCGATGGGTCGCCGAGCCTACGGTTGGCCAACGGCTCCTGGTCTTCGGTTCAGGTCCACGAGGCGTACGTCGAGGGCGACGTCGCTCGTCTCGTCCTTTCCACCGGCAAGACCCCAAGACTGATCGAGCCCGCGGCCGTGGTCGAGGTCGACCGTGTTCGGACCTTCTTCCAAGGTGTGCGAATCGCGGGAGGGTACGGTCCGTACACACCGGCTGCCGACCTTCCCGAAGGCTTCTCCTTGATCGTGGAAGGAGACGAGCTCGTTCTGGTCGGTTCTGTGCAGGATGCGGAGCCTCGGGAGTACGAGCTCGCGATCACGGACTCTCGTGGGAGCACCTCGGAGACGGTCACCGTCCGTGTGACGGGCACCGGTGAGTGGGTTGTCGACTCGGATCGACTCTTCCAGCTCTTCCTTCAGACGAATGACCGGCTCAGCCCGGGAGAGCTTTCCTATCTCGACGAGATCGGAAACGACAACGGGCAGTACGATGTCGGGGACCTGAGGCGCTGGTTGCGAGAGGGCGATCCCAACGGCTCAGGGTAGCTCGGCCGGACGGGCCTCCTTGAAGGCGTAGCCCCACTCGCGCAGGACTTCGATCGAGGGTATCGCCGTACGGCCGAGGTCTGTGATCGCGTAGTCCACGTGTGGAGGCACGACCGGGTGGACCGTTCGTGAAATCAGTCCGGCTGCCTCGAGCTCTCGGAGCTGCTTCGTAAGGACCCGGTCGGTCACCCGCTTCAGGCTCCGGCGGAGTTCGCCGTACCGGTAGTCCCGGTCTTTGAGGCGCCACAGAATCGGCATCTTCCACTTCCCGCCGAGCACGTGGAGGGCGAGCTCGACCGGGTTGTTCATCAAGACACCGTCGTACTCGAATTCGGGCATACACTATCCAAGAGGTATGTACCTAACACTGAAGTGCATACTACACCGATATGCATGATTTGCCTACCCTCGTACTTCACACATCCGATACCGAGAGTGTACAGGGGCGTCGATATGTCGAACGTGGAAGCGCAGGACGGAGCCAAGCGGATCTTGATGGTGGTGGCGAATGCCACCGAATCCCCGGTGACGGGGTGGCCAGTGGGCTTTTGGTGGGCTGAACTGAGCCATCCGTATTGGGCGTTCGTCGAGGCAGGGTATACCGTCGACATCGCGAGCCCGGACGGTGGTGACCTCAGTGCCGACGGCTTCAGTGATCCCGACCACGAGAGCGGGTACTCGGCTGCAGACCTCCTGAGCCGCGGGTTCAAGTCGTCGCCGGCTCACGCGCCGCTCCTCGAGGGCACTCCGGCGCTCGCCGACGTCGACGTGTCCGCGTACGACGCCGTCTTCTTCGTGGGTGGTCAGGCCCCGATGATCTCGTACCGTGGGAACGAAGACCTCCAACGGTTCGTCGCCGAGTCGCTGGAGGGAGGTCGCGTGACGGCGCTCGTCTGTCACGCGACATGCCTTCTGTTGGAAGCGCGAGACGCTGCGGGGCAGCTCGTGGTGAACGGGCGCACGTGGACGGGGTTCGCAGACGCTGAGGAGCGGTACGCGGACGAGTTCGTTGGCCAACGAATTCAGCCCTTCTGGATCGAGGAAGAGGCGCGCGCGATCGAAGGCACGAACTTTGTCGTCGATCAGCCCTTCCGACCCTTCGCGGTTCGAGACGGCTTGCTCGTGACGGGGCAACAGCAGGCATCGGGGGCTGCCGCCGCGCGCCTGGTCATCGAGGCGTTGGGCACGGCCTGATCCCTTCAACGAAGGTGCCCCGCCCGGCGAGTGCCGGACGGGGCGACAGGCCCGTGGCGAGGTGCGCGGACGCCAACGGGACCCGTGATCGTGTTGAGGCTAGCGCCCGCGACCTCGGCGCATGCCTTGTCGGTCCCAGCCGCCGCGTGCTCCGCGGAACCCGCGTTCGCCTCGGGATCCTCGTGCACCTCGAACGCCGCGGGACCCGCGGGCTCCGCGACCGGAACGAGCGCTTGCTCGGCCGCGCTGGAAGGCACGGGCCTGACTACGAAGGTCGTCGAGCATGCCCACCTGACTCTCCGTAAGCAGGGCGTTCACTTCAGCACGGCGCGCCTCGGCGTCCCCGCTGGCGGCTTCGCGCCGCTGCTCCATGAACGCCATCATTTCGCTGCGCGGGATTTGGCCGGCTCGAAGGCGGGACTGCATCTCGTCCATCTCTGCGCGGAGTTGGCTTCGCTCGCGAACCCGCTCCGCACGAAGCTCATCGAGAGCCGAGATTTGCTCGTCGGTGAGCTCCAGCCGGTCTCGCATGGACATGATCGACTCGACGGCGGGCCCCCGAAGATTCCGGCGTTCGTCTATGGACTCCTGGGCCGTCGCGTCGACGGAACCCAGAGTCATGCTCAGAAGCAGGGCGGAAACCCCGCTGATCGTCTTCTTCATCGTTCTTGGCTCCCAGCGCACCTGAGTGCCGTGGGCGAGTCGATCTCACCCCTCTGCGGATGAAGAGAGTGTCGGGGGGAGGAATTCGTTAAGTCGGCGCGGTAAGCGCGTGCCGAACCACCCGAGACCAGTCGGCCAGAGAGTGCTGGAGATAGCGAGCGGGCTCGGCTGACGTGCGGCCGATCGGTCCCTCGCCGCCGGGTTCGACGACGACGTGAACGAGTGTCGGGCCGGGCGCGGCCATGACGGAGTCGGCCGCTTCTGCCCACGCTCGGGCGTCGTCGAACGCGAAGACGTTCCGGAATCCCGCGGCCTCGGCGAGGCCGGCGAAATCGAGGCGTCCCGACCCGGGAATGCGTTGGTGACCGGTGATCTCGTACACGCCGTTGTCGGCGACGATCAGGACGAAGTTGCGGGCCGCGACCTCGACGGCGGTCGCGAGCGTTCCCAAGCACATCAACATGCTCCCGTCCCCGTTGATGCAGATCGTCTTCCGCTCCGGGCGGGCCAGCGCGATACCGAGCGCGAGGTCCGCGGCGTGGCCCATGGCGCTGTCGGCCGATGCGAAGTCGAGATCGTGACTCGAAAGGCGGCCCCACGGGCGCACCGCACTCATCGTCGTCACCACGACTTCGTCCGTCCGCATCCGTGCGATCGGAGTCAGGAGCTGAGGCATGGTCAGCATGGCCTACTCCAGGGGCCGGTTCAGGATCATCGCGACGGGGCGCTCATCCGATCGAGCGGTCTCGACGAGCGAGTGGAGTTCGTCCGATGGATCGTCCTCTGGGCCGCACACGCGAAACGGCACGCCCCAGGCGTCGAGCGTGGGCTCGGTGAGGAGAGCCGTCGAGTCGACATCGGGCCGAGTCAGGTTGTCGACGGTTTTCGGGGTGTCGGGGCCGAAACCGGCGGCCGCCATCTTCGCGTATCCGCGAGCGGTGACGACCATCGGGATCGCGGCTCTCATGCGCAGCGCCGTCCCCCGTATGGCGTCCCCCGACTCCAAGAGGCCCGTGTTCTGAATCACGACGATCGGGGATGCTCCGCCGAGCCAAAGGCCCGAAGCGATCGCGATCGCCTCCCCCTCACGCGTCGCCGTGACCAGCCTCAGGGTCGGGTGCCGAAGGGTCTCGTGGAAGAGAGGCCCCGACGTATTGTCCGGGATCCCCACGACATGAGTTACGCCCAGCTGAACGAGGGTGTGAATGGCCCGCGTGCTCACGCGCCGGCCGCCGCCTTCCGCCGTGAGGTCACGATACCCGCGACGAGGAGGGCGGCGAGCATGGTGCCGGCACCCAACGCCAACTCCGGCTGGGACCACACGAGGATGACCAGGATCGCGATGTAGAGAACGATCGTCAGTCCCGGGAGGAACGGGTGCCCGGGCATCCGGAAGGGTCGTTCGAGGTCGGGACGAGAGGCGCGGAGTCGGAAGTAGCCGAGGAGCACCATCGTGTCGACCGTGATCGCCACCGTCATCATGAAGCGGATCAGGAGTTCGAAGCTCCCCGTGAGCGCCAGTAGCCCGATCCACGCGCTGATCATGTAGAGAGCGTTTCGCGGCGTGCCCCGCTCGTCGACGCTCGCGAGAGCGCGAGGAGCGAGACCTTCTCGGGCGAGCCCGAACGCGACCCGTGGAAGTCCGAGGAAGTTGACGTTTGCGCTGCTGATCAAGATCAGAAGGCTGGCGACGAGGACCACCGTGCCTGCGGTGTCACCGAAGACTGCCGCCGTCGCGTCCCGTGCAACGAGGTCGGACCCGGCCATCTGCTCCGGCGAGAGCACCGTGAGTAGCGCGACGTTCATGAGGAGGTAGAGCACCATGACGGCCATGGCACCGCCGAGCAGGATGCGGGGCAGCGCTCGTCCGGGTTCCATGACCTCCTCGGACATCTTCGCTGCGTCCTCCCAGCCATAGTACGCGAAGGAGATCGACTGGTACGCCAGCGCGTAGCCGAGAAGGCCGGCGGTCGTTTCGCCTGTGAGGATGGGAGCCGTGTCTGGGGCTGCGCTTCCCCCCGCCAGCCCGACCGCCGCGATCGCGAGTACGATGAAGATCTTGATGGCGGTCGTGACGTTCTGGAAGGTGGTACTCGCCTTCAGGCCTCGTGTGTGGAGCACGAAGTAGCAGAGCACGACGGCCAGCGCGACGACGCCGACCCACGGTGTGTCCGGCGCCTCGGTCGTACCGAGCGTGAGCATGAAGAGGTAGCTCGAGATCAACACAGCCTTCGACGCACCGCTGAACCCGCGGGTGACGAAGATCTCCGACCATCCGGCCACGAAGCCCATCGTGTCACCCCACGCGTGGCGGGCGTAGACGTACTTCCCGCCGGCCTCCGGCAGGGCCGCGGCCATCTCCGCCAGCACGAGTGTACTCAGCCCCGCGACGACACCCCCGAAGAACCACATCGCGAGGATGATCATCGGGTCGCCCAGGTATCCCGCGATCAGTCCGGGCGTCCCCAGGATGCCCGCGCCGATGACGATGCCGACGGTGACCGCGAGACCGTCGCGTACTCGGAGGACTCGATGCAGCTGACGCGGAGGGGCTTCGGTGGACACGTGGGCCTCGGGCTCGGGGTGGTGGAGCCCGGAGAACATGAGAAGTGCCTGGGGAGGTCGCTACCTGGCCGGGCTCGACCGACCGTCGATGACGACGGCGATGAGGCGCCCGGGGCCGTGTACGCCTTGGACCATCACCTGGCCGATGTCCGCCGACTTCGAGGGGCCGGAGTGTAGGCCGATCGCGGCCGGCAGGTCGTCACGCCAGCGAGACATGGCGTCCACAAGTGTGGGAGCGATCGAGTCGCTCTCCACGAGAACTACGTGGGTGGGCGGCAGGAGTTGTACACGCCGACCGTCACGAGAGGAGAGCGCGATCGATCCCGTTTCAGCGATCGCCGCAGAGGCCCACGATACGCCGACCTTGGCGGCGGACGGTGCCCCTCCCGAGACGATCTTGAGGTCGGCGGGAACGTGCACGCCGAACGATACGGAGTCGAAATCGGCCATGAAGCGTTCGAGCCATTCCCGAGCGGACGCGCGATCCGCCACGCGGACCGTTTCCCCGCCCACGGCTTCGAAGCGCTCGCAGAAGACCTCGACCGGGTCGGCCCCCTCCGGCACCAATCCGCTGACGAACGGTCCGGGATGCTCGGGGTTTTCCCGCCCGGAGTTGGCTGAGCGAATGCGACCGAGGATCTCCTCGCGCTTCATTCGATACCCTCCCGCCAAAGCGTTCGAAAGCTCTTGGGGCTCGGGGTGGGGAGGGTGCGCTGGCTCGCCCAGTCTCCGAGGACCGGTAGCGCGCGGGAAGCAGCTTTCCACGGTGCGATCCGGAGCCCCGCCGCTGCCGCCCGATACGCACCCGGCCGTTCCGCGAGGTTGGCGAAGAAGGAGGAGCCGAACCGCTCGGAGAGTGGCTCCATGCCCTCATCGACGGCCTTCGCCCGCCAGTGAAGGAGCAGCTCGGGAATCGGGATGCGAACGGGACAGGCCTCGACACACGCACCACACAGGCTCGACGCGTGTGGGAGCGGCATACCTCCCTCGAGGCCGAGCATCCCCGGGGCCAGGATTGCTCCGATCGGACCGGAGTACGTCCAGCCGTACGCATGCCCCCCGGTCTGGCGGTACACGGGGCAGCTGTTCAGGCAGGCGCCGCACCGGACGCACCGGAGCGCCTCCCACCCACGTTCGTCGGCCAGAAGGCGGGTTCGGCCATTGTCGACGAAGACGACGTGCACGTGCTCGGGACCGTCGACTTCGTCCTCCCGCCTCGGGCCCTGAATCAACGAGACGAAGAGACCGATGGGCTGACCTGTGGCGGACCGAGCCGTCAGCTGGAGCAAGCCGGCCAGATCCTCGAAGCGGGGAACGACCTTCTCGATCCCCACGAAGGCGACGTGTACAGGGGGCACCGACGTGGACAGGCGGATGTTTCCTTCGTTTTCGATGAGCGCCACGGTGCCTGTGTCCGCGGCCACGAAGTTGCCGCCGGAGATCCCCATGTCCGCGAGCAGGAAGCGGGTCCGAAGCGCCCTTCGGGCCGCCGCCGCCAGGGCGTCGGGGTCCGCGTCCATGGGGGTGCCGAGCTTCTCGTGGAAGAGTCGTCGACAGTCGTCCAGACTCCGATGAATGGCCGGGCCGACGATGTGGCTGGGGGGCTCCCCCAGAAGCTGGATGATGTACTCGCCGAGATCGGTTTCGATCGGCTCCACGCCCCGGGAGATGAGGTGCTCGTTCACCTCCAGCTCCTCGCTGAGCATGCTCTTGCCCTTCACCACGGACTCGACGCCGTGGCGTTGGACGATCTCGTCGAGAACCGCCGTGGCGGCGGACCGGTCGGGGGCCCAATGGACGTGGACGCCGTTGGCCTCCAGCCGATCGGCGGCTTGCTCGAGATATCGGTCCAAGTGAAGCAGCGCGTGGGTCTTCACGTCCCGAGCCCAGTCCCTCCAGCGCTCGGAATCGACGTCGGAGAGCGCGTCCCAACGGCGTTGCTCGAAGCTCCTCGTCGCCGAGCCGACGGATTCCCGCACCTCTGGCGTGCGCGCGAGGATGGAGGCGCTGGCCGCGCGATAGTCGGGCGGACGGGTTTCGAAGCTCATCCTCGAGCCCCTTCCCACAACATCGTGGCGAGATGGATGAACGGCGGAGACGACCCGCGGCGGTCGGCACGCCCAGATAGCTGCATCAAGCACCCTCCGTCTGCCGAGGTCACGACGTCGACGTCCGGGAGTGTCTCGAGCTTATGGTCGGCCATCGCGGCCGAAACCTCGGGCATCTTCGTCGAGAAGAGTCCTCCGAAGCCACAGCACTCCTTGGCGGCGGCCCACGACACCACCTCGGCGCCAGCGCCTCGCAGGAGTGCCTCGGGCTGTGCCTCGACGCCGAGCTCCCGGAGTGCGTGACAGCCGTGGTGAACGCCGACGCGTCGTCCCGCCAATCCGTTCCCGAGCTTCGTCACTCCGAGCACGTCGACGATGAACTGGCCTAATTCGTACGTCCGCTCCGCGATCCCGCCGCCTACGTCGGGCGCGAGCTCGGGGTAGTGAGTTCGGAGCATGGAGGCACAGCTGCCCGAGGGCGCGACGACATACTCCGCCGAGTCGAATACGCGGCACGTGTGTCGGACCATCCGCTCGGCATCGCGACGGTGACCGGAGTTGTGCGCAGGTTGTCCGCAACATGTCTGCGCCTCCGGGAAGTCCACGCTCACTCCGAGGTGGCGCAGGAGTCGCACGGCGTCGGCGGCGGCGTCCGCGAAGAACTGGTCGCCCAGACAGGTGACGAAAAGGGAAACTCTCATGGCGTGGCCGGGGGCAGCACTTCGAAGACGGCTTCCCGTTGTGTCTCCAAGGCCAGGCGGTACCGGTCGTCATTCAGGAGATAGAGCGAGAAGCGAGGGTTCCTTCGTGGCTCGACGACGACCCATCGCGCTCCGAAGTGTTCGCGTAGAGCGGTGTGCGTGTCCGTTGCGATGCCGTCCGGGCAAGGGTACGCGTCGCACGTCCACTCGGTGTTCACGTCGGACGAGAGGTAGAAGAACTCCCAGAACGCCCGTGGATCGTGCGCGTATTGGAAGATCGGGTCCATACCGCCGAGGTAGTGGTTCGACCGGTTGTGCGCGAAGAGTGGACCGAAGTTGTCCCAGCGCGCATGGAAGACGACTTCTCCGGGCTCACTCTCGCTCGCGAGGAACCGGCTGACCTCCGCCATCGTCGACGCCGGGAAGGCGACTCTCGTCACATTGAGGGAGTGTCGATACGCGCCCCATCCGAGGTGAGCGAGGAGCACGACGACGAGGATTCCCGAAGCGGCGGTGAGGTGGCGATCACGGAAGATCGACCTCGCCCACGGTGCGATCGTAGGTGCCGTCGCTACGGCGATGCCGAGCACTCCGAAGCTCACCCATTGCTCCATCGCGCGCCGCGCCGAGCCCAGAGTGAGCGCGAAGAAGACCACGGAGATGGCGAAGGCGGCGATCAGGACCGTGCCTTGGTCTTGGCGCCATGGCCGGGACCGCTCTCCGTCGCGGACTGCGGCGGCCCAACTCGAGCGTGCGGCGTACACGATCGATCCCATCCACGCGATCCAGAAGAACCAGGACGTTCGGAACAGGGTGACGGGGTCGAGGGGCGAGAGTTCGGCCGCGAAGGTCAGCGGCTGTGCCAGCGTCTTCTGGGTGAACAGCTGGACGAGCTGAACGTTCAGAAGCAGAGCGGTTTGAACGGGCTCGGGACGAAGCACCCACCCGAGTAACGTGCCCGCGATCACCGCCGGGATCGCGTACCGGATCGGAACACCCTCGTCCGGCTGGTCGGGGCCGAGCAATGTCGTGGCCGGAATTCGCGCGAGCGCGTACGCGACCGCGATCCCGGGCGCGAACCAAAAGAGGTTGAGGTGAACCCAGCTCATGAGTGCGCTGAGGAGCAGGGCGTGCCACCATCGACCCTTGGCGAGGGTCGAGAGAAGCAAGATACCCGCCGCCATGGAGACGACATGGGGCCGAACCATCAGATGGCGGAAGAAGATGTTCGGCACGGCGAGGAGGAAGAGAGCGGCCCAGAACCCGGCTCCCTGCACCCCGTGCCGGTGAAGCACCCACCCCACGACGGCGGCGAGTAGTGCGGTGAGTGCGAATCCCGCCGCCTGCATCGCGAGTCCGACGTTCCCGATCGCAGCGAACGGGATCATCAGGACGTGAAAGCCCCACCAGAGGTCTCCGCGGTAGTCCGCGATGATGGAGCGGGTCGCCCACGGGAGTGAGGTGTCGGTCAGGCCACTCTCGAGATAGGCCAGCGCATGACCCACGTGGTAGAAGCCATCCAGGTCGGCCACCCTGGGTACCAGAGACAGGTGGCCACCGAGTACCACGAAGGCGAGAACGAGCCAGGGGAGGGCCCCGGCGCGGGGTGCGATGTCCCCGTCGGTCGGCTTCATCCCGCAAGATGCCCGTCGCGAGGACGGGGCGGCAACCTACTCTTCGCCGCTCCCCGGCTTCGGAAAGAACTGGTCGATCAGTACCGGGTTTCCGTCCGGATCGAGAAACGCGATCGAAGCCGGACCGGTGCCCTCTGGATCGAGGTCCGAGGTCATCTCGACACCGGCCTCCACGAGACGGTTTCGGATGTCTCGGATGTCGGTGAAATCCGAGCGCTGCTCCTTCGTCTGCGCCAACCCCGGATTGAAGGTCAGGATGTTCTTGTCGAACATGCCCTGGAAGAGTCCGAGCACCGTGAGCCCGTTGCACATAATGACGTAGTGCTCGTTGTCCCCACCGGTGGTTTCGAACCCGAGCTTTGCATAGAAGGCCCTGGACTCACCCAGGTCCGAGACCGTCAGGCTCATCGAAAAGGCTCCGAGATCCAACCCGTCCGTACTCACCGTCGTCCCCCGTCCGTAGTGGCGTCTGGACCGGGACGATATCGCCGGATTGCTCCCGCCGCGATCTCTTCGTCCGTCCAGAGGATTCGCTTCATCTCACCATCCGCGAACATCTGGGCCTGGTCGTCGTAGTGCGGAGAGGTCTCGAGAGCGCTCTGACCATAGGCCAACACGGTGTAGGCGCGCGGCACGTCACCGAACTCGACGGCAAAGACCCACCCGTCCCCCGAGTTCACGTGCATCCGGCCGTCGTCGGTCGGGGCGAACGAGAGGGTCCGGAAACACCCGAGCAGCCCTTCGCATCCCGCCACCGGAGCGTCGACGCTGCCCCGAATGACGCGGTTGTAGTCTCCCCAACGGACGTCGAGCGCGGTTCCGTCCTTGTCCATACGTTCCGCAGCGAGCCGGAGGGCCGCCACAGCCTTTCCTGGGGCGCCGATACCTGACGGGGTATCGACCGGGTCGTCCTCGCTCCACTCGACCCGGTACATGCCCGGGCCTGCGACCTGTCTGTAGATCCCGTACCAGCGGCGGAAGAGTACGCCGCCCCGGCTGTCTGTCGCGGCCGTGCGGTCCCACGTGGCCAGGATGCGACGAGCGCGTTCGAGGACGGGCGAGGGCTCCTGCGCATCGATGGCGGCCAGCAGGTCGTCGAGCATTCGCTCCGCGGCGAGCATCCTCGGCGAGTGCTTCCGCTCGACCACGTCTTCGAGCGACAGGACGTCATCGTTGTGGATGAGGTCGAAGGACAGCTGGCTGCGCATACGCAGTCGAGGAGCCGGCAGATTCGGCGCGACGGTGTCCCGATCGAGCACCACGTTCAGATTGATGTAGTCGGGGGTGTCGTTAGCCTGCTGGACGTACCCTCCCGGGGGGTTGATGTAGAGCGGGAGGCTCTCCCACGGGGCCAGCTCACTCCAGATCTCGTCCGTGCTCGATACGAATGCGGCCTCGTTCCCCGTCGGGTCGTGGGGCAGGTTCGGGATTCGTGCGTTGTAGTAGAGGGCGACGTTCCCGTCTGCGTCGGCATACGTGAAGTTCGAGCTCGCGTGGGCGCGCATCCGCATGGCGTCGAGCCATTCTTCCATCGACTCCGCGGTCATCATCCGGACGAACTGGTCCCCACGTCGATACTCGTCCAGTCGAGGGTCCTTGAGCACGAAGACGTGCTCATCCGTCTCGTGAATCACGGGGCCGTGGTCCGACCACAGCGTCGTCCTCGTCGAGGGCACGAGGCCCCCACGGTCACTCAAGAGTTCGACCGTAACGGACTCTGATCGTAGATCGACTGAGCGTCCGTCGAGCATGTACGCGTCGTCCCGATCGGGGTCGCGGTCGAAGGCGTAGACCTGGGAGTACCGCGGCGAGTTGTTCGTCGTGGCCCAGCCTAACCGGCGGTTGAAGCCGCCGATGATTCCGAAGGCCATGCTGATCCGAAAGTCACCGTAGAAGTCGATGACCCCTGGGACGCGCACGTGAGCTTCGTAGTAGCCCGCGTTCCACGACAGGTGCGGATTCCGGAGCAGAATCGCGTCACCGGACGTGGTCCTCGACCCGTCCAAGGCCCACGCGTTCGAGCCGTCGCGCTCGGGGTCGAAGTCGTCCGGGAGCCACGGATCGGCGCTGACCGACATGTCGAACGATGCCGCTCCGTCCGGTGACTGCTGTCCACCCGTCTGCCGAGCGTTCTCTGCCCGGACGAAGGCGGCGGCGTCACCCCGACTCCACGTATAGACGTCTCCGGCCAGGGCGTCGGGTCCCGTGAAGTCCGGACGGAGCCAGTCGGGGAAAACGTCCCGGTGGAGACGGATGTAGTGGTTCACCCCAGCGGCGAAGCCCTCGTAGACGGCACGGGTTCGCGGGTCGAGGGTGGAGTACATCGACACCGCGTGCTGGTGGGCCGGCAACGCAGCGAAGTCGCTCTCGAGGGCATCCCGCCCCAGGAAGCGGGCCAGCGTTCCCCGTCTCTGCGCCATCGCAAAAGCGGGGACGTCGCCATAGTCCTCCGACTGGACCCAGCCCAGGGCGAAGCCCATCGCCTCGAGGTCCTCGGCGTAGATGTGCGGCACGCCGTAGTCGGTTCGAACGATCTCGACGCGGGAGGCGATGTCGAACTCGGCCGAGAGAGCCCTCTCGTCCGATATGATCCGTTCGGCGACAGGGCCCGCTTGGGCCATCGCCGACCGGTTCGGTGCCTGGGCGCCGAGCCCAGCCGCCGAAGCAATCAGTAGTGCTGAGGCGAGAAGGGTTCTCCCGGCCCTCAAGGCTGACGCTCGAGGATCTTGTTGATCTCCATCGCGACGTCTTGAAGGTGCACGCGCGTGATTTCGTTCCCCGCGCGAGCCATCGCACTCTCGACCGAATCGGAGAGTGTCCGAAGCTCCGCCCGAACCACGGCGCGCACATCGGATGTCCAGGGCTCGGCAGCCGGGTTGAAGGGGCGGTCCAGCTCCTCTTCGGTGGGGTTGAGGCGGCTGTTCGCAGCGTCGAGGAATGCCCGCTGCAAGTTGCGCCGGTATGTGTTCACCTGCACCGAACCATCGTCCAGCTCACTCCACACGCCGTCCCTCATGCCCTCCATGAAGTCGGTGATCGAGTAGTTCGAGCCGTCGAGTGCCTCGAACTCGATGAGGCGTTCGAGGCGAGCCTGACTCAGCAGGTTGTTCACCAGGCGGGCCTGTTGGGTCCGAAATCTGGCGACCACTCCGGACACCTCGATGCGGCGCAGAATGTCCTCGTCCAAGAACATCTCGGGCACGTGGAAGCCAGTCTCGGTCAGGTAGTCCATCGCCTCGACTTGGCGGGCCCGCGTCGTCGGCTCGAACCGAGCACCGGTGCCGTAGAAATTCTGCGTCTCGGCACTACCCAGAATGGCGGCTACGTGGCCCATGTACCGGCCCCATTGGCCCACCGCCTGGCCGTACATGGCGTCGAGCTCGCTGTAATCTTCGCCGGGCGTCTCCGTCACGTCGATCATCATGTCCATGACACGCCCCAGATTGAGCATGCCGTACGTGGTCGACTTCACCGCGTCGGCGTCCCCAA
The DNA here is from genome assembly GCA_039030015.1 of Gemmatimonadota bacterium. Classification (GTDB taxonomy): domain Bacteria; phylum Gemmatimonadota; class Gemmatimonadetes; order Longimicrobiales; family Gaopeijiaceae; genus UBA2589. The sequence goes on along the minus strand of JBCCEZ010000002.1, from coordinate 135,137 downwards.
CCGCTTCGGTGAGGTCTCCGGGATCCGAGCCGGCATCGTCGGGGGTGGAGAACCGAAGCCACGGGAATTCGTCCTGTTGCCGAGCCCACTCGTCGAGGGTGGCCAACTCGTCATCCGGCGTCTCGGCGCCGAGGATCTCGCCGTAGCCCCAGTTCACCGCGAAGTCGTCGTAGGGGCCGACCTGCGGGATCAGATAGTCGAGCGGAACGTTGTCCTCCGGCTGGACGACGTAGTTGAAGCGCGAGTAGTCCATGAGCGTCGCGACGTGACTCCCGCCCATCCGCTCCAAGAACGACGCACTTCGGATCGAATCGGCCGGGTAAAGCGCCGAGGACTTCATGTTGTGGGGGAATCCGATCGCATGGCCGATTTCGTGAGCCACCACGTACTCGACGAGCTTGCCCATCAATGAGTCGGGCATCGGCAGCGTTTGAGCGCGCTCATCGAGTGGCCCGACCTGGATGAAGTACCAGTACCTCTGCAGCTGCATGATATTGTGGTACATGTTGACCTCGCCCTTCATGATCTCGCCGGATCTCGGGTCGATGGTCTGGCCTCCGGTCGCGTTGGCGACTGTCGACGGCCTCCAGTAAACGACAGACTCCCGTGCGTCGAAGAGCGAGAAAGTCGGGTCCTCCTCCGGTGTAGGGGCGATCCGGCCGAAGATGGCGTTGCTGAAACCAGCCTTCTCGAACGCACCCTGCCACGCGTCGACACCGCTTACGATCCAAGGCTTCAGCCAATCCGGGGTCGCCGGATCGATCCAGTAGACGATCGGCTCGACCGGGTCCGATACCTCCGCGCCCGGATTCTGCTTCTCGAGGCGGTGACGATGGATGAAGCGGACCTGCTCGAGGCGATTGTCCGGCCGGCTGAAGTCCCAAGAGCGGCTGGAGATGTAGCCGACTCGGTCATCGTGCCAGCGCGGCATCATGACGTCGTCGGGAAGTCTCGCCATGCTGAAGAACATCCGAACCGTCTGCGATCGGGGGCGTGCGTTGGCTCCACCGAAGCCACCTCCGCCGGGGCCCGCGTTGGGTCGGGCCTGCCCGCTTTGCGTCACTTGGACATTGATCGCGTCGTCGAAGGCCCACGTGTCTTCGACCCAGCTGCGGCCACTGTTCAGCCCCTCGATCGGACCGAACTCCGGCACGTTCGAGATGAACAGGTCGGAGACGTCGATCACAGCCGCGCTGTCGGCACCGAAGGCTTCCACGTCGAACCGTCGCAGAACGGGCCCTTTCCGGAAGCCGCTTACCTGTCGCCAGATCGGATCCGACTCGTCGGCCTGGAGGTCGTATTCCTTTTGACGGAGAACGACGTGGTTTCCGTCGCGTTCCCATTGGACGTAGATGCGGGCACCGCCCCCGAAGAAGCCGCCCGGGTTCTGGAGCGTCGACTCCATGGGCCGCTGGAGGAGCAACATCTCCCGCTCGAGCTCGGATGATGGGATTTCGAAAAAGATGTCCTCTCCGACGTGGTGGACGTGGAACATGCCGGCCTTGGTGACGGCCTCGTCCGTAATGACCTCCTCGTACGGCTTCGGCCCGTCGTTCGAGCTACCGCCGCCCGGACCGCCGCGCGCTCCAGGACGCTCCTGAGGTGCATCGGCAGGGCTGGGTGGGGTCGCCGAGGCGCCGCGCGAGCAGGCCTGCATAGGGGCGGCCACGAGGAGGGCAGCGGCGAGGAGGCGGGTCGAACGGGTCATCGGTCCGTTGGGTCGGAGATGGGCGGGAAACCGCGAGAAAAAACGCGGGCGAAGAGGGTAGGCCGGCCCTACGAGGCCGACAAGAGCGCGACGATGTCGTCGTGGCCTTGTGCCGCGGCGTATTCCGCCGCGGTCTTTCCGGACTGCTCGTTCGGGATCGACGGATCGGCCCCATGGTCCAGAAGGACGCGCACGACCTCGAGCTGGCCGCACCAGGCGGCACTGCGGAGCGGCGAGATGCGTCCCTCCTCGTAGCCGTTCACGAGGTCAGGACTCTCGGCGAGGATCGCGGCCACGCGATCCGGCAGTCCGAGCCACGAGGCATCGACGATGTCGGGCTCACCGCGCGCCAGAAAGAGTGTCATCATCTCGGCTTGGTTGTTCTCGTTCGCCCAGCCGAGTGGGGTGGCGTCGTAGTGCCGGTCTCGGATCGAGATGTCTGCGCCGGCGTCCAGAAGAACCGTCGCGACGTCGGCCAGGCCTCGCCACGCTGCGTGGTGCAGAGGTGTGGCTCCAGGTCCGCCGTCGCGAACGTTCGGGCTGACGCCGTGTTGGATCAGCAGTCGCGCCGCGTCCGCGCCCGAGTACAGAAGCTCGCACAGTGAGGGTTCGTTGAGCTCGCCAAGTAGGGTCGGGTGGCGTCCCACGATGGCTCGGATGTTCGGTAGGTCGCTCCGTCGCGCCGCTTGGAGCAGGCGCGCCGCGGGGCTGCTCCGGTCGAGGAGGTAGCCGTACACCTCGTGGGCAGAGCGTCTGCGTGCGACCTCGAGAGGAGTATCTGCGCCATCCAGTGCCCAGACGTACTTGTCCCCTCCACCGAGGTGCGGATGAGACTCCCCGAAGCGAATGCGCACATCGATCGCGTTCGGGTCGGCCGACAGGATGTGCTCGGCGAGCCCCACGCTGTTCAGGAGCGCGGCCTGGAAGAGGTCCGGCGTGGCGCCCTGCCGGAGAAGGAAGTGCATGACCGGCTCCCGTCCTTGGGCTGCCCACATCGACGGGGTGCTGTTGTGGTCGACACAACGCTGATCGATTGCTGCACCGCGCTCGAGGAGCATGGCGGCGATCTCGGGCGTGCGCGCGAGGTGGAGCGGTGCCGCTCCGTCCGGACCGGGAGCGTTCACCAGCTCCGGATCCTCGTCGAGTAGCTCCGTCACCCGATCGGCTCGGCCCATCCCCGCCGCCGAGTGGATGTCGATCATCGCGCCTCGTTCGACGAGGTGGTCGGCCAGCGCGAGACTCTCGGGCGTGGCCCCGTCGACCAACGAGTGGAGTGCGGAATAGGGGCCGGCCTCCCACTCCGACTTCGCATCGATGTCCGCGCCGAGTTCGAGCAGTGCGTCGACCAACTCTCGATTGCGCCGGGCGGCGGCGTGCACGAGGGCCGGTTTGTCGAAGGAGAACCACGGCGCGTCGATGACGTCGGTGAGCGAAGGATGCGCCGCGAACGCTGCCCGCAGCTCCTCCGGGTCCTCGTGTTCGACGGCTCGCCGGAAGGCGAGCGCTGCTGGATCGTCCCGAGTCACGACTGCTCTGCTCCGTGTCCGCGTCCCCCTCTACAACCGACGAACACGTTGGCACGGTTTGCGAACCATGTCACGTCGAACCGTACATTGGACGGATGAAGCTCAAGTCTCTTTCCCTCGCGATGTACGTGGCCGTCGCCGCCTGCGGCGATTCCACGGGGCCGGACGTACGGGTGCTGTCGATCGAGCCCGATGTGGGTTTGGCCGTCGGCACGGGGGGCACGATGCAATTCGAGGCGATCGCGCTCGGGGAGGGTGGCGTCGAGCTGAGCTCTGCGGAGGTCCGTTGGAGCGTGGACGATCCGTCGATCGCCTCGATCGATGCAAACGGCCGAGCCACGGGCGTGTCGGAGGGGTTTACGATGGTCACCGCCGAGCTGGGCGATCGGAGCGCGACGGCGGGCCTCGAGGTGTACGAACCGCCGGCGGTGGGCACGTTCGTGCCCGGACAGAGCTACTTCGGTCGTGAGGACTACATCGAGTACATCCCCGGCACCTTGCCGGTGGTGCTGTCTGCCGGCCACGGCGGATCGGAGACGCCGGCGGAAATCGCCGATCGCACCTTCGGGGTCGTGATTGCCGACCGGAACACCCTCGAACTGACGCTGGCGGTGCGGGACGCGCTAATCGACCTGACGGGCCAAGCCCCACACGTCGTGTTGTCGCGACTCCACCGGTCCAAGCTCGATCCAAATCGCGAGATCGAAGAGGCGGCCCAGGGCAATCCGTTCGCCGAGCGGGCGTGGGCGGAATACCACGGGTACATCGACCATGCGCGCACCGTCGCGTCGGCGCGTGGCGAGGGCATGTACTTCGACATGCACGGCCACGGTCACGCCGTCGCCCGCCTCGAGTTGGGCTACTTGCTCACGGGCAGCCAGCTGGACGGCACGGACGCGTCGCTGAACGGAATCCCCGTGGTCCGGCAGACGAGCATTCGGGAGCTCGGTCGGGACACCCCACTGGACTTCTCGTCACTCCTCCGAGGTCCGACGAGCTTCGGCGGCTTCCTCGAAGGAGAGGGTGTGCCCGTGGTCCCGAGTCCCGGTGATCCGTCTCCGAACGGTGCACCGTACTTCTCGGGCGGCTACAGCACCCGAGAGCACGGGTCGCTGAACGACGGCGAACTCGTGAGCGGGATCCAGATCGAGCACCACTACCCCGGTCTTCGGGATACCGACGCGAATCGTCGCGACTATGCGGAGAGGCTCGCGCGGGTGATTCGGGATTACATGCTCGAGCACATCGGGTACTTCGAGCCCTAGCCCACGGTACATTGGTCTCATGACACGTCGATTCCTCCCACTCGCCCTGTGCGTCGTCTTCGTGGCCTGTAGCGACGCCACGATGCTACCGGAGGTCCGGGAGCTTTCGATCGACCCTGACATGGGCCTGGTCGAAGGAGTCGGGAGCACGATCCAATTCCGCGTGACCGCCCTGGCCGAAGACGGGACGACGCTGAGCACCTCCGGTGTCCAGTGGAGCTCGGACGATCCGAACGTGGCGACGATCAGCGGCAGTGGTTTGGCCACCGCCGTGGCAGAGGGCTTCACCACCGTTCGCGCCTCGTTGGACGGGCGTTCCGCGGCCGCGGGACTCGAGGTGTTCGTGCCGGTCGACACCATGAGCCCGGGCGGGTTCATCCCCGGGGAGAGCTACTTCGGCAGAGAGAACTACGTCGAGTTCATCCCCGGCACGCTACCGGTCGTGCTGTCGTCGGGTCACGGTGGGTCCGAGAGGCCCGCGGAGATTCCGGACCGAACCTTCGGTGTCGTGCGTGCGGATCTGTTCACTCTCCAGCTGACCATGGCCGCCCGCGACGCACTGATCGATCTGACGGGGCACGCGCCGCACGTCGTTCTCTCTCACCTCCACCGCTCGAAGCTCGACCCGAATCGAGAGATCGTCGAGGCAGCGCAAGGCAATCCGTTCGCCGAGCAGGCGTGGGAGGAGTACCACTCGTTCGTCGACACCGCCCGAGCGTTGGCGGCGACCGATGGCGACGCCATGTACTTCGACATGCACGGCCACGCGCACACGATCTTCCGGCTCGAGTTGGGCTACCTGCTGTCCGGGAGCCAGCTCGACGGCACCGATACGTCGCTCAACGACATCCAGATCATCCGGCAGTCGAGCATTCGCGCGCTTGGTGAGAGTAGCCCTCTCGATTTCTCGGCCCTCCTGCGAGGCCCCACCAGCTTCGGGGGCTTCCTCGAGGGTGAAGGCGTGGCCTCTGTTCCGAGCCCGAGTGATCCGTCCCCGATGGGCACGCCGTACTTCACGGGCGGCTACAGCACGGTCCGACACGGGTCCCTCGCAGCCGGCGAGGTCGTGAGCGGGATTCAGATCGAACACCACTACCCGGGCCTGCTCGACAGCGACGCCAACCGGCGTGCCTACGCCGAACGACTTGCGCGAGCCATCCGGGACTACATGCTCGAGCACATGGGGTACTTCGAACCGCAGCCTTGATCCTCACGCAACGTGAGGTGCGACTGTAGGACGGTTCGAGAGCGTTCTGGAGGCCGGTACTATGGGTGCCGAAATGAAGGTGGGGGAGCTGGCCAAGCGTACCGGGCTGACCGTACGAACCCTTCATCACTACGACGAGATCGGGCTACTCCGGCCGTCCTCACGTACCGCCAGTGGTCATCGGCTCTACGATGAGGAGCAGCTTCGACGGCTGCAGCAGATCACCTCTCTCCGGCACCTGGGATTCTCTCTCGAGCAGGTGCACGCGTGCCTCGAGCACCCGGAGTACGCCCTGGCTCCCGTGCTCGAACTCCACATGCAGCGCCTCGATCGGGAGCTCGAGCACTTCGCGCGACTCCGTGATCTGCTCGCGTCCGTGTATACGCGGGTCGTGGAGGGCACGGTGACGGTCGACGAGCTGTCTCAGTCGATCGAGGCCACGGTGAACGTCCAGAAGTACTACTCCACGGAGCAGTGGGAGCAGTTAGCGGAACGCCGCGCCGAGGTCGGTGAGGACGGGATGGCCGCGGCCCAGGACGCGTGGTCCCGCCTATTCGAGGCCTTTGCCGAGAAGATGGAGTCGGGTGTCTCGCCGGCTGATCCGAGCGTTAGCGCGCTGGTTCGACAGTCTGCTGAGCTGGTGGCCCAGTTCACGGGGGGTGACCCAGGCATCGCGCGCTCGCTGAACCATCTCTACGAGGGCGAGGGGGGTCCGCGGGTCATGGCGAAGTTCGGGATGTCGCTGCCCGACGGGCTGTGGGATTACATGGGTGAGGCGAGGGTCGCCCACGGGTCAGGGACAGGGTAGCCGGACGAGAAAGGGGTGGCAGCCGAAGCCGCCACCCCTCGTTCATCTACGGACCGCGGCGGGCGCACCACCGCCTCCTCGATCCGTCGAGTCGTTAACCGCGACGGCGGCGGAGCGGGTTCCGGCCTTCACGGGCGGACAGATCGATCTCCATCGCCTCACCGTTGACCACGGCGTCCGCATACTGCGTACCGTTGAACGTGATGGTCATCTCGACTTCACGGACCGTCGTCTCGTCGCCCACAACTTTCGTCGCCGTCATGCTGCGGCTGATCGTGCCCGATAGCGGCCAACGCGGGTCGGAGCCCGGGATCGGGACGACAACGTCTTCGAACGTGAACTCACCCACGACGGAGTGAGAGCGCTCGCTGCCGTCGTCGAGCACGCCGCTGCGAGCGGTCGAGCTCGAGCCGTCGCCATTCCACGTCCGGGTCGTCTCTTCGCCGAGCAGGCCCGACACGGTCATGTCCCGCTCGCGGGAGATCTCGGCCGTGAAGTTACCGCGCTCGATCGACCCTTCGATATCGCGAAGGAAGTGAATCGACTCGGTAAGGAGCTCGTCGCACTGATCCTGCTCCACGCCCTGTTCGTCATAGCAGGTCCGCGAGCGGGTGCCGGAGAATTCACCGGACCAGCTTCCACGTCCGCCGGGATGCCCCATGGCGGCGAGAGAGCCGGTGTTGTCGTACTGAGAAGGAGCGGGCACGGCGCCGAAGCCGAGCGATTCGCCCCACATCGTGACTTCCTCGACGGTCGCGTCGGCGGCAATAAGTGCCGCGTCCATGACCATTTCGTCTTCCAGGCTCTCGAGTCCGGTCGACTCGTCGCAGGCTCCCAGAGCCGCCGCGACGCCCACCACCGCAAACATGCGGAACCAGTGTTGGGTGCGCTTCATGATGTCATCCTCGGGTTTCCGATTGTTGGAACACACACCAGACGGGCGCCGCGCCGAAAAGGTAACGGGCGCCGATCCCGAGCCTTCGAGCGCAAGGGTCGGGCCACCATTGGCCGACCGTGACTTGCCGGACTACTCCAGCCTGCCGGCTTGCTCGCTCGTGGGTAGCGTCATGTGGCCTGCGCCACCGAAGTGTCGGCGCTCTTGGCTTTCGATCGACGGGTCTCGGTATCGAATCAGGCTCGCGAGGTGGCGTTCCGTCGGCTTCTGAAGGGCCTTCGCCAGCTCGGACGTCCCTTCGTCGAGGATGTCCGCCACCTTCCGGCTGGGCATCGGGTTCCGCCCGTCTCTCATGGCCGAGAGGCGCGCCAGTTGTTCGAGCCCGTTCATGAAGCCCGGTACGGCCGTGACCGCGTCGGGGTCGTTGTTCAGGAGTCGCCGAGCACGGGTCCCGATGTTCAGGAACAACCCTTCGGTGAAGTCCGGAAGTGGGTCGTCACTCCCCACCGCGTTCAGGATGCCCCGAACCTCGTCGGTGTCCATCTCTCGCGGGCCGCCCTGCCAGACCCACACCGCGTGTTCGACCGCGTGGAGTGCGTCCCAGGCGAGTTGTCGTCCACGAGTTTGGAGGCGACGGCGCTCGAAGAACCACTCCACGACGGCCACGGTCAGCACGATGCCGACCAACTCCGTGCCGAGGTTCGTGAGGAGGTTGCCGATCGGGGTCTCCGGGCCCACCCAGAACGGCACCCAAAGCACCATCGCGGCGAGGCCGAGAAAGCCTGTGGTAACGAGAGCACGGACCATCATGGGGCTTCGCGCACTTTCCTGAGGATGGGTGGAGTGCCTATCGGGATCCCGAGCCGATCGTGTCGACGGCCACCGAGTCGCCGGTCGATGCAATCGAGTCAGGGCCGGCACCGATAGAGTCGGACGTGGTGGCGGTGGTGTCGATAGTCGCCGTGTCGGAGGCGCCATCGATCGTGTCCGCCGTTGCCGCCGCGTCGATCTCATCCCCGGCTTCCGGACTGCCCTCGGCCCGTCCTGCCTCGGCCGGGGCCCCGCCCGAACGGAGGAGCTCCGCCAGCCCGTCGGGTACCGGATCGACCTCGACTACGGCGTAGGCTGGATCCCCGAACTGACCCACTGAGGTCCGTAGCATCACGCGGTCGCTCAGCCAGTTGGGGTTCGGCGCGAGTTCAGCAGGCCGTTCGAAGGGCGACTCACCGAGGAGCTCCGTGGGGCGGAGGAGATGCTCCGTCACGTAGAGGTCCAGTGGTTCGTCCGCCGGCCCCTCGAGCTCGATGAGCACGTACCCGTGCTCGGGAATGCCCCAGTGTTCGAACACGGTGAGGGATCCAGGATCGTCGACGCGCACACCGGCCACCGAGATCAACTGTGTCGTCCCGGCGTCTCCATATCGGAACTGCAGCAGCTCGGCTCCGACGCGAGACCGAACCGCGAGATCCACGACCCGTCGACGGCCGACGACCTCATCGCGGAGGGTGACGATCTCTGGCCGATCCGCGTCCACGACCAATGCGTCGCGACTGGACGCTTCCACGTTCGGGTAGCCGAACTCGGAGAGATTGATCGTCGACTCGAAGGCACCGACTCGCTCTTCTGCCCACTCCGTAGCGAGTGCGTCGCCAGGGTGGTCCGTGGGTTCTGTCACCCAGTAGGCGCTGCCGGATCCATGCTCGTACGCGTAAGCCAGCGTGCTCGGCGCCGGACGTTCGGCGGACGGACGACCCGATTGTGACGCCACGCCAAAGAAGATCCCGGCGGCGGCCAGTGCCGCGAGCGGGGACCACCAATCGTTCGGATGCCGAAGCGAATCCAGCACCGGTAGGCAAAGTTGAATCGTGATCGCGGAGAGGATGCCGAGGCCGATCGCGAGTCGAATCGACATCGCAAGCCAAAGTGTCTCCACGATCGGCGCCAGGACGACAAGCACGACCCCCGCGGCCAGGAGACTGAAGGCCCACGCGGCGTGCCCTTTGAGCCGATCTCCCACGATCCCCAGAAGCAGCACCGCGCTGGTGGCCGCGAGAGCGGGCCAATGGAGGTTCACTGCCGCGAGCGGGACGGTGAATCCCACCGCAATCGAGGCGACGGCGGGGACGAGGGCTGCTCCCAGGGCGAGCTCGGAGAGATGCAACCAACGCCGCGCCACGATGGAAACGCTCCAGACGATGGCTGCCGCAGCGGCCACCAGCGTCAGCACGTACCAACCCTCCTGATGGAGGGCGGAGCCCTGCAGCCCGCCGAACTCACCGTGGAAGCCGGGGATCACCGACATGAGCGCGAAGCCGACACCACCTGCCGCAGCGGCGCATGCGAGGGCCACGACGGTACCGACCACGACGCGTCCCGGACGAGCACCGGTTCGGCCGGAGACAAGCAGAGCGAGGCCGAACAGGATCGCCACGATGGCGGACAGCGCGTGACCCACCACGACGTCATACACGACCATGCCGAGTAGCGGAATCGTGATGTACACGGCGTTGGGCGCGTTGACTTCACTGAGGTCGACCTGCCCGAAGTGCCTCATCGAAGCGAGCGCATGCTCTCCGTGATGCTGGAGCGTCGACTCCGATAGGTGCCCCGGGTCGTCGTAGCGTTGGTGGTACGCCGGCGCGCCGTCGATCCCCGCAAAGTTGAGGCCCTGGACGCCGGCCTCTTTGAGGATGGTGAAGTCGGTATCGTTCGGCATCCGCTGATAGACCTCGAACGCGAGCGAGTTGGCATACGCGTACGGATCCGACTCGGCGAACTGACGCACGATCCAGCCGTTCTGGTCGTTGGTCTCGAACATGATCGCGGGCCCGTCGCTCCCGCGCATTTCGAGCGATACCGCCACGCGAACGTCCTCCATCCACCGATGTTCGGCAGCGAAGGTACGGGCGCCCATCAGACCGATTTCCTCCGCGTCGGTGATCAGGATGATCACGTCATTCCGGAAGGGCTCCCCGGTCTGCGCGGCTCGGACGGCCTCGAGGATCGCGACGACACCGGAACCCGCATCTGCGGCACCGAGAGACTGATCTCGAGCGTCGTAGTGGGCGGTGATGAGAAAAGCCCCGGTCGGCTCCGTGCCTTCGATTCGCGCAACGATGTTTCGTGTGGTGGCGGCTCGACCGCGACCGTTGCCCTGGATGTGCGCGACACCGGTTTGAACCTCGGGTTCGAGCCCGAGCTGCTCGAGCCGGTCGACGAGGAAGTCGCGGACACGAGCGTGCTCGGGGGATCCGACGGGGTGGGGTGCCCGGGCGATCTCGATGAGCGTCGCCATGGCGCGGGCGGACGAGAACTCGGACTCCGGGGCGTTCGCGGGCACCGGCTGTGGCGCGTAGCGGCCGGCGGTCGACAGGCCAGCCATGACGACGAGCGCGATCACCGTTGCGGGGCCTCGCCACGGAATCCGCGGTCCTGCGAGTGCGGTCGAGACCTTCGGAGCCTTAGGGGATTCGTCCGACTTCGAGGTCTTCGGAGCCGCCGGAGCGCCCTTGCCGCTGTCGGCCCCGGCCTGCTTGGCGGCCTTCCTCGCCGCCTTCTCGGCTGCTCGAGCAGCCTTCTTCGCTTCTTTGGCGGCTCGCCGTTCCTCACGCGTGGACGTCTTCTCGCCGCCGGCCTTGGGAGACTTGCCAGCGGAAGCGGCAGCGCCCGCGGCGCCAGCCGCCGGGGCGCCAGCCTGCTTTGAGCCCGGAGCTTCCCCAAGTAGCGCAGCCATCTCGGCGTCCGACATTTCCGGGCGGTCTTCGCCCTCTTCTTCGTACGCCTTCCGGTCTTCGTCGGTAATGCCCAGCTCTTCGTCCGAAGGAAGATCCGGGAAGTCGAAATCAGTCATTCTGTCGCGTGCTTCGAGGCGAGTCGGCCAGCGCACGAAGGATGTCGTCGATCACGGGTCTGACTCGGCTCGCGGGCAGTCCCGAAGCGTTGGTCAGGATCGAGAAGATCACGTCGTGTCCATTGGGCCCTACGAGGTACCCCGAGAGAGAGTTCACGTTGGAGATCGTGCCGGTTTTCGCGAAGACCCTACCATCCAGGTCTTCGAGGCGTTCTTCGAGCGTCGAGTCCTCCTCTCCGGGTTCAGCCATCGCGCTCCTGAACTCCGCGGAGTAGGGCCCATCGGCCATCGCCCGCAATATCCTGACGACGGCCCGAGGCGTGACGAGGTTGTACGCGGAGAGGCCGGAGCCGTCTCGCGCGGAGATGTCGGTCTCGGCGACGCCGAGCGAGTCGACCAAGTACCGCGTCATGACGTCGGTGCCTTCCGACCAGCTCCCACGCTCGCCGTAGAGGGCTCCCAGGGTGCGCACCAACTGCTCCGTCATCCAGTTCTGACTCGGTTCGAGAACTCCCGCTACCAGCTCGGAGAGCGGCGGTGACCGAAGCGTTGCAATCGGGGCCGAGCAGCGGGGTCTGATCGCCTGGGGACACCCGCGTGGCACTGACTCGGCATCCCACTGGATCGTCCAGTCACCACTGACTTCGATCCCGGCCGATACGAATGCGTTGGACAGCTCTCGAACGACGACGCCCATCGGGTCCCGTTGAGCGACAGAGAGTGTGTCAACGCCTCCGGCCGGAATACGTCCTTCGAGGATCAGGCGGCGTGATTCGGGGAGGTAGCTAGCGCGGACTCTGCGGGTGCTGTCCGAATGCACGGTCTCGATGCGAGCCCGCACGTAGTCCGGCCCCCCGACCGACCAGGCCACGTCGACGGGTAGGCCCGGACGATCTCCAGCGCGCAGGATGACCTCGACCTCACCCTCGTCCATGGCGAGGACGCTACCCGTCGCGCCATACCCGTACCGGAGGTCCTCGAACTCCCACGTCGGCCCGATGGTGGTGGAGTCCCAGGCGGTGGCGTCGATCCGAATGCCGCCCGTCACGGTCCGAATCCCCGCTGCGCGCACGCTGTCCGCGAGTGCGGCAAGGACCTCCTTCCCATCGGCCCAATACCGATCGGACCAGCTCGGATCGCCCGACGGCTCGATCACGAGATCGCCGTCCAGGACGTCGCCGCTCTGTTCACCGAGCGCTCGAACGGTGGTCTCGAAGCGGTAGTCCGGCCCCAAAAGCGAGAGCGCGGTGGCCGTGACCAGAACCTTCTGATTCGAGGCCGGGATGAAGCGTCGCCGTTCGTTGTGCGCGTAGAGTGTTCGACCCGTCGCCGCGTCGATCGCGAGGACGCCGGCATGGAGCTGATCCATGGGGGGTGCGCGCAGGATCTCCTCGACGGCGCCGCGATCGACCCCGGGGCCCGCCGCGCATCCACCCGCCGTGAGCGCAATCGCGAGGAGAAGCGTCCCCCCCAGCGAAGAAGGGATGCTCGTGAACGTCGTTCCGGCCTCGCCACCGTTGAGGTGTCGCTCGATCAGCTTCCTCAGAACTACTCGCATCGCATCCGGGATCCGGAGTTGACCGGGAGAAAACCCGGTCTGGGTCTTCATCGCTCGAGAGAACGCCCCGGCGGTGGCGTACCCGACGGAGTATGCGACCGATTCGCTCGTCTTGCTCGGATCCGCCAGGCATGCGGCCGCGAGGACGAGCCGCCCCCAGAGGAGCAGCCGATTCGGGGTCGGGAGACCCTCTTCCCGCAGCAGCGCTTGAAGCGCGGACGGACTCATCCCCATCGCCGACGCCAGTCCTTGGACCGAACCGCGCCGGTCCCCGTGAGCGACGGCCCAGTGCAGGGCTTCGGCGGCCTTGTCGGGCCAGGACTCTGGAAGCATCGCTCGGATCCGGCGGCCGCGCGTCTCAGCGATCGCGTTGGCGACCCGACTTCGTATCGTAGATGGACGCGAGCGCGGTCCCAGCACACCGTCGACTCCGGCTTCTCCGAGGTCGAAGTAGCGTTCGGCCGTGTCCTCTTCGGTCCAGACCACGAGCCCGACGGCGGAACGGGCTCGGGTGGCGCGGAGACTCCGGACCGCCGCGCCCGGGTTCGGGAAGTCCGCGTCCGCGACCACGGTATCGATCGCCTCGTTCTCGAGGAGGGTGCGGACGGCCTCCCAGCTCTGGCAGGGGAGGACTTGGTGGGAGGCGGCCGTGAGGGTTTCGGCCACCTGGGCGCTGATTCGGGCGTCCGGTTGGAGCAGGGCGATCACACCCATCCATCACCCCCGCGAGCGTTCTGCGCAGCCGACCTCAGGGTGCGAGAACAAGCCGGACAGGGACGACGATACGAACATGGGGGGTCGATTCGGCGGGGCGGGGCGTAGTCCTACCCCGGTCTAGGGGGTCTCCATAGGTAGTCGGGTACAACCCCGGATGAAAGGATGGTGTCGCCCGGGAGTCCGGCCGCGCCGTCCTAGTCGTCGTGCGTGAGTCGGACCGCCGTGCCGTAGCAGAGCATCTCGGCCGCGCCGCGCATCACCATCGAGGTTTGAAATCGCACCGCGACCACCGCGTCGGCTCCGAGGGCCTGGGCCTCCTCGATCATGCGGTCGACCGCCTGCTCGCGCGCCTGGGCCATCATCTTCGTGTACTCGAAGATCTCACCGCCGGCCACGTTACGCATTTTCGCGATCAGGTCCTTGCCGGCGTGTTTCGAACGGATTGAGCTCCCGCGCACCAGGCCGAGCACACCGGTGATGCGCTGGCCTGCCACATCGGGCGTGGTGACGACGATCATCGTTGCACGTTCCTGTACGGGTCCGTCTGGTAGTCTCGGTACCGCTCCCAGATCACCGATGTCAGCAGCATGAGCACGCCGATGGCGACCGCTCCGGTCCCCAACTTCTCCCACGGAGAGGCGGACGATGTCGCGAAGACCCACGTTCCGTAGACCATCCAGATGACGGTGCCGAAGACGAGGAGTCCCCAGCCCATCGGCCGGTTCACGTGAGCGTTCACCTGGTCCCACACGGACCGCTGCCGCGTGCCCGGATGGAAGTGGAGGTCTTGCATGTCGTGCTTGAGGTTCTTGTACATCGCGACCTCGCGCTGGAGCTCGGTAGACGCTTTCAGCTCGGCGTCTACGCGTTGTCGCTCCTCGGGTGACATCTCGCCATCGAGGTAGCGCATGAGCTCGTCGGGAGTCACCGGCTGAGGCCGGTCCGGTCGCGTGTCCATCGGTCTATGGGTACTCGGCGTTCATTGCGGTCAATGCGTCCTTTAGGGCGCTGCGTGCGTGGTACAGGCGGCTGGCCACCGTACCCTCGGGTATGTCCAGGATTTGGGCGATTTCAGCGTATCGGAAGCCTTCGAGCTCTTTGAGGACGAGGATCTCGCGATGCTCCGTCCCGATTCTCTCCAAGCCGCGCCAGAGCAACTCCTTCGCGGCGTTCTTCTGCCTAAGGCGCTCCGGTCCGCGTTCTGTGTCCGCGGGACGTTGCTCCAGTCGCTCGTCGATCGCTTCCATGTTGAACTTCGCTTTCCTACTGCGAAGCATGTCACGGCACTGATTTCTCAGGATCTGAAAGAACCACGGTCCGAAGGGTCGACGAAGGTCGAACCGCGGTAAGGTGTCGTATGTCTTGATGAACGCCATCTGAAGTGCGTCCTGTGCGTCTTCGGTGTTGCCCATCATGGCGATGGCCAGGCGGAGTCCAGCCGGTTCGTATGCTCTGACCAATGGCTCATAGAAGCGGGACTGCCCCGCCTTGCACTTTCTAATCAGCTCGAGTTCCAACGCTCGTTGCACCCTTACTCCCCTACGGGCTCCATGCCCGTGTAGTGAGTACGGGGGGTGCCGCGAACTTCTTCACAACACTCGAGCCGATCGGGCGTCCTCACGAGACGATCTCGGTCAGGGCGTCGACGAGTTCGTCGAGATCGGCCGTCTCGTTGAAGTAGTGCGGCGACATCCGCAGGGCACCGTCCACGCCTTTTCGGTCGTAGTCGATGACCGCGTCGATGCGCGTCTGTGAGCTCGTGTTGATGCCCCGGTCTCGGAGACTCGCAACGAGGTGGGCCGGGTCGAAGCCACTGAAGCTCGCCGTGACGATCGCGCCGAGACGTGCCCCTTGGTCGAGGACGCTCGCGCCGGGAACCGCGGCCAGCCGTTCCCGCAACGAGGCCGCGAGGGCCAGAGCTCTCGCCGACCCCTCATCGACGCCGACCTGAAGGGCGTACTCGGCCGCCGCGCCCGTGCCCAAGACGAGAGCCCAAGAGAACTCCCAACTCTCGAACCGTCGGGCGTCGGGTGCCGGCTGGTATAGGTCGTCGGCGATCCAATCGGCACTTCGCATATCGGGGAAGAGCGGCTCGAGTCCTGCGTCCAACACCCGGTCGGAGACGTACAGGAAGCCGGCTCCCCGGGGCCCACGGAGCCACTTGCGGGAGGTCGCCGAAAAGAAGTCGCAGCCGATCTCCCCCACGTCCACCGGTATCTGCCCAACCGACTGACACCCGTCGACGAGGTACCAGATTCCGCGGGCTCGACACATCGTGCCGATCGAGGCCACGTCCTGAATGAGGCCCGAGTTCGTCGGGATGTGTGTGACGGCCACGAGCTTGGGGCGCCGTCGATGGATCGTCTCCTCCATGGCCTGGAGGTCGACACCGCCCTCCGGGGCGTCCGGGACCCGTACCACCTCGACGCCGAAGCGGTGCGCCAGGGCGAGGTATTGGATCTGATTCGAGACGTAGTCGTGCTCCGTCGTGACGAGTACGTCGCCCGCTGCGAACGGAATGCAGGAGAGCGCCGACACGAAAGACATGGTCGCGTGCTCCGTCATCGCGACACGATCTGCCGGGGCGGCAATCAGTCGACCCACCGCCGAGTACGCCGCACCGATCGCGGGCGCGGCCTCCGCCTCCGCTTCGTAGCCGCCGATCCGGCCTTCGAGATCGATGTGGCCCTGAATGGCCTCCAGCACCGGCTGCGGCATGAGGGACGCGCCGGCGCTGTTGAGGTGGACGCGATGCTCCAAGCCGGGTGTGTCGGCCCGGAGCGCCGTCACGTCGATGGCGGGTTGAGGCGGGGTCTCTGACACGCGACGTCCTTACTGATGGCGGGCGCAGAATACGCGTTTCGGGGTCGTGCCACCACGGCAAAGCCCCCGACCGCTCGTGCGGCCGGGGGCTCTGACTTCCCACGGAGCGGATGCGCTAGAAGACGCCGTCCTCCGTGACCGAGCGCTCCTTGGCCTGCTGGACCATCTCGCGAACGTCTTCGAGGAGCTGGCGCGCGTCGTACACGATCCCGTCCTTGATCGTGTAGGTGATCCCTCCGACTCGCTCGACCTCGCCCGTCTCGTCGTTCAGACGGGGTGTGCCGGTACCGTACAGTACCTTGAGGTTCTCGAGCGGGTTTTCGGGCACGACCACCATGTCGGCCTTCGTCCCGACCTCGAGAACGCCGAACTGGAGGTCGTTCTCCATGCCGCTCGGCTTGTGGAGCTGGAGGGCCCCGTGGTACGTCGCGGCCCGAATCACCTCGAGCGGGTTGAAGCCGGCCTCGCGGAGCAACTCGAGCTCACGGATGTAGTCGAAGCCGTAGAGCTTGTAGATGAAGCCGGAGTCCGAGCCGGTCGTGACGATGCCACCCGCGTTCTTGTAGTCGTTCAGGAAGGCCATCCACTTCCGGTAGAACTGCTGCCAGTGGTACTCGTCCTCCGAGGTCCAGTAGAACCAGTACGAGCCGTGTGCGACCCGGCTCGGTTGGAAAAAGTCCCACTGGCTGGGGAGTGTGTACTCCTCGTGCCATTCCGCCTCGCGGGCGCGCATGACGTCACGGCTCGCCTCGTAGATCGTCATCGTCGGGTCGATCCCGAAGTCGAGCTCCAAGAAGCGGTCGATGAGTGCGTTCCACTCATCGGAGCCCGGCTCGGCCGCCTGGTTCCAGAGGCGTCCGACCTGACCGAAGCGGTGTTGCTCGTTCTGGTAGTTGTAGTCGACCGGGTAGTCCTGGATCGTACGGCCCTCGAAGAGGGCTTCGAAGAGCCCGTAGTAGTGCGTCATCATCCCGAGGCCGAGCTCCGCGGCGTCGAGCGCGTTCATCCTCGCCACACCGGTTTGCGACAGGTGGGACACGGAACCGAGTCCGTACTGTTCAGCCTCATCGAGAAGCGCTTCCATGATGGCCGGAGCCAGGACTGCACCGGCGAGCTTCAACCCATCGATTTGGGCGCCGTCCACATCGACCTCGGCGGCCCAACGGACCCACTCGCGTGCGAGTTCGGGCGACGTGACCGGACCGCGGCCCCACCCTTCGCCCGGTCGGGCATAGGTGAACATCCGAGGCGCGACGATTTCGTTGGCTTCCGAGAGGGCCTTCTGCTCGAGTGCCCACATCATCGGGCCATGGCCGACGCCACGAGACGTCGTGATCCCGTGTCCGAGCCAGAGCTTGTGCGTGTACTCCGCCTGCGGCGCTTTGCCTGCACCCCCCGTGTGGGCGTGCATGTCGACGAAGCCTGGGAGGATGTACATGCCCGAGACATCGATCTCCCGCGTCGCGCCGGTGGGCCGCGCCGACTCGTTGATCGGGGCGCCGGGGTACCCGACGACCGCGATCTCGACGATGCGGTCGTTCTCGACCACGATGTCCACCGGACCCACCGGAGGCCCGCCGGCGCCGTCGATGTAGGTCCCGCCTCGGAGAATGAGTCGGTCGTGCGGCCCGTCCCCCTCGTCGGCTCCGCGACGGGTCGTTTCCTCCATCCCGGGCAGTTGGGCGGTCAGCGGCGCCGCGAGCGCGGCCAATCCGAACACCAGTGCGAGCAGTAGGCTTTTGCTCAAAGCCGACGAGAACTTCATGGGGCCTCCGATCTAGAGCGTCTCGGCGTCATTAAGAACGCAAGATGAGAATGTACGCGGCTTGAAGATCCTTCATAGGGGAGGGTGAGTTCGATCCCTCCGAACCCTTATACTTGTCGTCCCCCATTCGTCACGAGCCGGACCGCCACTTGCCGAGCACTCCGCCCGAAATCCTCCGCGAGGTAGAGGACCTCAGCGAAGAGCTGCGCCGCCATTCGCGGCTGTACTACTACGAGGGGCGGCCGGAGATCAGTGATGCGGAGTACGATGCGCTGTTCCGTCGGTTGCAAGCGCTCGAGGAGGCGTATCCGGACGTCCGGTCGCCGGACTCGCCCACTCAGCGCGTTGGAGCGCCGCCGCAGGACAAGTTCGAGACGGTCGAGCACGTGGCGCCTCTACTCTCTCTCGATTCGTCGGAGAAGGCTGAGGATATCGTCCGGTTCGACGACCGGGTGCGGAAGGCGTTGGGCGAGGGCGTCGAGCCCGTGTACCTGTTGGAGCCCAAGCTGGACGGTGCCTCGATCGAGTTGGTGTACGAGCGCGGCGTGCTCGCTCGCGCCGTGACCCGCGGCAACGGTCAGCAGGGCGAGCAGGTGACCGAGAACATCCGCACGATCCCGACGGTACCCCTCCGACTTCGGACGGACCGTCGACCCGCACCGGACCTCCTGTCGCTTCGCGGCGAAGTCTTGATGTACGTGTCCGATTTCGCCGACTTCAACAGGGGCTTGGTCGAGACCGGCTCGGAGCCGTATGCGTCACCTCGGAATTCGGCCGCGGGTTCGGTTCGGCAGCTCGACTCGCGCGTCACGGCGTCGAGGAAGCTCGACCTGCTCGTCTACGACGTCCTGCACGTGGAGGGGGCGTCCTTCGACCGGGATCAGGACGGTGTCGAAGCGATCCGCGACTGGGGCTTTCGGCTGCCCGAACGGATCGAGACCACAACGACCGCGGACGGCATCATCGAATACCACGGACGGTTCGATCGGGACCGGGAAGGGCTCGACTACGAGATCGACGGTGTCGTGGTGAAGCTGGACGACGTCGCCGCTCGTCGTGCGATGGGCTCGACGTCTCATCATCCACGGTGGGCGATCGCCTTCAAGTTCGCGCCGCGGCAGGAAGTCACGGTGATCGAGAAGATCGATATTCAGGTGGGGCGGACGGGGGTGCTCACGCCGGTGGCGTGGTTGCGTCCGGTCGTGGTGGGCGGCGTCACCGTCGCCCGCGCGTCGCTTCACAACCGCGAGGAGCTGAAGCGCAAAGACCTCCGCGAAGGCGACACGGTGCGGATCCAGCGCGCCGGGGACGTGATCCCCCAGGTAGTCGAGGTGGTCGAGCCGGCCGATCCGAGGCCCGCTCCCTTTGCCATGCCGGCGACCTGCCCCGAGTGCGACTCGGCCGTCGTCGAGGACGGACCCCGGACCGTGTGCCCCGACCGCTTCGGGTGCATGGCTCAGCTGAAGGGTCGGGTGATCCACTTCGGATCCCGGGCGGCGCTCGACATCGAAGGGCTGGGTGAAGAGACGGCGAACCTCCTCGTGGAGGAGCGGCTGGTGACGACGCTCGGCGAGCTCTTCGACGTGAAGGCCGAGCAACTCGTTGCGTTCGAAGGGTTCGGGGAGAAGTCGGCGAACGCACTCATCGATGCCGTCGCCTCGAAGCGGAATCCGGATCTGCAGCGATTCCTGATCGCGCTCGGAATTCCGGAGGTGGGTGTGACCGTCGCGAGGACGCTCGCCGAGACGTTCGGGTCCTTCGACGAGATTCGGGCGGCCGACGAGGCTTCCCTGGTCGCGATCGACGGGGTCGGGCCACGCATGAGTGAAGCCATCACCGGCTTCTTTGCGGACCCGCAGAACGCCGCGGCCGTCGACGCCATCCTCCTACGGGGGGTGGCGCCCCAAACGGTCGAACGACGGGCCGCCGAACTTCCCGATCTAGGCACGGCGGTGTTTACGGGGGCCATTCCCGTCCCTCGCGTCGTCGCCGAGACGGCATGGCGATCGGTCGGGGGGAAGACGTCGGGCTCCGTGTCGAAGAAGACGGCGTTCGTGGTGGCGGGGGACAACGCGGGCTCCAAGCTGGCCAAAGCCGAAAAGCTGGGTGTGGAGGTCTTGGACTTCGACGCCTACCTGGAGCGGCTCGCGCAGCACGGCGGTCGCCTGGATGGGGAGGGGTAAGGTGGAGAACCTCGACGTCGCGAGGACGCTGACGACCCTGGCCGACCTGTTGGAGATCCAAGGAGCCTCGCCCTTCCGAATTCGCGCGTATCGGAACGCGGTCAACACGATCAATTCCTTGAGCCGCCCTCTCGCCTCGATGGTCGAGGAGGGTGAGGACCTCACGGAGCTACCGGGCGTGGGCAATAGCGTCGCGAAGCACGTGACCGAGTTGCTTAAGACCGGCCGCATCACCCGCCTGGAGGAGGTGTCGGCCGAATTCCCGATCACCTTGGTCGAACTCGTGAGACTGGACGGCGTGGGGCCCAAGAAGGCGAAGAAGCTCTTCGAGGAACTCGACGTGCGCACGGTCGACGGCCTCGAGGCACGGCTCGACGACGGGGTCGTCGAAGGTCTCGACGGCTTCGGCTTGAAGAGTGTGGAGAAGATCCGACGCAGTATCGAGGATCACCGGAAACACACGGGGCGCTTCCAGATCCACGAGGTCGAGAAGCTCATCGCGGGTCTCCTCGATCACGTGCGCCAAGCAGAGGGCGTCGATAAGGTCGATGTCGCGGGTAGCCTGCGGCGCAGGAAGGAAACGATCGGGGACGTCGACATCCTCGCTCGATGCGAGGGGGACGGGCAGGCCGTCGTCGACCACTTCGTGAGCTACAGTGGGGTCGCACGGATCGAGGGCGCCGGGCCGACCAAGGGCACCGTCGTCCTCCATTCTGGCCTCCAGGTCGATCTTCGGGTCATTCCCGCGCGCTCGTTCGGCGCGGCGCTGCAGTACTTCACCGGCTCGAAGGAACACAACGTCGCGGTGCGCACCCGGGCCGTCCGGGCAGGGCTCCGCGTGAACGAATGGGGCGTATTCCGCGTGCCGGAGGACGCGGACACCGAAACGCTGGGCAAGGAAGACGGTGAGCGGTTGGCGGGCGCCGACGAGCGTGAGGTCTACGAAGCTCTCGGCTTGGAGTGGGTGCCTCCCGTGTTGAGAGAGAATCGTGGCGAGGTCGAGGTCGCCGTCGAGAAGCAGGTGCCAGAACTCGTCGCGCTCGAGGACATCCGCGGCGACCTACAGATGCATTCGACGTGGAGTGACGGTAAGGTCTCGCTCGAGGAGATGACGCTCGCGTGCCGCGACCTCGGATACGAGTACATCGCGGTCACGGATCACACTCAGGCGATGGCCATGGTTCAGGGCCTTACGCCGGAGCGCGCACGCGAGCAGTGGATCGAGGTCGAGGAGGTTCGGGAACGTGTCGAGGGGATCAAGCTCTACCGGAGCGCCGAGATCGACATCTTGAAGGACGGCTCACTCGATTTGCCGGACGACGTCCTCGAAGAACTCGACGTCGTCGTCATCTCGGTGCACTCGTTCATGGATCTCGACAAGAAGTCGATGACCGAGCGGGTGGTGAAGGCGATGATGCACCCCTCGGTCGACATCCTCGCCCACCCGACCGGGCGCCGTATCAACCGTCGCGAGCCCTTCGCCATGGATGTGGAGACGGTCCTCGAGGCTGCCGCGGAGCTTTCCGTTGCCGTCGAGTTGAACGCGAATCCGAATCGCCTCGACCTCAACGACGTGCACGTGCATCGGGCGAAGGAGTTGGGTGTCCCGGTTGTGATCAGCACGGACGCGCACTCGCCGCGTGGACTGAGGGACATGCGCTTCGGAGTCGACCAAGCGCGACGTGGTTGGCTGCGGCCGGAAGACGTGTTGAATACGAAGAGCGTGGCGGACTTCGACACCTGGTTGGGTCGTCGTGCCTAGCATCGTCCTGGACGTGCTGCTCTTGGCGCTCGGCGTAGGGGTTCTCTACTTCGGCGCCGAGTGGTTGGTGCGCGGCTCGGCCCGCCTCGCGGCGTCCTTGGGTGTTTCCCCGATCGTCGTCGGCCTGACGGTCGTCTCGTTCGGCACCTCCGCACCCGAGTTGGTGGTCTGCGCAGTGGCCGCCCTCGGCGGGAACCCGGGCCTCGCGATCGGAAACGTGCTCGGCTCCAACCTGGCGAACATCGGCCTCATCCTCGGACTCACGTCGATCGTGCGACCGCTCGAGGTGCAGGCTCGAGTCGTCTGGAGGGAGATGCCGTTGATGTTGCTCGTCACGGCGGCGTTGTATCCGCTCCTGTGGGACTCCTTCCTGAGTCGCGGCGACGGCATCCTGCTCCTCCTCGCGCTGACCGCGTACCTCCTCTTCGTCTTCCAGTCGGTCGAGGACGAGGCGCCGGAGATCCTCGAGGAGTACCAGGACTACATGGATGCGTCCACGCAGAGCACGTTGGTCCATCCGCCGGACATTTTCTGGATCCTCGCCGGCTCCGCCTGCCTCGTGCTAGGTGGCTACTGCATCGTCGAAGGGGCCGTACAGGTGGCCTCGTCTCTCGGGCTGTCCCAGGTCATCATCGGTCTGACCGTCGTGGCCGTGGGGACGTCCCTCCCCGAGCTGGCGACGGCGCTCGTCGCGGCTGCGCGTAAAGAGGCGGACATCGCCGTCGGCAACGTGATCGGTTCGAACATCTTCAACGTCGCGGCTATCCTGGGCACGACGGCCACGCTCGAGCCGATCCAGATTCCGGCCGGGATCCTGACGCGCGAGCTCCCGGTGGTGATCCTCCTGTCGTTGCTGCTCTTCCCACTCCTTCGGACGGACTGGCGTTTGGACCGCTTCGAGGGAGCGGTGCTCCTGGCCGCCTACGTCGGCGCAGGGATCTACCTCCTGTAGCCGAAGGCAATCGTTGCGCCCGCCATCGGGTGGGCGACATGATCGGGGATGGCTGACCATGCCGATCAGGTTCACGCGGCGATCGACCGATGGGTCGGGGCCGGCGTCATCGACGTAGCGCTCTCGAAGCGTCTCAAGTCGGAGGTCCGCGATCACGCGGCCGCGTCTACGACCCGTCTTTCGCAGTACGTCCTCGCGTTCACGGGCGGAGTGCTCCTGCTCTTTGCAGGCGGCGTTTTCCTCAGTTGGGCGTGGCCGTATCTAGGCGTGGAGGGGCAGAGCGTCGTCCTGGCCGTCGCCGGATTCGCGGTGATCGTGGGTGGTGTCCGCCTCGAGGCAGAGGAGAGATGGCGCCCCGCGTCGTACCTGATGCAGGCATCGGGATTGGGGCTGCTGTTGGCCGCGTACATCCACTCCGAGTCGGTGTGGCCCGACCAGTCGATCCCCGGCTTCGTCGTTGGCATTGCGTCGTTGGTCACACCGATCGCTCTGACGGCCCACGCGATGCGCCGCAGTGTCGTCATGCCGGCGATTCACCTCGCGGCCGGCTTGGCGTTCCTCGCGATCTTCCTCGATCGGACGACCGGAATGTCCTTCGACGAGATCGTGTGGTGCCTGGACGCCGTGCTCGTCGCGGCGATCGTCGTCTTGGTTCGCATGCTCCAATCCGATCCGGATCTCCGACAGCGACCCTGGGCCCTCAATGCGTTCGTCCTGGCGATGGGCGCAGGCTTCGTCTTCGTAGCGCTCACGGCGCTCGGTCCCTTCTCGATGTCGGAGGATGCGCTGATCCCGGTGGATCTCTGGCTGGCCTTCTCCGTGGCGCTCACGCTCTGGGGTGTACACCGTGCTCCGGCTGGGCTGCGTCGGTCGTGGTTTCAGACGCTTCTGGCGTGGGAGATGCTGGCGTGGGCGATCTTGGGGTGCATCACGGTCGGTGCGACGTGGAACGCCGATCCTTGGCTCGCGTTGATCCTCGTCGGCGGCGTGGCCGTCGTCGGCTTCATGCACGCGGACAAACACAGCTTCGACGCGCTGATGACCGCATCCTCGTTCGCGTTCATCGTGCCGGTGTGGTGGTGGTCGGTCGATACGGCCGGAGCTCTCGGAGGGGTGTTCGCTCTGCTCGCGACGGCGGGGCTTCTCTTCTGGGCGTCTGGCCGGAGAGATCGGCCCGAGGTCGGAGAAGCGTAGCCGGGGGAAGCCTCCCCTCAGGCTCGCCGCCCGGATAGCTTTGCGGCCGGAAGCCACCCTCCCTGGAACATCACCATGCTGTCTATCGACCTCACCGGAAAACGCGCGTTCGTCGCCGGGATCGCGGACGATCGTGGTTATGGCTGGGCCATCGTCCGCGCCTTGGCAGGGGCGGGCGCCACCGTCTGCGTCGGCACCTGGCCGCCGACGATGAAGATCTTTACGAAGAGTCTCGAGCGCGGGAAGCTGGATCTCTCCCTTCCGGGCGGGGGCGAGATCGAGTTGGAGCGGATCTACCCGCTCGACGCGGTCTTCGACACGGATGATGTGGTGCCGGAAGATGTCGCTTCGGACAAGCGCTACGCGGCTTTGGAGGGTTACTCCATCCAAGGTGTTGCGGACAAGCTGCTCGCGGACTTCGGGGACGGGTGCCTCGATGTCGTCGTGCACTCGCTCGCCAACGGCCCAGAGGTCCAGAAGGCGCTGATCGATACGAGTCGGAACGGATATCTCGCTGCGCTATCCGCGAGTGCGTACTCGCTCGTGTCCATGGTTCAGCGCTTCGGCCCTCTGATGCGGCCCGGTGGCTCGGTCGTGTCCCTTTCTTACTTGGCGGCCGAGCGAGTCATCCCCGGCTACGGTGGAGGGATGAGCTCGGCCAAAGCGGCCCTCGAGTCGGACACGCGTACGTTGGCGTTCGAGGCAGGACGTCGCTGGGGCGTGCGCGTCAACACGATCAGCGCGGGCCCCCTGGCGAGTCGTGCGGCGAAAGCCATCGGTACGATCGACAAGATGGTCGACTACTACGCCGAGAACGCTCCGCTTGCCGAGGCCAATACGGCTGACGAGGTCGGTTGGGCGGCTGCCTTCCTTTGCTCGCCGCTCGGCTCCGGCATCTCCGGGGAGACGTTGCACGTCGACAAGGGGTACCACGCCATGGGGATGCAGGCGGACACACAGCTCACCGCCGAGTAGTGACCGGGGACTTCGGCCGGGCGCTGCCCCGCCTCGACGTCCCACCGCCCGGTCCCGCGTCCCGCGCGTTTGCCGAACGGTTGGCGGCGGTCGAGTCACGCAACGTCACCTTCCTGGCCGAGGACTGGCCGATCTTCTGGTCCGAGGCGGAGGGCTCGAACGTCCGGGACGTCGACGGCAACGTGTACATCGACGTGACCTCGGCGTTCGGCGTCGCCTTTCTCGGCCATCGACCCCACGCCTTGGTCTCGGCGTTGGAGCACGAGGCGCTGATTCACGGGATGGGCGACATCCATCCTCCGGCCCGTAAGTTGGAGCTGCTCGAACGGTTGGCCTCGATCGCACCGTTCGCCGGAGCCAAAACGGTGCTCGCGAATACCGGATCGGAGGCGGTGGAGACGGCCTTGAAGACGGCCTCCGTCGCGACGGGTCGACCGGGATTGCTCGCGTTCGAGGGGGGGTACCACGGGCTGACCATGGGCTCCCTCTCCGTGACGGAACGAGCACACTTCCGCGCGCCGTTCTCCCCGCAGAGCTACGAAGGGGTGCACTTCCTACCGTTCCCGGCGTTCGGCCGTGAGCCGTCGGCGGCAGAGGTCCTGCACCTGGCCGAGCGGGCGTTCGAGACGGGGGGCCCCAACGGCGATCCGATCGGGGCCTTGATCATAGAACCGGTCCAGGCGCGTGGTGGAGCGCGGCTGGCCGAGCCGGGGTTCATGGCCGCCCTCTCCGAGCTGGCCCATCGAAACGGGGTGCTCGTCATCGCGGACGAGATATTCTCCGGGCTCGGTCGGTGTGGAGCGTGGTTCGCGTCCGAGCGAGTGGGATTGGTCCCGGATGTCGTGTGCGTCGGCAAGACGCTCGGCGCTGGCCTCCCAATCTCCGCGTGCATCGCGAGGCCAGAGGTCATGGATGCTTGGCCGGCGAGTACGGGCGAGGCCATTCACACGAGCACATTCCTGGGCCATCCCCTCGCGTGTGGGGCCGGTCTGCGAGCGTTGGGCGCGATCGACGAGGATCGCCTCGATGAGAGGGCCGAAACCGCCGGACATCACCTCATGACGGCACTCGGGGAGGCGCTGGGTACCCACCCGTTCGTGCGGGAGATCCGGGGGCTCGGTTTGCTCCTCGGAATCGAGCTGAGAGGTGGTGCGGACGGGGCGGGGGCCGGTATGGGGGTCGCCGTCGCGCGACGTCTCCTTCAACGGGGCATCATCGCCCAGCCGGCTGGTGATCGCGGAGAAGTGTTGGAACTCACACCCCCGGTCGTGATTACGACGGAACAGTGCGCGTACACCGTGGACGCGATACGTGAGGTGCTCGGGGAGTTGGTTTGAGTCGTCGCAGGCTGTTGGGAATCGGATTGCTCCTGCCCCTCTTGGGAGGGTGGGGGCCGGTTGCGCCTGCACCGGATGCTCGGGGGGAGTCAGAGGCGCTCGAGGGGCCCGTAGGGACGACACTCCGGCGCTCCGTCCCGGTACTCCTCGTGCCTGGCTGGTTCGACACGGGACGCGACCTCGCGCCGCTCCGCATCCGACTCTTGAGCGCGGGCTGGCCCCAGGGATGGGTGGCTTCGCTGACCTTCGAGGACGCGACGGGGAGTAACCGGACGCACGCCGAGGAAGTCGCGAGGGCTGTCGAGGCACTGCGCGAGGAGACCGGCGCAGCGGAAGTCGACATCGTCGCCCACTCGATGGGCGGGCTCGCAACCCGCTGGTACCTGCTCGAGCGCGGCGGGGACCACGTCCGACGCGTCGTCTTCCTGGGATCGCCTCACCGAGGCACACACTCGGCTCACCTGTCGTGGGGCGGGGCGCGGGACGAGATGATGCCGGGGAGTGAGTTCCTGATCTCTCTCAACGAGGCGGCGCCGGTTCCCGAAGGGGTCGAGCCGATGACGATCCGGACGATGATCGACACACACATCGTGCCGGGGGAGAGCGCCACACTACCGGGGGTCGAGGACCACCATCTCTGCTGTCCCACACACGCAGGACTGCTTCACGACGACGAGGTCTTCTCTCTCGTCCGTGACTTCCTCACGGCCGAACGAGTCCCGGACGCAGGGGAGTCCGTCGGGGCGGACTGACCTCAGACGTTCGGGCTGCCCAGGGAGGTCGCGAAATCGATCTGCTCGGCGAGATCGAGGTCCTTCTCGGAGATTCCTCCGACGCCGGCCGTGCTGAGCGTGAGCGTGACCGTACCGGCTCGCACATCGATGTCGGGATGGTGCTTGTGGCTATCGGCGAGCGTGGCCACCCGGTTCACGAAAACGATCGAGTCTCGGAAGTGAGAAAACGTGAACTGCTTCGTGAGCGCGTTGGAACGCCGGCGCCACCCACGGCGCTTGTTCATCCATCCGCGGATCGACTCGGCGTTGAGCTTCATCGTGGTTTCCACCCCGGCATCCCCCAAATCCATGATGTGTAACCAGATACGACCCCGCCGAATCCCTCGTTTCGCGCACCAGTCGTATCGTCCCTCACTTCTGTTGACCCTTGGCGGTCCAAAAGCGTTGAGGGGTTGAGGTTACCCAGGCCGTTCGGTAACATTGGGGCCCTTCGAAATCGAAGGAGCCACCAACGCCCCCATCGTCTAGTGGCCTAGGATATCGCCCTCTCACGGCGAAGACCGGGGTTCGAGTCCCCGTGGGGGTATGGACGACCGAAGTCCGGGCTGGATTGCCCGGACTTCGGCGTCTGACTTCGGTCGCTTAGCTCAGCTGGTAGAGCGCTACGTTCACATCGTAGATGTCGCAGGTTCGAGTCCTGCAGCGACCATCGAGCCCCGCCCGTCCAGAGGACGGCGCGGGGCTCGTGTGTTTCTGGGCAGCCTCCGAATCGCGGAGGCTCGGGCTCGGCTAGATGCCGCTCCCTATGATGGTCTCCTCGAGCTTTTCGAGCTCCATGTGGAATCCGATGCAGACCACTTCGCGGTCGCCGTTCTTCCACGATCCAGAGGAGGGATACATCGTCGTGAAGTCGATCACGGAATCCTCGTACGACTTCCCGATCGCAGCTTCGAAGCGCTCGTAGCAGCCCTCGGACGCCATCCAGTCTATCTCGTCGTCACCCGGGAACTCCTCGGCGCTCACGTCGAAGGTCGCGTAGACCTCGTTGTCGTGCGGCGTGCTACACGGAATCGCGGGAATCTCGGAGATTTCCGAGGCGGAGAAGGCCTCATCGTCGAAGCAATCTCCGACTTGCACCTCGAAGGCGCTGAGTTGCCCGGCTTCGATGATGGCTCCGTCTGCTCCTCGCTCTGCGGCTCGCGTAAGGCCGATGGCCGCGGCGAGGCCGACGATGGCGACGGGCACGAACGATTTTCCTTCGAACATGGTTACCCCCATGGGTCGATGCGCCGAGAACGGCACCTCATCGACGATAGGAACATGTGTTCCTCAAGATCAACAACGACGTCGTGGCGCCACGGCTCAATTCGAGGTCGAGTCGAAGGCCATCGCCGCCGCCATCCCCAAGGACACGGCCAGGACGCCAATCATGACCGAGCCACCTGCGTACGTGGCCGCCTTCCAGATCGCCCCGCTCCTCGCGAGGGCGACGGCCTCGAAGGAGAAGGTGGAGAAGGTCGTGAACGACCCGAGAAAGCCGACGGTGAGGAGCGCGGAGAGCTCCTCGTTGTGAGCTCGGGTCGACATCCAGATCAGTAGGAAGCCGAGTAGGAAGGACCCAGTCACGTTCACGGCGAAGGTGCCCCAGGGCAGGTCCTCGCCGAAGGCCCGACTCATCGCGCTCGTCACCGCGTATCGCCCCAACGCGCCGGCCGCTCCACCGATCGCGACCGCGAGTGCGATCACAAGTCAGTCGATACCGGTGAGTCGCTCAGAAAACGTTCGATCGCGTGACTGATTTCGGCGGGCGCGTCTTCCTGAATGAAGTGCTTGGCGTCCAAGCGTTGGACCCGACTCTCCTTGAACACGACGCGGAAACGATCGAGGAACGAGCGCGTGAAGATCGGGTCGTGGATGCCCCACGGCAGCAGGATGGACTTGTTGGCCAACCGTTGCTCGACATCGTCTTCCAGCCGGCTGAGCCAGTCCGTCGCGGCCATCAGTTGAACCGGGAACTCGGCCGCCCCCATGCGGTCGTTCGGAGTCCTGAGCGCCTCTCGATAGTGGTCGATCACCTCTTCGGCCAAGGGGTGCTTTACGCCCATCGGCATGAGCTTCTCGACGAAGAGGTTCCGGTTCACGATCTGAGATTGCAGGGGCGCCATCGACATGACGTACGCGAATGCCTTGCCTTGCCACGAATCGAGTGGCCAGAACCAGGTATTCCCCATAACGAGTGCTCGGACACGCTGTGCTTCGTCGGCCGCAGCGCGAAGGCCGATCGGGCCGCCCCAGTCCTGGCCCATCACGGTCAGGTTGGTGAGGTCCAGGTGTTGAATCAGGTCGCGGACGATGCTCGCGTGCTCGCCCGGGGTGTAGTCGAACGCAGCGGGCCGCTCGGACATCCCGAAGCCGGGAAGGTCGAGGGCGATGCACCGAAAGTGCTTCCGTAGTCGGATGATGATCCCACGATAGAGGAAGCTCCACGTGGGGTTTCCGTGCACGAAGAGGATCGGGTCGCCCTGGCCCTCGTCGATGTAGTGAACTGCGCCGACCCGGCTTGAGAACCATCGAGACTCGAAGGGAAAGAGTCTATGGTCTGGCTGGAAGTGGGGGACGTACGTCACGGTCGCGGGGCCTAGGGAGACGTCGGCGTAGGATCGCCGCTCACCGCCCTACGGGAAAGAGTCTTCTCGAGTGACGCGCTCCCCGCGTGGCTGACCCCCAAAAGGAAAGGGCCGCCGGACCGTAGCCCGACGACCCTTTCCGGGGGGACCGGCTGACGCCGGTGAACCTCAGGTCAGCTCGCGCCGTCCGTGGTCATTGCCGGAGGCGTGCCGTCGTGATCGATCACGAGGACGACTCGGCGGTTCTCCCACCCTTCCGTACCGGGGCCCCAGCTCTCGGTGACGAGGCGCCGTGCGTCCTCACCGTAGCTGACGACCTTCACACCGTCCTCGGTCATGGCGGTGGTGCTGACGAGGTACTGAGCGACGGACTTCGCGCGCTCTTCACCGAGCCAGAGGTTGTAGTTCTCGTCACCCGAGGAGTCCGTGAAGCCCTCGACGGTGACCAGCGCGTCCGGGTAGTACTTCTGCGAGACAGCGGCGAACTTGGCGAGGATCTCCTGATCCTGGCTGTCGAGCGTCGCGTCGTCGAAGGCGAAGTAGACGGGGACGTTGAAGCGGAGTTCGTCTTCGAGACGAGCGATCGCAACCTCGAACTCACGCTCCATCTGCTGGAGGTCCTGTTCGAGCGCGGCGAAGCGGCGCTCCATGTCGGCGAAACGGTTGGAGGCGTCCTGCGCGACCTGGTCGTCGCCCGCGGACATTTCCTGCTGCATCTCAGCGCGGAGGGCAG
Source organism: Gemmatimonadota bacterium (assembly GCA_039030015.1). Classification (GTDB taxonomy): domain Bacteria; phylum Gemmatimonadota; class Gemmatimonadetes; order Longimicrobiales; family Gaopeijiaceae; genus UBA2589. The sequence goes on along the minus strand of JBCCEZ010000002.1, from coordinate 104,518 downwards.
CGAGGCTCGACTCCATGTCGTCCGGACTGACCGTCTTGCACGCCCCGGCCGTGGTGACCAAGGCGAGCGCGGCGACGAGACCGAGCTTCGAGTTGACGTTCAGCGTGCTCATTCGGTGAGCTCCCTTGTTGGTGCGTCCTGCGTGGTGTGCGGGAGGTCGGCTCCCCCCTCGGATTCGATGGTTTCGTACCTATGCAGGAAGGGTGCCAATTCCCGGGAGCCCAGTAATGGCGGGGACTTCCGACGGGTCAGCCTTCGGCGACCAACCGGTCTCGCTTCCGATTCATGGCGACGGCAAAGGCCGGTGTCGCGATGGGAAGGATGGTATAGACCCACCCGGGTAGACCGATCGCCGAGGTCGGCATTAGGACGGCGAGCGTGGCGGAGATGGCGCCGGTGGAAGCGACGATACTCCACACGCCGGCTTCTGCGAGTGTCTCGAATGCCTCCACCTCGGACAGGCGCAGCTGCTCGCGGCACCGCCACGCGTGCACGTGCAGGAGGACCAGCGAGCCGGCCATGGTCATGAAGCCGATCCCGTAGACGGTGAACATCAGCGTCACGTCTTCCGGCCCGCCGACAGTGATCGTGGTCGGGCCGATCGGAAGGCCCGTCATCGATCCGATCCAAAAGAAGAAGAGACCGAACATGAAGCGGAGGGGCACCACGTACACGAGGACCGTAAAAACCAGAATGCAGCTCAGGATTACGGTCCGACCGTCGTCCAGCCCGAAGCGTCGGCTCCATGTGTGATGACCCCACCAGAACATCATGAGGAGCGTACCGCTCGCCAGAAACGCCGGGATCTCTCTCAGGGCGTTGCGGAGTTCTCCCGCGCTCGTCGGAGGCTCGAGAGAGATCACGAGCAGGGTCAGCGCAAAGGCGAACGCGGCGTCCGTGAAGGTCTCGAGGCGGGTCATGTCCAAGCCCCGGAGACGAAAAACGCCCTGAACCGGCAGTGCGTCGAGCTTCGGCTCGCTCACGGGGAGGGAGCGCCCAGCAAGTCGACCACATCGGCCCACCACACGCGGTCACTCACCCTCTGGCCCGCGACCATCCCGCCGACGAGGTAGATCCGGCCGCCCGCGACGCCGGCGGTGCGGTGATCCATCGTTGCTTCGGGGGGCGGCGTCAGTTGGTCCCAAAGATCCAGTTCTGGCGAGTAGGCGAGCAGCTGGTGCAGGGGGTCTGCGGGGACGCCATCGTATCCGACGCCCGAATAGTTGTAAGGATTGTCGGTGCCCCCGATGAAGAGTGCGTAGCTGCCCAGGACGGCCGCTGCCGATCGATAGAGCGGGGGTCCGGGGTGTGGTCGCGCCGCCTCCCATGCGATCGAGCCATCGGTGGCGTCGAGTGTCCCGCGCCACGACGCCGTATCGAGCTGGAATCGAGGTCTCGCATCGACGACGGCAGCTCCGTCCACGTACGCGATGTAGTCGCCGACCACCGTGCCGGTGTGCCCGAACACGGGCGCTCCTGGGATGGGGGTAGAGGCCCTCCATCGATCCGTGGAGGGATCGTAGAGCTGGACGTCCGCGATATTGCCGTCGTTGTGCCACCCCGAGACCAGGACGATATCCTGGGCTCGCCAAATCCCTGAAACCGCATCGTCGGTCGGGACGGGTATGTCGGCGCCGCGACTCCACTCGTCCGTCCTCGGGTCGTAGATCGCCACGTCCGGAAGAGACTGTTCCGAACCGTCCTCCGCGACCGTGTAGCCGCCGATGACGTAGATCAAACCGTCGAGCACTTGAACGGTGGGTGCGAGGCGACCGGGGCCCGGTACGGGATCGATTGCGCGCCAGCTGTCCGAACCGACATCCCAACGGTAGGCGACGTTCGTGACGCCGCTCCACACCTTGGTCGAGTCGATCCCAAGAAAGGTGAAGACGGACACTTCTCCGTCGATCTCGACCGCCGCGACGGCGTTGTTGGAGATCGGTTGAGGTAGTGTCGGTCCGGCGACCCAGAGCGACTCGGCTTCTTCGGGCGCGGGCTCCGGGTCTCGATTCTCGGGAGCACATCCCACGATGAGGGCGACGAGGGCGAGTCGTGTGAGTACGGTCGTGCCTGGGTACCGGGGCGCAGAGGAGAGCATGTGAGCTCCCGAGAAGAGGGACGGGCGGCCGAGCGGCCGGAACCTTCGACGCGCGCGATCCCGAATGCAAGCGGCTCGCGAAACGGAGCGTTCGGTCCCATCGTCAGGGTGAGCGCGATTCGTGCGAGGAGGAGAGGATGATGAGACGCTCCGCTGTGTTGGCCTTGGTTTCGATGGTGGTCTTTGTCGGGGGTGTTGCGGGACAGGAAGCCCGGTCCTCGATCCCGGACCCGCTGCTCTGGGAGCTGAGCGCGCCTGCGCGCGGGGTGCCCGTGAGCGCCCTGGACGCAGCGACTCCGGTCCTCGACGCGGAGAGCGTCGAAGCCTTCTTCGACGCCGCGTTCCACGTCCAACGAATCGAACGGGCGTTGGTCGGAGCCACGGTCTCGGTCGTGCATCGGGGCGAAGTGATCTTCGAGCGTGGGTACGGCTTTGCGGATTTGGAGCGACGACTCCCGGTCGATCCGGAGACGACGCTCTTTCGGATCGGATCGATTTCGAAGCCGTTCGTCTGGACGGCGCTGATGCAGCTGGTCGAGCAGGGACTCGTCGACCTGGACGACCCCGTCGAGCGGTACATCGACTTCGAGATCCCGGACACCTTCGACGAGCCGATCCGGGTGTGGCACTTGCTGACTCACACACCTGGCTTCGAAGAAGGGTACGCCGGCTTCGTGGCCCGTACCGCCGACGAAGTCCGACCGCTTGGAGAGGCGCTGGCCGACGTGGTCCCCGGTCGGGTGAACGCCCCCGGTACGTTCGCCTCGTACTCGAACTACGGGTCGGCTCTTGCCGGCTACATCGTCGAGCGCGTCGCGGGTGCGCCGTGGGCGACTGTGCTGGAGCAGGGGATCCTCGAACCCCTCGAACTGAAGAACACGAACGTCCGAACGGTCCTGTCCGACGAACATCGTCGGCAGCATGCCCGTGGATATGCGGTGGTGGGTGGAGAACTCGTCCCGACCCCCTGGGCGTTCATGCATCTCGAGCCGGCCGGTGCCATCTCGTCGACCGCTTCGGACATGGCGCGATTCATGTTGGTTCACTTGAACGGCGGAACGCTCAACGGCGTGCGCATTCTCGGTGAAGAGACGACCCGACGGATGCACTCCCCGCTCTTCGATGCCCACCCTGATCTTCCGCCGATGCTGCACGGCTTTTACCGGACGGATCGGAACGGACAGGTCGTCTTCGGGCACGGCGGGAACGTGAACCAGTTCCACTCCGACATGATCCTCCTTCCGGAGTCCGAGGTCGGCGTGTTCGTCTCCTTCAACTCCGACCCGGGCGCCGTCTCGCGAGGAATCATGACGGGAGCGTTCATCGATCACTTCTTCCCGCGGGAGCACCTCGCCGACCCGCCCGTGTTCTCGGACGTCGACATCTCACAGTACCAGGGTGAGTACGTCCCGCTCCGCACGAACTTCACCACCTTCGAGAAGCTACGGACCCTGTTCATGGGTGGAACGCAGCTCTCGATGGGAACGGGCGAAACCCTCCTCCTGGGCCGCGGCACGCCCATCGTTCCGACTGGACCAGACCGATTCGCGGCTCGGTACGGCGGGCCGACCGTCGTGTTCGAGCGGGACGACGCCGGTCGCGTGAGCCACATGATCGCGGGCAGTCCGCTGGGCACATTCACGCGCGTGCACGGTCTGGACCGACCCTCCGTGCAAGCCAACCTGTTCAACTTCGCCTTCTGGATCGCGGCGCTGGCGGTCTTCGGTTGGACGGTTGGTCTGGTCCACCGGGTGCCGAGCTCGGACCGGCTCCCGGGCACACATCGCTTCCTCGCGGTCGTCCAGTGCGCAGCGTTTTTGGCCCTGGTAACCGCACTTCAGGTCGAGCTCGGACAAACCGCGTACGGTGTCAGCGGGTCGCTGCTCGCCCTGGCGTGGGGCCTCAATGCCAATCTGGGCCTGGGCCTCATGGTGGTGGTCTTTGCGACCGACCAATGGTGGCGCGGTTCCGGCACGGGCCTTCGCCGTGCGGCCTACTCGATCGTCGCAGCGAGCGTCGTGGTACAAGCCTGGTTCGTCTGGTCGTTCAATCTCCTGGGCGGCGCATGAACCGCGCTTCCTGGCTGGCCGTGGCGTGGTTGACCGTGGCCGCGTGTTCGGAAGCCGCGGTGGAGTCGACGGTGACCGTGGTCGACTCGTCGGGTGTCGCGATCGTGACCCACGCGAGCCTCGAGGCGCCGCTATGGCCGACCAGCGAGGCTCCGGTCCTCGAACTGGGCTCGGTGGACGGGGAGGGGCCGGAGTCGTTCTTCCGGATTTCGTCTGCTGTGCAACTCGCCTCCGGCGAACTGGCGGTCTTCAATTCGGGCTCCGGAGAGCTCCGCTTCTTCGGGGCGGACGGGAGCTACCTCAGGACCCTGGGGGCCCGCGGCGAAGGCCCCGGGGAGTACGCGGGCGCCGTGCGCCTCCGCCGACTCGCGGGGGACACGCTCGCCTTGTGGGATTCGCGTCAGCCCCGAATGACTACCCTCGCGCCCGATGGTGAGGTGGTCCGGACCGCGACCCCCGAGGGGATCGGGCGACGCCCTGTCCTCATCTCCGTCCTGTCCGACGGAGGCATGTTCTTCGAGCAGGAGATTGTGCTCCGCATCCCGGCCCCGACCGAGCTGACTCAGCTCTATGCGAACTACATCGTGTGGAATGCCGACGGCTCCGTTCGGGACTCACTGCCCGTGCAGGAGAACCACCAGGTCATCCGCTGGGGTGAAGGCCCCCTGGCCGGCCCCCCGACGTTCGGTGTCGTAACCGAGTTTGCCGGGGATGAATCGGGCTACTGGGTCGGAACCCAGAAGACCGAGGAGATCGTCCGTTACTCGATGGTGGGAACGGAGGCGCTTCGGCTCCGGTGGACGGGGCCGGACCGGGCAACGACGAGCGCGGACTCCGATCTCTTCCTGGAAGACGTCCTACCCACTCTCCCTAACGACGACGCGCGCCAGCAACGACGCGAGATGCACGCCGGCACGATGGTGTCTCCCGTCTTCCCCTCTCATGGGCAACTCCTCATGGATCGCCCCGGCAACCTCTGGGTCCAGGAGTACGAGCGGCCCGGCCGGTCCGAGCCGTCCAGGTGGTTCGTCTTCGACCGTGAGGGCATGCTGGTGGGGCGAGTGGAGCTGCCTCGCGGGTTACGGATGTTCGAGATCGGCGACGACTACGTACTCGCACAGCGCAACGACGACTTGGGCATCGAATACATCGTCCGCTACGCACTCGACCGTATCGAGGTCCGCTGACCAGGCGCGAACCTCGGTCCCCGAAGTGCCTACAGATCCCGCTTCCGGAAGATCAGGTAGGCGACAGTGAGGAAGAGGATCGCCCAGCCTGCGTTAACGGCCGTCCACAGCATCGGATCCGCGAAGTCGGGGGCGGCCTGTCCTGCCTCCGCTGCGCCCGCGATGATCTGCTCCCGTCGACGCTCGTCAAAGAGTGCGAAGCCCAGTACTTGCTGTGTCGCCGCGAAGGGTAGGTACGCGAAGGCGGGCTGAAGCGACGGTGCGATCCGTCCGAGTATGGCCGGCAGCAGTTGCTCCCCCATCGTGATCCAGAAGAACCAGAGCGCCATCGCGGGGCCCGCCGCTCGGGCGGACAAGGAGACGAGGAGCGCGAGCCCACCCGCGTTCAGGTAGGCGATGAGAAGCGCGCCGGAAGCCGCGAACGCGGAGAGGGGGAAGATCTGCTCTCCCGCGGAGAAGTCGGTTCCGATCATGGCTGCCGCTACGCCCACGACGAGCTTGGACGCCAAGAAGACGATGCCGACCAGGACGAGCAGGATCACCTTGCCCCAGAACCACTGCATCTTGCCGACCCCGTCGATCACGTTCTGACGGGAGGTCCTCCACGTGAACTCGCTGCTCGTGAGCATGATGATCGCGATGCTGGCGAAGATAAGCAGGAGAATCGAATCCCCACCGAACATGGCGGACCACGCGTCGGGTAGGCCGAATTCTCGGTCTTCTCGTTGCAGCGCGTCGTACGCGCTCTGGCCGTGCGTCATCGTGTTGATGAAGACGTACATGCCGAGGGTCACGACGAAGGCGAGCCGGTGGCGTGCCTTGAACCACTCGTTCCGTAGGAGAACGGCCCAGATTTTCGGCCCCAGCGCGGGGTAGCTGTGCTCGTGACTCATGCGACCTCCCCAAAGCCTTCGGATTCGTCGGTGAGGCGCATGAAGACGCTCTCCAACGACTGGCGCTCCATACTCATGTGAGAGAGCGCGATGCCTCGCTCCATAAGGAACCGGTTGAGCTCGGACAGTGCCGCTTCAGGCACGTCGGCCAAGACGTCGACGTCGCGTACTTCGGCCCCTGCGGCCCCGGGAAAGTCACGTACCGCCGCGGCGAGCGTGTTGTCGTCGGCGTCCGACTTCAAGGATGCCTGGGCTCGCGTGTCGGTCAACTCGGCGACACTCCCCTGTCGGATGAGGCGACCCTTCTCGATGATCCCGACGTGGGTACACATCCGCTCCACGTCGTGGAGGATGTGGCTCGACAGGAAGATCGTCTTGCCTTGGTCGCCCAGGCTGCGGATCACGTCGCGGATCTCGCGTTGACCGGCCGGATCGAGTCCGTTCGCCGGCTCGTCGAGAACGATTAGCTCGGGGTCCCCGAAGAGGGTCGCGCCGATGGCGAGCCGCTGCTTCATCCCCAGAGAGCAGGCCTTGAATCGCGTCTTCTGGCGCTGCGTCAGGCCGACGATGTCGAGGACGCGATCCACATCCTCGGCAGTCCGCCCCTTCACGCGAGCCACGAGCTCGAGGTTCTGCCGACAGGTCAGGTAGGGGTAGAAGTTGGGGTACTCGAGGGTCGCTCCGATCCGCTGCCGGGCCGCCAGCACTTCGCGTGGGCCCTCGTTCCCGAACAGCCGGAAGGACCCTGATGTCGGAGTGATGATGCCGAGCAACATGCCGATCGTGGTCGTCTTCCCGCTTCCGTTGGGCCCGAGGAAGCCGAAGACTTGGCCGGGTTCGACCGTAAGGGATACGCCGTCGACCGCGAGGGTCGGGGTACCACGGATGCCTCCCGAGTAGCGCTTCGAAAGGGCATTCGTCTCGATGACGGCCATGTCGGCTCCGGCCTGAGGGCGTGGGGTACTCCGTCAGCCCGACGGAGCTGTGGCGAGTCGAGTTTCGTGCTCATCCTATGCGCGACTCGGTGCGTCTGCACCCGCCGGTGGATCCGATGCGCTGGATCTCGGTCGTTTTTCTGTACTCTGATTGCCCGAACGAATTGAAGGAGTGTGGATCGTGAGTGAGGACCCGACGTTGGATAGCTTCGAGGCCGAACGTGAGCGAATCGGCCGCGCCACGATGAAGGGGATCGGCATGCCCGTGGCCGGCATGCTGTACTGGGTGGCCGTCGGCTTCGTGCTCCGAACCGACCTGCCCGTCGAGACGGCGTTGGTCCTATGCTTCGCGCTGACCGGACCGGTGTTTCCAGTCGGCTACCTGATCACCCGCGTGCTGGGAGGCGACCTCTTCGCCAAGAGCCGGACCCTCACGCCACTCGGGATGCAGCTCGCCGCGCTGCAGCTCTTCTTTTGGCCCGTGATCATCGTCGTGTTCAAGCAGGCCCCCGAGTGGACCCCGTTCACGCTCGCCGTCCTGTTCGGATCCCACTTCCTCCCGTACGGCTGGATGTACCGAAGTCGGGGGTATCCCCTGCTCACCGGCTTACTCGCGGTGTCGCTGTCGGTTGCGGTCATCGCCACCGGAGACCCGCTGTTCGGAGAGGTGCCGTGGATCGCTGCGGCGTGCTACGCCGTGTCCATCGCCGTGCTTTGGGCCGAGGTCTCCCCTCTCCGATCCTTGACTGAGCAGGCCTCGTGACACGGATTTGTAGGTTCGGGGCATCCACGCGAACCGGACTCGACGGGGTCTAGGAGCTCATTCGACATGCGTACCTCCGCGACCGCTCTTCTCGCGCTGGGCTGGCTCGGCCTCGGTGCGTGCGGTAGTGAGACCGTCGTGCCCCCCATGGTCGAGGATTCCCTCCCGGACCTCTCGCCCTTCATCACGATCGATCTCGAGAGTCCGCCGAACTACGCGTCGGTGACGTACCCGGCTCATTACACGGCGGCCGTGCTCGCAGCCGACAACACGCCGGCGAACAACCAGATCACGGACGAGCGGGCCTCACTGGGGCGCGTGCTCTTCTATGACACGGGTCTCTCGATCAACCGAACGATCGCGTGTGCGTCCTGTCACGTGCAGTCACTCGGCTTCACGGACGCGGCCGTGCAGAGCGTCGGCTTCGAGGGCGGCACGACGACCAACCACTCCATGCGGCTGGGGAACGTTCGCTTCTTCGAGGGTCCCGAGATGTTCTGGGACAGGCGTGCAACGGACGTCGAGGACCAGGTGCTTCAGCCGATTCAGGATCCGGTCGAGATGGGATTCGACGCAGCTGCGGGCGGCCTGCCTGCGCTGATCACTCGCATGGAGCAGACGGCCTACTACCCCGCGCTCTTCGAGTGGGCGTTCGGGTCCGAGGGGATCACCGACGAGCGGATGAGCCAGGCGTTGGCCCAATTCGTCCGGAGCATGGTGTCGACCGGGTCGCGGTTCGACACCGCCTTCGAGACCGCGGGCGGCATGTCTCTACTCGACCCGAACGGTGGGATCGGGCCCGTCGATCTACCCGGGTTCACGGACGAGGAGAATCTCGGACTCCAACTCTTCGCAGGGCGTCCCCCCGTCGGACTCGGCTGCCAGGTCTGTCACCTCCTGCCCACATTCGCGTTGATCGAGGATTCGGAGAGCATCGGCCTCGACATCGACGAGACGGTGATCTTCAAGTCTCCGTCGCTGAAGAACGTCGCGGTGACGGGGCCGTACATGCATGACGGTCGCTTCTCGACCCTGACGCAGGTGATGACCCACTACAACAACGGGGTGCAGGACAGCCCGTCTCTGGATGACCGGCTTCGTGAGCCGGGCGGGGGCGCTCCGAAGGTCTTGGGCCTGTCCGCCGACGAAATCGCGGCGGTGGTGGCGTTCATGGAGACGTTGACCGACAATGACCTCCTCATGGACGAGCGGTTCTCGAACCCCTTCGTCAACTAGCCGTCCTCGTTGGGGGCGGTCACGCGCCTTCTGCCTGGACCAGCATGAACGCCTTCTTCGACTCGCTTCGTCCCGTCGCGCTCAACGCGTGGCGGATCGTTATCGGCTTCACCTTCTTCACCCACGGTGGCCAGAAGCTACTGAGTTGGTTCGGCGGCACGGCGGTGACGGACTTCGCCAGCATGCGTGGTGCGGCGGGCATCCTCGAGTTCGTCGGAGGCTTGGCCATCATCGTCGGATTCCAGACGCGGCCCGTCGCGTTCCTACTCTCGGGTCAGATGGCCGTCGCGTACTGGATGGTGCACGTAGGCAACGGAGGCCTCTGGCACTGGGGCAACGGTGGTGAGCTCGCGGCGGTCTACTCGCTGACCTTCCTCGCCATGTGCGTCGTGGGCGGCGGCGATTTCTCGGTCGACGGACTGATGAAGGGGAGGCGCGCGAACGCCGAGGGTTAGGTCGTCTGCCCGACGCTGTTCATCGGCCGGCCAAGGACCGTCCCATCTCAACGGTCTCGAAGCCGCGGTCTCCCCACCCCATCACGAAGACGCTGAACCCCTGATCCATCCGCATCTCGATGTCGGATGCGTTGGCGGGGTAGCCGCACGGCACGTCGAACTCTTGGCAGGCCGAGAGCACCTGTTGAATGGCACTCTCCCACGCTTCTTCATCGAGGACTCGGCGCCCGTCGTCACCCGTCTCGGAGAATAGACCGCGCAGCGTGCCGGCACCGGGCCAGAGCACGCCGACCCCGGGGACCGCGGCGATCTCCCGCACGTTGGCCAGGCCTTCGTGCGATTCGACGATGACCCACGCAATGAGGTCTCCGTCAGGGTCCAACGGCCAGACGTCCGCCCGGTCACGGTACTCGTCTCCGTCCACACCCCAATAGGTGGGAGCAGTCCCCACACCTTCCGGGCGTGTCCCACCGTTCGCCGCGTAGCGCATCGCCTCGATGCCGATTCGAGCCTCCTCGGCCGTCTCGACCTCTACGAACATGATGCCGCTCGCGCCTGCGTCGAGCTGAGCAGCGACGTCCCGCTGCGCCTGCTCCGCGTTCTCGATCTTGGACATCTTCACGACGAAGGGGTGGGTCGCAGCGGTAGCTCCGGCGGCCTGCATCGCGTCACGGAGCCCGATGAAGGTGGGGAGGCCGGCTTCGACACCCCGCTCCATCGATCCGTCGAAGACGTAGTCGCTCATCCCGTACGCGAGGGTCTCCGCCGCACGATCGCCGGGAGACTTCACGGGCGGCGGCGCTTGGTCGCCACGCGGCTGGCCGCCGCCTGCGCTCGGGGCGTAGAGGCCGAATTGCGGCGCGTCCGACTCGTGGAGTGCAACGAGCGGGTTGAGGTGATCGCGCTCGGCGTTTGCGACTGTTTCGTTCGTTGCCGCATCGCCCGTTCCGCCACCGCACGCCATCGTCGCTCCCGCGATCACGATCGCGACCGTCCGACCCATCTGCTTCATTTCGACTCCCGGTTCCGATGTGGCGGGATCGTAGACGGGGTCTCTTGGGCCGGCAAGCGCTCGCGCAGGCGGTCAGGAGCCGTCGATCGGGTCCTGCAGCTCCTTCTCGATCGCCTTCACCTTCTGATGCTCTCGCCAGATCCGGAAGAGTTGGACGACTCCTCCTACCCCGGCGAAGGCCAGGATCAACTCCGGCCGTCCGACGAGAAGCGCCAGGGTAATCGCCGCGAGCGCGGCGGGGCCGACCCCGAACATCATGAACCAAGTTGCGGCCCGGCGTCGGCGTTCCATGGCGTCGCCGCGCTGCTGCATGAGGTTGGTTCGGGCCGAGATCTCCTCGTGCTCGAACTCCTCTAGAGCGGAACGAGAAACGGGGCGGACGCCGTCTTCGGCGTCCGCCCCTTCTTCACGGTCCTTCTGCAAAGAAAACCTCTGCGTTACGGCGTCTCGACGTGCGCGTGGACCGCGGCGGTCACGAGGTCCGCGTGCCCGGAACCGACCGAGCCGTGCATCACGCTGAAGGTCACGTCGGTCTCACCCGCGGCTTCACCGTGCAGGTGCCCACCGAACTCGCCGGGCGTGTCCTGCTCGAACTCGGCGATGGTCTCGTCCTCGACCTCGACCATGAGGTAGAACTCGGTCGTGTCGAACATAACCTCGTCGCCGTCGGCGTCGTAGAATCGGACGTCGATGTGCGGCGTCTCCTCACCGACCTCGACTTCCATCTCACCGGCCCAGCTGTTCGAGGCCCAGGTGAAGGTCGCGATCGTCGTACCGTTCATGACAAGCTGCATGCTCGCGGCTTCCGCGTGGTCCTCGACCTCGGTCATCGAATCTTCACAGGCCGCCATGAAGAGCGAGCCGACGATGGCCAGCGAAAGTCCAAAGTTTCTGTAACGGATGCTCATGGTGCTTCTCCCCCAAAGTGTGCGTCGTACGACGACGCGGTAGTTAGTAGTTAGTAGTGGCCCGCCCCGGCCCCAGCGGTGCTGGGAGTGCCGGTGCGGTAGTGCTCGATACGTGAGGTCGGGGCGCAGGCGACGGGCCGGCGCGCCTCGGGACGGATCAGCGTGTGCCGATCACTCGTCCAGACCTCAGAGCGTAGGTGGCCCTCTCGGACCGAAGGAGCCCGCGGACTGCGCTGAACGCGGTTGGTCGGTGCCGACCAGCGGCATCTCGTCCATTCGCGACGGTGGCTCGTCTCGCAGCCACTCGGGCACTCCGTCCGCGGACGTGGCCGCCAAGGACTGGATCGCCTGGCAGGTCAGGTGCTCATGCGCCCCGTCGTGATGGCCATGCCCCTCCATGTGAACGGAGGTCCCGAACTCTTCGGTGTGCATGACGGCGTCCATTGCCGCCAACGAGGTCGCACCGAGCTGCAGAAGCGTCAGCAGCAAAGCTGCGACGCGGCGTGCGGTCCTCTGTGGATGAAGAGTCTGGCCCATGGGGCGTGTCTCACGGGGTTTTCAGCGGACTAAAGGTATGCCACTCAACAACGTCCGCCGTCAAGAGAGCGGATTCTCATTAAGTGACAGAACGCCGAGCAGACCCACCTTCGGCTAGGAGCTACGGGCGGTCAGCCGTCGGGTCAGACTGTGGCGAGCTTCCTCGGTTCCGCGGGCTCGAACGTCTGTCCGGGGGTCCAGCTGGTGACGTACCCACACACCGCGCTCGCGGCTACAGAGTACGGCGAGCCCAAGTAGAGATTTCCGGGCCCGGATCGGCCGGGGAAGTTCCGGTTCTGGGACGAGATCGACACCTCATCGGGGGAACTCGTGACCCCCGGACCGGCCGCGATGCACGCACCACATCCAGGCTCGATGAACTCGGCGCCCATCTTCTCGAAGAGGTCGAGGTACCCTTGCTCCCTGCAGTACTCACGGACTTCGATCGAGCCGCACTGAATGAAGGCTTTCACGTCGGGGTGCACGCGGAGGCCCTGCGCATCGGCCTCGGCGAAGACACGGGCGTACATGTCCATGTCTTCCTTCTTTCCGGCCGTGCAGGACCCTGCATAGGCGATGTCGATCCGGATCGGGTCGTCGCCGAGCTCGTCGATGAACACACCGTTGCCCGGGTCGTTCGGTAGAGCGGCCATGGGCCGGATCGTCGACGCGTCGATCTCGATGATCTTCACGTACTCGGCCCCGGGGTCCGATTGCATGCCCTCGATCAGTGATTCGGCGCGATCGCGATCCATGCCTCGCTCGTTCACCATGAACTCCACCGACTTCTCGTCGGCTGCGATGATGCCGGTGAAGGCACCGACCTCGGCCGCCATGTTGGCCATCGTCGCACGTTCGTCCACCGACAGCGCTTCGACCGCAGGGCCGGCGTACTCGATGATCTGACCGATCGCCTCGCCGTCCTTGATGTACGGGTGGCGGAGGATCTCGAGCATGTAGTCCTTGGCCGTCACGTTCGGCGCGGGCTCACCGGAGATCACCACCTTGAAGGACTGTGGCACCTTCACGCGCACGTCCTTAGTGATCCAGGAATTGAAGATCGCCGTGGTCCCGACCCCGAACGCTACCGCGCCGATCGCGCCCGCGTGTGGCGTGTGCGAGTCCGTCCCGATGATGAGCATGCCGGGTTCGGCGTACTCCTCCAGGATCTTCGAGTGGCAAATGGCCTGAGAGCCGAGGCGGTGCCCCATCTGCTCTCCATACAGCTTTACGCCCTGCTTTTCGGCGAAGGTGCGCTGTTTGACCTCGAGTTCGTTCGCGACGTCGAGGAGCCCCTGCTCGATCCGCTCCTGGCTCATCACCTTGTCGAGGTAGGTGAGGTGGTCTCGGAAGAAGAGGATCGATTCCGGGTCCACGACCTTCGCGTTCTTCCCGACCTTGTCCTCGAAGAAGATCGATGCCATCGGGGTGACGTACTCGTGGCTGAACCGGATGTCGGTCCGGAAGAAGCCGGCGTCCCCGGGTTGGACCCACTTCACCCCGGTCTCGCCCTTCGTGGCGTCGGTGACGAGGTGTCGCGCGAAGATCTTCTCGGCGAGCGTCATCGGCCGATCGGCGGGCGGAGCCTCCATCGTCATGGCACCGCCCCCCGTGACACCGCCCTGCGAGGCCGTGCGGGGGATCGAGACCTTGCCCTGGAGGCGAGCGACGTTGAACTCGAACAACCCGCCGTATTCGATGATTTGGCGGGTGATCTCGTCCTTACCCTCGGTGAACTCCGAGAGTTGGATCTCTTCACCAGCTTTGATTCGCTCGATGATCGAGAAGTCGTTCGTGGTCAGAACGCCGAGGTTTTGGCAGTTCTCGTTGTAGATGCGCTCGATGCTCTCGGCGACCACGACCTTGATGCCTGCATGGAGCTCGGCATACGGGCTCGCCTCGCGACTGCTGCCCTTCCCACGACGCTTCCCGGCCACCGAGCAGACGAAGCCTCCGTTGCGGACGGCGTCGCGCTCCACCGGATAGTCCGTGGAGCCGGAGCTTTGGTCCGTCGTGCGAAGCCCGAGGTAGGGGAAGTCCCCCAACGTCTCGTCGTAGAAGAAGCAGATGTACGCCGGCGTGATCTCGTCCGTCGAGATCTGGTCGCGGAGGTTTTCCCTCAACTCGTCCGTCAGCTCGATGTCCGCGCCCTCGTAGAGCTGAGCCTTCAAGCGCTCCGTGTCGTCGAGGAGGTACAGGATGCGCCCGTCGAACGTCATCGTCGTAGGGCGTTTTTCGATCTGCCGGTCGAGGAGGTCTTTGATCATCTGCGTCCTTGGAAGAATCAGCGCCGCCGCGTGGTCGCGACGACGCTTCTCGGGGCCCGGCCCCGACGCGCCTCTCTGTGGAACGAAGCGCCTATCTGAAAGGTGATCGGGGAGCGCTCCGTGGCAAGGTCCAGAGGCCGCGCACAGCCGAGGCAACCTTCCGGGGCCCCACGTTGATCTACACGTGTAGTTCAGAACTTCTACAGCTGTCGTAGAAGATACACGGTGTGATTCCATGTCATGGAGGTTGTTGTGAGGCGTGCGTTGTTGGGTATGACCAAACGGGCCCGTGTGGGTGCCGGTGTATGGATGGCGATGGCCTACGCGGCGGGATTGGGGGCTCAGGAGGTGATCGATCTGCCCGCGGCAGATCGTGCCATTCAGGCGGATTTCGAGGAGGTCTATCGAGTCGGTTCTTTCGACGGTGACGTGTGGGAGACCTTCGGGGAGATCGCCGGAGCGGCCTTCGACGCCGACGGGAACCTGTATCTCATGGACCGGCAGGCTTCGTTGATCACCGTCATCGACCGTGACGGGAACTATGTCCGGACGATCGGTGGTCCTGGCGAGGGCCCCGGCGAGTTCCGGATGGCGCTGTCGTTCACCGTAAGTCGCGAGGGTCGGGCGATCGTGCTCGACATGGGGCATCGCTCGTACCAGCTCTTCGACCCGACGGGCGAGTTCGAGCGCATGGTCGCGATGGACTTGAGCGGTGGAGTGATCAGGGTCGGGAGCCTCGATCCTTACCCCGGCGGGAACGCGGTCGTCCAAGCGGGGGGTGGTAGTGTTCAGGCGATGGTGAGCCGGGGCGGGGACGCACCGGAGCTCGCGACGACTCGCCCCGTCGAGCTGATCTCGCTCGAGGGTGATGCCGTAGAGGTGTCGACGCTCGCCGAGGGGTGGATGCCACCGCCGGCTGAAGCGACGGGAGAAACCACGCTGGAAGGCGGCGGCGTGCGCATCAACATGGCCGGTGCGATGCCTCGTACCTGGGAGCCACGCTTGCTCACGGCGACGCTTCCGGACGGGACGATCGCCTTCTCCGATTCGACCGCCTACGCCATCAAGGTGGCCGGTGGAAACGGGGTGTCGCGGGTCATGCGCCGGCCGTTCGAGGCGCGTCGGGTGACGGATCGGATGGAGGAGGAAGAGAAGGAGCGCCGGCTCGAGGAGCTGTTGGCCGGCGGCGGACCACAGATGCGAATGATGGTCAACGACGGGAGCGGGGGTGGAGCGCAGTCGATCAGCCCCGATGCGATCCGCCAGATCCAAGAGGGTCAAATCGCTCAGATGCGCTTCTATCCCGAGCTACCGGTGGTGAACAGCCTCGACGCGAGCTGGACCGGGAAACTCTGGGTGCAGCGGCGTGGCGAAGGGCTGGCGGAGGAAGGACCGATCGACGTCCTGACCTCCGAAGGGCAATACGTAGGCACGCTGCCCGCTGAGGCCGGTGTGCCCGACGCCTTCGGACCCGACGGAATGGCGGCGTTCGTCGAGGAAGACGAATTCGGAGTCCCGGTCGTGGTGGTGCGGAGGCTTCCGCCAGTGATCAACTAGAGCAGTCGTCCGGAGGCGGGTTGGACCGAAGGGGTCCACCCCGCCTCTCGGGTGTCTAGCCGGAGCTGGAGATCTCCCACTCAACCTCCGCGAGGTACGTCTCGAGCTCCTGGATCCACCGTCGCACGGCGTCGGGTCCGCCTGCCTCGGCATCACGCTCGATCGAGCGCCCGATCTCCGTGATGCGAGCGAAGCCGTACGGCGCGCCCGAACCCGCGAGCTGATGCCCGATCACTCGGATCGGCTCCAGCTGTCGGCGTCGGAGGTGTTCGCTCATCGTTGCCACGTGCCTGCGGCAAGCGTCCATGTACCCGGGGATCAGGTCGGCGATCGTAGGATCGATTTGGAGGACCGCGGACTCTCGTGGGACTGCGGGTCGATGTGAAAGAAGGTCCAGAACGGTGCCTACGAAGTCGTCGCGTCGGAGCGGTTTCGGGACGTAGTGACTGCACCCGGCGTCGAGGCAGCGTCGTTCCTCTTCGGGACCGACCCAACTCGTCGTCGCGAGGATGGGTAGCGAGGAGTAGCCGGCCAGGGCGCGTATATGGCGTGCGACGTCGTAGCCGTCCAGCTCGGGCATGTTCATGTCGAGGACGATCAGGCCGACCCCGCCCGCTCTGACGAGGTCGATCGCCTCTGCTCCGTTGCCGGCTTCGATGACCTGGATGCCTTCTGCCTCCAGGAAGCGAACAGCGAGCTGACGAGCCTCGGGGCTATCGTCCGCCACGAGCACCCTGGAGGGTCGAAGGGCGCGGGCTACCGTGGCGAGGATCTCCCCAGGACGCGCCGGCTTGGCCAAGAAGTCCGTCATTCCGGCTTCCATGCACCGCTCGCGATACCCTTCGACCACATGCGCCGAAAAGGCGATGATGGGTGGTGCTGCGTCGCCTAGGAGGCCGTGGATGGTCTCCGTCATTTCGAACCCGTCCATCCGCGGCATGTCGAGATCTGCGATGATGAGGTCGTAGGCGGAGTCCTGCGCCATGCGCGCACCCTCGACGCCGTCGTCCGCGATGTCGACCGCGTAGCCGGAGCTCTCCAAGACCCGGCGAGCGTACGCCTGGTTTTCGGGATTGTCCTCGACCATGAGGAGCCGTACGCCCACCCCGACTTGCCCCGCAACGGGCGGAAACGAGGGCTGGTCCTCGTCGTCGGCCGACCACGGGGTCAGAGTGTCGACCAGCTTGGCCAAGGTGAGCGGCTTCGATACGTAGCGAGTGGTTGGGGGACCATCGACCTGCCAAGGCCGAACCGGTCCCGGAGGGACCAACACGGTGAGTTCCGAGCGGTCGGAGTGTGCCGAGGCGGCTCGAGCGACCTCCGACAACGCGGTCAGCCCCAGCCTGTGATCGGCCAGGACCACGGGGTCGCGGCGGGCGCCTTGGAGGGCTTCGGGGAGCTCCTCCACCGCGGTCCTTCGGACGGAGGATCCTTCGCCAAGTGACACCATCACGGCGCGGGCGAGGGTGGGATTGGGTGTAACGACGAGGATCTCTTGTTCACCTCCGAGGTCGGGTGGCTCCACGCCATCTGAAGCAGCCCACTCCAAAGGCACCTCGAATCGAAACTCGCTGCCCAATCCGAGCACGCTCGTCGCCGAGAGCGTGCCGTTCATGAGGTCGGCGAGTGATCTGCAAATCCCGAGACCCAAACCGGTCCCGCCCCGCCGTCTCGAATCGGCCGAGCGCGACTGGACGAACGGTTCGAAGACCCGGGGCAGGTGTTCCTCGGAGATGCCGATCCCCGTGTCGCGGACCGTGAACCGAACCCGGTCCGACGCGACCACCTGCGCCAAGACCTCGACCTCTCCCGCATCGGTGAACTTCACTGCGTTCCCCACGAGATTCACCAACACCTGTCGCAGCCGGTGAGGATCACCTTCGACCTGACGTTGGAGCTCGGGTTGAACGGCACACGTGACCTCGACTCCCTTTTCGAACGCTCGGACCGCGAGCGCCTCGACGACGCTCTCGGTCACCTCCGCCACGCTGAAGGCCTCTCGGGAGATGTCCAGCGTTCCTGACTCGATCTTGGACAGGTCCAGGACATCGTTGATGACGTTCAGAAGTGAGTCCGCGTTGGATTGTACGGAACCCAGGAGGGTCCGCTGATCGTCTACCTCGGCGAGGTCCAATGCGAGCTCGGTCATGCCGAGAATCGCGTTCATCGGCGTCCTGATCTCATGACTCATCGTCGCCAGGAAGTCCGACTTCGCCCGACTCGCTTCCTCCGCGGTGTTCTTGGCGGCCTCGAGTTCCGCCTCGTGGCTCTTCGCCGCGGTGATGTCTCGGATGAAGCCTGTGAAGACCGGCGGCTCTGAGTCGGGGATCCGGTTTACGGTGAGTTCGACGGGGAACTCGGTGCCGTCGGCCCGGACCGCGGTGAGCTCCAGGCGTTGGCCGAGGATGCGCGAGTCTCGCGATCCCAGGTAGCGCTTCATTCCCGCTGCGTGGGCCTCCCGGAGGTGCGGTGGTACGATGACGTCGCCCATCGTCTTGCCCAGCACATCTTGTCTCTGGTGTCCGAAGATCTGCTCTGCCGCGGCGTTGAACTCGACGATCCGCCCCCGGTGGTCGATCGTGATGATCGCGTCGAGGGCGGTGTCGATGATGGCCCGGCTGAGGGCTTCCCCAGCCCGGATGTCAGAGATGTCGCGGTACTGCCACAGCCGTCCTGTGGGGCGGCCGCCGACTCGGATCGGCACGAAGTCCCTGACGAGGATCCGTCCGTCCGTCATGCGAATCTCTTCGCCCTCGACAGCGACGCCGGCCGCCAGGATCTCGTCGAGGCGGGCCAGGAACGCTTCGGGTGAAACGAACGCGGGAGCTGCCGCACGTGCCATCTCGGTGCAGTCTGCCCCTACGAGCTCGGCCGGTGTCAGGGGGAGGCCGAACATGCGACAGAAGCGGGGGTTGGCGAGCGCCACCCGACGAGCCTCGTCCTCGACGAGGACCGCCGACTGAAGGCTCTCGAGAAGTGCCCCGACCAGGCCGGCGTTCGAGCTGATGGCGGCGTGCGATTCGTTCGTCACGACGCGGCTCCGCGCACGAGGGGTTCATCCTCTCGCTCGGATGCGTCGAACGCCGTGGCCGGGACGACCAGGTCGTCCAGGTAGCGGACCATAGCGATCTCTTCGAACGGGTATTCGTCCCGCCAAAGGGTGAATCCGGTGGCGGCTTGGATCGCGAGTGCCGGCATGTTCACTCCCGAAGCGACGGTGATGGCCATGGTGCCCGGAAAGCGGGGGTTCACTTCCAATAGTGTCGGCACGCCCGACGTCGATCTCTTGAATTGGATGTTCGCGACGAAGCGAAGACGAAGCACGTGGGCCACTGCCCGCGCGTACTTCTCTATCTGCGGATCGTGGACGGTCTTGGCGGCTACCGCGACTCCCGAATCGACCTTCAGTCGGACCCGGGGTACCGTCGCTCGGACTTGGCCGTTCTGGTCCGCGAAGACGTCGACGCTGTACTCCTCTCCGGGGAGGTACTCCTGGACCAGGTACGAGCCGTCGAGGGGTATCCCTCGGAAGTCGGTGGGTGACCGGATGATCCGCACTCCGCGTCCACCGCTACCAGACCGTGGCTTTGCGACGAACGGGAATTGCCATCGACTCAGGTCGAAGGACTCCAGGAGTGCTTCGGTGCGTGGCACCGGCACCTTCGAGCGGCACGTTTCTGCGAGAGCCACTTTGTCGAGAGACGTGGCCAACGTCTCGTCGAGTGCCAAGACGCAGCGCGTGCCGATTCGACTGAAGTTGGTCCGCCGTCTTGCGACCGCGGTCAGTTCCACATCGACGGTGGGCACCAAGACGTCGATCCCCCACTCCTCGCAGAGTGCGTAGAGACGGGCACCGAAGTGTCGATGAGATCCAGCCGGAACGAGAGCCCGCTGTTCATCGGGCACGAGGTGTAGGCCCGCGGCCCGCGGATCCATGTCCACGGCGTAGACCTCGTGACGCGCGTCCTGGTATTGGCGGATCAGTCCAAGGCCGGCCGGGCCACCGGCACCCGTTACAAGGACCCGGAGCGGGTGGTGAAGTTGGCGAGTGGGCATGATAGCCTCCTTAGGCTGAACGCCGAACGACCTCGAAGGGCTCGACGAGTTTGTAGTCTGCGAACCGGCCCCAGTATTCGGCGTTCGCCGTGATCTGGGCGTCGCTCATGTAGGGGCGTTTGCCAACCTGGGTCGCGTACAGCTGCATCAGCTCGAGCTTCATCGGGAGTTGGCGGGCGATGTTCTCGAAGTGATTCGGTCGGAAGTCGACCGTGGCCGACGGTGCCTGATAGCAGTAGAGCGTTGGAATCCCCCGAGCAGCGACGATCGTTGCTCGATGCACGGCCCGGTGGTCCTGATGGGCATCGTGGAGCGAGTGGGTATAGATGATGTCGGGGTCGAAGTCGGCGATGACGTGTTCGATCGCCGAAATCGTGTCCGCCCCGGCGGTCAGTTCACGATCGGGGAGGTTCAGTAGCCTCAGCTCGGCCCCGATCCGGTCGGCCGCCTCTCGGGCTTCGATCGCGCGGAGCTCGGCCCGTCCCCCGGCTTCCCCACCTGTCAGCGTCAGGATTGTGACGCGATCGCCTTTCACGGCGTGGTTCAGCAGGGCACCCGCGCACCCGATCTCGACATCGTCGGGATGGGCTCCAATCGCAAGAACGCGACGGGCGGTTCTCACCTCAGGATTCAGATCGTAGTTGGCGAGTAGGGACCGCACCCTGATCTGGAGTTGATCGCGGTCCACCGGCTTCACGAGGAGGTCGTCCGCCTCGCCCCGTAGCGCGTCGACCGCGTAGTCGAATCGGCGATGTGCGGTGACCAGCATGACGGGTGTTCGGGGGTGGTAGCCCTTGCAGAGTTCGAGGATCTCGAGGCCGTTCATGCCGGGCAGGTCGATGTCGGTCACCACGGTGCCCCACTCTACGTCCGACTTGAGGTGTGCTTCGGCCGTGTAGCCAGTATCGGCCACAGTCACGGCGACGTTCCCGAGTGCCTCTAACCAGCGCTGCATCGCTGCGGCCTGAAGCGGATCGTCTTCGATGAGGAGCAGGTTCTTCACGTCCTCGCCGTCGCAGCGGTAGAGCGCGTCGTCTCGGCCGTGGATGGCCTGCAGCGTGGCGTTCATGGCGTTCTCCCTCGTTCGAGCCGTGTGTTGCTGCCCAGGGGGAAGAGCAACTCCAGTGCCACGTGTGCTAAGGTGTTGATAGCAAAGTGCTTGAGTGGTCTGCAGTCGTTCTTGATCTTCTGTGTTGATGTGTCGAAACAATACACTTTGTCCCGAAACGGAACACTACAATAGACATTTTGTCCGATATGTTCTGATACGAGACGTGGCCAGACGAGCGAAGCGCGAAGCCTGAATCTCGTAAGCTGTTGCAGGGCAGCGTACTACGGTTGCTATTGCTCGGGAGGCACGGCTGTTGCGCTTAGGGTCGGCACGTTGCACTCACTCGATGGAGGCCCCGAGATGGATCCGACGCGTTTGCTCCGGGAGGACCACCACGTGCACTCGACCGTGTCGGATGGCTCCGGCTCACTGGAAGACAACGTGTGCGCCGCGGCACAACGAGGCGTCGGGCTCCTTGGCTTCGTCGAGCACGTCCGCCGCGACACGCGATGGGTCCAGTCCTACGTGCATGAAGTCCGTCGACTCAGGAACCGGCACCCGCTGACCCTCACGTGCGGCATTGAGGCCAAGATCTTGGACTTGGATGGCACGTTGGATCTACCACGTGACGTCGAGGGGGTGGACCGGATCGTCATCGCGGATCACCAACTCCCCGGGCCGGGCGGCCCGATTCACCCGGCGGATGCCCGTGCGGCGGTCACTGCGGGGATCGTCTCCCCCGGTGTTTTGGTCCGAATGCTGGTGGCGGGTACGGTGGAGGCGCTGCAGCGACACCCCGGCTCCTTGATTGCGCACCTCTTCAGCCTCCTTCCCAAGCTCGGAGTGAGCGAAGAGGATGTGCCGGAGGACCTCGTGTCGGAGTTGGCGGAGGCCGCCCTTCGTTCGGGGGCGACACTCGAGCTCAGCGAGCGATGGATGTGCCCGAGCCCTGCCGTGGCGCGTGTCTTCTACGAGATCGGCGTTCCGATCGTGGCGAGCACGGATGCCCACGAACCTGGAGCGATTGGCCGCTACGATTTCGTACGTCGGACGATCTCCCATCTCTGCGCAGTGTCTCCGCGCGGGTGACGAGATCGTGCTTCTCGCGTTCAAGGTCTTTCTGACCGCACTGGTCTTGCTCGGTGCCGCTCCCATGCTGGCCTCGGCGTTCCAGTTTTCGCTGATCGGCCTCCATCGCCGGCATGATCACCTCGATGCGGCGGCAGAGTACTCGCCGCGTACGGCGATCGTGGTCCCCGCTTGGAACGAAGGAGCGGTGATCGGCGCGACCGTGGATCGACTGGTCGCCATGGACTATCCCGCGGATTCGCTGCGAGTCTACGTCGTCGACGACGCCTCGACCGACGACACGCCGGATGTCCTGAAGGCCAAGGAGCTGGAGTATCCGGGTCAGGTCGTTCACCTGCGCCGCGAAAAGGGAGGGGAGGGTAAGGCCCACACGCTCAACCATGGCCTCCGGATCATCCTCGACGGCGACTGGTGCGAAGCCGTTCTGATCATGGATGCGGACGTGCTGTTCGAGGAAGACGCGCTCCGGAAGATGGCCCGTCACCTCTCGGACCCCGGCGTAGGCGCCGTGACTGCGTACATCAAAGAGGGAAGCGTCCCTGGCAACTACATGACCCGCTTCATCGCCTTCGAGTACATCACCGCTCAGGCTGCGGCCCGTCGGGCCCAGAACGTGCTCGGCGGCCTCGCCTGCCTAGCCGGAGGCGCTCAGCTCCACTCTCGAGAGAGTTTGATCGACATCGGGGGTCAGATCGATACGTCCTCTTTAGCCGAGGACACGTTCACAACGTTCAAGACCCAGCTGGCCGGCCGTCGGGCGCTCTTCGACGGGACTGCCACAGTCTGGGCGGAAGAGCCTGCGGACATCCTCGGCCTGTGGAAGCAGCGGTTGCGCTGGGCACGCGGCAACGTCCAGCTCACGCGCGCCTTCCGCGATCTCTGGTTCGACCGGGAACGCCACCACGTTCTTGGAAGTCGAGTGTTCGGCCTCCTCTGGTTCACGCTCTTCCTGATGCCGCTGATCATGATCGGTGCGGCCTCAGGGTTGGTCATCCTCTACTTCATCGACTTCCCGCTGTCGTGGAAGCTCTTCAACCTCCTCTGGGTGACGAACGCGATCACGTACCTGTTCGTGACGCTGTTCTCCTTCCTGATCGATACGTACACGGCGCGTCGCGCCTGGGCTGAGGGCTTCCTCTTCCCGGGGATCATCAGCCTGTTCGTGATCGCGTACGCAGTCTATCCGCCTCTATTCACCGAAGTCGTTCCGGCCTTGATGGCGAGTCGGGGGTGGTTCCTCACGGGCGGCCAGGTACAGGCCTTGATCCTCTTCGTGTACGCCTGGCTCGCCCTCTGCATGCCCTTCGCGTACGCGGCGAAGTGGGTGGAGAAGCGAAAGGGAGTGGGCTGGTCGGCCCCTCTCATCCTCTACGTGGCCGGGTACGGGCCACTCCTCTGTGCAATCACGTTCGCGTCCTACGTGGCCGAACTGAAAGGACAAGAAATGAAATGGGACAAGACCGAGAAAACCGGAAAAGTCGCACTGCCGCGGTAGCGCAGCATCGCCTGAAGTTCATCCAAGAAGTCGACCGGGACCGGGCGGGAGAACGCGCGCTCGGGGTGAAGGAATTCGCGGTCGTATTCATCCTTTCTGCGCTCCTCGTCCTGCGGCACTGGGTGCTTTCGTGAACCCGGGGCGTGTGGTCTCGACCTGTGTTTGGATTGCCCTCTTCGCGTCGCCTTCTCCGGCCTGGGCGCAGCCCAGCGTGATGGAAGCGTTCGAAACGTCCCTCGAGTCGATGAGAGTCGGAGACTCCGATGCGGCGCGGGCTCACCTGGAAGCGCTGCCAGGCTCGGACATCACTCGTGAGGTCGACCCGACCCTCTTACTTAGTTCGCTGCGGCGACAGGCTGGAGAATTGGAGGCGGCCGCGGCGTTGGTACGGGCGGCCCTCGAGGTCGTCGACGTCCGGAACGCTCATCGGTTGTGGCTCGACCTTGCGGTGACACATCTGTGGTCTGGTGACCTCGATGGTGCCGAGAACGGATACCGTCGGGCCCTACGAGGCGAACCCGATTTCCTCCCGGCGCAACTCGGACTCGCCCGGATCCTCCGTTGGACGGGGCGAGTGGGCGAAGCAACACGGCTCTACGCTGACGCTCTCGCGGGGCCGGACGGTGAGGACAACGCCGAAGTGTGGAGTGGGCTCGGCCACCTGGCTCTGGCCGACTTGGACGCATCGGCCGCCCGCGAACACTTCTCGCGCGCCCTGGCGATCGATGCAGACAATGAGGAAGCGAAGACGGGCTTGGATCGACTCCATGAGGCGAAGCGGTGGGAGGCCTCGTGGTTCGTGGTTCGATCGAGCCAGGATGAGGCGCCGGGCCTGCGGGGGCGAATCGCGATCCGGTATCGCCTCACCGTGCGGCGGGTCGTGTACGGGTCGCTTCATTGGTCTCCTCGACCCGCTCAGAGCTGGGCCGGTGAACCGGGTGGCCTCACGGACGCACCGCACGATGGGACGGCTAGCGTCGGGGTCAGCGAGCAGGTGACATCGAGGCTGAATCTGGGGGCCGGGGTGACGCGGATCCGTAGCGGCTCCGGGCAGGCCACTCAGGCCACCGTGGAGGGTGGGTGGTGGGCGAACGGTAGCCTGGTCTTGAACGGCGGTGTCCGCGGCGGCTCACTGCCGCTCGGTGGGCGCGAGGTCATCGTGTGGGGTGGCGGAACGCGGGTCTGGCCGACCGGGCGATCCGCGGGCCTCACGATCTTCCGAGGCACGGACTTCGGAGATCAACGAGCAACGTCCATCCAGCTCGTCGGAGGGCTGGGCCTCGCCTCACCCATCAGGACACGTGCCTCCGTCGTTCATACCTGGTCCACCCGAGGCACTGCAGTTTCGTCTTCGATCGATCTCAACGTTCGGATTCGGCCGGGCCAGGAGATACAATTGGGACTGTTCGGATTCCGGGGCGCGTACACGGACTACGGCGTGCGTGTCGGCGGCAAGGTGGCTATGTAGCCGTTGCAACGGACGGGAGCGCGTTTGGACAACCTCAGGGGCACCGTCGTGGTCGTGGACGATGATCCCGCTCAGCGTGCCATCCTGGCGCGCTGGCTCGGGGCGGCTGGGCACGACGTGTTGGAGTTCCCCGATGGCGAGTCGTGCCTCCGCGGCCTCTCCGCTTCCATCCCCGACGCGGTGTGCTTGGATCTCCGTCTGCCCGGGATGAACGGCCTCGAGGTGCTCGCCCGCCTGAAGGAGCGAAGTCCTCGGGTACCGATCATCATGCTGACGGTGGACGACGCGTTAGAGCCGGTGGTCGCCGCCGTCCGACTCGGAGCCTTCGAGTACCTCCGCAAGCCGGTAACGAGAGAGCGCTTGCTCACCACCGTCCGCAACGCGGTCGAACGTTCCAGTCTCGAGCTGCGGCTCGCGCAACTGGAGAGCTCCGTGGAGGGCTGGGGGCACGCGAACATCCTCGGGCAGAGCGCCCCGATGCTCGACCTCTTCCGGCAGATGGATCGCGCGGCGCCGTCCGACGTCTCCGTGTTGATCCATGGCGAGTCGGGGACAGGCAAGGAGCTCGTGGCCCGCGCCCTCCACGACGCGAGCGGCCGCGCTCGCGGGCCGTTCGTCGCGGTGAATTGCTCCGCGATCCCGGAGGGGCTGCAAGAATCGGAGCTCTTCGGTCATGAACGCGGCGCCTTCACCGGTGCCCACCAACGCCGCCAGGGGTTCTTCGAGCAAGCGCACGACGGGACTCTCTTCCTCGATGAGATCGCGGAGCTGTCGCCGGGGCTGCAAGCGAAACTCCTACGGGCTCTTCAAGAGCAACGGTTCCGGCGCGTCGGCGGCACCAAGGAGATCCACTCCGACTTCCGACTGCTCGCGGCCACGCATCGTGACCTGGGCGAAGAGGTCCGCCAGGGTCGTTTTCGCGAGGACCTCTACTTCCGCCTCGCCGTCCTCGTCCTTCGAGTACCGCCGCTACGAGAGCGGGGCGAAGACATCGGGGTCTTGGCGGCGCGTTTCGCACACGATGTCGGCCGGGAGGCGGGTCGGGAGGTCACGCTGAGCGAGGGAGCGCTCGACCAACTCCTTCGCCACTCGTGGCCGGGGAATGTGCGAGAGCTCCAGAACGCCATTCAGCGTGCCGTCGTTCTCTCCAGCGGCACCATGATCGAGGCACGACACCTTCCGGAAGCGGTGCGCACCACGCTCCCGGAGGTCGCCCCGCCGGTGTCCGAGTCGAGGAGTTCGCGAGCGCCCTCCGAGGAGTCGGAGCATTGGGCGAACGCCGTGCCTGATCAGTCACTGCACGACATCGAGCGCGAGGTGATCGAGGCCCTGACGCGACGCCACGACGGAAATCTTTCCGCCGTGGCGCGCGTGCTGGGGATCTCTCGGTCGACACTCTACCGGAAGCTCGGCCGCTAGCTGAAGTCCACGCCGAAGACGGCCACCGCGATGATGATCGCGGAGATCGCGGCCGGAGCCACGAAGCGGATGAAGAAGCGCCACGCTCCGTAGCTGAACCACGCCGGGGTCGTGTCGTCCACCAGCTCGGACTCCGACTTCTCGCGGGTCATGAACCAGCCCGCCGCGATGGTGATGGCTAGGCCACCCGTGGGCAGCATCCAGTTCGACACGAAGTGGTCGGCCGTCTCGAACCACCCGGTCTTCCCTTCGAAGACGGACAGTGTCGAGAGGAAGGGCACATCCGAGAAGGACAACGCCGCGAAGATCGTGAAGACGAAGACGGCTCCGCCGCACATGATCGTCGCCTTGTGTCGCGCGATCCCGTGTTCGTCGATCACGTACGAGGTGACGACCTCGAGGAGCGACATCGTCGAGGTCAGAGCTGCGAGCGCGACGAGCACGTAGAAGAGCGGCCCGAGCAGGGTCCCGAACGGCACCTCGGTATAGAAGAGCTGCGGGAGCGAGATGAAGAGCATCCCGACCGTCGATCCGCCGACCTGCTCGGCCATGCCGGCAACCGAGAAGATGACCGAGAACATGATCAGGCAGGCCACGAGGGCGATCACCGTGTCGAGCGCGACGATGACCCCGGAGGCTTTCACGATCGACTGATCACGCGCGATGTACGACCCGTACGTGATCATCGCGCCCATGCCGAGGGACAGCGTGAAGAAGGAGTGGCCCAGCGCCTCCAGGATGCCTGCCGGGTGGAGCTCGCTGAAGCTCGGGCGGAAGACGAAGGCGATCGCCTCTCCGGAACCTTCCATGCCCAAGGCACTGATCAGCATCAGGACGAGGATCGCGAACAGGATGGGCAGGAAGAGTCGCGCGATGCGCTCGATCCCCTTCTGCACGCCGAAGTACACGACCGACACGGTCGCGATGCTGAAGCCCAACGACATCACGAGCTGGAGGCCGGCGTTCGAGACCTGTTCCCCGAACAGGTCACCGGTCTGCAGATCGGCGGGGAAGCCACCCGTCGTCCACCCGATCGTCTGGACGAAGTAGAAGAGTGACCAGCCCGCGATGACCGTGTAGTAGCTCAGGAGGGTGAATCCGCAGAGCACGCCCCATAGTCCGACGAAACCCCATGCGGGTCCGACCGCTTCCTTCAGCGCCCCGACGGCACTCTTCTGCGTCGACCGACCGATGAGCAACTCGGCCATCATGATCGGTAGGCCGACCGCCAAGATGCACAGGAGATACATGAGAACGAACGCACCGCCGTTGTTCTCCCACGTGATGAAGGGGAACTTCCACAGGTTCCCGAGTCCGATCGCGCTACCTGTGGCGGCGAGAACGAAGCCGGCGCTGGAAGTCCAGTTGCCGCGCTGCTCAGTCATGGCGTCTCCGGGGAGGGTAACGACGAGCCGACATCCGTGTACCGACTCGGGGGGCGGTGGAACGCGCGGCAACATACCGGGCGCATCGAACCTCCGACAATACGAGCCTTCTTGCGACCCATGCTACGATCACGCGCTGCAATCCTGACCGTCCTCGCCGCTGTCGCCGCGTGCGCAGGCGGAGAGCCCGAGGCTTCGAACGACACGCTCCGGGCCGCCCTGCTCACATCCGGTCCGGTCAGCGATGCGGGCTGGTACGCGGGTGCGTACGAAGGGATGCTCCTGCTCGAGGAGAGTCGTCAGGCGGAAATCAGCCATCAGCAGACGGCGACCCCCGCCGAATACGACGAGGCCTTCCTGGCGTACGCGTCGGACGGCTTCGACCTGATCTTCGCCCACGGCTTCGAGTACCAAGACGCCGCGATGCGTGCCGGGCCGGACTTCCCGAACACGACCTTCGTCGTCTCGGGTGGCGGACAGATCACCGATAACGTCGTGCCTCTGATCTTCCGCCTCGAAGAAGCCACCTATCTCGCGGGCATGGCTGCGGCGGCGATGACGGAGTCCGGAATCATCGGCATGGTGGGTGGGGTGGAGATTCCGCCCGTCCAAGGGACGTTCCGAGCCTTCGAGGCGGGTGCCCGGGCTGTCCGCCCGGACGTCGAGATCTTGGAGTCGTTCACGGGCGACTGGGACGATGTCGGGGCGGCGAAGGAAGCCGCGGTCGCTCAGCTGAACCGCGGCGTCGATGTTCTCGTTCACAACGTCGATGCCGGCTCCTTCGCGATCTTCCAGGCGGTGCGTGAGGCCGTGGAAGCAGGGCGCACAGTCTGGGCGATCGGCATGAACAATGACCAGAACCACGTCGCACCCGACGTGATTCTCGGGAGCGCGGTGATTCGGATTCCGCAGGCATTCGACGCCGTGGCCGACATGTGGAGCGCGGGGGAGTTGGGCGGAGCCGCCATCTATACCGGTGCGGTCGACGAGGTCGTGGACTTCGTGGTGAATCCGGAGCTGGCCGATCGATTCCCCGAAGGTGTTCTCGAACGCATCGACGAAGCTCGAACCCAGATCCGAGCGGGCACGCTCTCGGTACCTCGGGTGGCCTTCGTCGAGGGCGAGACCGGAACGCCGTGACCGATCCTCGGGTCCGGCTCCACGGGATCCACAAGCGGTATGGTCGCGTCGTCGCGCTCGACGATGCTCGACTGGACGTGCGCGCCGGTGAGGTGCACGGCGTCCTCGGGGCAAATGGGGCGGGAAAGTCGACCCTCCTGAGCATCCTCGGCGGGATGATTCGGGCCGACGCCGGTGGGATCGAGATCGACGGTCGACCTGTGGATCTGCGCTCGCCGAAGGACGCTTGGGCGAACGGAGTCGCGCTCGTCCATCAGCATTTCGCGCTCGTGCCCGCGCTCACGGCGATCGAGAACCTCGCACTCGGGCGGGGGACGGCCGCTTCGGTCCGGCCGGCCGCGGTCGCGGTCATGGAACGCACCGGTCTGACCGTCCCACTCGACGCGATGGTGTCGGAGCTCTCGGTCGGGGATCGACAGCGCATCGAGATCCTTAAGGCGCTGCTTCGTGAACCCTCCGTGCTCGTCTTGGACGAGCCGACGGCGGTGCTCACCCCGCAAGAAGTCGAGCGCTTGTTCGACCTCGTGCGCGAGCTCGCGAGTGCGGGCACCTCGGTCGTGCTCGTCGCACACAAGCTGGACGAGGTCTTGGCCATCTCGGATCGGGTCACGGTACTGAGAAATGGCCGGACGGTGCGGACGGACGACGCGGCGTCCGTGGCTTCGGACGATCTGGTCGAAGCGATGGTCGGATCGAATGAAGCGATCCCGATCTCGGCCCCGTCTCCCCCGGACCGAACGGGGAACGAGCCCGTGCTGTCGGTTCAGGGTGCGTCGCTCACCGTCGACGGCGTGACGCGTCTTCACGAGGTCTCCCTCGACGCGTGGCCAGGAGAAGTCGTCGGGATCGCGGGGGTCGAGGGGAATGGACAGCGCGAACTCGCCCATCTTCTCGTGGGTCTGGCGCACCCGTCCGCGGGCACGGTCCGAGCACCCACCGACGTCGGCTTCGTGCCCCAGGATCGCATCCACGAAGGGCTCATCGGTGACTTCGATGTGGCCGAGAACATCGCGCTCGTTCTTCATCGGACCGACGCATTCCGACTGGGTAGTCGAGTCCGGTGGCGCGACGTCGGGGCGGAAGCGAACCGAATCATCGACGCCTACGGCATCGTCGCGTCGTCCGCGAAGTCCCCGGTGGCGGCCCTCTCGGGCGGCAACCAGCAGCGTGTGGTGATCGGTAGGGAGACCGCGGTGGCCCGGGAGCTCTTCGTGGCCGAGAACCCGACCCGGGGCTTGGACGTCTCTGCCGCGGCATTCGTGCGTGCGCAACTCATCGACATGGCCGAGTCGGGAGTCGCAGTCGTCGTGCTGAGCACCGACTTGGACGAGATCATCGAGCTGTCGACGCGGATCATGGTGCTCTCTCGTGGTCGACTCGCCTCCGTAGCCCCGAGTGAGCGGTCGAGGGAGGGGATCGGTGCCCTCATGCTCGGCGGAGAGTCCGCATGAGTAGGCGGTACGGACCGATCCTGATCGGACTCGCCGCCGTTGCCCTCACCGGCGCGGTGGGCTCGGTCCTTTTGTGGCTCGGCGGCTTCGATCCCCTCGCCGCCGGAGCGGCGCTCATTCGCGGCTCGGTCGGGAGTGGTCGCGTCTTCTTTTCCATCACGCTCGTCCGCTCCGTCCCGCTCATCCTCACGGGTCTCGCGGTGGCGCTCGCCTTTCGCGCGGGCGTGTGGAATATCGGAGCCGAGGGGCAGCTGTACGTCGGGGCGATCGCCGCCACCTGGGTGGGGCTCTCCTGGGCCGGTCTCCCCCCGGTCGTGCTCATCCCACTCGTCCTCTCGTCTTCAGTGCTCGCCGGAGCCGCGTGGGCGCTCCTGCCCGCGGTCATGCGTTCCCGCTTCGGAGTCGGAGAGGTCATCACGACCATCCTCATGAACTTCGTCGGCATTCACTTCGCGGCCTGGATGGTCCACGGGCCGATGCAGGAGTCGCGCGGAGTCTTCCCCCAGTCCGATGCGATCGGGGAGGCGGCGCGGCTGCCGGCGTTGGTGCCGGGAAGCCGATTGCATCTGGGCTTCGGAATCGCCCTCGTCCTCGCGGGCGCGCTCGCGTGGATGCTGCGGCACACGGCCGTCGGCTTCCGCCTGCGGGCGACGGGGACCGCCCCAGAGGCCGCCCGTATCGCGGGTCGGATCGACACCCACCGCACGGTCTTGCTGGCCTTCCTCGTCTCCGGAGGGATCGCCGGACTCGCCGGTGGGGTCGACGTGTCCGGCGTCACCTTCGCCTTGTACGAGAATCTGTCCCCGGGTTGGGGCTACACCGCGATCGCGGTGGCGCTCTTGGCCGGCCTACACCCGTGGGCCGTCGTGCTGACCGGGGTCTTCTTCGGCGCGCTGCAGGCAGGTGCCGGCGCGATGCAGCGTGACGCGGGGATCCCAGCGGCGTGGGTCGGGGTCGTGGAAGCCCTCGTGATCCTCGCCGTGCTCGGGCTCGACCGGGTGCGTCGGGACCGGGAGGCGCGCCGATGAGCTATGTCGAGCTGATCGTCTTCCTGGAGGCCGCGGTCCGCCTCGGGACACCCTTGGCGTTGGCGGCCCTCGGCGAGACGGTGACCGAGCGGAGCGGCGTCATCAACATCGGCCTGGAAGGTTCGATCATCGCAGGGGCGCTGGGGGGCGCGTTGGGTGCGCTCGCCTTCGAGTCGGCTGGGTTGGGCGTCGCGTCGGGTGCCCTCGCGGGTGTCGCCATCGCGGCCGTGTTCGCCGCGTTCGCGATCGGACTCGGCGTGGACCAGATCATCACGGGTACCGCAGTGTCGATCGGGGGGCTCGGCCTGACGGGGGCGATGTACCAGGCGCGCTTCGGCACAACCGGCGCGGAGCTCTCGTTGCCGACGCTCCGGAGTTGGGGGGTTCCCGGGCTCGAACAGCTCCCTCTGATCGGCTCACCGTTGTTCGACCAAGCGCCGACGGCGTACCTCGCGTACGCCCTGGCGCCCGTCCTGTGGTGGTACCTCTTCCGCACCCGTCACGGGCTCTCTCTTCGGGCGGTTGGTGAGTCGCCCGATGCCGCTCGGGCCGCCGGGGTCAGCGTTCGCCTGACGAGATTCGGGGCGACCGTCTTCGGCGGCCTACTCGCCGGCATCGCGGGTGCACACCTCGCGCTAGCCCACGCGGGGACATTCGCCGAGGGAATGAGCGCCGGGCGGGGCTTCATCGCGATCGCGGTCGTCGTGCTCGGTCGATGGAATCCTCTCTTGGTGCTGGCCGCAGCGCTCTTCTTCGGCGCCGCGTCCGCCTTCCAGTTCTTCCTCCAGGCGCTCGGGCTCGACCTTCCGTACCAGATCATCCTGATGGTTCCGTACGTCCTGACGCTCGCCGCCCTGGCTGGCTGGGTCGGCCGATCGCGGGCGCCGGCTGCCCTCGCCTTGAACTGGGACGGCGATCGCGGCTGACCACGTGGGGATCTCCGCACGGGTGTCACCCGTACGAGGGTGGTCTATCTTCTCGGTTCCCCATCGAGTGCGAAGAGTGGAGTAGGCATGACCCGTCATTGGATCGGACGTGGACTGTGGTTGTTGGCGGCGGCTGTCGTGGCTGCGCCCGTATCGGGTCAGCGACTCGACGGCACCGGGACGGTGGCCACCGGGCTGTTGCTCCGTCAGATGGATGGCGTGAAGCGCGTGCTCATGATCGCCGCGCACCCGGACGACGAAGACACGAGCTTCCTGACCACGATGGGCCGTGGACTCGGTGCCGAGACCGCCTACCTCTCTCTGACGCGCGGCGATGGAGGCCAGAACCTCATCGGCCCCGAGTTGTGGGAAGGCTTGGGGATCGTGCGGACCGGGGAGCTGCTGGCGGCTCGAGAGCGGGACGGGGGTGGTCAGTTCTTCACCCGAGCCTTCGACTACGGCTACTCCAAGACTGCAGACGAAGCGCTGTCGTTCTGGCCGCGGGAGGAGCTGCTGCGGGACGTCGTGTGGGTCATTCGCTCGTATCGGCCTCACGTGATCGTCTCGATCTTCAGCGGCACGCCACGGGACGGGCACGGGCAACATCAGGCCGCTGGGATCATCTCGCGTGAGGCGTTCGCTGCGGCGGGCGACCCGAGCCGCTTCCCCGACCAGCTGGATCTAGGGGTCGACGCCTGGGCGCCCATGAAGCTCTACCAGACGTCGCGTCGACGCTTCTTTCCGCAGGGCGCGGAGATCGACGACGGATCGTTGGACATCCAGACCGGGGTGCACGATCCGCTACTCGGTCGGTCCCTCTTGCAGCTCTCGATGGAGAGTCGGTCCCAACACCGATCACAAGACATGGGTGCGGCCCAGCCTCCGGGTCCCAGGATGACCGGGATCATCCTCGTGGACAGCCGAGTGGAGGACCAAGGGCAGGAGATCTTCTCCGGGGTGGACACGACCCTCGTCGGTCTCGCGGACGGTCTCCCCGCACCCGCGCGGGATCGTGTCGTCGACGCACTGCAGTCCTATCGCGCGTCGGTCCGACAGGCGCGGGAGTCGATGGGCCTCGACCCGGAAGAGATCACGCCGCTGCTCATGTCGGCTCGCACGGACCTCGAACGCGCCGCATACCGGGCGAGCGGCGACCAGCGAGAGCTCGAGTTCGCCCTGGCGCAGAAGCACGACGTCGCCACGAGGGCTGTGATGGCGTCCACGGGCGTGTCGTTCCAGGTCCGCTCCGAAGACGACCTCCTCGTGCCCGGACAGACGACCCAGGTCTCGGCCATGCTCTGGAACGGGGGGAGTTATTCGCTC
Organism: Gemmatimonadota bacterium; assembly: GCA_039030015.1. Classification (GTDB taxonomy): domain Bacteria; phylum Gemmatimonadota; class Gemmatimonadetes; order Longimicrobiales; family Gaopeijiaceae; genus UBA2589. The sequence goes on along the minus strand of JBCCEZ010000002.1, from coordinate 70,770 downwards.
ACCGATCCCGATGTGTCACTGAGTCTTCCGGAGGGGTGGTCGGCGCGGGAGATCGCCGAGGTCGGCCTGGTCGACGGCGGTGTGGCGCCTGGCGCTCTAGGGGTCTGGACGTTCGAGGTCTCCGTCCCTGCGGACGCCGATCCGACACGTCTCTACTACCTGCAAGAGGAGCGCGACGGCGCTCGGTACCGTTGGCCCGACGACCCCGCGCTCTGGTCCCTGCCGAGGGATCCAGCACTGGTGAGCGGTGAAGTCGGCTTCTCGTACGAGGCGCCCGAGGGCATGTCGGTCGACGCGGCACGGTACACGACCTCCGCCGAATGGCGTTTCGTCGACGTCGATCCCGCGTTCGGAGAGTTCGACAAGGCTGTGCTCGTGGTGCCTGCGGTTTCCGTTCAGGTGACGCCGGCCGGAGTCACCTGGCCCCAGGCTCGGACGGGCAGCGGGACGATCTCCGTCGCCGTGCGTGGCGAGCGCGACGAGGGCGTCTCAGGAGCCATCGAAGTTGCAGCGCCGGCCGGCTGGTCGGTGTCACCCGCGCGAGCGGAGTTCGAGCTCGCGGCTTCCGGGGCCGAGCGGACGCTCACCTTCGAGATCACCCCTTCCGCCGGTGTGGCCGCAGGTGAACACGCCTTCGAGGTGACCGCGAGAACAGACGAGGGGGCGGTCTACAGCGAAGGGTATTCGCTCATCGACTACGAGCACATCGAGCGGGCGGCTCTCTATCAGCCCTCCATCGCGACCGTGTCCGTCGTACCGGTCGCCGTCGCAGAAGGTCTACGCGTCGGCTACATCATGGGCTCGGGCGACCAGGGCCCCGAGGCGATCCGTCAGATGGGTGGGCAGGTCGAGCTCTTGGACGAAGCCCGTGTTCGCGAGGCGAACTTCGACGAATTCTCGTCGATCGTCCTCGGTGTGCGGGCGTACGAGACACGCCCGGACTTGCAGGCTGCTTCCGGCCAACTCCTGGACTACGCCCGACGAGGCGGAACCGTCGTCGTGCAGTACAACCGCGGTCCACTCGGGCGACTGGCTCCGATGGAGCTACAGGTCGGCCGTGGTTCTCCTCGAGTCTCGGACGAGACTGCAGAGGTCCGACTCCTCGATACGAGTGCGCCGGTCTTCACCGGTCCGAACCGGATCACGGCCGCGGACTTCGACGGGTGGGTCCAAGAACGCGGACTGTACTTCGCGTCCGAGTGGGACGACGGATATGTCCCGCTCCTGTCCTTGAACGACCCGGGCGAGCCAGCCCGTGAAGGCGCGCTCCTCGCCGCTTCCGTGGGAGACGGAGTGTTCGTGTACTCCGCCCTCTCCTTCTTCCGTCAGTGGGCCGGCCAGGTCCCCGGCGCGTACCGGCTCTTTGCGAACCTGATCTCGCTCGACGGTGCCGACTGGCAGGCGTACGAAGCCGGACGATGATGCGTGGGGTACGGCCGATCGTGGCCGCGGTCGTGGTGTGCGCGGGCTGCGATAGTGGACGAGAGACGACGCTCGTCGTGAGGACGACTCTTCCGGCTGAGCTGCGTAGTGTCGTCGAGGAGTCGTTCGAGGCTCGACACCCCGACGTGGATCTCCGGTTCTCCGACGGTGAAGCGCGCGCCTCCCTACAGGAGCTCGAGGCGGACGGCGGGCCGCCGTTCGACGTCTGGTGGGGTGCGACGGGTGAAGTCCTCGACCGCGCCGGTGCGAGCGGTCATCTCGATGGCTACGAACCGCGATGGCCCGAACGCTCCAGGGAACCGGCGCCGGATGACCTCTGGCACGTCACGCTCGTGACCCCTTTCGTCATCGCGTTCAATCGAGAAGAGCTGACCCTGACGCGAGCCCCGAGGGACTGGGTCGACACCTTCCACCATCGGTGGGCCGAGGAGATCTGGGCGCTCGATCCGTCCCAGAGTGAGGAGGGGGCCGTCTTCGTGGGGTCGATGCTCGTGGAGGCTTTGCGAGACGACGACGATCTCAACCGCGGCTTCGACTGGCTGGACCGATTGGACACCCAGGTCGAACGCTACGCATCGAATTCGTCCGACATCGTTCATGCCTTACAGCAGCGCGAGGCCCTCCTCGGCATCCTGCCGCGGGCGACCGCTGAGGAGGCCCGGGCGAGTGGAGACGAGTGGTTGTACTACCGTCTGCCCGAGAGTGGGACGCCGACGCTGGAGCTCGGCGTGGCGATCATGCGCGGCACCCCGGCGCGAGACGCGGCGGCACGCTTCGTCGACCACCTCGGCGAGACGGGAGTTGCTACGGAGGCGAAGCGTCTCACCCGCTGGGAGCCCGTGTCGGGCGCCGTCGACCGCGACGCTCTGCCGAGGGACTTCGAGGTCGCCCAGAGCTGGGCTGGGTTCCCGATCGCAACCGACACGCTCCGGGCGGAGCTGGAGGGTTGGGTCTCGCGGTGGAATCTCGAGGTTCGCGGGGTCGGGAAGTGAGCGAGCGGTCGATGATGAAGCGCGTCGGTTCCGTCGCCGCGGAAGTGGGCATGGTCGTCTTCGCGGTCATCGTGGCCCTCTGGTTCGAGGGATGGAACGAAGAGCGTGAACTGAGAGAGAGGGCCACAGAGGCGCGAGCCGCGGTGGAGCTCGAAATCCGAGCCAACCTTCTCGAGTTCGAGCGGACCGGTGAGGCTCTCGACCGCACGGCTGCTCAGCTGTCCGAAGCGATCGACGCCGGCACGATGGCGGCGTTGGAGGGGTCGATCGAGTTCGAGCTGGCCGAGGTGTCGTCGGCGGCGTGGAGAGCAGCTCAGCTGTCCGAGGCGGCCCGATACTTGGACTACGAGTGGCTGATCGCCGTATCGAGAGCCTACGAAGCGCACGAGGTGTACCGGCGGCTGAGCGACCAGGCCGTCGACGCCGTCGCTCAGATGGTGGCACGAGGCCCCGACATCGACCGAGTGCGCGGTCTATACGGCCCGATCGTGCTGTTGACCGACACACACCGTCAGGTAGAGCAGCGCTTCAGGGAGCTCGCCGAACGGAGCGAGGTCGAGACGGACGGGGCGGACTAGCCCTCCGCGCTGTCTGCGGCCGTACCTCCAGCACTGAGCAGCAGCCCAACCGTCATCACCACGGCGGCCCCGATGACGTTCAGCCAGAGGTAGGCGATGTCCGTCCGGAATTCGACGATGCCCACCACCGTCATGCCGGCGATCAGCCCGAAGAGTGCCCCGTTGCCCTTCGCCCTCGGCACCATGGCCAGGAGGAAGACTCCGAGGATCGAACCGTAGAAGAACGATCCGAAGCGGTTCACGACCTCGATCAGTGAGCCCAGAGTCGCCGCGTAGACCGCAACGACGCAGGCGAACACCCCCCAGAACGCGGTCGCCATGCGCGACACCTTGAGGTAGTGCGCGTCATCGGCATCCGGCTCGACCCAACGTCGGTAGAAGTCGATCACCGAGGTCGTGGCGAGTGAGTTCAACTCGGACGAGATGCTCGACATCGCGGCCGCGATGACGCCGGCGATGAACAAGCCCGCGAGTCCGATCGGAAGCTCGGACAAGACGAACCGCGGGATGATGTAGTTCACGTCCCGGGACGCTTCGCCGGTCACCTCCTCGGCCATGGCGAGAGCCTCACCACGGATCGCCTGCATGTCGGCTTCGCGCTCGAGGAAGACCGACATGGCCGCGTCGGCCGACGCACCCTCGGCGGCCGCGACGTCGAGTGCGGCGGCTTCGCGCAGGGTGAAGGCCGAGGAGTATTCACTCTGGAGCGCCTCGTACGCCGCACCTCGTTCCGCAACGACCGCTTCTTCGTGCGCCGGGTTGAAGAGCAGGGGAGGAGCGACGAACTGGTAGTAGACGAAAACGCCGACCCCGACGAGGAGGACCAGGGCCTGGAGCGGGATCTTCCAGTACGCGCTCATGAGGAGTGAGCTCTTCGCCTCGTCGACGGACCGAGCGGCCAAGTACCGTTGGACCTGGCTCTGGTCGGTGCCGAAGTACGAGAGCATCAGGAAGGTGCCCCCGAGCAGGCCGGACCAGAACGTGTATTGGTCGGTCAGGCTGAAGGTGAAGTCGAAGGTCTGGAGGCGGCCGGTGGAGCCTGCGATCGTGAGCGCTTCGTGCGGGTTCACCGGCATTTGCAGGATGAGCACCACCATGATGGCCAACAAGGCCACGACGATGAGCACCATCTGTTTCACGTCGGCCCACGCCACCGCCTGGACTCCACCGATCATCGTGTAGATCACGGTCGGTACGCCGATCAACGTAACCGCCCAGACCAACGGGATGCCGAAGACTGCACTGAACACGACACCAGGCGCGGCCATGATCGTCCCGACCGACATGCCGCGGGACAACAGGAACAGGAAGGCCGTCAGAGATCGGGTTCGCGAGTCGAACCGCCTCTCCAGGAACTCGTACGCCGTGAAGACGCCGGAGCCGTGGAGCATCGGGACGATGGTGACCCCGAGGATCACCATCGCGAGCGGTAGCCCGAAGTAGATCTGGACGAAGCGCAGGCCGTCCGTCGCTCCCTGACCGGTCGTACCGATCATCGTCACGGCCGAGAGCTGCGTGGCCATCACCGACAGGCCGACGACCCACCAGGAGAGGCTCTTATTCGCGGCGAAGTACCCCGCGATCGTGTCGGTTCCCTTCGACTTCCGAATTCCGTCGATCACCACGTACGAGACGTACGCGACGACGATCACCCAGTTGATCCAGTGCATTCTTGGCCGTCAGACGTTGTAGAGTGCCTGGATCGCGCCCAACAACGTGAGGGCGACGACCTGAACAATGAGCACGCGGACGAGCGTGCGCCGGAACCGGGACTCCGCGTCGTGAGCGTGGTCCGGGGGAGAGGCTTCGTTCATGGTGAAGAGGCTCGGTGATCTGGGCCCCGGAAGCTCCAGGCGTAGTGTCGGCGACGCAAGGCGAGAGCTCCGTTCCATCGTGCTCTCCGGCGTGAAACGGGCGTTGCGCGAGGGCGTATCCTGTACGCGGATACGAACCGCCCATGTCGTCGCGAACCAGGTGAGAAAGGGATGATCGGACTACGCGCACTCGGCCGCACCGCTGCCGCGCTCCTCGTGTGTGGCCCCGTTGCTGTGTCGGGACAGGACGCCCCGAACGATGTCGTCTCCACGGCGTACGTGACCGATACGATCGCCGGCTACGGTGCGGTCGGTGGAGTCGCCGTCGACGCCCTCGGCTTCGTGTACGTCGCGGACTTTCAAAACGCGGTGTGGCGATACGGTGCCGATGGCAGCCTCGTCAAATTTGCGGACGGCCTGTACGGAGCGTCGGGCAACGCCATCGGTCCCCGCGGCTATCTGTACCAGTCGTCCTTCAATGGGAACTACCTCTCGCGAATCTCCAGGACAGGAGAGGTCGAGACGTGGGTCGACGAGGGCCTGAACGGGCCGGTCGGCATCGCGGCGGCGCCGGACGGATCGCTCTTTGTCGTGAACTGCAGCGGGAACACCGTCTCTCGGATCTCTCCCGAGCGGGAGGTGAGCGAGTTCGCGACGCATGAGCTCATGGCGTGCCCGAACGGCATCACCTTCGACGATCAGGAAAACCTGTACGTCGTGTCGTTCAATACGACCCAGATCCTTAAGATCACGTCGGACGGAACGGCCTCCGTCTTTGCGGATGTGCCGGGCGCGGGCGGCAATGGACACATCACCTTCGCGCGCGGTGCGTTCTACGTGACCAAGCTCCGGGGTAACCAGATCTACCGCGTACAGCGCGACGGAACGGTGACGACTCTGGCGGGCACGGGCGTGGCCGGAAGTGATGACGGCCCGGCGCTCTCGGCGACGTTCACCCGACCCAATGGCATCGGCGCCAGCCCAAGCGGCAACGAGCTCTGGATCAACGATCACCGCTCCGGGCAGGGGCTCGGGATCGGGGTGTCGGTCGTGGCGTTGCGCCAGATTCGACTCGCTTCGATCGCTGACGCGATGGCCGAGGTCCCTGCCGGCGGAGATCCCGATCAGCTTCGCCGAGCCTACGACGCGTACCATGCGATGCGGGCCGGGGAGAACAGCAGCACCGGTGCCATTACCCTCGCGTACGCGTGGCTTTCCGGGGGGCGGGTCGGGGACGCGCAGCAGCTTTTCTCGCTGAACGCCGAGCGCTATCCGACGGACCCGAACTCCGTCTTCCAACTGGGCGAGTTCTATCGGTACACCGGTCGGCCTCAGCAGGCGGCAGAGCAATACCGAGCGGTGCTCGAGCTGGACCCCAGTCACAACAACGCCGCGAGCCGTTTGGCGGAGGTCAGCGGGGGCTGACCCCAGGGTCCGAAACCTGAGTCGTCGAGGGCCCGTACGGGTCCGATGTCAGCATTGTCGACATCGATGTCGACAAATACGACATCGCACGGAGTATCATGGTCGACCGACTCTTCCCGTCCGAGCTCGAGCAGATGGTGCTGCTCGCCATCCTTCGACTCGGGCAGCACGCCTACGCGCTTGCGATCATCCGTGAACTGGACCGACTCGCGGGTCGATCCGTCTCCCGGGGTGCGCTCTACAAGACGTTGGAGCGCATGGAGGCGAAAGGATACCTGGTCTGGTCGACGGAGGCTGCCACACCCGACCGGGGTGGTCACCCCCGTCGACTCTTCACCGTCACTCCGATGGGTGTCGAGATCCTCCGGACGTCGCGCAACGCCTTGATGCGACTCTGGGACGGGCTCGACCCGATCCTCGGGGAACGGCCGGCATGAACGCGCAGCCTCCTGCGCTCGCCGAGCGGTTGCTTGCGCTCGTCCTCCCCAGCGGGGTCGTAGGCGACAGCATTCTCGGGGACGCACGGGAGGAATTCGCGGAGTACGTCCGACGGGGCGGGGCGGCCCCCGGGCTCTGGTACTGGATGCACGCTGTCCGGCTCGCGGGTGGCTATGTGATCACGAAGGGGAGGGATGTGGAGATGGGTGCGATCCTAAAAGACCTGCGATTCGGGGCTCGGTCGCTGATGAGAATGCCCGGGTCAGCCGCGGTGGCGGTGGTGGTGTTGGCGATCGGGATCGGGCTGTGCTCGTTCATGTTCAGCTTGGTCTACGGGATCTACTTCCGGGGCATGAACCTCCCGGACGCAGATCAGGTCTACGTCCTGAACGAGACCCTCGTCGAGCGGGACCAGCTCAACCGCCAGGTCCCGATCCAGAACTTCCTGGACTGGCGTGAGCGGCAGACGTCGTTCGAGGGTCTGCTCGGCCTGTACCAGGGCACGGTGAATGTGTCCGGCACCGAGTCGCCGATCCGGTTCGATGGCGCGTTCGTGACCGCGAATGCGTTCCAGGTGCTCGGCGTCGAACCGCTGCTCGGTCGCGCGTTCGCCGAAGGCGAAGACGTTCCCGGGTCGGCCCCGAACGTCATCCTCGGCTACGCGGCCTGGCGTGATCAGTTCGGGGGTGATCGGTCGATCATCGGGACCGATGTCCGGGTCAATGGCGAACCCGGGACGGTGATCGGCGTGATGCCGGAGGGCTTCCTCTTTCCGGACAACAACGAGGTGTGGGTTCCGCTTCGGGACGACGCGCTCGCGAATGCGCGGGGCCAGGGGCGATACCTGTCCGTCTGGGGCCGCCTACGAGACGACGTGAGTCGGGACCAGGCCTCCTTGGAAATGGCGGGGATCGCGCAGCAGCTCGAGCGCGAGTACCCGGAGGTTAACGAGGGCATCGGGGCCGAGATCTACACCCCGATGGAGGCGAACATGGACTCCACGCTGAACATGGTGTTCGGCGCGATGATCTTCGCCGTCCTGTGCGTCCTCCTCGTTGCTTGTGCGAACGTGGCCAACCTCCTGTTGGCCCGAGCGGCGATGCGTACGAAGGAGGCTGGCGTGCGGGTCGCCTTGGGCGGAAGTCGGCTGCGCGTGATGCTGCCCTTCTTCGCCGAAGCTGTGGTTCTCGCACTCGCCGGTGCGGTCATTGGTGTACTCATCACGTACGTTGCGGTTGGCTGGTTCGATACGGTTACCGCGCCGAGTCGGACCGGTCGGCCCTGGTTCATGACCTTCGAGGTCGATCTGCCGATCATGCTCTTCGTGATCGGTGTATCCATGGTCACGGCCGTCATCGCCGGAATCGTACCTGCGTTCCAAATGTCCCGGACCGACGTGAACTCGGTCTTGAAGGACGAGTCTCGCGGGTCGTCGAGCCTGCACGGCGGTCGCTTGAGCAAGGTCCTGGTCACGGCGGAAGTCGCGCTAAGCGTCGCCCTTCTCGTGGGCGCGGGTCTGATGACCAAGAGTATCGTGCAGCTCGGAGACGCCGATTACCCATTCGACACCGAGAGCGTGCTCACTGCCCGGGTCGGTCTATTCCCTGCAGACTACCCGGACCGAGCCGCTCGCCAACAGTTCTTCGAAGACCTCCAGCTCGAGTTGCGGGGCATGGGCGAGGCTTCGGCCGTCGCGCTGACCGACCGTGCTCCGTACAACGGTTCGTCGACGTGGGACATTGCGATCGACGGGGAGACGTACGACGAGAACGCGGACTATCCGTCGGTGAACCGTGCGGTGGTGACGCCCGGGTTCTTCGCGGCGTACGGCACGGGGCTGCAGGCGGGCCGGGACTTCGTCCAGCAGGACGACCTGGACTCCGAGCACGTCGCGATCGTCAACCAACCGATGGTCGACCGGTATTTCGACGGCCAGAATCCGATCGGACGTCGCTTCCGCGAGGGCGTTTCCGACACGCTGCCGTTGATCACGGTGGTTGGTGTAGCCCCGGACCTGCATATGGCCGGACCCCAGATCCAGGGTGAGGCGTTCGAACCTGCGGGCTTCTATCGCCCCCTCAGTCAAAACGATGCCCGCTTTATGACGATCGTAGCCAACGCCCGGGCTGGGTCCGGTACGGCGCTGACCGGGGACGTCCGGGCGGCGGTGCGCCGGGTGGATGGGGATCTGCCCATCTACGCGGTCTTCGATCAGACGGAGTTGATCGACCGAGCCATCTGGTTCTTCGGGGTGTTCGGGACAGTCTTCATCGTCTTCGGTTTGGCGGCCCTCTTCATGGCTTCTGTCGGGCTCTATGGGGTGCTGTCGTTCGCGGTGAGCCGTCGGACTCAGGAGATGGGCATCCGCATGGCCCTGGGGGCTGCGTCCAGGGACGTGATCGGCCTCGTGGCGCGGCAGGGGGCTGGGCAGCTCGGGATCGGGCTGGCGATCGGGTTGGTCCTCGCGTTCGGTGTGACGCGCGTGGTCGCGCTCTTGATGTACCAGGTCGACCCCCAAGATCCTGTCGTCTTCGGATCCGTCTTGACCCTGATCGTTCTGGTCGGGATGTCGGCGGCGTACTTCCCCGCGCGGCGTGCTACGGGCGTCGACCCGGTGGAGGCGCTGCGGTCGGAATAGGGGTCGCGCGGCCGTCCCGGCCCCGGGGCGGCCGCACACCCATGAGCCGATTCCACTCCAAGTCCTGTATCCCCTGTGGAACGACCAGGACGAGGAGCGGAACCGATGACGGAATCGACGGTGCGTAGCGTCGCAGACGAGCAAGAGGCGCTCGAGGCGACGCTGAAGGACGAGATCCTTCGTATGTACGAAGAGGTCGCCGAACAGCCCGACGGTGATTTCCACTTCTACCATGGTCGTGCAGCCGCCGAGCTCTTCGGCTATTCGACGGCACTGCTGGACAAGGCGCCCGAAAGCGCGGTCGCATCGTTCGCTGGAGTCGGGAATCCCCACGAGCGCAGCTACCTCAAGTCGGGCATGACCGTCCTGGACCTCGGGAGCGGAGCCGGTCTCGACGGGATCATCTCCGCCTGGTCTGTTGGTCCGACAGGTTCCGTGATCGGCGTCGATATGAACCCTGCGATGTGCCGACGGGCCAACGCCAACGCGGAATCGTCCGGCACCCAGCTCGAGTGCCGAGAGGGACGCATGGAGGACATTCCGGTCGCGGACGACACCGTGGACGTCGCCATCTCGAACGGGGTCATCAACCTCTCGTTCCAGAAGCGGCAGGTGTTCCGAGAGCTGTTCCGCGTGCTGAAGCCGGGTGGACGGATCTCGATCACGGACATCGTCAGCGCCAAGCAGCTCAAGCAATCGATCGTCAACGACCCCAAACTTTGGGCGTCCTGAATCGGAGGCGCTCTCCCGGAGGGAGAAATGTTCGAGCTGCTCGAAGAGGCCGGCTTCGCGCGGGTGAAGTCCGCGATCGTGCCTGGCTTCCGCTTCCGCCACCAGTCGACACAGAACTCTGCCGAGGCGTACGGCGTGAAGGCCGTGCTCTTTACGGCGGAAAAGCCGGAGTAGCACTTCCAACCTTTCGGCGGTAGACGCCGTCGAAGAATGCGATGTATACTACGCGAGGTATACAGAGTATTCTTCGAGGCGCATCCACATGGCACGCATCGGTGAGTTCGAGCTTCTCGTTCTTCTCGCGATCCTCCGTCAGGCCGACGAGCCGTACGCGAACCGAGTTCGCGCGGACCTAGAGGCCAACTCCGGCCGCGCCGTCACGCGCGGCGCGCTCTACCGCACCCTCGACCGTCTCGCGTCGAAGGGTCTGATCGAGTGGGAAGTCGAGCCGAGCGGTACGCCGGAGCGCGGGGGTCACCCGATGCGGCGCCTATCGGTCACCGATGAGGGCCGGGAGGCTGCTCGCGACTCGCGAGACGTGCTGATGCGCTTCTTCGATGGCTTGGAGATCGCGTGACGAAGGCCCCGTACGATGCGCCGCCGCCGTTGGCGGCGAAGCTGCTGCGCTGGTCGCTCGGTCCTTCGGCCGATGCGGCGACCGTGCTGGGCGACGTACACGAAGAGTATGTGGACCGTGTGGAGGCCAAGGGTGGCCGGGCGGCTCGCCGGTGGTACTGGCGAGAGGCCGTGACCCTTGGCGCGAGTGCATGGATGGGACGCCTCCTGGGGAGGCCGATGATCGGGCATGAGGCCCGAGGGAGAGGGACGATGAGGGACGTGTGGACGACGAATGGACTACTTCAGGATGCCTCGTATGCGGTGCGTGCGATCCGCGGGGACAGGGCATTCTTCCTTTTTGCGACGCTGATCATCGGACTGGGCGTGGGTGCGAGCACCGCGGTCTTCAGCGTGATGAGCCCGTTGCTGATTCAGCCGCTCCCGTTCGAGGAGCCGTCCCGGCTGATCTTCATCGACAATGGGGACGGGACCGGTGGGCTTTCGGGGATCACGTCCCGCACGTCGAACGTGCGCGACTTCCGCGAGCAGGTGCGGTCGCTCGACGGGATCGCCGGCTACAACGCGTTCTTCGATCAGCAGAGCTTCAACCTGAGTGGGTCGGGTCAGCCGGAGCGCCTCGTCGGTGCGACGGTGACGACGAATCTCCTCGATGTTTTGGGTGTGACCCCCGAGGTCGGCCGGAACTTCACGGACGAAGAGGGCCTGGTGGACGGGCCGCCCGCTGTCCTGCTCACCCATGGGTTCTGGGTCCGACGGTTCGCCGAAGATCCGACGATCGTCGGCAGCTCTCTGACCCTCAACGACGAGCCCTTCGCGGTCGTCGGCGTCTTGCCCCCGACCTTCGACTTCGCGTCGATCTTCACACCGACGGTCGAGGTGGACTTCCTTCTACCGTGGCCCATCGCGGACGAGACGGACAACTGGGGTAACACGACGACGATGGTGGCTCGCCTCCAGAACGGGGCCACGATCGAGACGACACAGTCCGAGCTCGAGAGTGTCGTCGCAGCCCTCGAACAGGCCGATCCCGAGCGTTGGGGACTCGGAGCCAGGACGAGCGGACTTCAGGAACGGATCGCGCGACCCTTCCGGTCCGGGTTGTATCTCCTGGCCGCCGCCGCTGCGCTCGTCATGCTGATCGTGTGCGTGAATCTGTCCAACATGCTTCTCGCCCGGAGTCCTCGGCGTAAGCGTGAGATGGCCGTCCGACGGACGCTCGGAGCCACGCGAGGCCGCCTCATTCGGCAGCTGCTCGTGGAGAGCGTTCTGCTCTCGATGAGCGGCGCGCTCGTCGGCGTTCTCCTCGCTCAGGCCGCGACGCGCTTCGTGTCTACGAGTCAGGGGCTGGAGATCCCGATGCTCTCTGCGATCTCGGTGGATGGCATGGCGCTCGCCTTCACGATCTCCGTCGCCGTCCTCGCGGGTCTCGGGGTCGGCATCATCCCGGCGCTCCAAGTCTCCGAGGCCGGTGAGGCCGACGCCCTCGGTGGAAGCACGCGGGGCGGGGGCGGCACGCGGGGCGCACGGCGCTTCCGCGAACTCCTCGTCATCAGTGAGGTGGCGATGGCGTGCGTTCTGCTCGTCTTCGGTGGACTGGTGGTGCGGAGCTTCTCCGAGGTCATGAACGTGGATCTAGGCTTCGAGTCCGAGAACCTGATCGCCTGGCAGCTGGCGTCTTCGCAGGAATTCGACACGCTCCCCGAGATCAACGCCTTCTTCGACCAGGTCGTCGAAGCGGTGGAGGCCGTTCCGGGCGTCGAGGCGGTCGGCCTCGTCGATGCGCTGCCTCTCGGGACCAACCGGACGTGGGGTACGCAGGTCGTCGATAAGGAGTACACGGAGGAGAACGGCGGCGACGGCTTCTTCCCCCATGTCGTGGACGATCGATATCTCGAAGCGATGGGGATCGAGCTGCTCGAAGGTCGATACATCCTTCCCACTGATGTCGGCGACTCCCCGCCGGTGATCGTCGTGAGCGAGGAAGCGGCCCGCACGATCTTCGAGGGTGACGCGATCGGCCGACGAATCTCGATGTGGTACGGCGAGCCGGAAGTCGTGGGCGTCGTGTCGAATGTGAAGCACCGGAGCTTGGAGCTTCAGGCCGACCCCGAGATCTACTTCCCCATGCGACAAATCTGGGCCTTCCAGACGGTCGACATGGTGGTACGCTCCCCACTGCCCCCGGAGAGCATGACCGCGGCCGTGGGCAACGCAATCCGGCAGGTCGAAGCCCAGATGCCCACGGAGGACTTCCGTACGCTGGACTCGGTCGTCGAGCGTTCCGTCTCGCCGCGCCGGTTCACGCTGCAGCTTCTGATCGCCTTCGCCGCGAGTGCGCTCCTTCTCGCGAGCCTCGGCATCTACGGTGTCCTGTCGTACTCGGTGACCGAGCGGGTGCCGGAGATCGGTATCCGCATGGCGCTCGGTGAGTCGGCGGACGACGTACGCATGAACATCGTGCGCCAGACGATGGGGCTGACGGCGATCGGGATCGTCGTCGGTGTGCTCTTTTCCATCGCCGGAACGAGAATGATCTCCTCTCTACTCTACGGCGTGGAGCCGACGGACCCCGTCACGTTCGGTGTCATGATCGTGATCCTCTCCGTGGTCGCCCTCGTGTCGGGTCTCGTCCCGGCCATTCGGGCCTCTCGAACGGACACGGCTACAGCGCTGAGGTCGGCGGCCTAGGGCTAGAGCCCCACACGCTAGACGACGAAAGGACGCGAGGGCTGGATGCCCTCGCGTCCTCGTCGTCTCTGCTGTTCGCGCCTACCGACGCGGCGGCAGTTTAGCGCCCGGCACCCCCGCGCACCGTGCAGAAGCCGCCGTCCTGCGTGCAATCGGGTGCGCGGAGCGTGCGCTCGAACAGCTCGAAGATTCGGCGGTACTCATCCGTCCACGACGACGGCTCGACGAAGCCGTGATTCTCGACGGGGAAGACCGCCATCTCCCAGTTCTCCTTCCCCAGCTCGATGAGGCGCTGAGCCAGGCGTACGACGTCGGAGAAGTGCACGTTGGTGTCGATCATCCCGTGCAGCATCACGAGGTGCTGGTCGGGTCTGAAGTTCTCCGCGAAGTAGATGGGTGACGACTGTTCGTACGCTTCTTCGTCTTCGTGCGGGAGGTTCAGGATCCTACTCGTGTAGCCGTGATTGTAGTGGGCCCAGTCCGTTACGGAGCGAAGTGCCGCGCCCGACTTGAAGGTTCGATCGGCCGTGAAGAGCCCCATCAGTGTGATGAAGCCGCCATACGAACCTCCGTACAACCCGACGCGCTCCGCGTCGACTCCCTCGTTCTCGACGAGGTAGCGTGCGCCGTCCACCTGATCGGAGAGATCCTTGCCGCCCATCCAGCGGTAGATGGCGGTCCGCCACTCGGCACCGTACCCGGCCGAGCCTCGGTAGTCGATGTCGAGGACGGTGTAGCCGTTGGCCGCCAAGAACTGGTTGAACTGGTACTCTCGGTAGTACGACGACCAGTAGTTGTGGATGTTGTGCAGGTACCCTGCGCCGTGCACGAAGATCACCGCGCCACCGTGCGATTCGGCGCCCATGTCGGACGGGCGATAGATGCGAGCGGGCACCATCGTTCCATCTTCGGCGGGGAAGTGCACGATTTCCGGCTTGATCCACGGGAAGGACATCCACTCCTCGGTGGGTGTGGTCGTGACGCGCTCCATGTCCGATCCGTCGGCGTCCGCCAGATAGAGCTCCGGCGGGTGATTCGCGATGTCGTGCACAACGGCCATCCGCCGACCGTTCGGCGACAAGGTGCCGACGAAGCGACCCTCGCCTTCGGTCAGCTGCTCCTTGTCGGAACCGTCGAAGTCCATGCGCCACATGTGCTCGTTGAACGGTGACCCCTCGTTCGTACGCAGGAAGAAGTACGACCGGTCGGCGGGCATCGAGACCGAGAGGACCTCCCAGTCGCCCGACGTCAGGGCGGCCCGATCGGAGCCGTCGGCGTTCACGGCGTAGAGGTGTGCGTACCCGCTCTCCTCGCTGACGAAGTAGACACGGTCCGAATCGGGGAGGAAGCCGACGCACTGGCTGAAGCAGGGGCCGGCGACCCACGCGTCGTCGCGCAGGTGGTCGAGCAGCGTCTGCTCGCCCGTGGCGGCGTCGACCGCCCAGATCCACCGGTCCTTGTCGTCGAACGAGACCGTGAAGACGAAGGCGGTGGTGCCCGCGTCGTTCCAGCCCGTGTTGAAGACGCGAGCGGGCATGTCGCTCTCGTACTCCTCGGGAGCCGCGTCGACCCACGTTGTCTCGCCCGTCTCGACGGTGAGGATCCCGACGCGAGCTCGGCTCTGGGCGTCGCCGACCTTCGTGCGGACCGTAAGGTCACGGGTGTAGCCGTCCTGGGTGACCCAGTCCGGCACGATCGTTTGAACGGCCCCTTGGGACGGTGTGGTCGCTCGCACGAGGACGTAGTCTCCGGACCGCGTCGGGGTGATGCTCTGGACGCGCTCGCCTCGGTTCAGGTAGACCGTGCGCGGTGCACGATCCGTTCGGGCATCCTGGGCCGAGTCGGCTCGAGCCTCCCGACGGTCGTCTCGACGAATGTGCTCGAAGAGCTCTCTCTGCTGCTCCTCCAGAAACGCCTTGTGCCCCTCGGCCTCGGGGTCGTCGGAAGGACCTGGTCCGGCAGCCACGCGGACGACCTCGGACAGAGAGCCATCCTCGATACCGAGGCTGAACAGGCTTCCCCCTCGCCGAAAGAGGATGCGCTGATCGTCCGAAGAGAAGAGCGCTTGTCCCTCGCTGTCCTGCGTGTGGGTCAACCGCCGAACGTCGCCGTTCCGGCGGTTCGTGAGATACAGATCCCCCTCGATCGACTGCACGCGCCACCGCTGATCGGAGGATAGGTCACCCCCCGCCAGGCCACGGGAAATCCGCCACATCTCGCCCGCGTCGACCGGCTGCGGCTCACCTCCATCCGCGCCGACCCTGAAAGGGGCTCGGCCGGCATCCCAGTGCTGTCCGCCGGGCTGCCATTGGAAGTAGACGTCTTCGCTGTCGTCACTCCATCGGATCTGCGCGGGCGCGAGACCGACGTTCTCCTCCGCCCGCATGATGCTGCGGATGGAGAGCGGGAACTGCTGCGAGGAGACGGTGGCGGGCACGTAGTCGGCGACGGTTTGAGCCTGAACCGGGGCGCCGGCCCCGACGAGAACCAGTGCGGCGAGAAGGTGCGTCGAACGAGGGAGTCCGGTGGTCACGGGTCGCGATGTCCTGTGAAGAGTGAAGTCTGTGCTCAGTCGCCCAGGCAGATGCCCAAGGCGCGTGCCGTGCTGACGACGTCCGAATCGAGCGGGACGTTCTTGATGTGGGCGATCGCCTCGGCGAGCGGAACCGCCAAGACGCGAGGAGGGTCGAGGGCCACCATCGTACCGAATCGCCCTTCGGCGACGAGCTTCGCAGCTGCGGCCCCGAAACGGAGTGCGAGGAGCCGATCGTACGCGTTCGGGCCGCCCCCACGTTGGAGGTGGCCGAGCACGAGTTCCCTCGTCTCACGGCCGGTCCTCTCGTGGATCTCGTCCGACACGCGCTTGGCCATGCCACCGAGGCGCTTCTGTCCCTCGGCCGTCTGCTTGAAGAGAGGCTCGCCCCCCTTCGGGAAGGCGCCTTCTGCGACGACGACGATCGCGAACTCGGACCCGCTCTGATAGCGCTCTTCGATTTTGTCGCAGACGACGTCCATGTCGTAGGGAATCTCTGGGATGAGCACCACGTCTGCGGTCCCGGCTACTCCCGCGTACAGCGAGAGCCATCCTGCTGTCCGCCCCATCAGCTCGACCACCATCACGCGCTCGTGTGCTTCGGCCGTGGAGTGGAGCTTGCCGAGCGCGTCCGTGGCCGTCTCGACCGCGGTGGTGAAGCCGAAGGTGAGATTCGTCGCGGCCAAGTCGTTGTCGATCGTCTTGGGCACGCCGACCACCTTGAGCCCCTTCTCGGCGAGATGATGCGCGATCGCGAGAGAGCCGTCGCCTCCGATGGCGATCACCGCGTCGACGCCCAGGTCGGCGAACGCGTCCACGACCTCCTGGGTGCGATCCTGGTACGTCACCGATCCGTCGTCGTGTACCCTCGGCCACTTCATCGGATTGCCGCGGTTCGTCGTGCCGAGGATCGTTCCGCCGAGGTGGGTGATCCCGCTCACCGCTTTCCGATCGAGAGGCACGACGCCGTCTTCTTCGAAGAGCCCGTCGTAACTGTCTCGGATGCCGAGCACCTCCCAACCGTACTGCTCGGCCGTGAGCACGATGGCGCGGATCACCGCGTTGAGTCCGGGGGCGTCACCGCCTCCCGTGTTGATCGCGATACGTCGAATACCGGACATCGAAGCCTGGGGGGAGAGTGAAGAGCGTCGGGCACGAAGAAGGGCGCCCGACCTGTCGGTCGGACGCCCATTGTACCTCGTGCCTAAGCGATCTGCACCGGCTTCGGTGCCTCCGCAGCGCTCGGCCTAGAAGTGGAGTCGTAGCGTACCTTTGAACTCCGCTCCCAGGGTGCTGACCGTGGCACCAGTCAGGTCTTCGATTCCGCCGAAGTAGACACGTGCCTTCGGGAAGAACTCCGATCCGAAGACGCGGAAGGGAATGTCTCCGCCCGCGGCGAGCATCCAGCCGGAACCGGCGGTCGACCCGTCGGCCTCTTCTCGGGTCTGGACCTTCACGTCGACGTGCGGCCGGAAGACGAAACCACCACCGAGCCCGACGGAGCCGATGATGCCACCGATGAGGAGGTTCTGCTTTGCCGTCATGACGGACGTCGTGCCGACGACGGCACCACCCCCGTCGAGCACGTCGACGAAGAGGTCACCGTTGGAGCGGATCAGATCCGCCCCATAAATCGTCCACACCCCCGACCCTGCCCGAAACGCGAGACTCGCGTCGAAGCGCAGTCGGTTGCCCGCCTGGAAGAGGTTGGCAGCAGCGGCTCCACCCTCGGCGACCTGATCTTCGGAGTACTGCACGAAGGTGGCGCCGGCGGTCAGTGTCGAGTTGCCGAAGTTCCGGTCGAGGCCTGCTCGGATGCGGACCTCGTTGCCCGGCGTGTACTCGAGGGCCACGCCGTCGCTGGGCTCGAAGCCCGAGCGCGCGGCGTACGCGGCGGCCACACCCAAACCGAAGCCTCCGGCCCGGGTGGCTGTGGCGACGGACGTCGTAATGGCGAGACCCGTGCCCCAGTTCGTCTCACGGAAAGAAAGGATGTCCGTCGAGAGAATCGACGCGACGACCGCTTCCTCCGCCGTATGGGTGGCGTGACCGGTCGGCACGTTGGCGGACACCGACACCATCGCCCACGGCGTCGCCGCGAGCGACAGCTTCACTCCAGTGTCGACCGGGCCGGAGAGCGTCAGCTGCGTGTTGTTTTGCTCGACCTTGCCCTCGGCCCAGGCCGCGAAGACATCCAACGTCGCCGAGTTCGACAACGGGAAGCGAGCGGCGACCGGGATCAACAAGAGCTGCGCGGCGTCCGCGCCGAGCCCGTTGTCGAACGAGTAGCCCAAGTAGTCGACGCCCGAGGCGACCATCGTCTGGCCCGAGAGAGGCGCCGCCAGCAGGGCGGCTGCAAGACCGATCCCACCGATGCGCCGGATCATTGCTCACCTCCGGGCCGGCGAATCACGATGCGGATCGTAGCGGTCGAGACTCCCGGAACCGTCTCCCCGCTGGGGCCGGACTCCGGTACGGGGTCGCGGGTCGTCGGGTTGGACTGCCCAGGCGTCGAGTTGCGGCTCTGGTCGCCCGTGTTGAGTCCGAGATCGATGCCGGTCGGCACCGGATCGACGTTGTTGAGCAGGTCGCCCAGCGTCGGGTTCGGCGGAGCAGGGACCGACTGGTTCGGGTCGGTCGATCCCGCACCCACCGGGATCTGCCCGGCGATGCCGAGCGTCGTCAGATCGTCCGTCGTGCCGTTCGATGGCGGGCCGAAGAGGCCTCCACCGATCTCACCGGTCGTAGAGGCGATCGTCGCCAGTTGGTCGGTCGTGATCGCAGACGCATCGAGGAGTGCATCGACCTCGGCGCTGATCGTCGGGTTGCCGGCGAAGGCGTCGGGATCGAGCGCGAGCGCCGCCTGGAACTCAGCTTGGGCCGCGTCGTAGTTGCCGTCGTCGAGCTCACGGAGTCCGCGCCCGTACGCCAGGAAGGCGAGCACGTTGCTCATCCGGTTCTCGAGGATCTGCTGCTCCTCGGCCGGCGTGAGTTCGATGCCGAGGACTTCGCGCATCGTACGGATGACGAGCTGCTTCTCCATGTCGAAGAGCTGCTCGAGGACGGCCTGTTCGTTGATCTGACCGGCCGAGGAGCTGTTCGGAACGTTCAGCACGTCCGCGATCGTCTCGAGGTCGTCACCCAGCGTGGTCAGCACGCCCTGGAAGACGTGCTCCGCGCGGAGCATCCGTCCGGCCCGAGCGCCGGTCTCGGCGTCGGCGTAGCCGCCCGAGTTGAGCGCCATCTCATCGAGCAGGGTTTGAACCTCGGCCCGCTCGAGCACCACGAGGGCGTTCGAGATCTTGAAGTCCGTGATCATCATGTCGGAGAGCGCGTAGATGAGCGGCTCGAGATCTTCGCGGTCCGAGTTGAACTGAAGGGGCATGACCGCGACCGAGTTCGGCGTCGTGGCAGCCGTGGCCGTGATCTCCTGCTCTTGGGCGAGCGCCTGCTGCGCCTGAGCCCGGAGAAGATTACGGCCGATCAACGTGAGTCTCTTGCGGACCTCACCGACGGCCGGCGTCGATGCGCCGACGTCGAGGTAACGGTTGTAGGCCTCGCGGGCGGCGGTCCAATCCTGCAACTCTTCCTGGGCCAAACCCAGGTACAGGTACATCGGACCGGATTCGTCTCCGGCCTCTCGCGCAGCCATCAGCGTGGCGCGCGAGGTCTCGAAGTCGCCGGCCTTGAACTGGGCCATCCCGAGCTGAACCTGTAGTCCAGTATCGTCCGGGGACGAGGAGATGGCCTGCTGGAGACGGGGAATGTCGACGGGCTCGACCTCCGGAAGACTTCCGGCGCAGGCGCTTATGCTCGCTGCGACGAAGAGGAGGGCGAAGGGACGGGGGGCGTGGATCATGGCATGGCTCCCAGGGAGCGACGAAGATGCCTCAGACAAAAGTGGGGGTAGCGAGGAGAATCTTCTCGCGCCCCCGTTGGTACTACCATAAACTATAGGAGGACGTAGAACGGCGGGCAAAGCATTTAGTTGCCCGCCTTTCGCGCCCTGTACGATGCTGTTTTCAGGGGTGATTCCTCCCCCTGTTTCGGAGAACCGGATGCGCAGACCCCCCTACGCCATCGCGACGGCGCTCACTCTATTCGCGTTGAGCGCGCTCCCGGGCCCCACCCAGGCCCAGGACGACGTCCCCACGGTAGCCGTACTCGACTTCAACTCCTTCATGATGGGAGAGGGAGGAGCGTCGGTTCAGCTCGGCAAGGCGATCTCCGCCATGCTGGTGACCGAGTTCAGTAACCGTGAAGGGATTCGCATCGTCGAACGGCAACGAATCAACGATCTGATCGCCGAGATGGAGCTGAACTACACAGGCGCCGTCGATCAGGCGATCGAGGTCGGAAAGATGCTCGGGATGCAGTACGTGCTTCTCGGACAGGTCACGAGCATCGTGGACAACCTCCGCATGGATATCCGTGCGGTGGATGTCGAAACGTCGGAGATCCTCACGGTGATGAAGAAGTCCGATAAGACGACGGAGCTCTTCTCCGTGGTCGTGGACCTCGCCGACGACTTCGGAGCGGCGCTCGACTTGGCCCCTCCGTCCCAGCGGCCGGAAATGGAGGAAATCCCGGTCCGAGCCACGATCGAGTTCAGTCGCGCCGTCGACTTCGAGGATCGTGGTGAAGTCGAGCAAGCCATCCAGCACTACGAGGCGACGCTCGAGATCCATCCTAGCCATCGAGACGCTCAACGAGCGCTCGACCGTTTGCGCGGAGGTGCATGACGATGACCGCCCAACGATCGACGCACGGGTTTCGACCGGCGGTGCTTCTCGCCGGTCTTTTTTTAGCTCCGATTGCCACGTCCGCTCAGGAGATCTCCTTCGACGGTGATCTACCCAGGACGATGGTCTTCATTCAAGAAGAGGGACGTGGGAAGGTCGCGTCCCGCGAGATGACGTCCTTCCTTCTCGAAGCCGGCTTCCCGGTCATCGACCCTGCGCTCGCGATCGACGAGGCCGCCCAGGCACTTGTCAGTGCGGCCATGAACGGGAACGACGGCGCGGCGACCCAGCTCGGTCGAGACTGGGGCGCTCAGGTTCTGATCCTCGGCGTCGCGGACTATTCGACCCGGAACAGCCCCGGGACGATGGACCTGGTTACCGCGACGACCGAAGTGGCGGTTCGAGCCCTCCGGCTCGATGTCGGTGAGGTCGTCTCGGACGCCGTAGCCGACGCGCGTGCGTTGGATGCCACGGACCAGGCCGCGCGTTCCAAGGCGATCCGCTCGGCCACGCAGGACGTGATCGAGCAGTTCATCGGGCCGGTCGTGAATGACTGGGCCTCCCGCACGTGGCAGGAGGCGATGTATTGGGCGCCTGATCCCGGGTCGATTCAGGAGTCGACGACTCAGACGGCTTCGACGGCGAGCTCGCAGGGAAGTTCGGAAGCTCCGGGGTTGGCCGTGATCCGGGCCGATGTCCTTCCGTCCGACGATGCAGCGACCCGTGGCTTGGGTGTGGTGCGTCGCCGGGACAACGCGAACTCCGACGTTCGGAACCTCGTGCGTCTCGAGGGCGTCGTCGTCGGGGATGCGACGAGTGTCGAGGTGCAGGGTGCACCCGCGACGCTCGAGCCGATCTCCGACGCGGACCTGGACCTCCTCGGTTTGAGTGGCGCCGATGCCCGCCGGTTCTCTCGCGACTTCGATCTTCCGATTAGTCAGGACACGGTCGAGATCGTCGCGCAGGGTCGGGGGGGCCAGACGGTTCAAACGATCGCCGCTCCGCGGATCGACAAGCGGTGGGCCGTCGTCATCGGGGTGGGCGACTACGAGTCCGACGACATTCCGGACCTCGAGTTCGCGCCGGCAGATGCACGAGCCGTGAAGGAGTTCCTCGAGAGTGACGCCGCAGGGCCGTTCGACGACGTCCTCTACCTCGAGAACGAACGGGCTACCGGCTCGGCGATGAGGGAAGCACTCTTCGTCTTCCTTCAGGAAGCGGATTGGGACGACCTCGTCGTGATCTACTATGCCGGGCACGGCGCGCCGGACCCGGGACGCCCCGACAACCTGTACCTCTTGCCGGCCGACGCCGACCTCGACCGCCTCGCGGCCACCGGCTTCCCGATGTGGGACATGAAAACCGCGCTTCGCCGCCAGATCGCTGCGGAGCGGGTGATCGTGATTGCAGATGCGTGCCATTCGGCCGGTACGGCGGACGGTGACGTTGTCGGCGGTCACAACGCGAACGAGATCGCCGGTGGTATGCAGCAGCTCTTCACGCCGTCGCGTCGACTCATGATGACTGCAGCGGACACCAACGAGTTCAGTCTCGAGGACGAGCGATGGGGAGGCCACGGCGTCTTCACACACTTCATGCTCGATGGACTCAATGGGAACGGAGATCTCGACGGGAATGGGATCGTCACGTTCACCGAGCTCTTCGATCACGTGAGCAACAATGTGCGTGACGCGACGCGTGGTCGTCAGAATCCCCAACGCAGCGGGTTCGGAGATATCCCGTTGGCCGTGGTCGGCCCGGGCTCTTAATCGAACGAACGCGCGCATCGACGCTGCTGAAGAGGCGCTTCCGGGTCGGCCCGGGAGCGCCTCTTCGCGCTTCGGTGGTCCGATGCGCTACCATGAGCCCGGGAGGGGCGGAATCCGGTAGGGATTGATGGACGGTCGAGCGGATCCCAGGATACCGTCCAACTCCTTCAATGCCGAAGTAATGTCTACGGACCTCACGGGCCGAATCAGAGTCGCCCTCGCGGGCCGCTACCGCATCGAGCGAGAGCTCGGTGTCGGGAGTTCGGCGACGGTGTATTTGGCGGAGGATCTGCGGCACCACCGTCAGGTGGCGGTGAAGGTATTGCGGGCCGATCTCGCGATGGGGCTCGGGGACGGGCGGTTCTTGGGCGAGATCCGAATCGCGTCCCAGCTGACGCACCCGCACATCATGCCGGTCCACGACTCGGGGGAGGCAGACGGTTTCCTCTTCTACGTCATGCCGTTCAGCCCGGGCGAATCGCTCCACGCCCGGCTGAAGAGGGACGGCGAACTGCCGATCGAGGATGCGGTTCATCTCCTCGAGGACGTGATCGACGCGTTGGGCTTCGCCCATCGCCACGGCGTCGTGCACCGAGATGTGAAGCCGGCGAACGTCCTCACCCAGGGTCAGCACGCGATGCTGGTCGACTTCGGCGTGGCGAAGGCCGTCAGCCAGGCGACGTCGGAGCGCTCGCCGGAGGATACCGCTGCGGGTATGGCGATCGGCACACCCGAATACATGGCACCGGAGCAAGCGGCTGCGGATCCGTCCGTCGACCACCGAGCGGATCTCTACTCGGCGGGCGTCCTCGCGTACGAGCTACTGACGGGGCGCACTCCGTTCCGCGGTGGAAGCCCTCAGTCCGTGCTGACTCGTCAGATCACCGAGGCGCCGACACCCGTCCGCGAGCACCGTCCGTCCGTCTCTCCCGAGCTCGAAGCGTGGGTGATGCGCAGTCTGGAAAAGCGCCCCGCCGACCGTTGGCAGAGTGCGGACGAGATGCTTTCGGCGCTGCGAGAGATCCACATCGCGACCGGGAAGGTGACGATCCCGTCTCCCGCTCCGCCAGCGTCGATGCGCGTACCCCGCTGGTTGATGGGCCTCGCGGCGGCCTCCGTCGTGGGTGTAGTCGCCGCGTGGAACCTCAGGCCTGCCCCTACGATCGACGAGTCGAGTCGCATCGTAGTCGACGCCTTCGACAACGAGACGGGTGACCCCGCGTTCGACCAGGTCGGCCGGATGATCCAGGACTGGCTGACCGACGGGCTCCTCCGGAGCGACCTCCTGGAGGTCGTGCCGACGATCACGGCCCGGCAGGCGGCCGAGTTCATCCATGCGCAGGCGCCCGGAGATCGGGCGCCCGACCTCGTCTCGAGCCTGGCGGAGGAGACCGGTGCCCAAGTCGTCGTGTCCGGGTCCCTGTACCGGGATGGTGACGACCTTCGGATCCAAACGTCGGTCACCGACGCGACCGATCCGGATGCGGCGCGCCTACTCGAGTCGATCGACCCGGTCGTCGGCTCCGCGGAGGATATCACACCGCTCTTCGATCAGGTGCGGAGTCGCCTTCTCGGCTCGTTGGCCACGAGCCTGACCGGCCGCGTGCAGGCGCAGGTCGGAGACAGCGACGGCGCACCGACCTACGAAGCGTACGAGGCTCTCGATCGAGGGCTCGATCACTACGCGGCGCGCGACTATGCGGAGGCCTCGGGACATTTCCTGCGCGCGTTCGAGCTGGACGACAGCTACGCCGTTCCCCTGGTCTACGCGTCGCTCTCGTTGAGGAACCACGGAGAGTGGGCGCGATCGGATTCGGTGGTTTCCCTGCTCGAGGCTCGCCGGGACGAGGTGTCGGAGTATCAGAGATTCTGGATCGACTACTCCCGGGCGGTATTGGAAGGGGACCTCGATCGCGCGCGCTGGACGATCCGCCGCGCGGCGATGATCGCGCCTCAGTCCAAGGCCGCGTACAACTGGGCTCTCATGGCGATCCGTATGGGGAGGCCGACCGAGGCACGAGAGGCGCTGTCGTCGCTCGACCCGGATCGAGGCGCGATGCGAGGGGACCCACGCTTCTGGATGCGGCGCGTCGAGGCGTCGTACCACCTCGGTGAGCACGCCGAAGGGTTGGAGGAGATCGCCGAGCTGGAGGCGCGATATCCCGACGAACGGTCGATCTTCTTCTACAAGGTCCGCGCCTACGCTGCGCTCGGACACGTCGAGAGCCTTCGGACTACCTTCGCGTCGGTCGGGAGTCAGGTGCCGCCGGAGGTGGTCGCGGTCCGCTATAGAAACGCGGCTGTCGAGCTTTTCCTACATGGCCATCGCGAAGCCGCTGAAGAGTTCGCTCGGGTGGGTATCGATTTCATCGATTCGCGGACGACGGCGGATCGCCCCAGCTCCTTCGAGTCGGGGACCGCCACGTTCGGAGCATTGGAGCAGCTCGCGTATCAGCGCGGACGTCTGCTCGAGGTGCTGGGGCGTCGCACGGAAGCGTTGGAGATCTACTCGGATTTGTACGCGGCGAATGAAGAGGCCTGGTTCCTTCGTGCGCACATGGGCGTGATCCATGCGTCGTTGGGGCAGGTGTCCGCGGCGATGGAGATCGACCGGTGGCTTGCCGGCCTCGGGGTCCCTTACGAGGTCGGGGACGTCACGACGTGGCGTGCCGGGATCGCGGCGCGCCTTGGAGACCAGGAACGGGCCACGGCGCTCCTCACCCAAGCACGGCAGGAAGGCATGCCGTGGACCGAACTCAACCCGATCTACCATCTGCACGACGCCCTGGGTGAGTACGAACCCTTCGTGGCGTTGATGGAGCCTCAGGGCTGACTCAGCCATCCACGACGCTCGGGGACCGACTGACGCGATCGGATCGAGTCGTCCTCGCGTTGGGGCTGTTGATCGCGCTGACGGGGTTGATCCCCTCGTCTCCCGTGCGGGACGCCATCACGGGCGGAGCGTATACGCCTGCCGAGGTCGAACGCCCTGTCTCCTACCTCCTCGGCGCGCCGCTCTTCGGGCTGTGGGATACCCTATCGCTGCTCACGGTGTCCCAGCACTACGCGGTCATCGCGACGCTGGCCGCACTGTACGTGTCGCTTCGGCGTCGGGCTCGCGGTGCGGGTGGATGGTTGCCCAGACTCCGCCGCGAGGCGGTCCTGGCTGTCGCTGCATTCTGTGGACTCCTGGCCTTCTATGTGGGCGGGGCCATCCTGCCCCGTCCGATGGTCGGTCTGGTGGTCTCCGATCCAGATCGTGTCGTGGTGGACTTCCACTCGCATACGAGGTGGTCGCACGATGGGTGGCGACTCTTCTCCGCGGAGCGGAATCGTGCCTGGCACCGAGCGGGCGGCTTCGACGCCGCGTACGTCACGGATCACTACACCTGGCGTGGCGTCGACTCCGCTGCCGTGCGCAATCCGGCTCGCGCCGGGGACGGGATCGTGCTGCTGGAAGGCGTGGAGGTGCGGATCCACCAGAGGCCCACCGTCGTGCTCGGCGCGCGCCGACGGGCCATCGCCGCACTGGATGCGGACTCGGTCTACATGAATCCCGATGTCCTGCGGCAGGCGCCGCGCGAGGAGCTTCCGCCGACGCTCCTGTACACGATGCCGGGCGGGCTCGAGTGGGTTGTGCCGTTCGACCAGAACGAGCGCAGTGGCGTAGTCGCGATCGAGATCAACGACGCGTCCCCGCGAGGTCTCGAGCAAACGCGTGGTGAGCGCGATGCGATCATCCGACTCGCGGACAGCGTGAACCTCGCCCTGGTCGGGGTTTCGAACCTCCACGGCTGGGGGCGCACGGTCGCATCCTGGAGCATCATGGAGCTTCCGGGATGGCAGTCCCTAACCCCGAACGAGCTCGGAGCCGCGATCGAAGGGCACATCCACGCCGAGCGGCGGGATGCCGTGGAGGTGGTGGAGCGGGCCGTGCCCTACCACGACGGGTCGGGCGTTCGTGTGGCCCTGACCGTACCCATCGTGCTGGGAGCCTACGCTCGAGCCCTGAGCTGGGGCGAGCGAACGTCTTGGCTGGCCTGGCTGCTGGCCCTTTCGGCGCTGATGAAGGTCAGACGGAGCGCGGTTGAACGTCGTGGAACGTCAGCGCCTTCTCCTCCTCCTGACTACGCTTGAGGGTCCACTCGTTGTCGAAGAGGATGAGCGGCCGGCCATCCGCGTCCTCGACCTGACGCCTCCCGTATGCTGACGCGACGGACCGGATATCCTCTGCTGGCCCCGTGACCCATCGCGCGCAGTGGAACGGCAGTCGCTCGAGCCGTGCCTGCACGCTGTACTCTCGCTCCAAGCGATCGAGCAAGACGTCGAACTGGAGCACTCCTACCGCGCCGACGATGGGAACGGGTCCGGTGATCGACGGCGCAAAGAGCAGGAGGATCGTGCCCTCCTCTGCCAAGTGGCGGAGTCCTCGATCCAGGTGCTTCCGTCGAAGCGCATCATCGATGTGGATTTGCGCGAAGTGTTCGGGACTGAAGCGCGGCACGCCCGGGTACTCGATGCGTCCACCCACGGCCACCGTGTCCCCTACGCGGAGATTGCCGCGATCCAAGAGGCCGACGACGTCCCCGGCGACGGCCACCTCGTCGGACGCCGCGCGGTCGCGGGCCATGAACTCCTGGGGTTGGGCGAGTCGTATCGACTTCCCTGTCCGGGACACGATCGCGTCTTCACCCTCCGCGAAGCTGCCGGAGCAGACGCGCAGGAAGGCGACGCGGTCCCGGTGCCGCGGGTCCATGTTGGCCTGAACTTTGAATACGAAGCCCGAGAACGGGTGCTCCACCGGGTCGATGGTCCCGTCCTCGCCCTCCCTCGGGGCAGGGGCCGGCGCGAGCGAGAGGAAGCGCTCGAGGAGTAGGTCGACACCGTAGTTGGTGAGCGCACTCCCGAAGCAGACGGGCGTTGCCTCACCCCGCTTCACGGCCTCGAGATCGGGTTCGGTGCCGGCGACCTCGAGGAGTTCGATCTCCTCGGCCAGGGCGGCGACGCCGTCCGCGCCGATCGCCTCGGTCAGCTGAGGCGAATCCATCGAGACGATCTGCGCCTCAGGGCGCGAACGCCCGTGGTCATCGACGCGCTCGTAGAGCCACACGTTCTTGCTGGGCCGATCGTAGAGCCCGATCAGCTGACCGTCTTTGCGCACCGGCCACGTCGACACGAAGCAGTCGATGCCGAGTTCGACCTGAACGTCATCGAGCAGCTGGAGCGGATCTTCTCCGACCCGGTCGCACTTGTTGACGAAGGTGAAGATCGGAAGGCGTCGTTTCCGACATACGCTGAAGAGCTTTCGGGTTTGAGCCTCGACGCCCTTCCGATTGTCGAGGAGCATGATCGCGCTGTCCGCTGCCGTCAGAGCTCGATAGGTGTCCTCGGAGAAGTCTTGGTGCCCGGGCGTGTCCAGCAGGTTGATGCGGAAGCCTTCGTAGTCGAAGTGGAGTACGCTGGCGGTGATCGAGATGCCGCGCTCCTGCTCCATCTCGAGCCAGTCGGACGTCGCGTGCCGCTCGTTGCGGCGGCCTTTGACCGAGCCGGCCGATCGGATCGCGCCCCCATACAGCAAGAGCTTCTCCGTCAGCGTGGTCTTACCCGCGTCGGGGTGGCTGATGATCGCGAAGGTGCGACGACGGCCGATTTCTTGCGCGAGGGATGAGCTCATGGCGGTCGGAAGAAAGCCAAGGTCGCCCACGTGCGCCACCCCGGGGTCGCGCCCTATTCTGCCCGACTTCCGGCCCACGTGTTGTCCCCGGCGATCCAACGATGAACGAGCTGTTGCAGAACGAACTCTTGCAGAACGACTGGGTGCAGCGAACGGCGTTCGCGCTCGGTGGTCTTCTGCTCGGATTCCTCGTCGAACGCGTCCTCTTTCGTCGACTTCAAACCCTCGCTCAGGCGAGCCGTTTCAAGTGGGACGACCTCGTTATCGGAGCGTTCCGCGGACTTCTCACGATCTGGTTCACATGTGGTGGCTTGTACCTCGCCAGCTCGGTCGGAGAGCTCCCCGAGATCGTGGGGACCGTGCTGTCGAACGGCCTGATGATTGTCCTGATCGGGTCGGTCGCGATCGCTGGAATGAGGCTGGCGGCTGGGGGCGTGGAGATGCTTTCCGAGCGGACGGAAGGACCGATCCGCTCTCCGACCCTCGTCGTAAACCTCGCGCGTGGTGCGGTGGCCGTGCTCGGGGTGTTCATCATCCTGCAGAACCTCGGCATCGACATCACCCCGCTGATCACTGCCCTCGGGATCGGTGGTTTGGCCGTGGCGTTGGCGCTTCAAGACACCCTGGGCAACCTGTTCGCCGGGGTCCAGATCATTCTCTCTCGGCAGGTGCGGCCACGGGACTACGTGATGCTGAGCTCGGGAGAGGAGGGATGGGTAACCGACGTGAAGGGGAGGAACACGACGATCCAGACCTTCCCGGACGGGAACCTGGTCGCGGTTCCGAACTCACTCCTCGCTTCGTCGATCGTCAAGAACTTCTCTTTCCCACGGACGGCACTCTGGGTCAGCGTCGATGTCGGCGTGAGCTACGACTCCGACCTCGACTTCGTCGAGCGAGTGACGCTCGAGGTCGCGCGTGAGGTGCTCAACAAGGCCGAGGGCGGCGTCGGCAAGGAGGAGCCGCTCGTCTTCTTCCACACCTTCGCGGACTCCAGCATCAACTTCGAAGTCCGAATGATGGTCGACGATGTTCGAGCTCTAGGGCCGGTGCGTCACGAATTCGTGAAGCGCCTACACCGACGCTACATCGCCGACGGAATCGACATCCCCTTCCCCATTCGGACCGTGATCATGAACCGCGGGGATGAAGGAGACGATCAGCGCGACGGTGGTAATGGCCGCTGACACGAGGAAGATGCTGCCCCCCATCCTGTCGTAGAGCAGGCCGCCGACCAGTAGCCCCGAGATGCTCGCGACCGCGGACGAACTCGACGCGAAGCCCTGAACCGCTCCCTGAGCGCGATCGTCCGCCGCGCGGCTGATGAGGGCGAGAAGGGAAGGCCACATCAGTCCGTTGCCCAACGCGACGCCTGCCGCGCCCGCGTAGATCATCGGTACGCTCGGGAAGGAGTACAGCGCGAAGCCGAAGGCGAGGATCAGAGTACCGCCGTGGAGGAGTGTTCGGTCCCCGGTGACCTTGGTCAGTGCCCCGAGGATCGGGCCTTGAACGACCGTCATCATGAGACCCAAGACGCTGAAGAAGATGCCCACTTCCGTCAGCGTCCACTCGAGGCGCGTCGCCGCGTGAACGGGGAGCGCGATGTACATGAAGTTGAACGCCAGAAAGACGAGGAAGTGCACCCCGAGGAGTAGACGGATTCCCGCCGGTCGGAGCGCCTCGGCCAACCCCACCTCGTGCGGTTCCTCGACGGTGTAGCACTCTTTGTGTTCTTGGCCGAGCACGTTGCCTACGGAGTGATCGCCGACCCGGCTGTCGAGAAGGGTCGGGCGCGATTCGGGCAGGCGGAAGAAGATGATCAGGCTCGCGACCACCGAGACGGCGATTGCGGCCATGACCGGAGGCACTTCCCCGGCTGCGGTGTCCCCGAGGAGACCGGCGATCGCAGGCCCGAGCACGAAGCCCAAGTTCGAGGCCACGGCCATCTTGCCGAAGTTCGCGCTGCGGTCCTTCTCGTCCGTGATGTCGGCCAGGTAGGCGTTGGCCACGGAGACGTTCCCGCCCGTGAGGCCGTCCAGGGCGCGAGCCAGGAAGAGGACGGCCAGGGGCACGGTGAGCGTGAACGAACCCAGGAGCGACGAATCGATCGAGGCGATCGGGGTCACCGGTAGGTAGAGCGCCCCGAGAAAGACGACCCACGAAAGCAACGTGCCGATCTGGCTGAGTAGGAGGATCTTCCGGCGTCCGTGACGGTCGGACCAACGCCCCAGAATCGGAGCTCCGATGAGCTGGAGCGCGGAGTAGGTGGCACCCACCGCCCCGTACACGAGTGCGTTTCCCCCGAGCCGTGTGACGACGAACACCAGGAAGGGGAGCACGATGCTGAAGCCGAGGGAGCCCACGAAGGCGACCGAAAGGATCGGCAGCAGTCGGCCATCCGAGCGTCGTGTGTTCACCTTCACCTCCAAGGTCCGGCCGTGTGCGGCCCCCTGAGAAAGACATCGGCCCCCGGCTGGTGAGCCGGGGGCCGAACACCTACGGGTTGCATCCGGTCATCGCGACCGGGGCGAGGTGTTTACATCCCCGAGTGCATGACGTGGAAGCTCACACGCGTGTTCTCCCACTCGAGCACGACGTTCCCCATCGAGTCGTCGGTGGGCTCGAAGCTGTACTGCAGGGTCTCGACGAACTCGTCGATCGCCTCGGGCGTAGCGGTGAAGGTCCCGATCTCGGTGGCGCGAACTTCGTCGTTGATCGGTACGCCCCAACGCTCCCAGTTCGAGTTGACGAAGAAGGTCCATTCGTCCGCGTTCGGAATTGCGTAGATCGAGTAGCTGCCGGCATCGACCGAGACGCCGCCGATGTTCGCGGGGCCGGCGACGTGGATCGTGGTCGGCTCATTGGCGCCGATCCGCTCCGGCTGGCCGTAGACGACGAGGCCGCCCATGATCTCGCGGCCGCGCGCCGACGGAGCACCGTAGCAGAGCAGGCCGTCGTTGCCGCCGACCGAGAACTCGGTGGAGGCCAACGGGCTCGGGCGCTCCATGGCTTCGGCCACGGTCCCGCGTGCGAGGTAACACTCGAGCGGATCGGCCGAGGCCATCTCCATCTCGGCCGCCGGCGCTTCCTCCATCGCCTCTTCGGCGCCGCCACAGGCGGCGACGAGCAGGCCGCCGATCAGAAGTGTAGAGAAACGACGCATAGTGTCTCCTGAGAAGCTGCTTTTCTGGGTATGGGTTGAGCATGAAGCTACCGACGGTGCCTGAGGCGGCAACCTCCGGGCCACTCAACCAGAATCACTAGGTGGACCGAGCCGTTCCGCACGATTGAACTGCTTGCTCCGCCAACGGCGGAAACATATCTGTTCCTTACCTAGCGGCCGCACTCCCACGGAGGTGCCAGCGTGCCCAACGAGCCCCGGCTCGCCGTCGAATCCATCGCCGGACAACGACCCTACCAAGAGGATTCCGTCCTCGCGCAGAACCTCGCGGACGGGAGGCTCTTGGTTGCAGTCGCCGACGGGATGGGAGGCCACGCGGCCGGTGAAGTGGCCAGCGCGCTGGCCTTGGAGACGCTCGTTGCGGCGCTGGAGGACGGCCAGGATCTCGGTTCCGCCTTCGCCCTCGCCAACGCGGAGGTGCACGAGAAGGCCAGGGAGCCGGGGAAACAGGGGATGGGCACGACACTCGTCGCCGCTCTGGTGGAGGACGGGGAATACACCGTCGCCAACGTCGGAGACAGCCGCGGTTATCTCCTGACCGGAGGGGCCATCCGCCAGCTCACGGAGGATCACTCCTTCGTGGCCGAGGCGGTGAAGCGCGGACAAACGCTCGAGGAAGCGATGGCGACCCCGTGGCGCGATGCACTCACACGCTCAATCGGCACGGAAGAACGCGTCGAGATCGACGTCTTCGGTCCGTTCCCGGTCTCGGATGACTCGGCGCTCCTGATTTGCTCGGACGGTTTGTACAAGACGCTCGAGAACCACGACCTCCACACGATCTTCTCTCAGTCCAGCGGACCGCGCGGAGCGGCGCAGACGCTCGTCAGCGAAGCTTTCGACCGCGGCTCGGATGACAATATCTCGGTCGTGATCGCCGAGTACGGAGAGGTGCCGAGGGACGCGCAAGGCACGATGCCCCTCGAGTACACGCCCCCAGAGGGCGACGATCTCGGTTCAGCGCACGCTCCCGACGCCGACAAGGAAGACGCGACTGCGGTCGGGTGGTCGGTCGTTGCCGACTCGGCGGACGATGGCCAAGACGTCACCCAGGAGATGCTCGCTCCGGTGTCTACCGACTCCGAGGCGGACACCATTCCCACGGAAGCGGTGCGTCCTCCCGGTCAGAGTTCCGGGCCTTCCGGTGTGGTGATCGCGATCGTCGTCGCGATCATAGGGGCTATCGCAGCCTGGATCATCCTCTAGGCTGGATTCACACCCCGACGGTCGTTACGCGACGTCGTCCATGAAGGTGATCTTCAGGCCGCTCGCCTCGATCACGTCGCCGTTCTTCAGCCGCGAACGCTTCGTGCCCTGTCCACGGACGGTCATCGAACCGAACATGGCCAGGTAACGTACCTCGGCCTCCCCGTCGATGGTCAGGAGTAGGACGTGGTGCTTCGGACCCTTCGGCACCCTGAGGTCGCAGAGCTCGTCCGTTCCGATCAGGACCGCGGGTTGGTCCGAGAGGTAGTGCGTTCCCCGCTGGCCACCGGACTCCCACACGAAGTGGGCCCGCTTCTTCCGATCGGCGTCCTTGAGGAGTTCCTTCACCTCGTGCGGGTTGATGTGCATCGTCCCCTCGGCGACGGGGCCGGGCGTCGGCGCCGGCTTGTCTGCCATCGGGGACGGCGTCGCCACGGGGACTTCGCCTTCTCCGAGGGCCTTCCCGAAGACGATCGTAAACTTCCCGAAACCGATTTCGTCGCCGAGTCCGATCGACTGAGGGCCCTCGATCTTTTGGCCGCGGAGGAAGGTGCCGTTCGACGAACCGAGGTCCTCGACGACCCATCCGTTGTCTCCCAGGCGGATCTCCGCGTGGCGTCGCGACACCGAGGGGTTGTCGATGAGAACATCGGCGCCGTCGTCCCGACCGACCACGATCGAGGGCTGCTTGAAGTCGTATGCCTGCATCGTCCGGCGACCAAGTAGCAGCGTCAACTTCGGCATCGGGTATACCTCGTGGGGTTTGCAATCCTGTGCGCGGGACTGAGCCCCGCTCGATCATGCTGGCCGACATAATGCGGATCTGCCGGCGTCGGGTCCAGCGTGTTCACACGCGGGAAGGAGGGGGAGCTACATCCCGTCGGCGACCTCGCTACAGCGGGCGTGGCCGGGGATCAGCTCGAGACACGCCGAGATCAACTCGGCGGCCTGTTCTGGAGGACCGTCTTGGATCGCGGCGGCCGCATCCCAGGCCATCCGTTCGCCGACCTTCAGGAGCAGCGATTCCGCGGTCGGGCTGTCCGGGGTCAACTCCTGGAGTCGGAGGGCGAAGGTGGCGACGTCCGCGCCATCGGCACCGAAGTATCGTCCACTCGCCTGTGCCTCCGCGGCGAGTTCGGTGAGTCGGTGGACCTCCCACGCGACGTCGACCGTGACTCCCGCCGCCTCCAGTCGCCGCACCGCGCCCGGAATGTCGGACTCGTTCAACGAGGTGAAGAAGGGCGTCAATAGACTCGCCGCGGCGGCTACGGGGACGACCTGAACTCCGCCCTCGATCCCGCCGTCGGTGACCCACGCATTCCTCACCGAGCCTCGCTCGGCGAGAGCCGTCAGCCCGTCGAGATCGAGCGATCGACCCCACGGCTGAGCCCACGCCGTCGCTCCTGCCGCCGCGAGCACGACGACCGCGGCGACCCAACGACCTGCTCCGCCCTTGGTCCGTCGCTTCGGCGGTGCCGAGGCCGGCTTGTCCCGCTTCTTCGCGACGAGAGTCACGTCCTGCATCGTGCCGGGTCCGAGCGACACCGACGTCTCGGTCTCTTCGTAGCGGGGGTCTCGGACCTCGATCGCGTACGTACCCGCCGCGAGACCATTCGCGACGAGCGGGGTCGGTCCTTCCGCGACCACGGAGCGCCCTTCCCGCACCTCGACGCGGACGCCCTCGTCGTCCGTGATCACCTTCAGGCTCGCCAGCTGGGTGTCGCCGCCGCCCTCGGCTACACGCTTCAGCGCGTCCCGAAGCTCCCGTGCCGACTGAAAGCGCTGGGCGGGATCGCGGCGCAGCAGCTTCATCACGACGTTGACCATCGCGGGCGGGATCGACTGACCCGACTCGCCCATCGGCCGAACCTCGGCTCGGTCTGTGGCCACCATCAGTTCGTAAATCTGATGGGTCGGCTCGTGGGCCAAGTTGCCGAGCCAGGGGTCGCGGCCGGTGAGTAGGGCGTAGAGGATCACACCGAACGCGAAGAGGTCGGTTCGACCGTCCACGGCTTCTGCGCGCAGCTGTTCCGGGGCTGCGTACCCGGGCGTACCCAACGTGCCGACCGTCGTGAGCCGGCTGTCGGCCTCTCGCTCGGCGATCTTGGCGATGCCGAAGTCGAGGACTTTGACGATCTCTTCCCCACCGCGGTCGGTGGTCAGCATCAGGTTCTCGAGCTTGAGATCCCGGTGCACCACCGGCTCGGACCCTTCGTGGGCGGCCATCAGGGCATCGCAGACCTGGAGTCCGAGGCGCACGGTCCGTTCGACGGGGAAGGGTCCGTCCGCGTCGAGCGCGTCGGCGAGGCTCTTCCCCTCGACGAACTCCATCAAGAAGTAGATGAGGCCGGCCTCGATGTCCTCCTCGTAGGTGGACAGGCCGACGATGTGCTTCGAGTCCTTGCCCAGCCGCTTCATGATCTGGGCTTCGCGCAGGAAACGCGCGCGCATCTCCTCCGCCTCGGAGCCGGTCATGCGGTCGACGCCGAGGATCTTCAGCGCCTCGACCCAACCGCCTTTGATGTCCTCGACCTTGTAGACGGTTCCGAACGAACCCGCCCCGAGCTTCTTTTGGACCATCCACTTGTCGCGGATCAGGGTGCCGATGAGGCGGTCTTCTTCTCCGGTCGCCTCGTCCTGAGCAGCGGCTTCTTCTTGCTTCAGCCGCTCGACGTCCTCGGCGGTGAAGAGAACCGTTGCGCCCGCGTCTGCAGCGTCGGCTGCCGAAGCCGTCGTGGCTTCCTGTGCAGCCTGAAGGGCATCGTCCGGGAGTCGCACGGTCGCGTTTCCGTCTGCCGGTTGGACCGGCATACGCTGCGTCGCCTCGAGTGCCGGCGGCGTGGGCGCAGACTCCGCCGAGTCGGCTTCGTCGAGGCCGGGGACCTCGGCGGGATCCCACGCGACCGTCTTCTGAGGGGGCGGCTTCTTGTCGGCGTCGTCGGTGTTCGACACGTGCGGCTCGTCCTCCAGGGGGGCGGTCCTGATTCGAACGTACCGATCGGCCAGAACCAGGGTCAATCCTGATCTTTCGGGTTCGGCGCGCAGAAGGCCGCGACGCGAAAACTCTTGCAGTCGGGGTCCGTGAGCTTTCACTTCCAGATATGAGAATCCGACGCGTTTCGCCTCTGCTCGTCGCTACGCTCGCGGGTGCGTGTTACACGCCGCCCGATGGGCCGCCCACGGTACGGGCGGGAGGACTCGAGCCGACGGCGCTGGTGCTCCAGGCCGTCGATGCCGGTACGGGGTCCGCGTTGTCGGACGCCCAGATGACGGTTCGTTACCTCGTGCGGGCGCCGATCGTCTTCGACGTTTCGGCGGTGGATCGGGTGCCTTCGATCGAGCCATACGAGATCGAACACGCGGTCGATGAGCCCAACCTCGTCGTCGAGGTCCGGCTCGAAGCGGATTCGTACCATCGGCTCGACACCGTTCTGACGATCCCCAAAGGGTCGACGCAGGGCCCGATGACGATGCGGCTTTCGCCGCGGTTGGATCGCGTCGCTTCTCGGGAGACCCCGGTCGACAACACGCCGGATCCGGATCCGGTCGCGACGGGTGAAGATCGATCGGCCATGCAGGCGGGCGATCGGGCGTTCAACCAGCAGGCATGGTTGGAAGCCGCCGAGTCGTACCAGCGCATGCCGGCGCCATCGGACGATATGAACGAGTACGGTCGCGCGTTTCGCGACGCTAAGGTGCGACAAGGGGTCGCCCATCTGAACCGCTCCGAATACGCGAGGGCGCTCGAGGTCTTCGAAGAGGTGGCCGACCTGCGAGAGCCCGGCGCCGAAGGATTACTACGGCTCAGCCAGGCCCAGTGCGCGGTCGGTCGCAACGAAGAGGGCTTGGGGACGCTGGCTCAGCTCGGTCGCATGCGGAATCGGATGCAGCCGCTCGAACAGAATTACGTCAGTGCGATGATCGCGTACCGGCGTGGGATCTGTTCACACAATGAATTCGAGCGCGCGGAGACCCAGCGGGATCGGGTGCGGGCCGGCGCGCGGGCCATCGAGGAGCTGAACGCCTTCTCCGAGGGCGCGAGACAGATGTCTCCGGTCCCGCCTGAGGTGGCGCGCGCCGTGGAGGACGCCGAACGCCTGGTCGAAGAAATTCAGCGGACGATCGTCGGGCGCGGCTAGCCTCGAGCCTCCCGTAACCCCTGCAGCAACCGGTCGATCTCGTCGCGTGTGGTGTAGATGTGCGTCGACACGCGGATCGCGTTGTGCCCGTCCCGCTGGTGCTCGTCGATGTGCACCCGTGCGATCTCTTCCATGAGAGGGACCGACTCGACGGCATCCAATCCGTCCAGCTCGAAGATCGTGGACCCGGGAGCGGAGAGAGCATCGGGTCCGCTGAGCAGGGTGCATCCGTCCAGCGTCGCGAGGCCCTCTTTCAGATAGTCGGACAACCAACGACACCGTCGCTCGACGCGCTCCAGCCCGATGGCTTCCACGAAGCGCGTCGCGGTGGCGAGCGCGGCCCGCACCGGAAAGTCTGCGGTGCCCCCGGGTCCGTACGCGTCCTCGGTCGGGCCGTCCGCCGGCTCGAAGGCCGAGCTGAAGACGGGTCGTGCATCCTCGTTCACGTACAGGAATCCCGTGCCCGTGGGACCGAGGATCCACTTGTGCAGTGAGGCGGAGTAGGCGTCGCAGCCCAACTCGGTCACATCGATAGGGAACTGGCCCACTGCCTGCGCACCGTCGACCAACGTCGTGAGCCCACGCTCCCGAGCCATGGCACAGAGCGCGCGGACCGGATAGCGATGCCCACCACGAGTCACGTGACAGAAGGCGATCGCTTGGGTCCTCGGTCCAATCGCCTCCGCGAATCTGGCGACGACGGCCTCAGCCGAGTCGAGCGGGCTGGGGACGAAGACCTCGCGGACCGTGATCCCGTGCGCGGCCGCGCGATATGCCCAGGGTTTCGCTCCCGCCGGGTGCTCCTGGGTGGTGATGAGGACTTCGTCACCGGCCTCGAGTCCGAGGCCGACCGATTGGAGGTGCAGGGCCTCGGTCGCATTCCGCGTGAGGAAGATCTCCTCGGTCGAGGCGCCGAAGATTCGCGCGATAGCGGGCACGCTTTCCTCGGCGATGACGGCTTGAAGATCGTGTTTGCCGTGAAGCGGCTCGGAGGAGATCGCCGCGTACCCATTCGCCACAGCGTCGACCACGTCCCTCGGGGGCATGCCGAGGCTCGCGTTGTTCATATACGCGATGTCGTCGGGCAGCATGAAGCGCGCTCGCACGTGGGCCCACGCAGCGTCATCCGTGCCCTCCGGAGCGCGCAGTTCGGCGAGCGAGGGTGCATCGTTTGGGGGTCCCTCCGACGGTGCGCACCCGGAGAGAATGCCGAGCGCGGGAGCGCCCAACGATGCGGCGGCTGAGCGGCGAAGAAAGGTGCGTCGATCTGTCGTCATCTGAGGTGCTCCGCACGATGGGACCACGAGGGGAGGGGCTCGCTCCGGGAATGACAAACGGCTCCACCCTGCCGGGTGGAGCCGCTCGTCAGCCCGCCGTCCGGCGCGTAGACGCCGAAGGAAGGGTAGGTACTCAGTTGCCGGAGCGTCTCCGGTCCGCAGGCCACGGTGCGCCCATGTCGCCCCCCTCCACGGGTGCCATACCCATGAAGTTGAACTTCTGGATGCGCGTGCCCTCGTAGGTCTCGGTGGTGTAGATGTTGCCGTCCGAGTCGACCGCGATCGAGTGCACCGCGAAGAAGAGACCCGGCTGCCGGCCGCCGTCACCGAACGAGTAGACGACTTCCATCGTCGCACGACGGATCACGTACACCTTCATGTTCTGGCCGTCGGCGAGGTACATCCACGTCTGCGCCTCATCGGGCGAGAAGTCGAGGTCCCAGGTCGAGCCCTGGGCCCGAGTGGCCGGTGCGATGATGTGCTCCTCGACGAACGTTCCGTCGGCCTGGAAGACGGAGATGCGGTTCGACGGGCGGTCGCAGACGTAGATCAGACCGTCGTTCGACATCTCGGCGCAGTGCACCGGGGTGCGGAACTGTTGGGGCGGCGTCTCGCCGGGCTCGTAGCGGCCCGGCCGCTCGTTCGTCGGCGTGTTGCCGTAGGCGCCCCACGTGCGTTTGATCTCGCCGGTGTTCTGATCGATCACGGCCACACGCTGGTGGGCGTATCCATCGGCGACGATGACTTCGGAATCGGCGTCGTTCACGAAGACCTTCGCGACGCGGCCGAAGAAGTCCATCGACTCGTTGTCGTACCCATTACCGGGTGTGCCGTACTGGGCCAGGAAGGTGCCGTCGGCGGCGAACTTCACGATGTGCCGATCGGCGCCTGCGTCCGTGGTGCCGTTGCCCCCGATCCACACGTTGTCCATCGCGTCGACGGTGATGCCGTGGTTCGAGCCGGGCCAAACGTAGTCACCCGTTTCGGTTCCGGGGCCGCCCCACGATTGGACCAAGTTGCCGTCTTGGTCGAAGGCGAGAACCGGAGGTGCCGGGCGGCAGCACGACGACAGCGGTGGGTCCTGAGCCGCGCCGATCTCCTGGGACGCCATGAACTGGTCCGGCGTGTTGCGATGGACCAGCCAGATGTTGTCGTTCGAGTCGACGTCCACCCCGATGGTGGCGCCCATGATCCACTGATTGGGCAGCGGTTTCGGCCAGAAGGGATCGACCTGGAAGGTCGGCGCCATTCCGTCGGCGGCGTAGTCGGAGTTGATGGGGCTACCCTCCATCGACTCGCTCGCGCAGCCGACCATGGTTGCTGAAACCACCAACGCCACACCGACCCACAACGTGCGCTTCTGCATGCTCGCGTCCTGTTCGGAAGACTCTCGTTTCGCGGGCCCAGTCGTACCCGGCTCGCGAACGGGAGAGTACGCTACGCGCCACCCGGCTGTGGGGCAAACGGTTCTCGGGGCCAGCTCCGACGGCCCTCACCTGTCCCGTCCCGAGGTCACCCGGTAGCTTGGCCGCCCCATGACACCGATATCTCCTACTCGGCGCGTCGCCGCGGTCATCGTCGCCCTCGTACTCCTCCTCCCGACCTGGTCGGGCGAGGCGCACGAGATCCCCGCCGATGTCACCCTTCAAGCATTCGTGAAGCCCGAGGGCAACTCGCTCCGAATGCTCCTCAGGGTCCCTCTCGTCTCACTGAGGGATTTCGACTTCCCGGTTCGAGACCCGGGATATTTGGAGATCTCGGCCTCCGCCCCGCTCGTCGAGGACGCCGCGGATCTGTGGGTCGCCGAGTACGTCGACATGTTGGAGAACGGGGAGCCCTTGGGACGGGCCGAGGTGGCTGCGGTGCGCGTTGCGATCCCGGGCGACCGGGCCTTTCGCTCGTGGGACGGCGCACTCGCGAACGTCTTTTCCCCACCGCTGGAGGACGGGATCGAATTGCCCGCCCGCCAGGCGATGGTCGACATCCTGCTGGAGTGGCCGATCGCCTCTGCGGAGTCCGACTTCTCGATCGACTCACGGCTGGGTCACTTGGGCCTCCGAACCGTCACGGTCCTTCGTTTCCTTCCCGCCGGGGGCGCGGAGCGGGCATTCCAGTTTGACGGCTTCCCGGGGTTGGTCCGACTCGATCCACGCTGGCACCAGGCCGCCTGGCGGTTCGTCGTCTTCGGTTTCGAGCACATCCTGGACGGCATCGACCACATCCTCTTCCTGCTGTGCCTGGTCATCCCGGTACGCAGCTTCCTGGCGTTGGTCCCGATCGTGACGTCGTTCACCCTCGCGCACTCGATCACGCTGATCGCCGCGGCGCTGGGGATGACCCCCAACGTTCTCTGGTTCCCGGCGCTCATCGAGACGCTGATCGCGCTTTCGATCGTCGTGATGGCCTTCGAGAACATCTTGGGCACCAACCTGTCGAACCGATGGATGGTGGCCTTCGGCTTCGGTCTCGTGCACGGATTCGGCTTCTCGTTCGCGTTGTCGGAGTCTTTGCAGTTCGCCGGTGCGCATCTCCTGACATCGCTTCTGGCGTTCAACGTGGGCGTGGAGTTCGGTCAGCTCTTCGTGCTCGCGCTCGTCGTCCCCATTCTCGGCTTCCTCTTCTCGAAGTGGTTGCCGAAGACGATGGGTGTCGTCGTGCTGTCTGCGCTCCTGGCGCACACGGGTTGGCATTGGATGCTGGAGAGAGGCGGAGACCTCCTCCAATACGACGTGCGCTTCACCGGAATGAGTGGCGCGATCGTCGTGCGCTGGATCGGTCTGGCCCTCGTCGTCGCGGTCATGTTGGCTGCCCTGCGCTTCGTCTTCCGACGCTGGGATGGTCGAACCGCCCCGGAGGTCGAGGAGGAGCCGACTGGCGTCGCCGACTGAACCCGGCCAATCTCCGCCCGTGTCGATTCGTACCCATGATCCCGAAGAGGGGAGTCTCGTGATGTCCCGTTCCTCCGCCTTGGTCGCGTCCCTCGCTTTCCTCGTGGCGGCTCCTGCTGCCGTGGACGCTCAGATGATGGCCCCCAACCCGTACGCCGCCGTTCCGGGTGTGTGGGCAGAGCTACCGGATGGCCGGGAGTGGGGTGCGACGAGCGCCATTTATCCCGCCCCCGACGGGATGTCGATCTGGGTCGCGGAGCGATGCGGCGTGAACTCGTGCGCGGACTCGGACGTCGATCCGATCCTGCGCTACGACCTCGACGGCAACCTGATGACGAGCTTCGGCAGCGGGATGATCTACTGGCCGCACGGGCTCTTCGTCGATCGCGAGGGCAACGTGTGGATCGCCGACGCGGTCGGGTACGGCCTCGAGCCGGCGGGCCGGGGCCACGAGATCATCAAGTTCAGCCCCGAGGGTGAAGTGCTGATGCGCCTCGGAGAGAAGGGGAACCCGGGTCAGAGCCGCACGCAGTTCCTGCGCCCCTCCGACATGACTGTGGCGCCGGATGGCAGCATTTTCGTCGTAGACGGACACCACGCCGGCGGAAACAATCGGGTCGTGAAGTTCGACTCCGAGGGCAACTACCTCATGGAGTGGGGCGAGACCGGGACGGCGAATGGCCAGTTTCGTGATCCACACGCGCTCGCGATGGACTCTCGCGGGCGTCTCTTCGTCGCCGACCGCGCCAACAGCCGGATCCAGATCTTCACGCAGGACGGCGAACACCTGGAGACATGGCACCAGTTCGGACGCCCGAGTGGGCTCTTCATCGACGAGAACGACGTGCTCTACGCCGCCGACTCCGAGTCCAACACCCAGCGCAATGCAGGATGGCGACGGGGCATCTACATCGGGAGTGCAGAGACGGGCTTCATCAGCGCGTTCATCCCGGACACGGAGCCCGATCCCGACAACTCGGGAACGAGTGCGGCGGAGGGCGTGGCCGTCGACGCGTTTGGGAACGTGTACGGTGCCGAGGTCGGTCCGAGGATGCTGCGGAAGTACGTGAGGCGGACGAGCGGGGTCGGGCGGTAGCCGCCGCTCCTAGAATTCCCGCCAGTCGGACTCCAGCACTTTGCGGAAGACTTGGCTTTCGGCGAAGAGCTCGACGATGTCCTTGTCGAGCATCCCGTCGTCGGCTTCCCATCGGAGGATCTGCAGGGCCTTCTCGACCGGCATCGCCTTCTTGTAGGGCCGGTCGGATGCGGTGAGTGCGTCGAAGATGTCGCACACCGTCATGATTTTGGTCTCGAGGCTCAGCTGGTCCCCGGTGACGCCATCGGGATAGCCGGATCCGTCGAGCTTCTCGTGGTGACCGCGGACGATCTCCGCGACTCGGCTCAGCTCCTCGGTCCACGGGATGTTCAGGAGGAAGTCGTACGAGTGGACCACGTGCGCTTCGATCTGAGCACGTTCACTCTCGTCGAGTGAGCCGCGCTTGATCGAGAGGAAGTGCAACTCGCGAGCGGTGAGGTAGGGCTTCTCGGCGCCGTCGAGGTCTACGAAGGTCGTCTTGGCGATCTCCTGCAGGATGTCGGCGGCGTCCTCGTCGAGGACGCGCGGGATGTTCGCCTCCTGCACGGCCTGCCAGTACTCGTCCACCTTCGCGAGACCATCCTCGAGCTCGCGTTCGATGCGCTCCAAGTCGTCTGCTGCGGCGGCGATGCCGTTGTCCGCGACCGTCGCGGCTCGCGCCTCCGCCGCGGCCATCCTCTTCAGGATCCGTATCTGGGCGAACCGCCCCTGGACCTGCGCGCCGAGGACGGGCGAGAGCTTGTTCTGTTTGACGAGCACCTCCTCCTTCACGCCGACCTTCCCGAAGTCGTGGAGGAGTCCCGCGTACCGAAGCTGCTTCATCTCCGCATCGGAGAAGTGGACGTCCGCGAAGGGACCGTCCGTCTGCTCGTTGACCACGAGGGCCATGTCGCACGTCAGTTCGGTGACGCGGACGGAGTGACCGGACGTCGTCGGATCCCGTCGATCGATCGCGGTCACGGCCGCTTTGATAAAGCCGGCGAACAGGTTTTCGATGTCCTGATACAGCCGTCCGTTCTCGATCGCCACGGCGGCTTGACCGGCAAGGGAGGTGACGATGTCCACTTCGCGGTCGGTGTAGGGCAGGACCCAGAGGTCGGAGTCCTCGTCGGTGTGTATCTCTGCGTCGGCTTTGCTCTTTCGGTTAATGAGCTGAAGCACACCGACGACTTTGTCTCGGTGATCCACCATCGGGACGATGAGCATCGACTTCGCTCGGTACCCGTGCTTTTCGTCGAACGCTTCCTTGTTGAAGCTGTACGGGACGTCGTCGGGCAGCTCGTAGACGTCGCCGAGGATCATGGGCTCGCCGACCGTCGCCACGTAGCCGGCCAAGGACGTCTCGTCCAACGGGAGGCGGAACGTCGGAGACGGCAGGTGGGGCAGCGTATCGTTTTGCGACGCTATGAAGTGGAGGAGCGGCGCGTCGTCTTCGTCCTTCTCTACGAGATAGAGGCTCCCGGCATCCGATTGGGACAGGGAACGGGCTTGGGTCAGGATCAACGAGAAGAGGGAGAGGGGATCACGCTCGCCCATAAGCGCCATCCCGACCTTGCTCATCTCCCGAAGAGCCTGGCGAGACTTGGCGAGCTCGGCTTTGAGCTCTTCGATCCCTCCGTCCGCGACGGTCGTGCCCGAGCCCGCTTCGCTCATCGCATGAGCTCGTCGGCCCTGTCGAAGGCGCTACGCGCGGCCTCACCCTCGCCGATCTCCGTGAGGATCTCACCCAATAGGAGGTAGAGGTCTGCGCTCAGCGAGGCCTGGCGCTCCACGTCGACGAGGGCGTCGCGCGCGTCGTAGAAGAGCTCCAGGTCCCGGAAGGCGACCACGGTGAGGAAGAGTCCGTCTCCCATCGGGTCGAGTCCGAATACGGAGATCTCGTCCATGTAGTCTTCGAGCTCGACGGACTCCTCGAGGCTCATGGTGCGGAAGTGCATCTGCTCGCACGCACGCCCGGTACGGCGACCCC
Source organism: Gemmatimonadota bacterium (assembly GCA_039030015.1). GTDB lineage: Bacteria > Gemmatimonadota > Gemmatimonadetes > Longimicrobiales > Gaopeijiaceae > UBA2589. The sequence continues at coordinate 26,969 of JBCCEZ010000002.1, read as the reverse complement.
CGGGGATAATCGTCCACGCGTAGCGGGCGCCGTTGTCCAACGCGTCGCCCTCGGGCAGCGTGAAGGTCGTATCGGTGCCGACCTCGTAGACCTGCGGGCGCTCCCCGCTACCGAGCTTCTGGACCGCGACGTCGTATGTCTGGCCCTCGATCGCGCTCCACATGAGGGTCGGGGTGTTGCCCGTCACGAGGAGGTCGTTCCTGGGGGAGATGGGAGCGACACCGCATGTGAGCGGCCGGATCATGCCCTGACGTCCACCGGTCGCCCCGTCGGCCGAGGCCGCCCGAGCGAGGGTGCGCATGGCGCGCGCGAAGATGTCCGGATTTCCGGTGCCGCGCGGTGCCTCCATCGTCGTCTCTTCGGTGACGACCTGCTGTCCACCGGTGCTGGTCACGAGGATGGCGCGGGATCCATCTCCGGGCATCACACCGTCACCGACGAACATCTGCTCGCCCACGGCTGCCGGAGCGGGGGAGCCATCGCCGTGGCGCACCTCGACGTCCCCTTGGACGCGGATCACGAGCGCCACGGGGTCTTGCGCGCCGACCGGCGAGGCGATCGTCGACGCGGCGAGGAGGCTCAAAGTCAGGACTTTCTTCATCGTTCCCTCCGATTCAAAACGGGCGTCGCCGACCTCGCGACCCCCGTACTTCCAATCTCTTACTTTTCCGTCCGGCGCACCACGAAATCCCAGTCGGGGGGCGGTGGGTCGGCGATGTGGTCTACGCAGCGCTGCGCATACAGGGCGCACGGCCCGTCGTGAGGGCGTCGGGCGAGTCCGTCTTCGAAGTGGCTCTTCGCCGTCTCCCAGTCGTGCTTCCGGTACGCGATCATGCCCGCGTCATAGTGGCCTAGGGCGGCTTCGAGTTCCTCTTCCAACTCGACTCCGCCCAACTCGAGGAGCTCGAAGACTTTCACCGGCTCCTCCTTTCCTTTCACCGCGATGTAGTCGAGTTCACGGACGCGGTACTCCTGGCGGGCAAGTCCGAGCGTGGCCTCGGAGACCATGTTCAGCGTGTTGTACGTCTTGTTCGCCGGCTCCAGTCGGGCCGCGAGGTTCACGGCGTCGCCGATGACCGAGTAGTCGATCTTGTCCTTGCCCCCGACGTTACCGACGACGACTTCGCCGGAGTGGACGCCGATCCGAACCATGAGCGGATCGCGATACCCCATGCCCGCGCCCCATCGGTGGTTGAGGGCGTCGAGCCGACGCTGCATGAGAACGGCCGCCCGCATGGCCCGATCGGCGTGGTCCTCGACGTCGACCGGAGCGTTCCAGAACGCCATCACGGCGTCCCCGATGTACTTGTCGAGGTAGCCCATTTCGTCCTTCACGACCTGGGTCATGTCCTCGAGGTACTCGTTGAGCAGAGAGATCAGCTCCTGTGGAGCCATGTTCTCGGAGATCGATGCGAAGCCCGCCAGGTCGGAGAAGAGCAGTGTGACGGGGCGTACCTCTCCGCCGAGCTCGAGGGCGTCCGGGTTGTCGGTGATCTCCGCGACACGCTCCGGGGATAGGTGGCGACCGAAGGCATCCCTCAAGAACCTCTTTTCACGTCCTTCGACGATCGCCACGTACGCGACGCTGCCCACGTACGAGAGGATCGCTGCGAGCATCGGGGTCACGATCGGCACCCACAGTCCCACACCCGCCGTCGAGGTGATGGTGCTGCCGGGGAGCATCGGTTGTCCCGCCCACGACCAGAATCCGATCACCCACGCCCCCAGGACGAGCGTCGCCGTCACGCCGCCACCCCAGCCGGCTCCGCGCCAGAACGCCATTCCGCCGGCCGCGGCCGCCGCGAGGAGGAGGTAGAGGAAGACGAGGGCCGGGTGGAGCGGCCGGATGTACCGACCGTCGAGCATGTTCTGGAGCGCGTTCGCGTGGACCTCGACTCCGAACATCCAGCTGGATTCGTCGTTTTGTACGCCCAGCGAGTCCTCGTCGAGGGTGTATCCGAAGAACGGAGTCCGGAACTGGTCCTCTTCGTGGTAGCCGGTGCCAATGAGGACGATCTTGTCGGCGAAGAGCTCAGGGGTGAGCATCGACATCAAGCTCACCGTGCCCGAGGCGGATGCCTGGAAGGTCCCCGCCGGCGCGCCCGCGTCCGCGCTCGATGGGGGGCCGGAATATCGGATCGGGAACGGGATGATGTAGTCGTCGCTCTCGTCCGACCCGTCGAGCCACCCGAGCGGGACGTCGCCGAATGCGCCGGGGAGGCCAGGGAGTTCGACCCGCCCTTCGTCCTCGGCGCGTCGCAGAATCGAGTCGACATCCACGCCACGAGCGTGCGCGTACATCGCCAGCGCAAAGGACGGACTCAGCCGGCGACCGTCGCGTACAGCGAGGGAGCCTTCGCGGAAGGTGTCGAAGGACGACGGGAGATCGGCCGCTCCGATATCTGCGGCTGCCGCGGCGAAGAATGGGTGGGGCTCGACGACAACCGGGCCGGTGTCCGTCTCTTCGACCGGGGCCGCCAAGATGACATTGCCCGCGCGCACCATCGCGTCACGAAGGAGGTCATTGCCCCCGTCGATCTGGTTCAGTCGGACGTACATGTCGGCGAGGAAGACGTCGAGACCGATCGTGCGCGCGCCCGCCGCCGACAAGCCGTCGATCAACTCGGCGATATGCGCGCGTGGGAAGGGGGAGATCCATGCCCACCCGTCGATCGAGTCCGTGACCGTGAACTCGTCGAAGAGGACGAGCACGATGTCGCTCTCCCGCTCCCCGAACCCCGACTGGAAGCTCTCGGACGTGGTGGGCTGCCGGAGGTCGAGCGTGAAGCTCTCGAATTGTCGAACGCCGAGCCCGCCGAGGCGATCCCCCAGCAGGGCTGTGATCGCCACCGACGCGACTACGATGACCGAAAGGGCCGTGAGCCGCTTCAGTCTCCGCACTGGAGCACCCTCAACGCCGACGCGGTCCCGGGACGAGCCCGAGCCGCATCAGTTCGTGATTTCGTAGACGACGGAGGCCGTACCCCACGAGCCCAGCCGCACGGCATCTCCGTCACGCCCGGCGGCGTCCATCAGGAGCGCAGTGATCTCGGCCGCCAACTCTTCACCGCCCGACGCGTACACGGCTCCGTCCTCGATCGAGATCGAGAGCGGCTGCTCTGTCACGAAGGCGCGGACCATCCCGCCCCCGATCGGCTCGAGGGCTTGGAAGGCGAGATCGTCGCCCGGATACTCGAGCCTCCGACCGGCGCGAATCGCCATCGAAGGATCGTCCGCGTTCGGTAGCAGCACGGACACCGTTCCATCCGTTCCGAGGTCCACCAGCGTGACGTAGCCGTCCCTGTCCGACTCGATCGTGAAGGCGACCTCTTCCCCGAGACCGAACGACGTCTTGTCCCCGAGGAGTTGGAGGCTCACGCCGAAGCTCTGGGCCGGGTTCTCCATGTCGCCGAGCGTCTTGGCCGCAGACTCCTTCCGTAGGAGGTCGGCGAGGCCGGCCATCGAACCTTCGTCGACGCCGATCCCCTCGTGACGAGCGAAGCCGTCCGACCCGATCACGCGGAGTTCGTCACCGCGTCGGCGGATGATGAGATGGCTGAACGACTCGTCGTCTTCGATGAGGCGTACGGCCGGGGAGCCGGAGAGCTGCGAGCGCAGCGCTTCCGCCAGCCTCGTCTCGACGGATGCGATGTTCACGAGAAGCGGGCTGTCTCCGTACACGAAGGAGACGAGGCGAGCCCGATCTCCTTCGGAAACGGAGCCCGAAACCACGCTCACGCTCGTCGTGCGCTGCCCGACCGAGATCACCTGCATGCGGGCACCCGACTCGGTTTCGAACATCGACCCGGGTGAGATGCCCAGGGCGAGGCCCGCGCCGAGCTCGGCCGTGGAACCGGACGTGGCCGTGACCGGAAGAGCCATCTCGCCCACACCGGAGGGGCCGCCATCGATAAAGAAGAGCGGGAAGGAGCGGAGGTTCACGTCCTCCGAGATGTAGGGGTCCTGCTGGAAGCGATTCCGCTTGAGCGCTTCGTACGCTTGGTCGAAGGCGTCCTCGTACGTCACGTCTTCGCCGGCTCGCCAGAGTTCCTGCACCATGAAGGTGGTGAAGGCTCCGCCGTGGAATTCTTCGCGACCGTCCGAGGCGGGGAAGAAGGCGTCGACGGCGACCTGGAACGGCTGCGCTGCCGCCAGCTCGAGGACGCGGGTCTCACCGGCGTCGAAGCCCGAATCGTCCGGCATGTCCCCCAACGCACGGCGAGCTGCGCCTTCGGGGCGTTCGATCTGATTCAGATCACGACCGAGGAGTCGACCGCTGCTGAAGGGCGTCACGTCACGTGTGCCGGTCCCCGAAGAGCAGTTGTCGAGTACGACGACGACGTTCTCCGTGGGCAGCATGCCCAACCAGTCGTTCAACTCGTCGTCGCTGATGTCGTTCCGAGTGTCGAGCGGGAGCACGTCGGCAGGTGCGAGAGTCTCATCGAGCCCGTCGTCCTCGTCGCCGTCCTCGTCCCACTTCTGCGACCCGTGCCCGGAGTACCAGATGACGACGTTGTCCCCGGGGCGAGCATTCTCCACGAGCCATCCGGTAACGCTTTCCTGAATGGCAGACTTCGTGGCGTCGTGGTTCAGGAGGAGTCGAACGTTCTCCTCGGGAAAGCCACGGGCCATGACGAGGACGTCGCGCACGCGGCGGGCATCGGGTTCGGCCCCGAGGAGGTCACCGCCCTCCCCATCCCCCAGGTGGATGTAGTCACTGATCCCCACGACGAGGGCCCAGTGCGTCGGGGCCATGCGCTCACGCGGCCCGAAGGCCAGAAGGGGAAGAACCGCCGCCATGACGCCCAGGCGGACCCACTGCTTATGTCCAATCACGATACTACTCCAGCTCGTAGATCTTTCCTTCAACGGCGGCGCTGACCTCCACGCCGCTTCCGCTCGCCTCGTCTTTCATGCGTGAGACGATCGTGTCCAACTGACTGTCCGTCCGGGTCGGGTCGTGGTGGAAGAAGAGCAACTCCTTCACTCCACCGTCCTTCGCGAGTCGAAGCGACTGTTCGAAGGTCGAGTGACCCCAACCCGTTCGAGACGGATATTCCTCATCCGTATACATCGAGTCGTGGATGAGAAGGTCCGCATCCCCGACGAAGTCGACGATGCGTTGCTCGAAGCCCGGCTCGACTTCGTACACCGTCCCGTGGATCTCGTTGTCGGGGATAAAGCATACGATCCGGCCCCCGATGTTGATCCGATACCCGATCACGAAGGAGGGATGACGGACGCGCATCACCTCCATCGAGACGTCCCCGACTTCGTATCCACCCTCGTTGAGATGCTGGAACTCCATCGAAGCCGCGACGACGCTGAACGGGACCGGGAAGTAGATCGGTCCCATCTGTCCGGCGAAGAGGTTCTGGACGTCGATGTCCTTCTGTTTCGGCCCCACGACGCGGATCGTGTCGTCCGGGTCGTACAGCGGCTGAAAGAAGGGAAAGCCCTGGATGTGATCCCAGTGGAAGTGGGTCAGGAAGATATAGATCTCGTTGGGTCCCTTCTCGAAGACGTCCGCGCCAAGTGGGCGGATTCCCGAGCCCGCATCGAAGATCAGGCGCAGGTCGCCATGGGTGATCTCGACGCTGGTCGTATTCCCGCCGTGGCGCACCGTATCTGCGCCCGGAGAGGGAATCGATCCTCGGGTGCCCCAGCAGCGGACGTACGAGCTGCCGGGTCGAGGGGCGTTGGGAGGGGAATCCAACGGACGTATGCTCCGGTCGGGTGGGGGATCGGGCCGAGAGACACTCTGATCCAATCTAGGTGTGAAATCGATCCAGCCGCGAGCTTTTCCGGGTTTCTCGCGGTCGGGTTCGGACCCATTTAGCTTTGGGGCGCGGATGGTCAGAATCGCCTGAAGGATCAACACGCACGTATGGACCCGAGCTCTCCGGTCGAGGCCACCGGCACGACCCGCGTCACGATGTCCCGTGAGGAGATCGGCCTTCGGCTGCGCGAAGTTGCGCTCTTCCAGGGCCTGGGTAGTGACGACCTCAGTCAGATTCTCGACATCTCCGAGGCCGTCCGCGTCGACGGAAACGACTACGTCTTCGAGGAGGGCGAGCGGGGCGATCACTTCTTCGTGATCGTCCAGGGGCGGATCGAACTCCGGAAAACGACCTCCGGGAGCTTCAAGAAGCTCGCGGTTCTCAAGGCCGGCCAAGCCTTCGGGGAAATGGCCCTTCTGAACCAGACGCCTCGCTCAGCCTCGGCGTACGCCCTCGAGCCGACCTATCTCCTCTCCGTGTCCCGGGCCGCCTTCAGTCAGATGCTCGGCGGTGACACGTTGGCCGTCCGGTTGCTGAAGAACCTCTCCAAGGCGTTGTGGGCGACGTCGGTCCGGCTGGCGACGCAGCAACCGCGGACGAACACGGACAACGACACCGGACACGAGACGCTCTCGGAGTTCAACCGGCTGCTCCGTGCTCGACTCCTTCCTCGAGTCACTCCCCGGGTGAGTGGCTACGACATTGCGGCGTCCACCCTGGCGCCCCGGAAGGGATCAGGGTCCACCGCGTGGGACTGGTTCGTCTTGGCCGATGGCCGTCCCGCGTTCGCCGTCTCGAAATCTGTCGACGACGACCTCTTCGCCGCTCAGCGGCTCGCCGCGGTGCGGATGATGATCCGGTCGGAAGCCGCCGGGTCTCACCCATCGCTCGGCGCACTTCTGAGCCAGGTGAACCGAGGGGTTCGATCGGGATGGGTGGAAGGTCTCTCCGGTCCGGTCATGGTCGGACTCGTTGCGCTGGCCGACGGCGCCGCGGAGTGGGTTGAGGCCGGGCCGGTGACCGGCATCGTCGCCCGGAGCCGGGGCAGCGCGGAGGACCTCGGCGCGCATGCGCCTCCTATCGGGTCCGACGCGGAGGCCGCCTACGAATCTCTAATGCTCGTCCTGAGTCGAGGAGACCGCATCGTGGCGCTCACCGACTCCCACTCGGATGCCGTGGGGGCCGTAGCCAACGTACAGATCGATGGGGCGGTTGCCTCCTCTCGCGATGCGCTCGCGAGGGTGATCCGCGCTCTCGAGCCGGTGGGCTCGAGCGGGTCGGCCCCTTCGGACCTGAGTGCCGCGATCATTACCCGGACCTCTCCGGGTCGATAGGGTTACACTTCCGCCCACCGCGCACCCAGGAGGGGGATCGATGGCGGTTACAGAAAAGGATGTTCGAAACGCGTTGAAGAAGGTGAAGGACCCCGAGCTGGGCCTGGACTTGGTCGTGCTGGGGCTCATCTACGACATCGCGATCACCGACGCGGACGTGCACGCCACGATCTCGCTCACGTCACCGTTCTGCCCGGTGGCCGGACAGATCGTCGAAGACGTGAAGACGGCGATCGAGGGCGTGGACGGGGTCGACGCAGCCGAGGTCGAATTGACCTTCGAGCCGCCGTGGACTCCGGAGCGAATCAGCCCACTCGTGCGGGCTTCGCTCGGGCTGTAAGGTCCGCGCCGCGCCTCTTCGCGAGACACGTCTCGCGTCATTATATTACAATCTGACGTCCACCGTGACCAAAGTGTCACAGATGAGGTTGTTATGAGTTCGATCACCGATGCAGAGCTGATTGAGAAGGTTAACAACGGCTACATGGTCGAGGGGCCCGAGGACATGTCCGAAGGGTACCGAAAGGCCCTCCGGGTGCAGCTCACGGTGCAAGCGGACACCGAGCTCATGAGTGCACCGTCGTATTGGATGGCGGCGCGCCACGCGCCCTCCACCAACACGCAGGTGAGCGCGCACGCGATCATTCAGGACGAACTCGCTCACGCGAACATTGCGTACCGTCTCCTCGAAGACATCGGTGAGTCGAAGGAGCAACTCGTCTACGGCCGCCAGCCGCACGAGTTCAAACACCCGTACGGATTCGATCAGCCGCTCGACAACTGGGCCGACCTGGTCGTCGCGAACGGCTTCTTCGACCGAGCCGGGATCACACTCCTCTCGGACGTCTACCAGAACACGTCGTATGCGCCGCTCAAGCGCGCGCTGGTGAAGATCGACATGGAGGAGACCTTCCACCTTCGTCACGGCGAGGTCTGGATGCGCCGGCTCTCCCAGGCGGGCGGTGAAGCGAAGGAAATGGTGCAGCAGTCGGTGAACTGGATGTTCCCGATGACCATCGAGTGGTTCGGCTTGCCGGACAACCTGAAGCGCCACTCCGGCCAGCTCGACTTCAAGCTGAAGGGCCTCACGAACGACCAGCTTCGCCAGGTGTGGATGGCGTCCACCGTGCCGCTGTGTGAGCAGCTTGGCCTCGATGCCCCGGCCCACTGGGACGAAGAGAAGCAGGAGTACGTGCTCGACTACCCCTTCCCGTGTCAGTACAGCGAGGAGGAAAAGCGCTGGCTCTTCGAAGAGGGTGAGATCTCGTGGGATGCCGTCTTCGAGCGCTGGAAGGGCCGTGGTCCGATGAACGAGATCTACGTCGAGTCGGTGCAGCGGTCTCGCTCGGAGGTGGGTCGCTGGTTCGGTGAGCGCGCGGCCTAGTCGAATGGGCACGGTCGGACTGCCCGTCGTACCGGGCTTGGACGTCGGTTTGCCGAGCCACCTCGCCGTTCACAAAAGCGGGGGACGAGATCGGTGGTCGGATCCGCTCCCGGAAGCGCCGGAAGACCCCGTCGCGGGCGTATGGGCGGCCCTCGACGAAGTGCTCGACCCCGAGATCCCCATCAGCCTCCCCGAGCTCGGCCTCGTGTACGGGGTCGCGGTACGGGATGGCGTGGTCGACATCGAACTGACCTTCACGGCCACCGCGTGCCCGTGCATGGAGTTCATCCGAGAAGACGTGACCGACCGGCTCATGCGGGAGTCGTGGATCCGGGAGGTCGAGATCGAAGAGGTATGGGATCCGCCGTGGACCTCCGAGCGGATCACCGACGAAGGAAGACAGAAGCTCCGCCAGCTGGGTGTGGGGGTTTGAGCTCTCTCGCCTGCGCTATGCGCGGCAAACGGCCGATAGGGGACCGATGAACGAGACCGTATACGACGTGTTCGCGAGGAAAGAGCGCGGCGACAAGCTGTACCACATCGGCTACGTCGATGCGCTCGACGACGAGACCGCTCGCGTCTACGCCTGGAAGGCCTACGACGAGGAGAAGTGGTTCGAGATGGTCGTCGTGGAGCGGACCGCCATCATCCCGGTCAACCGCAACGAAGGCGTCTTCTTCAACGCCAGGCAGGCAGCCCATGTCTGAGACGCTCGACTTCGACGGCCTGGATCAGGAGAGCCAGGCCGCGCTCGAGCGTCTGGTCCTGACGCTCGCGGACACGAAGCGGCTCATGGGCATCCGATATTCCGACTGGACGATTGGCGCACCGACGATCGAGACGGGGATCTCCGCGGCCTCGATGTGCCAGGACGAGTGGGGGCATGCCCGACTCCTGTACGCGATGTTCAAGCGTATGGGCAAGGATCCAGGGCCCTACGAGCGTGACCGCGCCGCCGAAGAGTACGCCTCGGTCTCCGCCCTGGATGACGAAGCGACGGACTGGGCCGCCGTGGTGGCCCTCATGGTGCTCGTGGACGGTGCGCTGAGTGCGATGCTCCAGGCCTTCGCCGAAGGCACCTTCGAACCGGCTCGGAAGCGTGTGCCCAAGATGTTGGCAGAGGAGGAGTTCCACGCGAGTCTGGGAGCCGCCTGGTATCGCCGACTGGCTGCGAGCGAAGGGGAGGCGCGGGACCTGCTGACCGCGGCCACGCAACGGATGCTCCCCGACCTGCTCGCCTGGGTCGGCACGGACGACGAGGGCTATCGTCGCATGACGGACGCGGGCGTCATCGAAGATGCGGAAGCCCGTTCGTCCCGCTTCAAGGACGAAGTCCGATCGCTCACTGCCCTCGTGGACGTCGATATCGACGCCGTGGCTCCGACCTCCGAGTGGGACGCGGCACGAAGCCGCACTCCGGGGCGGCCGAATGACGAGGCCGTGCAGAGGGCTCGGGGTGATCTGAACCGTGCGCTCTTCGTCGAGTAGCCCGATGGTCCGCGGTCGTGCTCACCGATGAGCAAGCGAGAGCCACCCTTCCGTTCCGGAGACTCTGGTCTCCGCGGAGATTCGTCCTACAACGGAGCGGACCGGCAGGACGAAGCGCCGGCATCCCTCCCGGAAGCACCCGAGTGCCCCTTTTGCGACCGGGACGAAACCGAACTGATGAACGCCTTCGGGGCGCACGCCTCGGTCAGCACCTATTGGTGCCGACGTTGCCGTGCGCCCTTCGAGCTGATGCGCTGGCGAGGCGCCGCGCGCTGATCCTTACGCTTCGACGAGTTCGACTTCTTCCAGGAAGTCGCGAAGCGGGTTCGCCACGGCTACGGCGCGCTCACTGAGCGCAGCCATGATCGAGTCCGGCGTTTCACCCTTCAGCAGGTGGCGCGAGGCGGCTTGACCGAGCTTGGCATCGGACTCGGCCGATGCCTGGTGGTACTCGGCGTACCGGGCGCTCACACGCTGCTCGAAGAGCGGCAGCTGCGATTGCGGCGTACCGTTGTCGACCATGTCCTCGAAGACCGCACTGTGGAGCGCATCGAGCCCCTGGCGGATGCGTTCGTCCGGCGCGCGGCCGAGGAAGGCGAGCTGGGCGCCACGGGTGTGGGCCCACATGAAGAAGATCAGCGCCTCTTCGGCTGTGCGAGGAGACGGGGCGTCGTCGTCGTATAATGTGTCGATTCCCTCGAGGGGCGTCTCGACATCCTCTTTCGAGAGGAAGTCGGAGAAACTCTCCCAAACGAGTCGGGCCAGGCTGTCGCCCAGCTCACCGGGGGTCATCGTCTGCGGAGCGCGAAACTCGCGGAGATCGTCAGTTAGCGTGCTGTGCACTGCAGTATCCCTTCGTACCATATGTTTGCGGTAACCCCAATTCGAATGACGGACCCCACTGTGTCAAGGTTAAAGATCTCGGCCGAAGTGCCGACAATCCCTGCAAAACGCGTGTCGATCGTGCATTTTGCCACGAAAATCCATGTGCGCCTTGGACTTATGGGCGCCATGCTCTTCCTCGGAGCGTGCGCGGCGGCGGCCCCGGTCATACCGGCGCCGCGACCGATCATCATCCATTCGGGGGCTCGAATCCGGGCCGACCACGAAGAAATGAAGCTCGTAAACGAATGGGTGACCGCCGAAAACAACAACATCGTGAACGATCCGAGCTTCTGGGTCATCACGACGGGAGTCGTACAGGAGAACTTCCCGTGGGACGGGATGCACATCTCCAATGACTCGGTGACCGTGAACCTGCCTCTCAGCGGGCGGGACGCGTCGCTCGTGTACCAGCTGTACGGACATATGCACCTCATGTCGACGATGGGACGGCAAGAAGAGTGGGTCCCGAACGCGCCGGATGCGGTGGGCTACGACCTAGAGCGAGCGATCGTCGAGCGTATCGCGGACGCGTGGATTCTTGGTCGGACCGTCTTCGATCTGCAGCCGTTCGGTCCGCTGGACGAACTGGCGTATGCCAAGGACGCCGGCTTCCTGGATGCGTTCATCTTCACGGCTCGACCCGGGGAATTCGCCACCAGTCGCGCGGATTGGGCGCGGACGAACCCGGATCGGACGGATGAGTACCGAGATTGGTTCCTCGACACCTTCAACCGAGAACCGCCGGGGATTCGGGCGAACTAGGGAAGGCAGCGATGGGTGAGGTCGGGCGGTGGTGGGATGGAAGGGTTCGGCGGATCGGGGCCGTGGTGGCCCTCGTCGCGGCTCTGGCGGTCGCGTACCCGACGGTCGGCGCGGCTCAGACCGTTCGAGGCGTCGTCCTCGACGCGAGCACGTCGCGGCCCGTGCCGGGCGGCCGCGTGCTCCTCGTCGATCTGAGTGGACGAGGCACGATCCAAGGCACGTCCGGACCCGAGGGTGCGTTCACTCTTTCCGCGAGCCGCGGCGGGCGCTTCACGCTCGAAGTGGAGGCGCTCGGCTACCAGAGTTGGGTCTCGGAGCCGCTCACCCTCGGTGGGGGCGAGTCGGTCGACTTGATCGTGCGTGTCGGGGTGGACGCCATTCCGTTGCAGCCGATCGAGGTGGTGGCGGAAGAGGCGATGCGACGAGGCCGAATCGTCGACTTCGAGCGGAGGCGTGACGACCCGACTCTCGGCGGGTACTACCTCACTGAGGAGGAGATCGAGAGTCGACCGATGGCTACGCCCACGCAGCTGCTTCGAGCGCTGCCCTCGGTGACCCTCAGTCAGATCCAGCTTACGCCAGGCGCGATGGGACTCGACCGCAGTCTGGTGTACCTGCCTGGTCGGGGTATCGCGGCACCACCGGGCCTTTGCTTGGCCCAGCTCTTCGTGAACGGTGTCCCCGTCCGACAGGACCCGTCGGGGCGTCTGTCCGTCGACGACGTGCTGGACGGAGCACCGATCGCAGGAATCGAGGTGTACCCTCGTGCGTCCTCGGCGCCGCTTCAGTACCGGACTTCGGAGCTGTGTGGGGTCGTCCTCTATTGGACGGCGGAACCAGAACCCGAGGATGGTGCGGGGTGGGGTTTGGGCCGCATGGGACTCGGTATCGGCCTCGTCGGTGCCCTGATCACGCTCGCAATCATTGGCTGAGCCTGTGCCGCACGGAGTGAGCGGCTAGCGGGCTTCCCACTTCAGGCCGATCGGCCCGTTGTCGTCCAACTCTTCGATGTGGACGTCGATGCGCCCCGTCCGAGCGAAGCGATCGTTGCTCGGCTTCCCACCAAAGACCGCGAAGCCCAGAACGCGGAATCGGGCCGCGCGGCCGTCCGGTGCCGTGGCCGTCATCTCCGATCCTTTGATCGACTTGATGGTCGGCGCTTCACCCGACTGGAGGCGAAGACGTAGAATACGGCCCGTGTGCGGCGCGTCCATCGCGTCGAGAACGCGGTACGACACACCCGTCCTGGTCGAGGTCTCGGCTGACATGAGAGGAAGAGTATCGGCATGACCGCGTCGATGGAAGACGATCGGCCCAGTCCGCTCTCGCTACCGCCCGATCGAATGATCGAGCTCGCGGACCACGTCTCGAGACTGATCGTAGAGCGCATCCAGGGGCTGCGAGATGAACCCGCGTGGCTCGGCGGGTCTCGTGACGAGCTCGAGGCGATCATGCGCGAAGATCCTCCCGAGCAAGGCCGCCCGCCCGAAGAGGTGATCGAGCGGGCCGTGCGTGAGATCCTGCCTGTTGCGGGTCGGGTCGACCACCCCCGCTTCTTCGCCTTCGTGCCGTCGGCGCCCACGTGGCCGGGTGTGTTGGGAGACTACCTGGCCGCGGGCCACAACATCTTCCAGGGCACATGGCTCGGGGCGAGTGGCCCCAGCCAGCTCGAGGTCGTCGTGATCGACTGGTTCCGCGACTGGCTGGGGTATCCGGAGACGGGCGGCGGGCTGTTCACGAGTGGCGGGTCCGCGGCGAGCCTCGACGCCTTCGTGGCGGCGCGCGAAGCCGCCGGGGCTCCGGACCGGCCGACCGTGTACATGAGCGACCAGAGCCACACGGCGCTGAGTCGGGCCGCGACCATCGTCGGCGTTCGGCCGGAGCGCGTTCGAAAGGTCCGCTCCGACGCGTACTTCCGCATGGACGTCGACGCCCTTCGAGAAGCGGTGCAGGCGGATCGTGAGGCGGGTCTCCACCCGATCGCGGTCTGCGCCAACGCAGGGGCGACCAACACGGGGGCCGTCGACCCGATCGACGCGCTGGCAGACTACTGCGCGGAAGAGGAGCTGTGGCTGCATGTGGACGCCGCCTACGGTGGCTTCGCCATCCTATCGGACGAGGCCAAGCCACTCTTCGCCGGGATGGATCGGGCCGACTCCATCGCGATGGACGCCCACAAGTGGCTCTTCCAGCCGTTCGAGGCGGGGTGTCTCATGGTGCGGGACGTCCAGACGCTCGAGCGCGCCTTCTCGGTACGGCCGGAGTACCTGCAAGACACGGAATGGGGTCGGGATCATCCGAACTTCGGGGACCGTGGCCTTCAGCTCAGCCGATCGTTCCGCGCGCTCAAGGTCTGGATGTCCATCCAGACCTTCGGGATGGAGGCGATGCGCGAGGGTGTGAGCAATGGCATTCGACTCGCGAAGCAGGCCGAGGAGTACGTGCGAGCATCGGACCGACTCCAAATCGCGAACCCGGCGTCTCTCGGGGTCGTATGCTTCCGATTCAACCCGGTCGACCTGGAGGTCGCGGACGCCGAACTGGAAGAGCTGAACGAGGTGATCCAAGCTCGGATCATCGATACGGGCACGGCGATGATGTCGTCGACCCGGCTCCGGGGCCTCTACTCCCTCCGGCTGTGCATCCTGAATCACGCCACCACGTGGACCGACGTGCGGGAGACGCTCGAGGCGATCGAGCGCTTCGGCGCGGAAGCGCTCGCGACCGGGGCAGGTGCGGCGAGGCTGTGACCGCCGAGGGCGTAGAGTCGCACGCCGGCCCGACCCCGGAACAACAACGACAAGCTCGCCTCGCGCTCGTTTTGGCGCTTCTGCTCTTCGCCGCGGTCTTGGCCGTCCTCCGCGTCGTCGTCGAGCTGGACATTCTCGATGCGATCCTCGGTGCCGTGCTCCTGGGAGGGGCTCCGGGTTTGGCGGTCGCCCAGGTGCCGCTCGCGGCGAGCGTACCCTTCGAACGCGGGCCGGCATACCGGAGTTCGATCGTGTCGCTTTGGCTGGTGGGGTCCGCGTGCTGGCTGGTCGGTACGCGTGACGGCGGTGCCGCGGCCATTGGGCTCACGAGTGTGGCTGTCGTGCCGTTCGTGCTATGGACCGCAGCGGCCACCGCCGTTTCGATCGGCATCATGTTCGTCTTCCGACGGATTCAAATCGCGCTCCGCCTCCCCGACACCCGACTCCTCTCCGAGCTCCTCCCGAAGACTCGATCGGAGCGGAGGACGTTCGGGGTTCTCTCCTTCGCCGCCGGGGTGGGCGAAGAGTTTGCGTACCGCGGCTACGCGATGGCGCTTCTCGGCCCAGCTGTCGGCGTATGGCCCTCGGCATTCCTCACGAGCGTCGCGTTCGGCGTGCTGCACGCCTACCAGGGGGCGGTCGGGATCGCTCGCACCTTCGTGGTCGGCTTCCTCTTCGCCGCCGTCTATCTCTGGTCGGGTAGCTTGTGGACGGTGATCGTCGCCCACACTCTGCTCGACCTCATCGCGGGCCTCGTGCTGGCGGACCGCTTGACGGTGCCGCCCGAGGCCGTGGCGGTCGAGCTTGCAACCGAGGGAGGGGTGTAGCGTGGAAGTGGATTTGGCGTTGTTGGCCGATGCTGCGACGATCGACGGGTCGGGAAAGCTCAACATCTTGGGGGTCTTCGACCGACTCGGGACGGCGTCCTTTCCGACCCGGCACCCACGATTGGCTCTCGTGTTGCGCTTCTCGGCCGGTGTGCACGAGATGGGGCATCACCAAGTCGCGATCGCGCTCAAGGGGCCGGACAGCAGCCAGGTCGTTCGGATCGATGGCGAGATGAATCTGTCGGCTGGGCCGCTCGGGGTCCGATCCGGCGTGTTGGTCCCGCACATTCTCAACATGGACGGACTCGTCTTTCCCGTCGAAGGGCGGTACGCCTTCGACGTGAGCGTCGACGGAGAGCACCACGTGAGCATTCCGCTCACGGTCGAGAAGGCCGTTCCGCGCGCCCAGGCGTAGCGTCCTCGGACGACCCCTCGAGAGCGCCGGGGGCGGATCACGTCCTTCTTGCAGAAACACTGGGCCGGGTGGATAAGTACTAAAGAGCAGGTACGGCACGAACGGAGTCCCCCCAGTGATCCTGCACTTCAACTACGAAGAGCTCACCGCGCTACGGTCCGGTGCTCGCGTCTTCCTCGAGCGAGAGGAAGACGGTGGGGGAGTCGTGCTTGCGCCGTCCGAGGAGAAGGCACGCGTCGAGGCGCTGCTCCCTCATCTGGACGGCGATATGACGCTCCATACGTTGGCCGAGCTCCGCGCGGTAGAAGGGGCCGTCGACGCAATCGTTCGTTGCCTCCGCGTCGAGATGGAGACGTCCGTCGTCATGACCCACGCAGCCGACGAGAGTGCCGTGGCGGCGTACTTCGACTTCGCCCATGGCTTCACCGTGCTGCATCGCCTCCGGGAGATGGCCGCGGAGATGGCCGCGCTCGTCGAGCTGATGACGGGCGAGCCGCCGAACGACGAGACCGAACGTTCGTTCAACTTCCCGGACTGACCTCGGCGCCGGGTGTTCGGCGCTGACCCACACCCTCGGCGAGTAGTCCGTGTCTGCATCCGATCGATTGGCCGCCCTCGAGCGCATGGTCGGGAACCGGCCCGATGACCCACGTCTTCGATTTGGACTGGCGCTCGAGTATTTGAACGCCGGCCGTACGGAAGACGGTGTACGTGAGCTGCGGCTCTATCTAGAACGGGCGGATGACGAAGGGAATGCGTGGGGACGCCTTGGCGGCGCGCTTCACGCTCTGGGACGAGAAGAAGAGGCGCGAGCGGCCTACGAGGCGGGGATCGAGGCCGCGATGCGTCACGGACACCCGACGATGGCAGAGGAGCTCAAGGAGACTCTGGAGGAGTTGGGATCGTGAGCGAAACGACAGCGGACGCCCCGAAGGGATTCGAGGAGGAGGCCCTCCCGCATCTCGACGCGGTTTACCGCTTCGCGTTGCGTCTGTCCGGTGCGCCGGACCTCGCCGAGGACCTCGTCCAAGAGACGTTTCTCCGGGCGTACCGCGCATGGGATCAATACACGAAGGGCACGGCGGCGAAGAGCTGGCTCTTCACGATCTGTCGCAACGTATTTCTGAGGCGCCGGGAGCGTTCTCAACGCCACGATCAGATCGTGACCGAGAACGTGGGTCGAGCTGGTCCAGGTCCGAATCCGGTAAACCCGGTGTGGTCTTCGGTCGCGGGCGTCGACCCGGAGGGCGCCTTCTTCGCCTCCATCGTCGACGACCGGATCATCGAGGCCATCAACGAGCTCCCCGAGGAGTATCGCACCGCGGTAATCCTGTCGGATCTCGAGGGCCTTCCGTACGCGGAGATCGCCGAGATGATGGAAGTCCCGGTCGGCACGGTGAAGAGCCGACTGTTCAGAGGTCGTAGGCAGTTGCAGAAGGTTCTGTACGAGTACGCGGTCGAGCAGGGCTACATCGAAGCGCGTACGGGGACGGACGAATCGTGAGGGATGAGAGGATGTCGCTACTGGACCGGTTGAAAAAGCTGCTCGGCGTGTCGGGCAATGGAGGTGGGGGGGGCACCGCAGTCGGCACCGCCGCCATGATTTCCTGCGAAGACGCGCTCCAGCTCGTGCACGAGTATCTCGACGGTGAGTTGGATGACGTACCTGCGGCCGAAGTGAAGCAGCACTTCGACATGTGCCAGCGGTGCTACCCACATCTCCACTTGGAGACCGTCTTTCGCGATGCACTACGTCGCGCCAATGCAGGTCAGGCGGCTCCCGAAGAGCTGAAGTCACGCATCACGGGGCTCATCGCGGAGGCGCGCGCCGGAGAGGGCTGACGCCTCGCGCCAGGGCCGCGAGCAGGCCGGATCGGCCGGTCCGCGAAGGCAGACTGGGGGCCGCGGATTCCACGCTGAATCCGCGGCTCTTCGCGTCTTCAGGGCCCGGCTTGCGAGCCTGTTCGGATTCATAGAAGCTACGGCCGAGTCGCCCACACGATCAGTCCGGAGACTGAATGGCCACGGCCTCCAAGAGGGAGAGAATCCTACCGCGCACCCTCGAAGAGGAGATGCGTGAGTCGTTCCTAGACTATTCGATGAGCGTGATCGTACAGCGGGCGCTCCCCGACGTACGAGATGGTCTCAAGCCGGTGCATCGGCGAATCCTCTACGCGATGCACGAGCTCAACCTGAGCCCGGACCGGCCGTACAAGAAGTGCGCGACCGTGGTGGGAGACGTGCTCGGCAAATTCCATCCCCACGGCGACTCGGCGGTATACGACGCGCTCGTGCGGATGGTGCAGGACTTCTCACTGCGCAGCCCGCTCATCGACGGGCAGGGCAACTTCGGCTCGATCGACGGTGATCCTGCGGCGGCCTACCGCTACACCGAGGCGCGCCTAGCCGCGATCGCGATCGAGCTCCTCGACAACATCGAGAAGGGGACCGTCGAGTTTCAGGACAACTTCGACGGCCAGCGTCAGGAGCCGACCGTGCTCCCTGCCCGCTTCCCGAACCTTCTGGTGAACGGTTCGTCGGGCATCGCGGTCGGCATGAGCACCAACGTTCCGCCGCACAACCTGGCGGAGGTGGCGGCCGGTATTCGGCAGCTCGTCGTCGACCCCGACTGTTCGATCGAGGACCTGATGCGGCACATCCCCGGGCCGGATTTCCCGACCGGAGGGTTCGTCGTCGGGCGCGAGGGGATCGAGAAGATGTATCGGACCGGTCGAGGCCGGGTCGTGATGCGCGCGCGCGTCGTGAAGGAGTCGTTGCGGGGCGGCAAGGAACAGCTCGTCGTCACCGAGCTGCCCTACACGGTCAACAAGTCCAAGGTGATCACGCAGATCGCGACGCTCGCGAAGAAGGGAAAGGTCGACGACCTCTCCGACATTCGGGACGAGACCGATCGCGACGGCATCCGTCTCGTCATCGAGCTGAAGCGGGGTGCGAACGCGGCCGGCGTGCTTCAGACGCTCTTCAGGGGCACGGGCCTCCAGACGACCTTCGGCGCGCACCTGCTCGCGCTCGACGATGGTGCACCCAAAGAGTTCGACCTCAAGCAGATCCTCGAGCGCTTCCGCGACCATCGGATCGAGGTCATTCAACGTCGCAGTCGCTTCGATCTCGAGAAGGCCGAGGCGGAGCGACACGTCGTCGAGGGCCTGCTCGCGGCGCTCGACCACATCGACGAGGTCATCAAGATCATTCGCGCCTCTGCGGATCGGGCCGAAGCTTCGGAACGACTTCAGGACACGTTCGGGCTGAGCGAGATCCAGGCCGACGCCATTCTCAACATGCGCCTGGCCAAGCTCACGGCGCTCGAGCGCTCGCAGCTCGAGAATCGTCTCGGTGAGCTCGAGATCTTGATCGCCGAACTTCGCGCTATCCTCGACTCCGAGGAGAGACAGCTCGAGATCATGCTTGAGGAGCTGGCCGAAGTCGTGGACCGCTACGGTGATGCGCGGCGAACCGTGCTCTTGGACGACGCCGAGACCGAGGTCGAAGCTCCCTCGGTCGAGGGGCAGCTCGCGGACGAGGATGTCGTCGTGACGCTCTCCCACGAGGGCTTCGTGAAGCGCATCCCGATGCACTTGTACCGCCGGCGCGTCGGGTCGGGCAAAGCGCTCGCCGGGATGGAACGGTACGAAGACGACTATCTCGAGAAGATCTTCGTGGCCCGGACTCAGGGATGGATCCTCGCCTTCACCGAGCTGGGTCACTGCCACTTCCTCCCTGTGCTGGACGTTCCGGAGAGCGCCCGTGCCTCACGCGGTCAGTCTGTGTACGCCCTCCTCGATGCGGCGGACCGCAAGGACCGCATCGTCTCGATGATCGCCGTCGAGGATCTGAACGTCACCGACCGGTACCTCGTCTTCTTGTCGCGGAAGGGGGTCATGAAGAGGACCGCCGTGGCCGACTTCTCCAACCCGCGATCGGGGGGCGTCAAAGCAGCCGGTGTGAAGGGGGAAGATGCGATCATGGACGTACAGCTATCCGACGGAACGGCGGAAGTCATGTTGCTGGCCCGAGGTGGTAAAGCGATTCGCTTCCCCGAGGCCGACGTGAGCATCGTCGGCCGCACGGCTCAGGGCGTGAAGGGTATGACGTTGAAGGGCGACGACGAGGTGGCGGGTATGTTGCTTATCCGTCGCGAAGCCACGGTGCTCATGGTCAGTGAGGATGGGCTCGGCAAGCGTACGCCGATCTCGGAATTCCCCCTCCAGAAGAGAGGTGGTCAGGGCAACCTGGCCGTGCCGGGCGGGGCGGACGCATCTCCGATCGTGTGTGCACTCGAGGTCGTCGAAGCCGACGAAGTGATGATCGTCACTGCGGGCGGACAGGTGACGAGGGCCGCGGCCGACTCCGTCCCGATCCAGGGGCGCCGGACGCAAGGCAAGCGCATGGCCGATGTCGAGACCGGAGACCGGGTCGTGGAAGTCACGAGGGCCCAAGGACGTGGCGGGGCGCCCGCGCGGGAGTCGTTGGACCAGGACGAAGACGAAGGGCAGTTGGACTTGCTGGGATGAATTGCTGACCAAGGGCGGGGGTTCGTATGAAAGCGGTCAAATGGTTGGCGGTTGGCGTTGGCGCTTTGGCGGTGTTGGCCTTTGGGTGGCTCTGGTTCGGGCCGGTGGAGGAAGATGTCGCTCCAGATCGGGGTCCTCTTGCGGCGGTGAGTCCGGGAGCAGCGGAGGCAGTGGGGTGGTACGCCAGCGAAGACTCTGTCGAGCGGCTTCTCACGTGGAGTGCAGACGGAGGGTTCGCGTTCTACCGATTCGGTCGTACACGCGCCGAGCTACTCCGCACGCCACTCGTATCGGATGGGCCTCTACGCTTTCGGTCGGCGACCGGATCGACACCCAATCTGGTGCTCACGCGAGGGGACTCGGGGGCGGTCGGGCAGGCGGTGTGGACGACCTCGTCCGACGTCCAGCGATTCCGGCGCATAGACGGTCCCTACGAAACTCGAGAGGTCGAATTCTCCTCTGGCGGCGAACGACTGGCTGGCCTGTTGTTCGTTCCGACAACCCCGGGGCCTCACCCTGGGGCCGTGTTCATCCACGGATCGGGGGCGAGCAGCCGTGACGGGCATTGGTACCTCTCACCTGCCGATGAGCTGGCGCGATCCGGTGCAGTGGTGCTCGTTCCCGATAAGCGAGGAACCGGTAAGTCAGCCGGCGATTGGCGCACGGCCGCATTCGACGACTTCGCGGCGGATACGAGGGCCGCGCTATCCGTCGTTCGCGAAGTCGAGTCGATCGATCCCGAACGGGTTGGAGTCGTTGGTTTAAGCCAAAGAGCGTGGGTCGCCCCGATCGTTGCGGTTCCGGACGCTGACCACTCCGTCGTCGCATCTATCGTCGGTAGTGCTGCTACTCCGGAGCAACAGCTTGCGTACGAGCTCGCTAACGACATGGTGGACGGGGGCGCGCCAGCCTTCGTGGTGCCGGGCGTCCGCCCGCTACTAGAGCGCCGGGTAAAGCGACGTCGCCCCACATGGTGGGCGTCAAACGGCGGCTTCGATCCGATCCCACTCTGGCGATCGGTGGACGTCCCGGTATTGTGGGTCGCCGGGTCGACTGACCGGAACGTGGACTCTCGACGAACCGAGCAACTTCTCTCGGATGCTGGGCTGCTCGGACCGACGGGCTTCTCCTACTTGTCGCTGCCCGGTCTAGACCATGCCTTGACCCGTGAAGACTCCGGTTGGCTCGACCGGACCTACCTCAGCGCTCTCGTCGAGTTCGTGCTTGGTGCACCTCTTCGCCCCGAGGCTCAGTGACGACTAGGCAGAGGTTAGCGTAGGGCCGACTCCTCGCCGATTCGGCCCGTCGGCCCCCGAGCGACGAGCGCTTGAGGGCCTCCGTTGGAACTAGCGGATCGACGGGTTCGGATACGGGTCCACCCCCGGCGAGATCCCAAACACCCTGGACAGACCGAACACCACCTCGACGTTGGCGCTCCCGTCCTGCCACGCGTCGACGCGAGTCGCGACCCCGAAGTCGAGCACCGTCCAATTGCTCAGTTGGACGCGCGTCCCGGCATCGACCCACAGTCGGGTGTCACCGCCTCCGCGCGGTATCTCTGCGAAGACGTCGAACAAGATCACCCGACTGAAGAGGCCGATGGGGTAGTCACCCCCGATGCCGGTTCGCCAGAAGTCGCCTCCATCCGTCGCGCTCGCGGTGGTGAGTCCGCCGTTGAGATGCACGCGCAGCCGTCCGACCGATCGGGTGACGATCCCGAGCACGCCGAATTGAGCGTCCTCGTTCCCGAGCGATCCGGCGCCGGGACCCGCGACGTCGATGCGCAGGGACACCGCCGGTCGGCTCGGGGTCTCCCGATTGAAGCCGTAGAGGACATGGGCACCGAAGCTCTCGAGTCCGGACGCGCTCGCCGTTCCCGGTGCTGCACGACTCCATCCGGTTTCGACTTCGACACCAACCTGGGCGTTCGGGAAGAGGCCGGTCTTCAGCTCCAGCACCCCGTGGACGCCGCGCTCAGCACCCTCTCGGAGTGTGCCACGTGCACCGGCTTCGATCTCCCATTCGCGGAACTTGATCGGGTGTGCGTCCTCGACGCGTGTCGGTCGGTCTCGATCGGAGGATCTGAAGTCCTCCTGAGCGCTTGCTGGGGCGATCCCGGCTCCAAGCAAGACGCCCGTAGCGACCACTCCAATCACCAGACTTTGAGGGAAGAGTCTCATGAGCCACCTCCGCGCACAGGGGCGAGCGGCATCATGAACTCGGACATCGGCGCCATACGCGCATCGGGATGACCTTGAGGCAGCCAGCTGCCGTCGGGCAGCTCGGTGGGGACCCTCATCGACCCCATGCTCATCGCGTGGTCTCCCATCATCGGCATGCCGGGCGCACTGATGGTGTCCTGGCCGGCATAGACCATGAGTCCCAGCAGGCGGTCGATCTCTGCGGCCTTCTCCGGCTGACCGTACTCCGGGAAGGCCATGATGTCGTTCACGACATCGTGCATCATGTGCAGGTTGTCGAAGATGTGGGCTGCGGCGGGGAAGAGGCGCGAGAACTCGGGTGCCACTTCCGCCGTGAGCGGCATCTCCGTGGGTGGATCCGCCAGCACCGAGTCCGTGAAGATCTGGATCACATGGTCCAAGCGCTCACGCCGCTCATCGGGGTCAGTCGGCATAAGCGCCTCGTACACCGCGGCGTGATGCCAATGGTAGGCCCACAGAATCCCGTTCACCCCCGGGTAGGTATCTCGGAAGGCGCCGACCCATGGGCCGCCCCCCTCCATCCACCGGTGCCCGTACCCGCGTGTGGAGAAGGCGCCCCCAGACTCCGAGAGGTAGTAGGAGATCGCACGCTCGCCGGCGGCTCGCCGGTCCTCGACGCGATCGTCGGTGAGGATGTCGTAGAGCTGAGAGTGGAGCATGTGGGTCCAGTCCATCGCCTGGCCGGTTTCGAACGCCATGCGACTCCATTCGGGTGCGACGACCTCGGCGGGGGGCTCGAACTTGGGTGGGTCGACGACGTAGTCCCGGACCTGGGCTTCGAAGGCGGCCATCTCCGATGGCGTCTCGACTCCCGGATCCATGAGGAGCTCATAGGCTCCAAAGTGTGCGTAGTGGGCGGCATAGAACGAGCGAGCCGCCTCTTCGTGCGTGTCGTAGAAGGCGAAGTTGTATGGGGCCGCCAACCGGTAGACCCCGTTGCGTTGGGGACCGCAGCCCACCAACAGGAGAGTGCCGACCAACGCCGTCAGCACGGCACGGTCGAACCGTTCGGTTCGCATAATGTGCGCTCCGATCTGAACGTGAATGGGCGCGCCGTCGAGCGACGAGCGCGCAGGGTCGTTCAGACCGTTTGAGGCGGCGGCACGTCCGGGGTGCGGTCGACGTCGAGAGGTCGTGAGACGCTCCACAGGACATCGTCTCGTGGTTCAGCGAGCTCGGTCGCGGCGAGATCCAGCTCGAGGACCACGACGTCGGGGCTCACCTGACATTGCATGAGCTCGTGACAACTCATCTCGTTCGCGCCCGATGTGACGGACTCGGCGGTCACGTCATACATCACGTGCTGGTGTTCGTGCTGATGCTCGTGCGAGCCGACCTGACACAGGGGCGCGCGAGCGTAGGGCAGCGTGAGGGCCGCGAAGAGAAGGAGTGCTCCGAGTCGACGCATGCCACAACGTAGCACCCCGTCGCGCGTCTGTCTCAATGATTCGCCTGGGCGTGAGCTCCATGATCCGAAAGCTGAGCTTCGAACCACTGGTGTAGTGCGGCAATCAGCGCGGGATCTTCCGATCCGTATCGGATCCGGCCGCCTCCATCGATGTCCGTGTATACGATGTCGAGCTGAGCGGCGCCCATGACCAACGCGTGAAGACCGGGCATGTCCTCGCCGTGGATCATCTCGGGGTCGTGGAAATCACCTTCGGCAAAGCGCGTGGCTTCGGACGATAGGTGTTCCCGAATCAGGCGTGTTTGATCGGCATCGCCGTCGTCGGACACGACGCTCTGGACTCCGCCGAAGTCCGTCTTCTCGAAGGTGTGTGTGGACCGATCGAGGTCGAATGGCATGACGAGCGCGCCGGCTGCCGCCACCTCAGCCTGCCGATCGTCTCGGGGCTCCTGCTCACAGCCTTGCACGGTGAGCGCGACGCAAAGGAACGGGATGACCGTGATGGAGTGACGCATTCAGGAGCTCTCGTAGGTGGGGTCGGGCGGGCGCGACTCGGTGCCCGCCGTGTTCCTAGTCGCTTCGACAAGTGTGCCGAGCGCCGAGATGACCATCGCCCGCTCGCCAGCGGGGATCGCCTCTAGAATGCTGGCCATCTTCACCGCACGAGCGGAGGCCATCGTCCCCGCCGTGCGTACTCCCGCGTCCGTGAGGGACACACGAATGGCGCGCCCATCGTCGCGACACGGGTTCCGAGCGGCCCAGCCTCGGCGCTCCAGCTTCTTCACCAACCGACTCACCGTGCTCTTTCGCAGGTTGAGCGCGGTCCCAAGCTCCTTTTGGGTCAGTCCCGGCGTTCGAGAAAGCTCCAAGAGGGCGTGCGCTTCAGCGATCGGTACCGGTTGGCCACACGGCGTCTCGTCTGGGCGGTGCCACCCGAATGCTCGGGTGAAGGCGACAACCTGTCGTTGAAACTCAGGTAGTTCGATCATCGAACCAATATCGTTCGATGATCGAACTAATGCAAATCGGGTTCAACGGAAGACGCGTTGTGGTTCGCTGCTTTTCTAGCGCCGACCCAACACCACCGTCAGCGCGACGCGCTCCCCGTCGCGCTGGGCGATGATCTGCACCTCATCGCCGGGGGCGTGAGCCTGAAGGGCGTAGGTGTAGGAGTAGATGTCCGTGATCTCGACACCACCGAACTCCACGATGACATCGCCGGCACGCAGACCGCCGATGTCGGCAGGGCTCCCCTCACGGACGCCCGTAAGGCGCATGCCGGACTCGCGCGGCGTCATGTCCGGGATCGAGCCGAGGTAGACGCCGCCGTAGGCGCTCGTGGCCGACTGGTCTCCCGATGCGGCGACGCCGTGGGGAGGTGCTTCTTCCTCCTGCGTGAGCCACGTCACGGGTCGTCCGGCGGCGGTCGCGAGTGTACGGGCGATACGCCCGGTCAGAGCTTCGACCCGATCGAGTCCGTCGACGTTGATCTTCGGCCAGTCGTCGGAGGGCCGGTGGTAGTCCGGGTGAGTGTTCGAGAAGAAGTGGAGCACGGGGATCTCACGCG
This sequence comes from Gemmatimonadota bacterium, assembly GCA_039030015.1. GTDB lineage: Bacteria > Gemmatimonadota > Gemmatimonadetes > Longimicrobiales > Gaopeijiaceae > UBA2589. The sequence goes on along the minus strand of JBCCEZ010000002.1, from coordinate 1,615 downwards.
CCGCGAACGACGTGTGATCCGATGGTCCGAAGGCGTCGGGGGCCTTCCCGATATTCAGCGGGCGATCCAGGTCGGCGTTGGCCGCGTCGACGATGGCGTCCCATTCGGAAGCGCTCGCAAAGCCGTATACCGTGACGCGGTCGTCCACGACACGTCCGACCATGTCGAGGTTGAGCATCGCGACGGCGTCGTCGAGGTCGACGGTCGGGTTCGACGCGAAGAACTCCGAACCCCAGAGGCCTCGCTCCTCGCCGGTGAACAGCATGAAGACGATGCTACGGGCAGGCCTGGGCCCGGACGCGACGGCGCGCGCGACTTCGATCACGGCCGAGGTCCCGCTCGCGTTGTCGTCCGCCCCGTTGTGGACGGCGAAGCGGTCTGGCGCAAGCGAACCGCCACCACCGAAGCCGAGGTGGTCGTAGTGCGCTCCCACGATCACGACCTCGTCGGCCCGCGCGGGGTCGGAGCCGGGGAGGAGCCCCACGACGTTGTTCGCATCGACCATCGACGGCGTGACGTCGGTCGACAGCATCACCTCGGCTCCCGTCTGGGCCGCCTCGCGGATCTCGTCTGCGCGGGCTCCCGCGACAACGGCCGTCGGTACGCCGACCGTGTTGCGGTCCTCGGAGCCGATGTCCGGCAGCTCCATTCCGTCGGGTAGGAGGACGATGACCGCGGCAGCGTCGCGACCGGCGGCGACCGTCGCCTTGAAGTGAGTCGTGCTACGCAGCGTCGTCCGATTGGGTGCGTCGGGATCACCCCAGTCCATCACGACGACTCGGTCGGTGATGTCCATCCTCACGTAGCGGTCCTCTGGTGTTCCCGGGCTGCTTACGCCGCGGCCTCCATACACGAGGGCGCCCGACGCGGAGCCCGAGGCAGAGAAGCCGACCGGTGCCCAGTCCGAGCCCAAGGCCAGCGTCGCGCCACCGATCTCGAGACGGTTCCGCTGGCCGGCGTTCGCACCCTTCCGGATGGGGAACGCCTGGAAATACGAGTCGCCGTCACCGGCCGGTTCGAGGCCGATCGCCTCGAAGTGGTGGGCGATGTAGTCCGCCGCGCACCGCGCCCCAGCCGAACCCACGGCACGCCCCTCGAGCCGATCGTCCGCCAAGTAACGGACATGGGCCAACGAGCCCTCGAGGTCACCGATGATCTCCGCGGGATCCGGACAGGACTGAGCGCTGGCGGGCAGGGCGGCCAGGAGGACCGCGCCGATCGCAGCGGAGGACGAAGCCAGGGAGGCAGAAGCGTTGTAACTCATCGAGCGTGTTCGGTTGGGCATGACGAGGTCGGCGGAGCTAGAAACTACACCAGCGCACCCGCGTGGTCCCTCCCCCGGCAGCTATCCGATCAGCGCCAGGAACCGGTTGAGAATACCGTACGTCATGCCCCAGACGTGTTCCCCGACCACGAAGTAGCTGGGGAAGCGCTTCTGGGCTCCCGGGAGCTTGAAGACGAATTCCGATTGGACGTCGGGGCGGTCGAGGTCGGCGAGCGGCACCCAATGCACGGCGTCCAGCTGGGCCCGGCGGGGGTAGGCCGCGCGCGCGGCGGGATGGACCGCCCAGACGGAAGGGGCGACCCCGAGGCTGGGTCGGCGCCGGGGTATGGT
>JBCCEZ010000001.1:0-179447 GCA_039030015.1 Gemmatimonadota bacterium | reverse complement strand
CGGCGGCAGTTGCGGCCCTGACGATCTGGCAGGCGGCGCTGGGAGACTGGCGATGAGCTTTCTGAGGCCAGATGCTGTGCAGACGGTCCTGCGATGGTCCGAACCGGTTCTGAGTGCACTTCTTGCGCTCTGGCTCGCCAGACTCACGTGGGGCCTGCTCGCGAGCGGCAATCCTCTTGGCGTGCTGGCCCTTATCGGTGCGGGGATTGCAGCGCTCTGGACGGTCGTGTCGGGGATCCGGCGTATCCTAGGGCGCCGCGCGTCGGGGCCTGGAGGACCGGGGGTCGTGACCCTTCAGGAGGGTCGCATCGGATACTTCGGCCCAAGCGGAGGCGGTTTCGTTGCCGTTGATGCTCTGATCGCCGTGGATCTGGTGGCGCTCCGCCGCGGTGGCTCCGATGGTCTTGTCTGGCAGTTCTCTGATGCCGAGGGGGGATACCTCGCGATCCCGCAAACCGCGGAAGGGGCGGAGGATCTGCTCGACACCCTCGGCGTGTTGCCGCGTCTCGACTATGCCAGGATCGTGGCGGCGATGCTGTCGCGTGAGGAGAAGAGCTTCGCCGTCTGGCGACGTTCAGGTTCGGCCCGGCTCAGCTCTTCCTGAGCCGGGCGAGCCAGCGGATTGTCAGAAACAGTGCCCATCCCATCCCGCGGCTCCCGGACACGGTGATCGGCGTGTGATTCCCCATCACCCGCGCGCACACCATCATCATCGCTTCGGACATGACCGGGTTCACCTTGCCCGGCATGATCGAAGACCCCGGCTGGATCGCGGGAAGGCGAATCTCGTGGAGTCCGGACGTCGGCCCCGACCCGAGCCAGCGAATGTCGTCGGCGATCTTCATGAGACTCGTCGCCACGGTATTCAGCGCCCCCGACACGTTCACCGCGGCATCCTTGGCGCCCTGGGCCTCGAAGTGATCGTCCGCCTCGCGGAAGGAGATCCCGGTCGCCTCGGCGATCCGCGCGATGGCGTTGGCCGAGAAGTCCTCGTGGGTGTTGATCCCCGTCCCCGTCGCGGTCCCACCGAGCGCCAACTCGTCGAGTTCGGCTCCGGCGTGGCGGACGCGAGCGATCCCCTTCGTGAGCTGAGCCGCATATCCCGCGAACTCCTGACCGAGCCGCACGGGCGTTGCGTCCATCAGGTGGGTACGTCCGGACTTGAGCACCGAGTCGAACGCGTCGGCCTTCGTCGCGAGCGCATCCCGGAGGTGCTCGAGAGCGGGGATTAGTTCCTTCTCGATCGCGACACGCGAAGAAATGTGGATCGCGGTCGGGATCGTATCGTTCGAGGACTGCCCGAAGTTGACGTGGTCATTGGGGTGCACGGAGCCGTCACCTTCGAGGAGCTGCGTGGCCCGCCGGGCCACCACCTCGTTGGTGTTCATGTTCGTGGACGTACCCGACCCGGTCTGGTAGATGTCCAGCACGAACTGGTCGTCCCACCGGCCGTCGATGACTTCTCCCGCCGCCGCCACAACGGCCCGAGCCGTGTCGGCGTCGAGGTTCCCCAACTCCGCGTTCGTTTCGGCTGCGGCCTTCTTGATGAGGCCCATCGCTTCGATGAAGCGCCGCCCGAACCGCTGTCCACTGATCGGGAAGTTCTCGACCGCGCGCTGCGTCTGCGGACCGTACAGCGCGTCTTCAGGGACCTGCATCTCACCGAGCGAGTCGCGCTCGGTCCGGTATCCGTCCGCCATGGGGGCGTTCGTCCTCTCTGGGCGTGTGTCGCGACTCGAACGGGCCGCGTTCAGAGAGGAAATCTACCCGGGCAGCACGCCGGTTGAAGTGGGGCCGAGCGTCAGCCTCGCGGGGGCTGGGCCGGACGCATCTCGATCCGGCTGACGTGAGCCTCCTTGGGATACTCGAGAAGCTGCATCACGGCCAGTGCACAATCATCGGCCTCGAGCTTCCAGCCGCGTTCGGCGCTGGTCTCGTGGTCGTTGAACGGTGTGTTGACGCTTCCCGGCATCACCAGCGACACACGGATCCCCTGATGGCGAACATCCAGCATCATCGCTTCCGTCATCCCGAGGAGACCGAACTTGCTCGCGTTGTACCCCGTGCCGGCCGCGAAGCTGTTTCGGCTCGCGAGCGATCCGATGTTCACGATGAATCCGTCCCCCGACTCGGCGAGGTGGGGGATGGCCGCTTTCGAACAGTAGAAGACGCCACCCAGGTTCACGTCGACCTGAAGGCGCCACTCCTCGACCGTCAGCTCGGTGATAGGCTTGAAGATCCCGAGTCCGGCGTTGTTTACGAGGACATCCAACCGCCCGAAGTGATCGACAGTCGCCTTCACCAGCGCGTCGCAGGCTGCCGGGTCCCCGACATCGCACGCGAAACCGAACGCGTCATCGCCCAGACGCTCCGCGACTCCGGCCACGGCGTCCGCGTTGCGACCGTTGATGACGACCCGGGCCCCCTCGTTGAGCATCCGCTCCGCGATCGCCAGGCCGATACCCTTGGTGCTTCCCGTGATGATCGCGACCTTGCCGGCCAAGTGATTCGACATCTCTCCACGCCGTCCCGTCTTCGAGTCGGGGCACCGTGCCGGCACCCGGGGCAGGAGTCTCGCCATGAACGACCGAGATAGGCAACGGGTTGCGCTCGTCACCGGTGCGGCAGTACGCGTCGGGCGCACCATCGCCCTCGGACTCGCGAACGACGGGTACGACCTCGTCGCGGCCTATGGGCGATCCGACGACGAAGCGATGCGACTCGAAGGAGAAGTCCGAGCCTTGGGTCGCCGGTGTGCCCTCGTCCAGGCCGACCTGCGCACGCCCGGTGGAGCCGAGCAGGTCGTCCGAGTGGCCCGGGAGACCTTCGGCTCCCTCGACGCCGTGGTGAACTCGGCGGCCTCGTTCCGTAGGGTGCCACTCGACGAGGTCGACGCGGCCGAGTGGGACGAGGTGATGGCGTTGAACGTCCGAGCCGCCCATCTCGTAGTCCGCGAGGCACTCGATCTACTCAGGAGCTCTCGGGGCAGCGTCGTGAACATCACCGACCTGGGCGCGTTCGAAGCATGGACCGAATACCCGCACCACGCCGTCTCCAAGGCCGCTTTGGCGCATCTCACACGCGTGCAGGCGAAGGCCTACGCGCCGGAGGTGCGGGTCAACGCGGTCGCGCCGGGCGCGGTCCTGGCACCGGACGACTGGAGCGATGCGCAGTGGAGCGCCGTGTCCGAACAGGCCGCGCTCCGCCGACCGGGCTCGCCGGCCGATGTGCTCGATGCGGTACGCTACTTCTTGTCGGCCGACTTCGTCACCGGTCAGGTGCTCGCTGTGGACGGCGGTCGGCTCCTGTAGCCGCACCGTCCTCGCTCGAGATCAATCGCCTGCGGCGGCGACCTCTTCGACCGGGGCGTGCGCCTCGGGGCCACCGTGGGCGAGCCAGCGCTCCGCTTCGAGCGCCGCCATACAACCCGTCCCAGCCGCGGTGACCGCCTGTCGGTAGTAATCGTCCATGACATCCCCGGCCGCGAAGATGCCGGGCACCGACGTCTCCGTCCGCCACGCCACGGGCGTCTCGACGTAGCCGTTGTCCTTCAGATCGACGACGCCCTTCAGGAAGCCGGTGTTCGGAGAGTGGCCGATCGCGACGAAGAGGCCGCCGACCGCGAGATCTCGCTCTTCACCGGTGATGGTGTCCTTCAGGCGCAGACCCGTGATCACGTCGTCACCCACCACGTCGGTGACGACCGTGTTCCAGGCGAAGGTGATCTTCTCGTTCTCCAACGCCCGGTCGGCCATGATCTTCGACGCCCGCAGCTCGTCCCGGCGGTGAACGATCACGACCTCTTTGGCGAACTTCGTGAGATAGAGGGCATCCTCCATCGCTGTGTCCCCGCCACCCACGACGGCCAGGACCTGATCCCGGAAGTGGGGCAGCGCTCCGTCGCATACCGCACATGCGCTGACCCCGCCACCTGATTGGGCGAGCCGCTGCTCGTTGTCGAGGCCGAGCCAATTGGCGTTGGCCCCCGTGGCGAGGATGATCGAATCGGCCAGGACCTCCGAGTCGTACTGGGTCGTGATCCGATACGGGTGCGAAGCGGTGTCGATCGTGACCACGTCCTCCGTCATCACACGCGTACCGAAGCGGAGGGCTTGGTCCTTCATCTCCATCATGAGGGTCTGGCCATCCACACCCTCCTTGAAGCCCGGATAGTTCTCGACCTCGGTGGTGAACATCAGCTGTCCGCCCGGAATCATCGTGCGGCTGATCCCACCCTCGATGACGAAGGGGTTCATCTCGGCCCGAGCGGCGTAGATCGCTGCGGTCCATCCCGCCGGACCCGATCCGATGATGACCACTCGCTCGTGCTGGGCTCCGTTTTCCGACATCAGGTCCTCGTACTCGTTGGAAGTTCGACGACTCGTGCGAGTCGCCACCCTACTAATGCGCGACGGTTCCAGACGATTCCCGTTACGACTCCTTGAACGCCTTCGAGCTCGTCGAGTGCCCGGGGTTCACCCGTGCCGACGGATCGACGAAGCGCACCGCGTTGTTCACGGCCACCGCGGCCTCCGCGAAGCCCGTGGCGATCAGATCGAGTTTGCCGTCATAGCTCACGATGTCTCCCGCCGCGTAGACGCCGTCCCGGTTCGTGGCCATCACGCTGTCGACCAGGATGCGGTTCTTCTCGACGTTCAGGCCCCAGTCCTTGATCGGGCCGAGGTCCGGCTTGAAGCCGAGGCAGGAGAGGACCGTGTCACAGTCGAGCGTCGTGTCCTCGTCCGACCGATTGTCGAAAATCGTCACACTCGTGACCGAGTCCCGGCCTTCGATCCTCCGCATCTCGTGGAAGGTCCGGAGGCCGACCTCTCCGCGTTCGACCGCCTCCTCCATCTGGCGCACCGACGCTTCGTGCGCCCGCCATCCGTCGCGACGGTGTACGAGCGTCATCGAGGCCGCGACGTCTTTGAGCATCAGAACGAAGTCCATGGCGGTGTCCCCACCGCCTACGACGACGACGTTGTGGTCGCGGAACGCCTCGGGATCCTTAACGGCGTACTCGATGCCGCGGTGCATGAACTCCTCGTACCCGTCGCACTTCAGGGGCATCGGCTGCAGCGCTCCCTTCCCGCCGGCGATCACGATCGCCCTGGAGAGGAAGGTCCCACCGGAGCAGGTCAGCACGAAGTGGTCGTCGGCCCACTCGAGGGACTGGACCTGCTGGTCGAGCTCCACCCCCGGCTCGAACTGCATCGCCTGTTCGACGAGGTCTCTCACCAGGTCCTTGGCGAGAACCTTCGGGAATCCGCCCACATCGAAGATGTATTTCTCGGGGTAGAGAGCCGTCAGCTGCCCGCCCAACTCGGGAAGGGAGTCGACGATGCGGCAGGAGCTGCCGCGCATACCCGCGTAGAACGCGCCGAACAATCCCGTCGGCCCGCCACCGATGATGGTGATGTCGCAGATGTCGTCCGTCATAGACCTAGATCGTGTTGTATCGCGACCGCAGCGAAGGCGGCGCAGACCACAAGTCTAACCGGACGACCGGGCCGATCAACGCCCGTCAGGGAGCCAAGGCGGAGTCGGTTCCTTGGTAGAATCCGGACGCCAGATAACGCTCCAATCCGTATCCGATCAGCAGCTTGATAATGGCCGCGACAGGGACCGCGACGAGGAGCCCGAGGACGCCGAAGTAGTAGCCGCCGAGCGTCATCGCCAAAACGACCCACACCGGGTGGATACCGACAGAGTCGCCCACGATGCGGGGCGAGATCAGGGAGCCGTCCAGGATCTGGACACCCACGAATACGATGGCGACGGTCGCGAGAGACCAGAGAACGTTCCCACTGACCAAGGCGATGAAGATCGCGGGAATGAGGGTGATGACCCCGCCGAGGTAGGGAACGACCGAAAACACGCCGGCCACCAGTCCCAGCGTCGCCGCATAGGGGAAGCCGAGGAGCATGTACCCGAGCCCCGTCAGGATGCCGATGATGAAGGCCACGGTGAACTGGCCCCGCATGTAGCTCGACACCAGCTGATCACACTCTTTGGCGAAGCCCGAGACGGCGTCCTGACGGTTGAGCGGGACGAGGGCGCCGATCTGCTCGATCACGCGATCCCAGTCCCGGATGAGGTAGTAGAGGAGGACGGGCGTCAGGATGACGTAGCTGAGGACGGTCGTGACCGAACCCAATCCCCGGCCGAGACCGAGGGCCCGGTCCCAGAGCCACTGGCCGAATGCGTCTTGTCGTTCCTGCACGAACGCGATGATCGCGTCGGAGTCGACCGCTTGGATCTGTGCCACGAGCGCCGCACCGTCGAGGAACGGTACGTCGATTCCGGCTAGCCACCGCTCCCCTTCTGCGTACCACTCGTCGATCCGCTCGATGAAGACCGGGACGCCCTGGACGATCTCTCCGATTTGGCGGAAGGCCGACGGGATGAAGATCAGAGCGAGGGCGGCAAGAATCGCGACGGTCGGCACCGTGAGAATCAGCACCGAAACACCACGAGGGACCTTCCGAGCCTCGAGGCGGTCGACCAGAGGATCGAGGATGTACGCCAGCGCGATCGCGAGGACGAAGGGCGCCAACACGGAGCCGGCCGTCGACAGGATCCAGATCAGCGTCAGAATCGCCGCGATCGTCAGGACCACCCCGTACCCCTCGCGCCCCCGGAAGGGCATCAGCACGCCCCACAAGAGGAGGAAGAGCAGCGCCGGGTTCAGGATAGGGAGGGTCTCGAAGAGGAAGAAACCCATCACGACGAGTACGCCAGACGCCTGCACCACACGCCACACCGTGACGCGGTTCTCCTCCGACATGTCGCCCCCAATCGCTGCGGTCAGTCCGCGGCTTCGTTCGTGTCTCTGTCCGGAACCAGTGATTGTGCTACGCGCACGACCTCGCTCGCATTCTCATACGAGATGCGCTCGTGCGCGCGATGAAGGGGCACCCATTCGCAAGCCGTGATCCCCTCTCCGAGCTCCGGCACGGGCTCGCCCGCATCCGAGTACATCAGAAAGAAGGTCGTGTACTTGTGGATCCTTCGTCCGCTGGATCGGAAGGTCCAGTCGATGGTCACCAGCTCCTCACCGAGGCGAAGGTCCCGCAGGCCGGTCTCTTCCGCAACTTCTCGCAGCGCCGTCTCGCCGGCGGTCTCGCCGTCTTCGGCGTGTCCCTTGGGGAGACCCCACTTCCGGTAGGGGTCGCGAATCACCAGAACGTGCCACACGTCGTCCACGCGCCGGAGCACCACACCGCCGGCAGACGTTTCCACGACGGTCTCGGGCAGGGGCACACCGAGGCCTCGAGCCGGCCGGGGGCGGGTCAACGAGGGCGACGTGTCAGGGCGGTCATCCGACTATCTAACCGCCTCGGGCGCGGAGGTTTCCGATCGGCCCAAACCGACCCGAGTCTCCGCGGCTGCGCCGTCAGCCGAGCGGCGGTTCGCTCTCGAGGGTGAACTCCAGCTCCTCCATCCGGCCGTTCTCACCCGGGACCTCGTACGAGATTCGGACGTGCCGCACCGCTCCCCTGGGATCGGTCAGAGCCAACTCGAAGTCCACGTCATGATCGGCGGAGACGATCCGCGTGCGCACGCGGGGACCCGGGGGCGCCTCCGGCCCGCGGGCCGGGTTACGGAAGAGCGTCTTCGTGGATTGGCGTCCGGTCTCGAGTTGACGCGTCACCTTCACGCGCTTCAGCCAGTCCGGCTGGTAACTGACGGTGTACTCCACGCCGCGCTGGTCCGCACCGGACCCGTCTCGATTGTGTCGCGCCACCTCGGTCGTCCTGTCATCGAGCGATCGCCGTCCCGGTCCACGGCACTCAAGAATTAGGAAAACCGGGTGCCGCCACGTTGTGCCGACCAGACAGGAAAAGTCAAGAAAATCAAACGGCGCAGAGGGTCGATCATGGCTCTGAACCTAGCTGAATCCTGACTTACGTCTCGCCACTTTATCGAATTCAGAGCTGGATCGGCACCGTCACGAACGTGCACAAAAAGATGCCGAATAGGACCCAGGCCAGCACTTGCCTCCGGCGGCCCAGGGGCGCCTCCGACTGAAGCAGCGGGGGATGGCCCACGCCACCGCGGTGCAAGAAGAGGACGAGAGCCGCCCACGCCCACCAGCCCCACCACAGGAAACCGAGGGCCCCCAAGGAGAGGAGAAAAAGCCGCCCCACGAGGCGCTGGACCTTTGGGCGATAGGCGTACACGACGTGGCCACCATCGAGCTGGCCGAGAGGGAGGAGGTTCAGGGCGGTCACGAAGAGACCGAGCCATCCTACGAGGGCCAGAGGATGCAGCAACACGGCCCCCGTCGCGCCGGGGTCCAGGCCAGCCCAACCGGCGAGCACACGAGTCGCGAGGCTCGAACCGAGCCACACCGGCTGATCGAAGAAGGTCACCAGGTAGGGTGTGCCGGGCGGATGCCCCCCGGGCAAGATCCGCGACTGGCCGAACCCGTAGATCACGAGAGGAATCGATACCAGAAAGGAGGCGAACGGCCCACTCGAACCAATGTCGAAGAGCACCGAGCGTCGGACTGAAGGACCGCGCAAGCGGATGAACGCACCGAGACTCCCGATCACGGAGTAGTACGGCGGGAACGGGATGAAGTACGGCAGGCTCGCTCGAACCCCGTGGCTCCGCGCCGCGACGTAGTGTGCCATCTCGTGCGCGAGCAACACGCCGAGGAAGGGCAGCGCGAAGAGGGCTCCCGCTGACAGGGCCCCGAAGTCGATCCACGTCGGATAGGGGATCCGCGCCGAGCCGATGTCGAGGAACGCGGTCCGGAACGGGTCGACGCCGTCGAGCATCGCGCCCGAACCGAGGGTCGTCAGGAGGGTGAGCGCAAAAAGAACGAAGTGCACCCAAGGGAAGCGGGCGGCTTCGCGTGCCTTGAGTTGATAGACGAGGACGACCTCGACCCGGCTGTCTTCCTCGTGCAGGTAGGCTCGCCCCGTCCAGGCCGCCAAGGTCGACAAGACGTCCGGATGATCGGCGTAGAGCCCCTCCCGAAGTGTGCCTTCGAGGATCGTATCCTCGGGAAGCGACGTCATCCGGTGCTCGTCGAGGAGGGGCAACCAGACCGTGGGATCAGGCTTGACCCCTTTTTCACCCCCCATTACAATCGCCTCGATCGCTAGGAAAACCCTCCGGCGACAACACGTTTGGGCCCCTCCGAAGTCTCGGATCGCGGCCCGGCGTATTCACCTCTGGCCGCGACCCCCGGGTCGCTCCCAACGTAGTTTCCCTCCACCGCACGATCCGGTGGCTCGACCGAGCCCCGCGCGCGGAGCCCTCCGTGGACATCGCTGAACTCAAGAGCAAGAACGTCGGAGAACTGCACGACCTGGCAGAAGAGCTGAAGCTCGAGCAGTACTCGGACCTCCGCAAGCCAGACCTCCTGCAGAAGCTCCAGCGCGCACTCCTCGATCGAGGGGATGCGCTGACGGCCTCCGGCGTGCTGGAAATCCGGCCCGAAGGGTACGGCTTCCTGCGATCCCAAGAGTTCAGCTATATCGCCAACCCGGACGACGTCTACGTGAGCCCCGCGCAGCTCAAGAAGCTGGGGCTCCGCACCGGGGACAGTCTGGTCGGTCTGGTTCGGCCGCCCAACCGCGGCGAGCGCTACCTCGCGCTGCTTCAAGTCGATTCGGTCAACGGCTTGCCGCCCGAGGAGGCGATGGAGCGCGGCGCCTTCGACGACCTCAAGCCGATGTATCCTGAGAAGCGGCTCGATCTCGAAGTCCCCGGAGAAGACGGCACTCTGGCCATGCGCGTCGTCGATCTGATCGCTCCGATCGGTCAGGGGCAACGAGGGCTCATCGTGTCTCCGCCTAAAGCCGGAAAGACGACCGTCCTGCGGCAGATGGCCGACGCCATCGCCAGGAATTCTCCTGACGTTCACCTCATCGTGCTGCTCATCGACGAGCGCCCGGAAGAGGTCACAGAGATGCGAGAGAGCGTGCGGGGCGAAGTGATCGCGTCGACCTTCGACGAGTCGCCCAAGCGACACGTCATGGTGGCCGAGATGGTCCTGGAGAAGGCGAAGCGCCTCGTCGAGCACGGGAAGGACGTCGTCATCCTACTGGACTCGATCACCCGACTGGCCCGCGCCTACAACAACGTGATTCGGCGCTCCGGACGCATCATGTCCGGCGGCGTCGATGCGAAAGCGCTTCAAAAGCCGAAGCGCTTCTTTGGCGGCGCGCGGAACATCAAGGACGGCGGGTCGCTGACCATCGTCGCCACTGCGCTCGTAGACACGGGCAGCCGGATGGACGAGGTCATCTTCGAGGAGTTCAAGGGCACCGGGAACATGGAGCTGGTGCTCGACCGAGAGATCTCCGAGCGACGGATCTTCCCGGCGATCGATCTGAACCGGTCGTCGACTCGGAAGGAGGAACTCCTCCTCTCGGACATCGAGCTCCGACGCGTGTTCCTGCTCCGGAACTTCCTCTCCGACATGCCGCCGGTAGAGGCGATCGAGTTCCTGCTCGGACGGATGAAGATGACCGCCACGAACGCCGACTTCCTCGACGAGATGACGACCGGCGTCTAAGACGACCTCTACTCGTCGATGACGTCCGCGTAGCGCGGATTCACGATCAGCTCGTCCCCATCGAACACCTTCCGGTCCCACGGGAAGATCACGTTCGCATCCATCGTGAGCGCCGAGTAGTCCGGCTGGTATCCGGTGGTCCGCGCAAAGCTCGTCGCCGTGCGGACCTCTGCGGGATGGATATCCCGGACGGCGGCGAGAGCGAGGCGCAGCGTGTCCCCGGACGTCGTGATTTCGTCGACGATCAGGACGCGCCGACCCGACGCCTGACGCGGGGCCGCCGTCATGATTTCCGGCCGCGCACGTTCGAAGTCGTCCCCATCGTCCCGGCGCGAGATCTTCATCGAATAGAAGTCGGCGCGAAGGATCGAAGCGACCACGGCGCCGGGAATGACTCCTGCGCGCGCGATCCCGACGATGACATCGGGGTCGTAGTCGCGAGCGACCTTGAGCGCGAGTGCCCGGCACAACTCACCGAACATCGCCCAGTCGATCTCGAGGAATTCGTCGGTCGTGAGGTCGGGGCGCGACATGAAGACGTAGGGGTTCGACATGGCAGCAACGTACCGTCAAGTCCGGAGGAGGGATACCGGGTTCCGTTGACTCGCGCAGGGACCCATCCAACTGTACGCGCCATGGCAGACGATGTGACTACTCGGGCCGACCAAGCCCTCGAGGCGGCACTCGCCGAAACGGGGGCGCGCGATCCTCGCGAGTTCTACCGAGAGCGGCTCAAGGAGCTCAAGCAGTCGAACCCGAACGGGTATGCGTCCGCGGTCCAGTACTACAAAGAGACGCTGCTCCCCTCCATCGCGGATCAGGGGCGCCCCGCCCTGGACGCGTGGACCGAGTACGGTCGAGTCCTGGCGGAATCGGTGAGCCCCGGGCGAACCGTGTCGATCGACGCCACGGGTCGTGCGCATCCGTACGAGGGCCCCAACCTTGAGCGTCTGATCCTCCACCTCCCCGACGGGAAGGGGCGAGCGCTACTCGTCGGCTTGCCGCCGGAACTGAGCTCGGAGCAGCGCGCCACCTACGACGTCCTTGTCGCGGGCAAGCTCAAAGCGAAGTGAGGTGACATGAGTCGCCCGCACTTCGTCCGGGTGGCCGAACTCACGGACGAGATCGACGGCACAACCGATCTCTGCGCTTGGCACGACCTCGATGATGTCGCCAAACTCCCCGTAGTCGGCTTGGTGAAACGTGGGCTGGCTTTTCTGGGGCGGGGCGACTGAGGAGCGGGTATGTGGAAGAAGTTGAAGGCAGCGTTGTTCACGAGTGGGTTCTGGTCCGCTGCGTGGGCCGCGTGGGGTGCGGTGATCGGGGTCGGCGTCTTGATCGCGAACGGTGCGGTCGGCGTCGGCGCAGGGACGCTCGTGGTCGCCATGGCCAAACAGTTCGCGGTAGCGGGCTTCATGGGTGGACTCGCCTTCGCCGGCGTTGTCGCGCTCGTTCACCGAGGTAAGCGGATCGAGGACATCAGCGCGGGTCGCCTCGGTGTGGCGGCCGCTTTCTCCGGGATGCTCGTCCCGGCTACTTCCCTCGCGATCCTTTCCGCCACGCAGGGGGCCATCGTCCTCCCGGCGATCCTCTCCCCGACCGTCCTCGGGGTCATGTTCGTGGCGTTCGGGGCTCCTGCCGCGGCAACGGCCTGGGGCATGATGAAGATGGCCAAAGCGGGCGAAGCGCTGCCGGGAGAGTCCGACTACGCAGCCCTGACGCGTGGGGGGACCTCGTAGTGGGCAAGGTCTTCGAGAGCATCGACGAGCGCTGGCGGGCGTTCATCGAGGCGCAGCAGATGTTCTTCGTCGCGACGGCTCCTCTGGGCGCCGATGGCCACGTCAACGTGTCCCCCAAGGGCCTGGACACCTTCAGGGTCCTGGGGCCGCTCGACGTGGCCTACCTCGACTCCACGGGCAGTGGAGCGGAGACGATCGCCCACCTCCGCGAGAATGGCCGCATCGTCATCATGTTCTGCACCTTCGAAGGCGCGCCCAAGATCCTCCGACTCCACGGCCGCGGAGAGGTCCTCGAGCCGAACGACCCAGGCTTCAGAGAGCTCCGAGAGGCGTTCCCCACCGATGTCGAGACGCGAAGCATCATCCGCGTCCGGGTCGAGCGGGTCTCCGATTCGTGTGGCTTCGGCGTTCCCCTCTACGCCTTCGAGAGCCACCGCACCCAACTCCCCGCTTGGGCCGACCGGAAGGGCGATGAGGGGGTGCGCGACTACTGGGCCGAGAAGAACGGCGAGAGTATCGACGGCCTACCCGCGCTCCGAAGCGTGAGTCCCGACGCGGCGGAGTAACGCCCCCCGCCGTGTCGCTCGAGGAGCTCCGCTACGACCAGGTCGCCTTCAAGGGCACGCACAACTCGATCGATCGAGACAAGTCGATCATTCATCAACTCTCTGCGACGGGCGGTGTCGTGGGCCGGTGCGCGGCGCTCGAACTCGACCTCCATCAACACCCGGACCGCTGGGACTGGGAGGTCAAGCACGGCTCCAAAGACGTCGGTGTCCCGCTGCGGGAAGTGCTTCAGAAGATCGCCGGTTGGTCCGATCGACATCGCAAGCACTCGGTCGTCACGATTCACTTGGACCTCAAGAACGCGCCGAAGCACCACGCAGCGTTCGCGGCCAAGTTGGACGGGCTCCTCCTCGACGTCGTCGGACCCCAGCGGATCTACCCGCCCGGAAAGGTGATCGGAGGCCATCCCGACCTCGTGCGGGGGGCACGGGCAGGCGGTTGGGCGAAGATGAAGGACCTCCGAGGCCGACTCATCTTCTGTCTCTCGGGGCGCGTGGCGCGGAAGAGCGCCTACGCCCGAACCGACCCGCGATCGCGCACGTGCTTCACCGACTTCGCGGGTTCAGTGGGTCCTTCGAAACGGGGGCACTCGGTATTCGCGAATCTGTTCGTCGACGCGAAACACTATCTCACCCATCTCGACGGACTCGTCCAAGTTCCTGGCTTCGTGACGCGCGGATACAACATCGTCACGGCGAGGAACTGGCAGAGATCGATGGAGCACGGCCTCAACATCCTGAGTACCGACGTGCTCCAAACGCCGTCGTTCTCGCTCGGTACGGACGGCCGCGTTCCGTTGCGCGTCCTACGGCCCTGAAGTCGGACCGACTAGTCCTCGACCATCCACGCCAAGCCCCACGCACCAATGCCCAGGTGGGTGGCGATGACGGGTGTCGCGGGAGCGCCGATGATCTCGACGTGTCGACCGTACTCCCTGCGGAGAGCTTCCGACACCTCGTCGACGATCTCGGGCATGCCCACGTGCACGATGCCGAAGCGAACCCGCTCCGTCGACGCAGGGATCTGCTCGCGCACCAAGCGAAGCAACTCGCCTTTCGCCCGCTCGACTCCGAAGGCCTTTCCGTACGGCTGGACGCCCCCTTCCGGGTTCATCCCGAGGATCGGCTTGATGCCTAGGAGTCTGCCGAGCAACGCCTGTCCCTTGCCGACGCGGCCGGACGCCATCATCCGCTCGAAGGTTCGCACCGTGAAGAGGATTCCAGACGTCTGACGCACCCGCTCGAGTTCCTTCACGATCTCCTCGGGTGAGGTTCCGGTCTCACCGAGCTCGGCCGCCTTGAGCGCCATCATCCCATGGAGGAGTGAGTTGCCGAGCGAGTCGACGATGTGAACGTCTGCCTCGACCTGCCCCTTTGCCGCCTCCGCCGCGCCGATCGTGCCGGACAGGGTCGACGAGACGAAGACCGCGACGACGGCCTCGCCTTCTTCGGCGGCCCACGTATATCCGTTGGCGATGGCTGCCGGGGACGGTTGGGACGTCGTCGGAAGGGATTGGGCCGTCCGAAGCAGCTCGTGGAACTGCGTCGCGGTCATGTCGACACCGTCCTGATACGTCTTGTCCCCGTCGACCAAGGACATCGGAACGACGTGGATGCCGTGTGCCCGGACGATCTCTTCGGGAAGGTCCGCGGCCGAGTCGGTGACGATCGAGACGGGCCGCCTCGCCAACGTGACGTGCCCGGAGCCGCGACCGAGGGCGTCGTGTTGGATCCGCATGTCCTCGGCCTTGTGGGTGACCAAGGTGCCGACGGAGCGGAGGTAGTCGAATACCTCCTCCGGCTCATCGGTGTGCACGTGAATCTTCAGCACCTCGTCGGTGCGGATCACGATGAGTGAGTCACCCATCTCTCGCAGGACCTCGCGCACCGCCTTCTGCTCGGGGAGGCCGTCGCCACGGACGAGCGCCTCCGTGCAGAAGCGGAACTGCTCTTCCTCGTCTGGATAGTCCACAGCCGCCGCGGCGACCTCGGTCTCGACCGCTGCTTCGGTGCCCGCGGCGATCGTCACGCCCTCGACGAAGAGAAGCACGCCCTCGAGCATGCTCACGAATCCCTTCGCGCCGGCGTCGACGACGCCGGCCTTTTTCAGGACAGCCAGCTGTTCGGGCGTGCGTGCCAACGACTCTCGGGCCTCCGAGACGACGTGGTTCACGAGGGGCACGAAATCCGTGTCTTCGGATGTCTCCGCCGCCGCCGCCGTATCCCGCATGACGGTGAGGATCGTCCCCTCGACCGGATCCTCCAGCGAGTCGTAGAGCTTCTCCACACCCGCCCGAAGCGCGCTGGCGAACTGCTGCGCGGAGATCCGGGCCTGTCCCACCAGGTCCTCGGAGAAACCGAGGAGGAAGTGGGAGAGCATCATGCCACAGTTGCCTCGAGCGCCGAGAATCGCTCCCTGCGCGGCCTCGCTCGCGACCCCGGCGACCGTGCGGTCGGTGTTTCCTTTCAGATGATCGCCGATCGCGCGCACCGTCATCGCGAGGTTGGTGCCGGTGTCTCCGTCCGGTACGGGGAAGACATTGATCCGGTTTAGCTCCGCGCGCTGCTGTTGCGCGTAGTCGCACGCGGCGATGAGCGAGCGGCGTAGACGGGGGCCGTCCAGATAGCGGATCTGCATGGCGTGGGGACCAAAGCGGAAGGGACGTCACGAACCGGGCGCACCGGCAGGACGGGCGCAGAAATCTACCCCACGGGTTCCCCATCGGCACCCGCACGGCGTCGGTCTGTGCGGACGAGGGCCGGCGAACGATCTTGTGGCGGCGGTGCCGATGACGGCGGAGAACACATGGGAGGCAGGACGTGAGAGGAGTGGTGGTGGACGAGGCATCGACCCTCAGGAGGACTCGGCAACACGCGGTACGGCTCACGGCCCGGGCGACCTGTACCGCGGCGGTAGTCCTCCTCACGGCCTGGTCGCCACTCCAGGCACAGGACCAGATCGCGATCGGGCATCCGATCGACTCCCCGCCGACGATCGACGGCGTCCTGGACGAGGCGTTCTGGTCGACGATCCCGCCAGTGACCGGCTTCCAACAGCGCGATCCGGTCGACGGCGCACCCGCTACCGAGCGTACCGAGGTACGCATCGCGTACACACCGACCGCGCTCTACTTCGCGATGTCGATGTTCGACTCGGAGCCGGAGGGGATCCTTGGCAACATCCTCCAGCGCGGAGGGTGGATCGACAAAGACGATCATATCTACATCGCGATCGACACGTACAACGACGGTCGCAACGCCTACCTGTTCGAGGTCGGAGCCCTCGGCGCGCAGGACGACGCGCTGATCTCCGACGAGACGAACATGGATTGGAACTGGGACGGGGTGTACACGACCGAAGCCCGCGTCACCGAAGACGGCTGGGTGCTCGAGGTCGAGATCCCCTTCACCACGATCCGGTTCGACGACGCCGTCGCTCCAGAGATGGCGATCGCCTTTTCGAGGTCGATCCGCCGCAAGAATGAACGGGTCTTCTGGCCCCACATCGGCCAAGAGTACCGGGGCGGCATCCGACAGGTCTCGAGGTACGCACCCCTCACGGGGCTCCGGGACCTCCAGAAGGGCCGGCACATCGAGGTGAAGCCATACGCCATCGCCGGCTCGACGAACACGCCGGCGTCGGGCACGGACTCCGACGCGGACTTCGGAGTCGACGTGAAGGCCTCGATCACGTCGAACTTCACGCTCGACCTGACCTACAACACCGACTTCGCCCAGGTCGAGGCGGACAACGTCCAGATCAACCTGACCCGTTTCAACCTCTTCTTCCCCGAGAAGCGCGAGTTCTTTCTCGAACGGGCCGGGCTTTTCCAGTTCGGCGCGCCGCAGGAAACCGAAGCCTTCTTCACCCGACGAGTCGGACTCGAGGCAGACATCCTGGGCGGCGGTCGCCTGACCGGTCAGGCCGGACCCATCTCGGTCGGAGCCATCAGCCTGTTCACCGAGGAGAGGTTGCCCGAGGGTGTCACCGATCCTTCGGACCCATCGGCCACCCCGTCCGCGTGGAACTCGGTCGCGCGACTCCGCGCCGACATCATCCCACGGACGACCGTGGGCGGCATCATGACGTCGAAGGACACCGAGTTCGGACACAATCGGGTCTTCGGGGCCGACCTCCAGCGACGCTTTTGGACCAGCAGCTCGCTCCTCGTGTGGGCGGCGAAGGTCGACGAATCACGACCCGGTGCACCGACAGGACAGGACTGGGCGGGTCAGGCCGAGCTCGTCCTCCAAAACGACTTGTATCAGTTCGAGTTGACCCGAACGATCATCGGAGAAGCCTACGACCCCGCGCTCGGCTTCGTCCCTCGCCCGGATCAGAAGCGGTGGGGCGGACAGATCGGCGTGCGCCCACGCTTCGAAGAAAGCACGTGGGCGCGGCAACTCAGTCTCGGGATCGCCGCGAACCACATCACCGGGATCGACGACAACAAGCAATCGCACTTCCGACGCTTCAATGCCGATCTGCGGTTCCAAGCCGGGGACAATTTGGGCGCGAACGTCTCCGAGCGGTTCGAGAGTCTCATAGCGCCGGCTTTTATCAACGGACGTCAGATCCCGGCCGGGGAGTACACCTTCCGTAGGGTCGGACTGAACTTCAGCCCGGATCGGGCGCGTGCTTTGGGCTTGCGTCTCAACGCCTCCTTCGGCGACTTCTGGTCGGGAGATCGTACGTCGATCGGGGGCGGCTTCGTCTGGATCGCGAACAAGCACCTGACCGTCGACTCCAACATCAGCTGGAACGACGTATCACTCCCTGTCACCGGCGGCGATTTCACGACGACGCTCGTCAGCACGAGGCTCGAAGCTGCGGTCAGTCGCAAGCTCTTCGCCTACGCCCTCGTGCAGTGGGACGACGTCTCGAACCAGCTGCAATCCAACATCCGAGTCGACTGGATTCACACGCCCGGAAGCGACCTCTTCGTCGTCATCGACACCGGGTATCTGACCGGTCCACTGCAGGACCCGAGGGACCCTCGCTGGCTTCGTCGCACGGGCGTGGTCAAGATCACCTACCTCAAAGCGTTCTGACGAGTGGGAACCTCGCGAACTCGGACGTCCTTTACCGTGTAGCTAACATTCGCTTCCAGCGAACCATCTACGGACCATGAACGAGCACGAGAGCAAGACGGGATTCGGCCACTTCTGGGCCGAGATGAGACGACGGCATGTCGTGCGCTTTGCGCTCGGCTATGCAGCCGCCGTCTTCGTCCTGCTCCAACTGGCCGAGATCGTCTTCCCGGCCTTCGGCATTGGGGAGGGTGGCGTTCGACTCCTCGTCATCGTCACCACGCTCGGATTCATCCCCGCGATCGTCCTCGCCTGGCTGTACGACCTCACGCGGGACGGTGTCCGCCGCACGGATGCGGATGGAGAAGAGTCGGCCGGACGTCAGCCACTGGCGATCGGCGGGCTGCTCGTCGTCACGGTGGCGATCACCGGCGGCCTGGGCATGTGGCTGGAGAGTCAGGGCACATTCGACCGCGCCGTCGCCGACCTCGATGGTTCGTCTCCCGGAGACGCACCCGTCGAGCTCGTGGCGTACGACCCGAACGAGCCCATCCGCTCGGTGGCGGTGCTGCCCCTGCGGGACAACTCCCCGAATGGAGATCAGGCGTACCTCGCGGCAGGGATGCACGAGGAGCTCATCACCAAGCTCAGCATGCTCGACGACGTGCGCGTCGTCTCGCGTACGAGTGTCATGCAGTACGAGGGCACCACGACCTCGATCGCTCGGATCGGGCAAGAGCTCGACGCGGACGTGGTCATCGAAGGATCCGTCGTGCGCCAAGGGGAACGGACTCGCGTCACGCTCCGCTTGATGCACGCCGCCAGCGACTCGGAAATCACGACCCTTCAATGGGACCGTGAGAGCGTGACCGACGTCCTCGGCTTCCAGGATGAGGTCGCTCACGATCTGGTCATGGCCGTCACGGACCGGTACGACGACACCACAATGCCGGTCAGTGTGGCCTCGATCGCCCCGGAAGCTCAGGACGCGTACTTCCGCGGGCGCTATGAGGCGGACCGAGGAACCCTCGAGGGGCTCCGCTCTGCCATCGGCTTCTTCGAGGATGCCGTCGAGGCCCATCCCGACTTCGCCGAGGCGATGGCGGGCATGGCCGGCGCTCGCTTCATCATCGGGCTCTCCGAAGACGAGATCTCCGAGGCCGAGCTGACGCGAGCTCACGAGGAAGCACTGACGGCTGTGCGGCTGGACTCATCCTCCGCCGAGGCGCAGGAAGTACTCACGTTGATCGAGACCAGTCTCCCCACGCTCATGGACGACTTCGCGATCGAGGCCCCGGAGACCGGCACCAAAGAGATCCACGTGATGGCGTTCGACGATATGGGCGAGTCGATCGAGGTCGACGTCTCCGCGTTCGACACTGCCTGGGTCGCCACGGTGACGACGATGGGTGAGCAGATCCAAGACCGCGTGACCCGTTGGCGGTCGGACCACGAGGGTCGACCCGCGGGCAGCGGACTCGCCTTCCAGGCCCGTCAGCACCTCGCGGGCGGACGTTGGGGCGAGGCGAGCGACCTCCTCGAGGCCGCCATCGCCGAGTCACCCGAAATGGCGCCCGCCTGGGAGATGCTGGTTCGATCCAGAATGGCGATGGGCGACAACGACGCGGCCCGGACGGCGGTCCAGGCTTGGCACGACTCGGGAGCGCCGGGCGCACCATCAGAGACGGACGTGGCGAACC
Source organism: Gemmatimonadota bacterium (assembly GCA_039030015.1). Taxonomy (GTDB): domain Bacteria; phylum Gemmatimonadota; class Gemmatimonadetes; order Longimicrobiales; family Gaopeijiaceae; genus UBA2589. The sequence continues at coordinate 159,877 of JBCCEZ010000001.1, read as the reverse complement.
TCACCCTCGCCATCGAGCTACAGGGAAGCGACGGCTACTGGCAGTGGACCGCTCAGCGCCTGCAGCAGATGGAAGCGGAGGGGCGGCCGGTGCCGCGGATGGAGTTCGCGACGACACACGCCGCTCTCGGCAACGCGGACGAAGCCTTCGCTTACCTCTTGGAAGCACTGGAGCGCGGCGAGCCCACGATCATGAGCATCCGATCGGACCCCGCCTGGGACGAGCTACGCGCGGACCCACGGCTGCGGGAGATCGGGCGACAGGCTCAAGAGGTCTTCCGATCGATGCCTCGGCGTCGCCCCCCGGGGCCCCGAGGCAACCGGAACTGACGAGGCCGTACTCCCCCGCCCTGGCGGAGGAGCACGACCGACATCCCGACGCTGTGCCTAGTGTTATTCCGAGCGTAGCGACGATACCGGGTCGATCGACGCGGCCCTGAAGGCCGGTACAGCCGTGGCCAGCAGCGCGATGCTGCCAAGCATGACCCCGACCAGCGCGTAGGCGGTCGGCGACGTCGCAGAGACTCCGAAGAGCAAGCTGCGCAGCACTCCCGACAGTGCCACGGCGGCGGCCAGACCGCCGACGACGCCCAGAATGGTCATGAGCACACCCTGTCGCACGATGAGTCGCACCACGTCATGCCGTGTCGCGCCGAGGGCCATCCGGACCCCGACCTCGTGCCCGCGCTGCGCCACGAGATAGGCGAGGACTCCATGCACGCCCAACACCGCCAAGAAGACGGCGACGGCGGCGAAGATCGTGAGCAAAGTCGAGGCGAAGCGCTCCCGCGCGATTACGTCGTCGATCGTGGCGTCCATTGTGGACACATTGAAGATCGGCACCCCGGCATCTACGCGCCCCATCGCGTCGCGCACGCCCTCCACCAGATCCAGCGGAGGCACCTCCGTCCGCACCATGAGGGTCATCTTGGCCGGCATCGGGGGCGACTGGAACATGGATACGTACATCGCCGGGGGAACGTCATCCGTCAGCCCGTGGATCCGTTCGTTCTCCACAATGCCCACCACCTCCCGGAAGCCCGGGCCCCAGAATGCGACGCGCTGGCCTAGGGCGTCCCCCTCCGGGAAGTAGCGTTCGGCGGCCACTCGATTGAGCAAGATGGCGCCGGGCGTATCCACTCGGTCCGTCATGTCGAGGTAGCGACCATCGACGAGGCGAAGCCCCACCGTCTCGAAGTACGCCGGGGAGACGAGACGGGTCGTCATCTCACCCTGGCTCGGGTCGTACGGCTGACCCTCGATACGGAACGAGTTGGTAAAGCCCCGGTCGAGCGGATGGTTGAGCAGCACCGCCGACGTCCGAACCCCGGGGATGCCCCGGACCTCGTCCTCCAACGACTCGAGGAAGGTGAAGATCGTCGGCCAGTTGGGGTACGTCGAACGCTCGGGCCAGCGGCTGTCCGGAAGCGCGAAGTCGACCCTAAGGCTGTTGTCGGCTTGAAAGCCGGGGTCGATCGCTCGGAGGTTCTGCACCGTCTCGATCAGAAGTGTCGCACCGAGGAGCAAGACCACGGCCATCGATAGCTGCGCGGCGACCAGGAAACGACGGGTTCGCATCCCGGCGCTCGACCCACTCGTGGTTCGCCCGTCCTTCAGCTCTCGCTGGAGATCGATCCGTCGCATCTGAACCGACGGAAGAAGCGCGAACCCTAGGCACACCACGACGCTCACGGCGAGTGCGAAGCCGAGTACGGGGACATTGATCTCCGGCCGTCCGAGGATGGCCACGTCCGGGGGCGCGATCGCCGCGAGCACGCTGATCCCCACTCCGGCGAGTGTGACACCCGCCGCCGCCGACAACACCGTCACCACGAGTCCCTCGGCGAAGAACCGTCTCAGGACGTCGTTGTGTCCGGCTCCAATGGCGGTCATGACCGCCAGCTCGCGACCCCGGCGCGCACCGCGTGCCAGCAACAGGTTCGCCACGTTCACGAACGCAATCGCGAGCACGGCGAGTACCGCGCCGAACAAGATCCACAGCGTACTGCTCAGATCTCCCCGTCCGACGTCCGCGAGTGGTTCGACGAAGGCGCCTCGGTTGGTGTTGTCATTCGGATACTCGAGCTCGAGGTCGGCCATGATCCGGGTCATGTCTTCCTGAGCCGCCGCGATCGAAGACCCAGGTCCCAAACGGCCTACGACGCGCACCCAATGTTGAGGACGATTCGCGATCGTGGGGTCCTGCTGGATCGGGAGCCAAACGTCCGTTTCCCCGGCCGGATAGTCGATGCCGACCGGCAGCACACCCACGACTTCGTGGGACGCGTCGTCGATCGTCACGATCGACCCGACGATGGAGGGGTCCGAACCGAACAGCTCGTTCCATACCCGATCGGTCAGGAGCACGGCGCGCGGTCCGTTCGGGGCATCCTCGGCCTCGCTGAAGTTCCGGCCGAGCTGAAGTTCGAGACCGAGCACGTTCAGGAGGTTGCGGCTCACGGACGCCGCGTTGAGCTGGAGGGGCAGCGCGTCGTCACGAGCCAACACCGCCGTCCCGAGGGACTGGATCGCCATGGACTCGAAGGTCCGGTTCCGATCCAGGTAGTCGTAGTAGTCGGACGTCGACGCGTTCTCGCGGACCGTGCCCGTCGCTCGGTCGTTCTGCCACACGACCGCCAGCTCATCAGGCTCCGGGAAAGGGAGTGGTCGCAGGACCACCCCTTCGAGCACCGAGAAGACAGCCGTCGTCGCGCCGATACCCAACGCGAGCGTCACCACCACGACGCCTGTAAACGCCGGGATCTTGGCGAGTCCACGCACCGCCAATCGAAGATCTCTCCACCACCGCTCCATCATCTCCCTCCAGGAATCTCCGTCCACCCTCTGCGTGGTGTAGTCCACGCACTCGTCCTCCACCTGCGCGATATCGCCGAAACGGTCCAAGACATGCCGTCGCGCCGCGTCCTCGTCCCATCCTCGGTCGATCAGCTCTCGGATCCGCCCTTCGATGTGGAACGCGATCTCATCGCGCACATCGGTCCGGATCAGTCGCTTCGGAAAGAGCGACCGCCACACGTTTCGCCACTCCATCTGTCCTCCTCCTAGCCTCCCACGTCCCCCACTTCGAGCATCCCGGCCACCGCCCGGACGTGACGGGCCCAACGCGCTGACTCCCGTTCGAGCTGTCGACGCCCCTTGCGGGTCAGCTTGTAGAACTTCGCCCGTCGGTTCTCGGCGGTCCGACCCCACTCGCCCTCGACGAGGCGATCCCGCTCCAAGCGATGAAGCGCCGGATAGAGCGCGCCTTCCTCGACTCGGAGGAGCCCTTCCGTCGCGCCCTCGATGCGGCGGCTTACGCCAAGACCGTGTAGTGGTCCGTCCTTGAGCGCCTGCAAGACGAGCAGGTTGAGCGTGCCGTACAGCGTGTTCGAGTCGATCCCCATGACCATCTCCGTGACCTAAGCTGTCTATACAACTAGGCCAAGTCGCCAATCATTTCAAGGGTAGAAGCTCACATGCGCTTACCAAAGCGGCGCAGGCATGGGGAGACCTGACTCAAAAAAGGGCGTGCACGACACGACCGACGAGTCGAGCCTCGCGGAGGAGAATCGCGGCTTCAGGAGAGCGCTTCGAAGACTCCGGTATCACGGTTCTTGCGGACGTTGTCCCAGGGAAAGACACGCCCATTCATCGTGATGTACACGCCCGGTGGCAGTACCTGCACCGCGGTCAGCGCACCCCCGAGATTGAACAAACCGTCGGAACTCCCGAAGGCGATCGGGATCATCGCGCCGGTCAGAACGATCGTTTTGTCGGGCACGTCGGTCGCCAGGACTGCGGCGGTGTCGACCATGGTGTCGGTGCCGTGCGTGATCACGATGGCCGGTTCGGGAGCGTCTCGGCAGTTGTGCGCGATGAGGCGCCGGTCCGCATCACTCATCTCGAGCGAGTCGACCATCATGAGGGTCCGCACCCTGACGTCCATGCGGCATCGTCCCATCTCGAGCATCTCGGGCAGATTCGTGTCTCGAAAGTCTAGGGTGCCCCGGATCTCGTCGTACTCTTTGTCGAACGTGCCCCCGGTCACGAATAGGCGGACGGCGCTGCTCAACTGAAATCCCTCAGTACCTGCCGGCCGCTCGCTCTTTGCCCGGAAGAATCTCGAGACACGTGGTCCACCACCCCGTCAGGATCGTTTCGACGAATTCCTCCGGAAGGTCTTCGTCCCGCATCTCCGTCGCCAGTCTCTCGTGGTCGTACGCCACGGGGACGAACGTCACGTCGAAGGACAGTCCGTCGGCCTCGAGGATCGTGTACCACACCTCGGCGCTGCCGTCGTTCGCCGGTCGGCCCAGTGCGCCGACGTTCACATACCCGCGCCCGTCCCAGGCTCGCGACCAATGAAGGCCCGTGTGCGTGCCCACGATCACGTCGCACGAGTAGTCGGAACACAGCTTGTCCAGGAAGTGGGTCGGCGTCGTCGACTGCCACAAGAACTCGTTCGTCTGCCGAGGACTCCCGTGACAGGCGAGGACGTCGAATCCTCCCAGCTGGAAGCGTATTTCGTCGGGAAACGTCGCCATCCAGTCGCGGTTCGCCTGGGCCGTATTCTCGAAGGTGTACTGGTACGAGAGCCGGGCGTAGTGGTTGTCCCGAGGGTCGGTGTACCCACACTGACAATCATCCAGCCCACGCGCGATCGAGTCGTCGTAGTTGCCCTTCACGACCTGGATGGCGTGATCCTGAAGAAGAGGAAAGACGCGGTCCGGGTGCGGCCCGAACGCCCCGAGATCCCCGAGGCAGTAGATCGCGTCCACACCCCTCCGCCGCGCGTCGGCGATCGCCGCCCCGAGCGCGAGGTGGTTCGAGTACACACCACCGAAGAGCGCCACGCGCTCACTCATCGTGGGACCTCGACCGAGGTCGGGAGGTTGGAGCAGATCGCGCCGTTGACCCAACAGGTGTAGCACGCCTGTTCGCCGAGCACCGCCGGTTCCTCCACCGCCTCCTCGAGCGTGTCTCCCACCCGACCGGACTCGTAGTCGAGGAGGATCGGACAAGCCCAGACACCCTGCGCCGTGACGAGGCGGGAGTTCGAACAGAGCAACAGCTCGTCCGGGTAGTCCCGCATCATGTCGTGGTCCACCCGCTCGACGTGCTCGTACGGGCGGTCTCGGGACGCCTCTTCGCCGATGCGGAGCGGAGGGAGGATCTTGAGGCGGGCACGGTCGCAGCCCACCCCCGCGAGGATCTCCCGGAAGGCCGCGAGTACGTCGTCCGTCTCGGCGTCCTGCCACGTCTGCATCGTCGTGACGATCGGCAGAAAGCCTGCCGCCACGAGGCGTCCGATGGCCTCGACGGCGCGGTCGAACGTCCCCTCACCCCGGATGGCGTCGTTCGACGCCGCCGTCACCCCGTCCAAACTCACACGGAACTCGAGTGTGTACGGAGACGCTGTCGCCATCCGTTGCAGCTCCGAGACGAGCCGAGGCGGAAGAAGGGTCCCGTTGGTGAGAACGGTCGCGGGCCCGAGGGCCAAAGTGTCCTCCAAGATCCCGAGCATATCCCGGTTCATGAAGGGCTCACCACCCGTGAAGTAGTACTCCTTCACACCGAGCTGTACGGACGACGCCAACGCCTCTCGGACCTGGTCTCGAGACAGGAACCAGAAGGAGTGATTGTCCGGTGCACACGAGATGAAGCAGTGTCGGCAACGGAGGTTGCAGACCGTACCGGAGACCTGGAACCACAGAGCATCGAGAGAGCGCAGCGCTACGCGGGGCGCGGTCGTCTCGGCTGCTACATTCATGCGGCTCCTCGGTTGGGCGGCGGGCATGGTACATCGCGCGTCCAATCCGAGCGAGCCACGACCGGTTTCCGCACCCAGCCCCGAGCGACATGGCCTTCGTTTCGATCGACCCGTCGACTGGTGTCGAACACGCCCGCTACCCGATGCTCGAGCCCTCCGCCCTGGAATCCGCGGTGGCGTCCGCGTACGAAGCCCAACGAGGCTGGGCAGCCACCCCGCTGAGCGAGCGGATCCTACCCCTACGCCGCGCAGGCGAACTCCTGAGGGAGCGTAAGGATCACTTCGGGGCCCTCATGACCCGCGAGATGGGCAAGCCCATCAGCCAGGCGGTGGCCGAAGCCGAAAAGTGCGGTTGGGTCTGCGACTACTACGCCGATGTAGCGGCCGACGTGCTCCAGCCGGTCGTTGCCGACACCGATGCCTCCAAGAGCTACTGGACTCACCGCCCACTCGGGCTCGTTCTGGGGATCATGCCCTGGAACTTCCCCTTCTGGCAGGTCGTGCGGTTCGCAGCGCCCACTCTGACGGCCGGGAACGGCGCCCTCCTGAAGCACGCACCGAGCGTACCCGATTGTGCGTTGGCGCTCCAGGAGTTGTTCGATGACGCGGGCTACCCAGAGCACCTCTTCACGAACCTCTTCGTAGACGAAGCGACGGCCGGCCTCCTCATCGACGACGATCGCATCCGTGCCGTCAGCCTGACGGGAAGCGTCCGTGCCGGCAGAACGGTCGCGGCCCGTGCAGGGGCGGCCATCAAGAAGTGCGTGCTCGAGTTGGGCGGCAGCGACCCCTCGGTCGTACTCGCCGACGCAGACCTCGAGACGACCGTCGCCAGCTGTGCGACGGGCCGCCTCATCAACACGGGGCAGAGCTGCGTCGCCGCCAAACGCTTCATCGTCGTCGACGAGATCGCAGACGACTTCGAGCGGCTGTTGGTCGACGAGATGAACGGGTGGACGCAAGGAGACCCGACCGACTCCGGCACGAAGATCGGTCCGATGTCTCGGAGTCAGCTCCGAGACGAGCTGCACGACCAAGTCGAGCGCAGCGTGGCCAGTGGGGCACGACTCGTCACGGGCGGCGCTGTCCCCGAGCGAGCGGGCGCGTGGTATCCGATGACGATCCTCGCGGACGTCGCGCCCGGGATGGCCGCGTACGACGAGGAACTCTTCGGCCCGGTGGCGACGATCATCCGAGTGCCGATCGACGCGGACGCCATTCGCGTGGCGAACGACACCGCCTTCGGACTCGGCGCCTCTGTGTACACGTCGGACACGGAGCGAGGGGAGCGGATCGCCGCAGAAGAGATCGACGCCGGAAACTGCTTCGTGAACCACTTCGTGAAGTCGGACCCCCGCCTTCCGTTCGGAGGGACGAAGACGAGCGGCTACGGCCGAGAGCTGAGCCCGCTGGGCCTCCTCGAGTTCACGAACGCGAAGACGGTGTGGGTGCGCTGACCCGGGTCTCGTAGCATCGGTTCGGCCGATCCGGTCGGACTATTCGAAGCTGCCCGGCACCGCCTGGTACATCTCGGCCGCCATCTGGTCCGCGGTCCGCATCGTCGACATGTCGAGCTCGAAGTCGGCCGCTTCCGGCGCGTGGAGCTTCTCGACCAGCTCGCGCACCTCACGTGCCGAAAGGCCCGCCTCTTTCATCTCTTCGATCGAGACCCGAGCCCCGTCGCGTGCGGCAACGCCCTCTTCGTCGGAGGAGACCAACGACGAAAGGATCTGGCGCTCGACCCGCGTGATCGGTTCGGCGGCCAGGTCGTAGTCGATCCAGGCCTCATAGGAGAGCGGCGCGACTCTCTTCACCATCGCGGCGATCACCCGCGCGAACTGTTGGATCTCCCACTGTGCTCTCGGGTCGACCCGGAGGGTCAGGAAGTGCAGGAGGTTGTGGAGGTCGATCTTCCAGTACCACTGCGTGTAGGTCGAGACCGGGAGATCGATGCGGGCGATCTCGCGCGCGACGTCTTCCTCGAGGAGCCAGCTGTACCCTTCCCCGGCATCGGCGCGGAGCGCCTCCCACCGCTTCACGGCCTCCCGATAGACTTCCTCTGGAGCCCCCCCTTCCCGCCCCTGCTTGTTCGACCGGCTCTGGAGTTCGAATTGCTCCTGAGCCGGCATGTAGAAGAGGAGCGGCATCAGCGAATACCGGGCGGACAGCTCATTCACCGAGGCGGTGCGATGCCGAATCCACTGACGCGCGACGAACATCGGCATCGCGCAGTGGAACTTGAACTCGACCATCTCCGACGGGGTCGTGTGGCGGTGGCGCCGGAGGTACCGGACCAAGCCGCGCGTGGCCGAGACCTTACGCGTGCCGAATCCGTAGCTGACGCGGGCCGCCCGTTCGACGTCCTCGTCGGAGCCCATGTAATCGACCAGCGACACGAAGCCGTGATCGAGGACGGGGAAATAGCTGCCGAGAATTTCCTCGGCGGCGGGGATCGTGGGGCGCTTGGTTTCCATCACGTCCGACGGTTCGGCGTCGCGGGGCGGCGGGAATATAACAGGTGGCTGGCCGGCGCTATTCGGGGTGCGCTCCACCCCACAAGGGGATGAAGTCCTCGGGCTCGACACCGAGACCGTCCGCGACTCGAGTGATGTAGTTGAAGTACCCGATCACCTGAGTCGCATCGTGGATCGCACGATCGTCGAAGCCATGCCCCCGAAGCTCCGCGATGTCGTCTGGCCCACAGTCGTGTTGATGATGTGTGAGCTTCTCGGCATACCGGCACAGGGCCTGGTTCGGCGCGTCCAGCTCCGCCTCACGCCAATCTCGAGCGAGCGCGTGCACGAAGGCATCTCGGGCCTCTGCCGTCTCGAACTCTTCCTCGACCTCGGCACGGAGGTCATGCGCGTGCGCCTGAGTTCAGTAGAAGCAGTCGTTCGCCTTCGACGTCACGACGGCGAGCATCTCGCGCTGCCAACGGCTCAACGGGGAGGAGCCGAACATGATCGCGCCGTAAAACTTCATCGACGCGTCCATCGCACGCGGGTTCTGGCTCATGATGTGGACGATGTGCCAGACGCGACCGGCTCGCTCGAGGGCGTCGTCGAAGAGCTTCTTCAGGAAGCCGCGGGCTTCCGAAACCGGGACCTGCTCGATGTAGGGCATGGGCCGAAAGCTAGCTCCGGCCCATGCCCCACGCCCGTCAGTTGCTAGGCCGTGCCGGTTGACCACCGTCGATGCGGAAGGTGATCGGGAAGGACACCCATACCGGGACAGGTTCTTCCTCCCCCTCTGCCCCATTCATGGCTGGGGAGAAACGGTAGGCCCCCGCGACGTTCATCGCCGCTTCATCGAGCGCTGGATGGCCGGAGCTTTGGTCGATCCGAACCTGTTCGACCAGACCGTCTTCATTGATGAAGAAGTACACCCGCACGGAGCCGCCGATTCCCGCGTCCCGGAGGAGCGGCGGGTACTCGGCCGTCATCTGACTCACGATCTCGTCTCGATTGAGGATCGAAGGTGCGACGGTGAACGGGGTGAACGTCGGCTCCGCGCGTAGATCGGCCGCGATGGCAGCCTCGGACCCGGCCGGGATCTCGATCGATTCGACGGTCCGGGCTTCCCGATCGTCGATCGTGACGGGGCTGTCGAGCGAGCACCCCTGCACGCCGATCACGACGGCCAGGAGGGCGAACAGGGCGGAGCGGACGGAGGTCCAGGGCGTACGTACGGAAGTCATGGTGACGATCCTCTGCTGTAGGTGTGCCGGACGCTCACTGAAGGCCGCGAGGCCCAAGGAAACGCCCGAGGTCTGGGCCGCTACGCGGATGAGGCTCTTCCCGTAGCGTTCGATTTCGGGAGACTGCCGGAGGACCCTGCGGTCGCAGTCCACTTCCATCGCAGCGCGAAGCCGCCGGAGCTGCCACCACGCGATCGGGTTCCACGGAGCCGCGGCCACCGCGAGTAATCCGGCCGCCAGTAGGCGAGTGTCCCGCCCTTTGAGGTGCTCGGACTCGTGGAGGACGATCAGGTCCAGATCTTCCGCGGGAAGGGTCAGCGTCCAACGAGGAAGCACGATCCACGGTCGGACGAGTCCCGCGACGGCGGGGCCGGTGTCTTCTGAGACGAAGACCTCGGTCTCGCTCACCCGGGTCTGCTCCCATGCTCGGCTCTCGACCCCGAGCCCGATGTGGGTCCGCGCCAAGACGAAGAGCATCCACGCGCTCGACACGGCCCAGATCACGCCCGAGGCGACCGCGGCCCACGCGATCCACGACGGTCCCTCCGGCCCGACGACGATCTCGGGCAACTCGAACACGACCGTGGGGAGCGGTGCGGCCACGCCCACCGCGCCGGAGAAACCCGGCCACGCTCGCGGGACGAGAAGGAGTACGACTGGAGCCCACAGGGCGGCCAGCCACACCCAGCGACCGGGCACGTCCACGTTCCGGAAGCCCGCATCGGCAAGCCATGCCGAGGCCGTGACGACAACCGACACGGCCAGCCAAAAGACGACGACATCGAAGATCATCCCTTCCTCCCCTTCAGGCGTTCCGCCAAGAGATCACTCATGCGCTGGAGCTCGTCGTCGGAGAGCGACTCGTCCTCGACCAGCCGGGTCAAGACCAGCTCGGGCGAACCCGAGAACAGGCGTTGGGTGATTCGACGCAGGGCGCTGTCACCCGCGTCGATTCGTTCAACCTCCGGAGCGTATCGGTGTGCCCGACCCTCTTCTGTGTGGGACACGTGCCCCTTGTCCTTCAGAATCCGAAGGATCGTGAGGACCGTGTTGTACGCGAGGTCGTCATCGAGCGCCGACTGGACCTCGGCCACCGTCGACGGCCCGCGGTCCCACAGGACGGTCATCACGTCCAGCTCGCGTTGCGTAAAACGAATGTCCATGCATTCTCCTAAGAAGTTAGTTGACGCTAGTCGACACACCGCTCGCTGTCAACTAACGAATTAGTTTACGCACGGGAACGCCCGTCCCTTACGGCCCGAGGGTCGGACGCCGGGGCTCGACCCGCCGAGCCGACCCCGCAACCGATGAACCGATTCGACCGTCGAATCGTAGTAGCCACAGGAGACCGCGAAGGAAGGAGGAGCCCCGTGGCTCGATGTCATGGAACGACCAAGAAGGGCGAGCAGTGCAAACGCGGCGCCCCGGACGACTCACCGTTCTGCTCGATCCACCAGGACCAAGAGGTCCGGCCCAGGAAGGAGCCGACCGACTGGGATACCGACGCGATCATGAAGGCCGCGCTCGGCTTCGCCGTGGTCGGGGCGATCTTTCTGATCGGATTCCGCCGCTAGATCACGCTCCGCTCGCGGGCGACTCGGGCACCTCGAGAGCGGGACCGATCGACCGCTAGAAGTGCTCGGCCCCGATGTTGTAGCGCCGGCTGCGGAATACGTCGGGCGTGAAGAAGCCGAGGGAGAGCATGTTCAGCTCGAACATCGCGCGGAATCGAGGTCCGTCCGCCGCGCTCCCCACAGGGAACGCAACATCGGTCCGGAAGACGTGGCGAGTACCCGAGGGAAGCCCAAAACGAAGCCCGATGCCCAAGGCCTTCTGCCACCCAGAGTCGACGCCATACGGCACATCACCGGGCCATACCCGACCAACGTCGATGAACGCCGTCATGCCCAGGTCGACCGAACCCCGACTCGGCCAGGGGAAAAGCACCCGATCTTCGAGGACGACCCTCACCATTCGTCCGCCCGGGAACTGGTCCTCCTCCAAGGAACGGACCCCCTCGCGCCCCCCCAGGCTCAGCTGAAAGGGCAGCTCGGTATTCCAACCGCCGCCGAACTGAGTGCGGAGAAAGAAGGTCTGCCCTGGGAGCTGGTCGCTGTTGAGGAACGCGACGAAGTCGGCGTCGAAGAGGACGTCGCGCCAAGCTCCCCGATCTCGACGAGTCTCCAACGTCGCTCCGCCGTGTAGCAACGAAGAGCCCACCGCTGCGGAGAAGGTCGCGTGCGCGCGTCCGAAGTAGTCGCTCACCGCAGGCACGTCGCTGGGGACGAACACGTCGAAGCTGCGACCGATCGAAAGGCCCGCGTACACGCCGAGTCCGATACGCATCCGGTCACGGTTCCCTTCGATCCCCTCGAACAGCACGTAGTTGAAGCGTCGCGTGCCGATGTGAAGGGCAATCCGACTGGCCCCCGACTCTTGGAAGTGTGCGGCGAGCGGACCGGGCAGAGCCCCCGGAAAGTCACGTAGGTCCCCGAAATCGTCCGCGAAGATGACGTTCGGAAGTCGGGGGAATCGAATCACGTCGCGCGTGAAGCTCACGCCCGCGATTACCGAGCGATAACGCTCACCGAAACGACGGGCGAAGGAGAGCTCGAAGAGATCCCGGAAGGACGGCACGAGGACCTGTGTGAACGCTTCTTGCCCGTCCGTCGTGTACGAGAAGAACCGTGTCGATCGATCGTAGCCCTGACGGATGGCGTACTTGCCCGTCTCCCCGATGAACGGGTATCGCAGGTGTTGGGAGATGAAGTCACCGGGCCGATCCCGGCCTACTCGGATGCTCGCGTCGGCCCGTCCGAAGAAGCGAGGGGTCGCGAGGCCGATACCCTGGGTCCGAGCTTCCCGGCGCTCGGCGTGCGTGAACTCGGCGAAGATGCCCTGACCGAGGAAGTTTTCTTCCGTGACTTCGAACTTTTCGAGATTGAAGTCCGAGTTGTCGTACGTGACGCCAATGTCGACCTGAGTCGACCACTCGTCCTGTGTCTGGACGTGGACGACGTGGCCGCCGTCTCCGTCCGATTCGCTCTCGATCGTCGCGTATCCGATGAAGCCGTAGCTCTCGAGGAGTCTGGCCGACTCATCGAGAAAGAACGGGTCGAGACAGTCGCCTTCCTCGAAGAGCAGCTCACGGCGGATGAAGGACTCCGCCGTCTTGATGTGCAGTACGTTGAGCAGCCGGTACGTCCACGCCAACGCCCCCACCGTCGTCGACTCCGGGTCGTACACGGTGCGTCGATCCAGCACGATCCGAGAGATCGGGCCACTCTCGCAGACCGGAGCACCGCCCTCGTCGGCCGACTGGCCCTGAACGGGTTCCACGAAGCCCACGGCCACCGCGAACAGGGCGACGGTCATGAGTCGTGGAAATGCGCGGGAGCGCCTGCGGTTTATGGTGCCTCCAGGTCTAATCGTGACAGCGCGGAAGATAATCGAATGGGACCGATCACCACCGAGTCACGGTCGGTGGTTCCGGCGCGAATCGGTGGTCGCCGACACGCCGCCTCTAGGGGGTGCAACGCGGTCCAGCTTTTGCATACCGTTGGGCGCCCGTTGTGTTGCGCTGAACGCACTTTCGTCGCTGTTCAACATGTCCGTACTGATCGCCGCCCTCTATGGAGTTGCGGCACTCTTTGGAGCCGCATTCGCCTTCGTCGAGCTCCGGATGCTGGCCCGATATCTACGCTACAAGAGCGTGATCGAGGCACAGCGTGTTCCGCACTCGTTGTCCGAGCTAGACGAATCGGAGTTCCCGACCGTCACGATCCAGCTGCCGTTGTTCAACGAACGGAACTCGGCGGATCGGATCATCCGGGCAGCTGCCGCCCAGGACTACCCGCGAGACCGCTTCGACATCCAGGTTCTCGACGATTCGACCGACGAGACGACGGAGATCGTCGCGCGGGCGGTCGCGTCGCTGCGTGATTCCGGCGTCCGGATCGAGCACATCCATCGGGACAACCGAGAGGGATACAAGGCGGGCGCACTGGCCGAGGGTCTCGAGCGGTCCGAGGCCGCGTTCGTCGCGGTCTTCGACGCCGACTTCGCCCCAGAAGCAGGCTTCCTCCGTCGGATGCTGGTCGAGGAGCGAGCGTTCGCCGACGACACGGTCGCGTTCGCCCAAGCGCGTTGGGCGTGGGGTGACGCGTCTTCCGAAGGGTGGCTGCCCGCCGTCTTGGCGTTGTTGTTGGATCGCCATTTCCAGATCCAAAAGCCGGTCCGTGAGTTCATGAAGAACGTGACGACCTTCAACGGATCGGGCGGGATCTGGCGACGCGCTGCTATCGACGGCGCCGGCGGGTGGGCGTCGGACACGCTGACGGAAGACCTCGACCTGAGCTACCGGTGTGCGCTGGCCGGTTGGCGAGGCAGTTACTTCAAGAACGTCAAAGTATTCAATGAGCTTCCCGGCCAGATGCGCGCCTTCAAACTCCAACAACGACGTTGGTCGAAGGGCAACGCGCAGTGCTTCCGCAAACTCACCGGTCGGGTGATGAACGCGGGCGAGGTGGTTCAAGACCGGTGGGACGAGGCATTCATGCTCGCCGGATACGCCATCCATCCCCTTCTCCTGGCCTCGGTGCTACTGTGGCCGTGGGCCGTGCTCTTGATCGATCGACGTCTCTTTTGGGTCCTTCAGGGCTTCATGTCCCTCGGGATCATCGCGGCAGTCGCGAGCTTCCTGCTGACGCTCCGCGAGCGCGGTGCGCGCTTCAACCTTCGCACCGTCACCCACGTAGTCGCCGGCGTCCTGGTCGGAATGGGACTCATGGTGAACAACACGGTCGGTCAGATCGAAGGCTTCTTGAAGGCCGGCGGGGAGTTCGTGCGCACCCCGAAGCTCGCGACGGCCGGCCAAGATGAAGCACTCGCCGCGCTGGGAGCGGAGAAGGCGTACCGAAGCCCTCTTCATTGGACCTTCTACGCCGAGGTTCTCGTGATGGCGTACTGCGTGGGCGGTTCCGTGCTGCTCGTGCAACAAGGCGAAGGGCTGTGGTCGGTCGCGATGGTGTTCTGGGCTGCGAGCTTCGGCCTGATGCTGCAACAGCAGTTGGTGGCCTCCGAAGCGTGATGTCTGCCGGAACTGGGGTCGGGTTCCAAACGATGGCCACGGGCCGTCCGGAGTTCCTGGACATGGCCGTCGACATGGCACTCTCTCTGAGGGCGCACACCGACCATCCGATCGCCCTCGCCGCCGACAGTGTGATCGCCGAACGAGCGTCACAACGGTTCCCTTCGGTCTTCGATCACGTCCACCTGATTCCCGCGCGGTTCCTGCACGGGCGGATCCGGAAGTTCGGGTGCGCTGAAGCCAGTCCATTCGCGCGTACTGTCTTCATCGACGCGGACTGCATCGTCCTCGACAGCCTCGACCATCTGTTCGACCCGCTCGCGTCCGCTCCAATGGCGATGCTCGGCGAACTCCTCACCCGATCCGACGACGAGAACCACCACGGCTTCTCCACACGTCGTTTGATGCAGCAGTTCGACCTCGACCACTACCTCAAGACGAACAGTGGGCTCTTCGCGTACCGCGACGACGCTCGACCGATCTTCGAGGAGTGCCGCACCTGCTTCCTGGATGAGGCTCGTCCTCGACTCAAACGATCGATCGTCCTCGGGAAATGGCTCGGAGACGAGATCGCCTTCGGAATCGTTGGTGGGCGGCGAAGAGTGAGCTCTCTCCCGCTCCCGCACGCGATGTACTGGCCCCAAGAGTTCGACTCCATCGACCTCGACGCGCCGACGAAGCCCCTCCTTCACTTCATCTGGCCCCCTCGCGCCAAGACACTGGAGCGACTCCTGGACGACATTCGTGGTCGCCGACGAGAGGCGGGGCTTACCACCGAAGGCAGCGAAGTGTGGCGCGTAGAGGCACGCAAACTCCAGAAGATGAAGCGCCGCCGGGAGTGGGCAGAACGCTTCGGCCTGTGGGGCTAGCCGACTCCGTCGACATAGCTGTCCAGGGCCGCCAGGTATCGCAGCGCGACCGTTCGAGCGCCGAGCGACTCTCGGGCAAAAGTTCGAATCGCGTCTCGGCGGCCCGCCCACTCGTCGCGCCGCGTCGACATGTCGACCATCGCCTCAACGAGTGCTCGATGATTCTGCTGGTGTCCGGACTCGCGCCGAGTGTCCGCGAGGGATAGCTCGACGGCGTCCCCCGTGGGATTGGGAACGAGGATTCCTCGACCGCCGTCCACGAGTTCTGCGGCTCCCCCGACTTCGCTGGACACGATCGGGAGACCAACCCAGGCAGCCTCGGAGGCGGCCAGGCTCCATCCCTCATAGAACGAATTACTCACGTAGAAGTCGGCCGCACTCAGCGCGACACCGACCTGGCGGACCGACCCCACCAATCGGAGACGCTCTTGCCGCATGAGCTCGACGGCGTGGCGTGAGGACCGGATGTCCGCACGACGTGGACCGACCAGAACCAAGATCAAGTCTTCTCGAATCCGCGATGCTTCTTCGAACGCGGCGATGAGACCCGGCAGGTTCTTCTGCGCCGCGCCACGCCCGACGAAGCACGCGACACACGCCTCCTCGGGCAGCCCCATCGCACGCCGTGCGAAGTTCTTCGGCACCTCGGCGGCCCGGCCAGGATCCACGGCGTTCGAAATCACCGTCGTACGCGGCGCCTCGACGTGTCGCGCATAGTAGCGGCGCACTAGATCGCTGACCGCGATGCAGCCTGAGACGTGCTGGAGCTTGTCCCTCTCGGCCTCCCACTCCTTATCCCCAAACCAGACGTAGCAGTTCTGCACGGTCTCGACGACGGGGACGGACTCAGACAGCTCCTTGATGACGTCGCCCGGTGAGAAGTGACTCGAAACCACGCGGATGTCGTGGCGCTGGCGCCACTCGCCGGGGTCCCCGCCTACGGTGACAGGAACGCCACGACGGCCCAGACGCTCGGCGATCTCCCCTCCTTTGGAGGCACAGTAGACCGCAACCTCTCGCCCCAATCCGGCGAAGGTCTCAGCCAATAGTGCAACCATCTCTTCGAGCCCGCCGAAATCGAGAGTCGATACGGCCAGGCC
The DNA here is from genome assembly GCA_039030015.1 of Gemmatimonadota bacterium. Taxonomy (GTDB): domain Bacteria; phylum Gemmatimonadota; class Gemmatimonadetes; order Longimicrobiales; family Gaopeijiaceae; genus UBA2589. Next base: position 143,353 of record JBCCEZ010000001.1, on the reverse strand, counting down.
AACCGGAGGCCCCTCCGCTTCGGCTCCATGCCTCCGAACGACGGACGGTGTGGCATCGATAGCGAGGGCCAAGGCACGCCGACGTGGGCTGGCGGTGGCCATACGCTTCAGCCGCCCCGCCGGCTCTCTTAGCTGCTTCTTCATCGCCCGATGCTCGTCCATCGCGACCGATTCCGACTCGGAGATCGTGTTGGCATCGTGAACGCGATAACGGACTCCGCAGATGTCGGGCACGAACGCCACGGCGCCCGGCGCCAGAGCAAAAGCCCTCAGCAGGAAGTCGTAGTCGTGGACGTACCGGAAGGCTCGGAACCCGCCGAGCACACGCCAGAGACCTCGATGCACGAAGAAGTTGGAGGTCGTGACGGCCAGATTGTGTGTCTGAAGGGCGCGGGCGAGGCCGACGCGATGATAGAGCTCCATGGCTTCGACGTACCACCGTTCGATCGGGTGGTCCTGCGTGTCTTCAATCGAGCCGGACACACGCACGCGGCCGAACACCAATCCGGCCCTCTGATGGCGAGCTACCGACCACGCTTGCTCGACCCAATCGGCCTCGAACTCATCGTCGGAGTTGAGAATCGCTACATACTCGCCTCGGCACAGCGCGATGGCGCGGTTGAGCGCGACGTGCGCGCCCTGATTCTCCTGTTCGACGAGTCGCGTCGTCAGCGCGTGTCCACGAACGCGGGCGACCGAGTCGTCCCGCGAGCCATCGTCGACGACCACGACGTCGTGCGGGCGAAGCGTTTGGTCCGCCACGCTGTCCAAAGCGGCCGCAATGAACCGATCGTGGTTGTACGACGGTATCGCGACTCCGATCGCGTATCCGACATGTACGGCGGGGCTCCCGCGGCCCGACCACCGCTCGAGCGCATCGACACGATCGACCCAACTGTTTCGGGCCGAGAAGGTGGCCATCTCCTCCACAACGCGCGGCTCCAACGAGTCTCGGCCCGTATGCGAGACAGCCTGGACTACGTCGTCCGCCGAGCCGCAAAGGGTGACGCCAGGAATCCCTTGCAGTGGCCCCAGGTCCGGAGCCACCACGGGCAAACCCATGCCGACGAACTCGAACACCTTCAGCGGGCTCGTGGCCTGGGTCACGGGGTCGACGGTCCATGGAATCAGCGCGAGGTCCGCGGCGGCCAGGTATGGGGGGAGATCGGACTGCTGCTTGAGACCGAGAGGCACACAGTTGTCAGGCAGGAGGTCCCCTTCTCCTCGGTAGTCCCCAATGAGAACGAACTGAGTATCGGGGTTCGCCTCCGCTACGGTCCGAAGTAGCTCCCAGTCGAACCAGCCACCCCACAATGCTCCCACGTAGAGTGCAGTACGTCCGTCGGGGAGGTCGGAAGGGCGGTCGTATTGGAGCCCGGCGTCGAAGATCTGGCTGTTGAAGGCATTCGGGAGCAGCTCGACCTCTCGCTCCGCGATCTGCTCGACATGACGGATGAGCTCGGGGGCCGAGGCGACCAGATGCCCGGAAGCACGAGCGGCGGCGACTTCTGCCGACCGCGAATACCATCCCCGACCCAGCTCGGAGTCCCATCGGTCGATACAGTCGTAGACCGTACGAGCTCCTCGACGGTTCGCCTCTTCGATCAGGTTGACCCAGCGACGGAGCGGGACCTGCGTGATGACGACCCCCGCCGCAGCGAAGTCGAGCATCGACGACTGGTGTCGCAGCGCATCCTTGAGCGACAGCTGCACGAGATGGGGATCGTCGTACCGTAGATCGAGGTCGACGGTTTCGGTGACCCTCCCGTGGCTGACGAACGCAACGGCATACCCACGACGCAGGTACTCCAACGCCAGTTGAGCGCTGCGCTGGCCGCCCCCGGTATCGTGAATCGGATTAGCGGACAGGATGACACAAGCCCCCGCCGCCCCCTGTCGAGCCTCACCGAGCCGCTCGGGGACCGATCTCATCCGACCGGAATCAACCCCTCGCGGGATGCGGTCCCGGATAGGAACGGGACCCAGTTCCGGACCGCGAGTCTCGAGGCCTCTTCGGTAACGTCGGCCTGAAGCCCGATGAAGCGATGCGCCACGAAGAGCGTCGGGAGGCGAATCACGCCTTGGGGCAGAAGCTGCTCTGGATTCCGAACGGCGAGGAAGCGCGCAACCGGCGAGCCTCCGAGAGGTGAGTCCACCTGGTGGGATTCCCCGCGGACGACGTGTCCGCTGACCGTCCGGAAGTAGTGACTGCGAAGCGGCGTCGCAGCTTCGCGGAGGTCACGGACCGCCGACGGGTTGTCGGCTCGAAAGTCGAAGGCCACCTCGACCCTCAGGCGATCGATACTGACGGGCTGAAAGGCACGCCCTTGTCGCAGCCCGCTCAGGAAGGCAGGGATCTCCTGGTCCTTGTGAGGAAGGAGGGCCGTGATGCGCGCGTCCTGTCCACCCTCGGGATCCGGGTTCGTCGATAGGTAGGCCGCCAAGGACACTCGAGCATCCGGGACCCCGGGGCGGTCGACCCGTTCGAACCGGAGCGCCGCCAAGACGACGACGGGACAGCCCTGCAACCGCAGCCCAACGAGCTCCCAGAAGTGGTCCGCCTCCACCTTTCCGAGGTAGATCGACTCGGGATCGGGGATGAAGGAGTATCCGTCGCGGACCCGCTCCAAATGCTCTCGAACGTGCAAGAAATGCGGTTGCTTCATCCTGACTCCCCTCGGGGACGGACTCTCTTCATCGGCGTCGAGCCGTAAAGCCCATCCATGTAGAGCTGTCGCGGCAGTCCCGCTGCACAGAACGGGCCAACGTCCGCGTCTTGCTTCGGCGGCGGAGGCGGCGTCTGTTTCGGCCGCCGCCACTCTGGCACCCCTGCCCACGCTTCGCCATACCTGTGCTCGAACTCGTTCGTCGTGCTACGACCATACCGGACCGAACGGCCGTGCTCGCCGGGTCCGGAGACTTCACCTACGGGGATCTCCTGAACGCCTCGGGCGCGGCAGCGACGCGCCTCCTCGCCGGACGCGACGACCTAGAGGGGGCGCGGGTCTGCTATCTCGTCCCGCCGGGGTGGGCACACGTCGTGACCCAATGGAGCATCTGGCGCTCCGGAGGCCTCGCTGTGCCCCTCGCCACATCCCACCCCGCGGCCGAGCTCGAGTACGTCGTGGACGACACGCGCCCGGAAGCGATTGTGGCGTCTCCAGCACTCGTCGACCGGGTCGCCGAACTCGGCAGCTCGCGCTCCATCCCCGTGCTCCAGACGCCCGCCCTCACCGCGCCCGGACCGAGCGCGCTCATCCCGGACGTCGACGAGGAGCGTTCGGGCCTCATGCTGTACACATCGGGGACCACGGGCAGGCCGAAAGGGGTGGTGATCCGACATCGTCACATCCGCGCCCAGGTGGAGTCGCTGACCGAAGCGTGGGGGTGGTCTGAGTCGGACCACATTCTGCTGCATCTGCCGCTCCATCACGTGCACGGCATCGTCAACATCCTCACCTCGGCACTGTGGAACGGCGCCACCTGTGAAATCCTCCCCCGTTTTAATCCGGTCGACGTGTGGGAACGGCTCGCTCGAGGGGACGCCACGCTGTACATGGCGGTCCCCACGGTCTACCGACGCCTCCTCGATGCATGGGCGACGGCAGACACGGACACCCGTCAGGCATGGAGCGCCGGCGCACGGGAGTGTCGCTTGATGGTCTCCGGCTCCGCCGCCCTACCCGTGCCGACGCTCGAGCGATGGGAAGAGATCACGGGTCATCGACTCCTGGAGCGGTATGGCATGACGGAGATCGGGATGGGCCTCTCGAACCCACTCGACGGCGATCGCCGACCGGGGTACGTCGGAACGCCGCTTCCCGGGGTCGACGCCCGGCTGGTCGATGACGCGGGCTTACCGGTGGGTGACGGGAGCCCGGGGCTCATCCAGGTACGAGGGCCTGCGGTGTTCGACACGTATTGGGAGCGCCCCGTGGAGACGGACGAAGCCTTCACCTCGGACGGCTGGTTCATCACGGGAGACCAGGCGCAGATCGACGACGGCGCGTGGCGGATCCTCGGGCGTTCGAGTGTCGACATCCTCAAGACCGGCGGTGAGAAGATCTCCGCGCTCGAGATCGAGGATGTGTTGCGACTGCACGAGAAGGTCGACGACTGTGCCGTGGTCGGCGTGCACGACCCCGAATGGGGCGATCGGGTCTGCGCCGCGCTTGTGTGCAACGACAGTGGCGAGGTCGACCTCGAAGAGCTGCGGAGATTTGCGAAGGGACGGCTCGCGCCCTACAAAGTCCCGAAGGATTTCCTCGTCGTTCCGGCGCTTCCCAGAAACGCGATGGGCAAAGTGACGAAGCCCGAGGTCCGACTCCTCTTCGACCCGGATGACGCATGATCGACGCGGTGCTGGCCAACCTACGCGAGTACTGGATGGTACACTCGCTGTTGGCCCTCTACACCGTGATGCTCGCGCACCACGCATGGACGGGGAACCGGAAGACGAAGGGTCTGGCCGACTACTACGTCGGCGGGCGGAACATGGGCGGCTGGGTGATTGGCCTCTCCTTCTTCGCCACGTACGCCAGCACGAACTCCTTCGTCGGCTTCAGCGGTCGGACGTATTCGTGGGGCCTCCCGTGGCTGCTCTTCATCCCCACCGCGGTCGCCTTCAGCCTATTCGCGTGGATCGTCGTGGCCCCGCGCCTTCGTGCCTTCACGGCCGCGATGGACTCCCTGACCCTCCCAGACTTCATCGGGTTCAGATTCGGGAGCACGACGGCTCGCGTTTTTGCCGCACTGATCGTCATTGCGGCGTCGTTCTTCTACATGACGGCGGTATTCAAGGGAATCGGGAACTTGCTCGAGGTCTTTCTCGACATGCCGTACAAGGTGTCCATCGTCATCGTCTTCTTCATCGTCATGACGTACACGATGATTGGAGGCTTCATCAGCGTCGTGAAGACGGACTCCGTTCAGGGGGTCGTGATGATGTTCGCAGCGGTCATCCTCTTCACCGGAACGGTGAATGCGGCCGGCGGGCTCGGAGCGGCAGCCGAGGTCCGAACTCAGCCGGGAGGGGAGGCTCTCTTCACGTGGGGTGGTGGCGTCGCGGTGCCCGTTCTGATCGGAACGATGGTGGCGGGCCTGGTGAAGTTCGCCGTCGAACCCCGACAGCTCTCGCGCTTCTTCGCCCTGGAAGGCGAGAAGGCGATCCGCACGGGGATGTGGGTCTCCTCGCTGACCTTCGCGGGGGTGTTCACCCTCTTGATCCCTGTCGGCATCTACGCGCGCAAGCTCTTCCCGACCGGCATCGAAGACACCGACCTGGTCGTCCCGACTCTGCTGACCGAGGTCTTCGGGCAGGGTACGAGTGCGTTTCTCTTGGTCGCGATGGTGGCCGCCGCGATGTCTTCGCTCGACAGCGTGTTGCTCGTCATGGCGTCCACAACCGAGCGGGACGTGGTCGCCGTGGTGCGGCCCGGCCGATCGGAAGCCCAGGAGATGTTCTGGACCAAGGCGTGGGTCGCCCTCTTCGCCTTCATCACGATGTTGATTTCACTCAACCCACCGGGTGGGATCGTCGAGCTCACGGCATTCAGTGGCGCCCTCTACGGCGCCTGCTTCTTCCCGGCCCTCGTGCTGGGGCTGCACTGGCGGCGAGGAAACGGGAACGCCGTGATCGGGTCCTTCGTCCTCGGCATCGTCGTGCTGCTCGGGTGGGACTTCGTTCCCGGGTCCGATGTCGTGCACGAGATCTTCCCGGCGATGCTGCTCTCGACAGCCGGCTACGTCGGCCTCTCCTTGGCCGGCCCCAACGGCGCAGAGCCCGAGGTGCTGGAACTGATCGATCGGGGTGTTTAACCGACGAAGGGATCGGTCGGGGCCGGGTGTGGTAGGTAGGAGTCCCTAGAAGGATCGCCGAACACCAACCGTATGGATCGAGACCCCAGACGGTTCAGCTACACGGGCACGTGACCTCCCTGACACTCGCGGCCGACCAGGCCAGAATCCTGACTTCGCTCCGGCGGCTCGACGGTCGTGCGACCGTGGGTGACATCGTCGCGGACACGGGACTCGCGGCCGACGCCGTCCGGACGGGCCTGAAGTCGGTGCTCGAGACCCACCTCGGCCACCTCGAGGTGACGGATTCGGGAGAGCTCGTCTACAACTTCGATCGCGGCATGATCGAGCGGGGGAGCGGGCCGTGGCTCGCGCGGGCCGTCGCGACCGTGAAGCGCGTCGGCACGGCGACCTTCAAGGCGTCGATCGCGGTCATGCTGGTCGTGTACTTCGTGATCATGGTCGCACTGGTGATCGCGGCCATCTTCGCGAGCCAACGGGGTGGGGACAGCCGCGGCGGCTGGGGCGGCCGCGGCCGCGGTGGTTTCTCTCTCGACCCCGTGCTCTGGTACTGGCTCTGGAGCCCACGGTGGAGAATCGGGCGGCCCTACTACGGACACCGGTGGGAGCGCACACTCGACAAGGACGATCGGGTGCCCTTCTACAAGAAGGTCTTCGCCTTCGTCTTCGGCCCAGACCGGCCCAAGCCCACGCAGCGACAGCTGGACCGAGGAGCCCTCCGACTCATCCGAGCTCGAAGCGGAGTCCTCACCGCGGCCGAGCTGGTGGAGCACTCGGGCCGTCCGTTCGAGGAGGCGGAGAGTGAGATGGGCCGTCTCCTCGGGTCCTATGACGGTGAGGCCGTGGCAGCGCCGAACGGCGAAGTCGTGTACGCCTTCCCCGGGCTCATGGCGTCGGTCGACGAACGACGCCGACTCCGCGAGCCGAACCCGGCCTGGCTCCGTCTGGAGCAACCACTCGAGCTGACCGGGAACTCCACGTCCGCCAACGTCGTCGTGGCCGGGATGAACGCCTTCACCATGCTGGCTTCGGCGACCGCTCCCTGGTTCATCTTCCCCCGCCTCGGAATCGGCGGACCCGCAGCGTTCTTCGGGCTCGTCGTCGTCCCACTGGTCTTCAGCGTACTCTTCTTCGCGGCTCCGTCACTACGCGCCGCCGGGGTCTGGGCCGAAAACAACCGGCGACGTCGGCGGAACGTGAGGAAGCTCGTCCTGGGCGTGGTCTACCGACACGCGCTCGACGGCCAGCCCGCGCTCTCCGAGGCGGAGGTGTACGACTTCGTCCGTCAGCGGTTGGACTGGGTCTCTCGGACGGAGACCGACGCGATCCTGCAGGAGCTGAGCGCCGAATTGGACGCCGAGGTCACCGTGGACGACGACGGAACGGTCCGATTCGCCTTCCCGGCGGTGCGGGACCACTACTCGGCCAGCGAGTCCGTCCGGAAACGCCTGCGGTTGGATCGTCGCGACCTGGGGGACGTCGTCTTCCACACCGGAGACTCGGAGGAGGATGCGACGGAGCGCGATCTCGAGCTGTTCGACCGCGAACTACTCGACGGCGGGGGAGATCTGACCCGCTACCTCCCGACGCTCGACCGGGTCGGATACGAAGACGACTACGAACTCGTCGCCTTCGACGAAGAGCTCGCCCGGGGATCTACTGAGCGCGGATAGCTCGCAGCGATTCTCCGATCTTCTCGCGCACGCGGGTCGAGACCAACTCCGCGGCGAGCACGGCTTCGTCCACCGAGCCGGCCGTCTCCGCGTAGGAGGCGAGCTGTCCCCGCTGAACGGATACGACGCGCGCGGAAACCGAGTACCCGGCTGTGCCTTCTGCCAGCTCGGTGATGATGACGAGATCGACCCCCTCACGACGTGCCTCGTCGAGAACCGGATCGAGCCCGGCGGCGTCGGCAGCAACGCCGGACGCGGTCACGTCGAGCACCGTGCTCCGGGCGAGGTGCTGTTCGAGCGCCTCCGCAGCGGCCTCCAGGCCGGAGGAGGGGTCGGTTCGATCGACTAGGATCACCCGATCACCCGCCTCCAGTAGTCCCTGCGCCATGAGCGAGCCCACCGGCCCGATCCCGAGGCCCCACATGGTGAGATACGCCACGACCGACGTGACGAGGAGCGCGGCCGCCATCGCACCACCCAGGATCGCGTTGCGCCACGTGAAGAGCGTCTCCCCGTGCATGGGATGTCGGCCGGGAACGACGTGCACCTCCTCGGGGGTTCTACCAGGGAGGAGGTTCGGGTCTTCGACGTCCTCGATACGAAGCCACGGGAGTCCGCCCTGGGTGACCGTGGTCGCCGTGACGACGGGCAACCCGACCAAGAGCAGTACGAGCGCCATGTCCCCGGTCCACAACGGCAGGCCGAGGGGCGCGGAGGCGAGATCGACAGCGACGAGCGTCACCCAGCAGATCAGGGCGTAGGCGCCCAAGACCTGCCACACGGATCGTCGATGGATCTCGCGTGCGAGCTTCTTGAGGGTGTGCATCGAGGAAGAGGTGCGACTCGGTGGGGGTGGAGTCGCCAGAATGGACACTGAGCCGCTGTGGTACAAGCTCAAACGATCGCGGGTCGACGTCGGGCATCGCACACCGGCCGACCGGATCGTATGATGGAAGTGTGACTCGACCCTGGTGGATGATGATGAAGTCGACGGTCTTTCGTACGGCCCTGATGATGGGCCTCCTGGTGTGCACGACGTCGTGCGCCTCCCGCAACGACGTGTCGAGCCCGTTCGACGGGCCCACCTCGTCGCAACGAACCGGTTCGGAGGATCCGATCCGGATCGAGGTTCAGAACCTGAACTTCAACGACGTCACGATCTGGGTGGTCCGCACGGGCCAACGCGTGCGACTGGGTCGTGTGACTGGAAAGACAGACGAGTCGTTCCGGATCGACTGGAACGTCGCGGTCCCGATCAGCTTCGTGGTCGACGTCGTCGGCGGTCGTTCGTGCGCTACCGGCGAGGTCGGCGTGGAACCCAACGCCCGTGTTTGGCTTACGGTACCTGGGAGCGTCGGCGTTCAGCCGTGTCGAGTCGGAAGGAGGTAAGCACGATGATCCGCAGAGCACTCACTCTCGTCGCCATCGGGGCCACGACCCTCGGAGCAACGGCGTGTGCCTCCTCCGGAGGAGACCGAGGAGCGTTCGATACCGTCCGCCCCACGACCGTCCGCCTGATCGTTCAGAACCGCAACTTCAGCGACGTCCGGCTCTACACCCACCGCCGTGGCGCCCGCACGACGCTCGGGACGGTGACGGGCAAGCAGGATCGCGAGTTCACCTTCTCGTGGGACATGCCGGATCCGATGCAGGTCGAGATCGACATGGTCGCGGGTCCGAAGTGCCTCACCCAGGAGATGCAGGTCGATCCCGGCGATATCCTGGAGCTTCAGATCGCTCCGGTCTTCACCACGACGAGTTGTCGCTCCTAGCGTCGAAGACGATCCGGGCCACGTCGGCCCACCCGATGTAGTCGACCGTCCCGGAGTCACCGAAGACGAGTACGCCTCCGTTGTGCGGGCCGAGGTCACCGGCACGGTCGAGCTCGACCGAAACACCGGTGCTCAGCGCCACCTCCGCGACCTCTTCGTTCGCGAGGTCGATCGCCGAGACGAGGGAGAAGGGCATCAAGTAGTCGATCCCGTTCGCCGGCGCGTCGAGCGTCGACGTCGTCTCGGCTTCGTCGAGATCGAAGACGATCCGGCCCGTGTATCGATCACCCCAAGTCGTGAGGATCTCGCCCTCCAGCGACGCCCCGGGCTCGAACGTTTCGAAGGCAGGTGCCGCGCCTCCCGCCGAGAACGTCACGCGCTCCATGACATCCCATCCCACGAGGACGCGCCCGAACCGTGCATCGTCCACGTACGCACCTCGACTCCCTTCACCAAACCCCCGCTCCCCTGCGAGCACGACCTGCTCTCCAGACCGAAGCGTGATCTCCAGCTCCTCACCGGACGGCCGGAGGGAGCGGACCGCCGAGAACGGTACCGAGCGCTCGCTGCCGGACTCTTCGCCCGACAGAACGTCCGTCTCGAGGGCTTGGGTTCGATCCCACTGAATCAAGCCGGTGAACGTCCCCGAGGCGGTTTCGATCGTCCCATGGAGGGCGGCCGGCAAACCCGTCTCAGCCGGCGTCGCGAGGAAGTCGATCGACTCGATGCTCCACTCGTCCACATCGACCGTCCCGCGCCGACGGTCCTCGACCCGGACGCCGTCGGCGAGGTCGTCCGATTCGAAGCGATCAAGCACGACGACCACACCGCTCTTCAACGTCACGTGGATCTCGCGGCCTCGCGGCTCGAGGCGCAGAATGTCGCCGAAGCGAGCCATGAAGGGGCGTTCGAGTGCCTCGGAGGAGGTACCCCCGAAGAGTCGCACGCCGAGGACGGAGAAGCCGGACTTCGGGCCCACGCCACTCGGCACGTGCTCTATCCAACGGTTCTGTACCACTCGACCGTTGAACTGGTGAGTCCACAACACTTCCTCGTCGCCGCCCCACCGAAGTCGTCCCTCGTACGCACCGTCCGACGTCGTAACCCGGCCGTAGATGTAGCCGGCGCTCACCTCGGTGTCGGTTGGTGAGGTCGCGGCCTGGCTCGAAACGGTGGATTCGGAGCTCATTCCCGGCGCCGCGGCGCCCACGTCCTCATTGGGTGAGGACAAGAACCAGCCCGCACCGAGGCCGCCGACGGCCATGATCCCCAGCAGACGAATCGCCTTCATGTTGCACCCCTTCTGGTCGAGTGGCGCCCCAGCGCCTACTCATGCATAGCACTTTGCGATGCAAAGTGCCAGAGTGCTCATTCGGCGGAGTACAGGAGGTGTGACTCGATCGATGTCTCGAACGCTGTGATCTCTCCGGCCACACCGTCCAGGATCGCGTCGGGCCCGAGTCCAGCGTCGACGCCCTCTCGGAGCAATGAGCTCCCCCAGAGGATGTCGATCGGCGCGAGGTCCTCTTCGTACTCGTAGGGCGGGTTCCGCCATGCGAAGTCCTCTGGAGCCAATCGCTTCACCGCGGCGAGAAGAGCCACCGTGGCGCGGACCGGCTGGAAGAGTCCGGGATCCGTCACATGGAGCTGTGCTCCGCCACACACCCGTCCGGCGTGTTTCTGGAACGTCGGCTCGAAGTGCACCGCGCGAAGCCGAACCCCCGGCCCGATCGAATCGGCGGCCGACTTCACGAGTGCCTCGGCATCCAACCACGGAGCGCCGAAGAGTTCGAAGGGGCGCGTGGTGCCCCGCCCTTCGGAGAGGTTCGTGCCCTCCAGCAGCACCATCCCCGGATAGACGACGCACGAGTCGATGGTCGGGAGGTTCGGGCTGGGCATCACCCAGGGGAGTCCCATCTCCTGCCATGTCATCGATCGCGTGAGTCCCGAACATTCGATGACGTCGAGGGCACAGTCGATCCCGCGTGCTCCGACGAGCCAGCGAGCGAGTTCACCCGCAGTGAGACCGTGCCGAAGTGGTATCGGGTGGAGTCCGACGAACGACTCGAATCCGGATCGCAGTACGGAACCCTCCCGAGCGCTCAGACCGACCGGGTTCGGCCGATCCAGTACGACCACGCGGACGCCCGACTCGGCACACGCTTCCATGATGAGCGCCATCGTCCACACGAAGGTGTACACCCGGACCCCGACGTCCTGGAGGTCGAAGACGACAGCGTCCAGGCCGGCGAGCATCTCCGGAGTCGGCTTTCGGACTTCGCTGTACAGAGAGTGCACCGGAAGTCCGGTCACGGGATCGAGATAGTGATCGGACTCGATCATGTTGTCCTGCTTCTCCCCGCGCGCGCCGTGTTGCGGCCCGAACAGAGAAACGACGTTGAAGTCGGCCTCCAGCAACACATCCACGGCGAGTCGCAGACGAGAATCGACGGACGCCGGGTGCAACACGAGCCCGACGCGAGCGTCCTTGAGCTCCGGGCGGACCGAACCGATACGCTCGAGGCCGACCTGCACGATCGGTTGGGTCACGACTCACTCCTCGTAATGGCGACGATGGCGACGGGGTCGACCAAGCGCTGTCCGTCGGCCGCGGCTTCCTGGATACGCCGGACAACGTCCATCCCCTCGACGACACGGCCAAAGGCTGCAAAGCCCTGGCCATCGGGATTTCGACGGCCATCGTAGTCGAGCTCGGGCTGGTCGCCGATACAGATGAAAAACTGCGACCGACCGGTATCCGGGCCGCCGCGCGCCATGGAGATAGCCCCATCGAGATGGCGCACCCCCGTGTCTCGCGTGCGCTCCAGTGCGATCGCGGGGCGCATCCGGTCCCCTACTCCGCGAGGCGGGCCACCTTGGACGACTCCGATACGGACGGAGTCGTTCGGCTGATTGTCCTCCCGGACGACTCGAAAGAACGACCCACCGTCGAACAACGCGTCGTCGACGTACTGGAGGAAGTTGTCCACCGTGTTGGGCGCATCGTCCCCGTACAACTCCACCTCGATCGGGCCCCACGCGGTGGCGATGACGACATGATCGGTCGCGGCCGGCACATGCCCGCTCCGGCTTTGGGCCGCGACCTGCGCTGGAGCGAGACAGATCGCCACCAGCAGCACTCCGTAGCCGCAACGCACTCCTACCGTCGCCCGACCACGATCGGCACCGATGCCTCGGAGCCATTCATCCGGACGACGGCGTGATACTCCCCCTCCTGGACGTAGTTGCGGCGGCGGAAGAAGCCACCGCCACCGCCCGCCCCCTCGCGTTCCAGCGTCCACTCGACTTGGTGGAGCCCTCGAGTGCCCGGCGCATCCAGCGTCCGAACCAACTCGCCCGCGTCGTCACGGATCTCGATCGAGACGTCGGCGTCGTCCCCGAGCCAGTAGTGCACCCACGCACTGTGGGCCGGGGGTCCTCCGAAGCCACCCCGTGCAGGTGGGAGCAAGCCGTCTTCCGGCGAGAAAAGGTGCAGATCGGATCCGAGCACGGATTCACTCATCTGCTGCAGCTGACGTACGTCGAGGGCGAACATGCCCTGGCCGTGCGTCGCGATGATCACGAAGTCCTCTTCCGGATGCACGACGAGATCGTGCACGAAAGTGCTCGGCAACCCGGTCGGGAGGGACTCCCAGCTGTCGCCCCGGTCGAGCGACACGTACACGCCGACATCGGTCCCCAGGTAGAGGATGTCCGCGTTATTCGGATCCTCCCGGATGATGTTCACCGGACCGAAGGGAACGTTGTCAGCGAGGCTCTCCCACGTCTCGCCGTAGTCGGTCGAGCGCCACACATAGGCACCGAAGTCATCGCTCCGGCGTCCGTTCTGGGTCACGTAGACCGTGGACTCGTCGTACGCCGACGCCACGATTTCGCTCGTGAAGCGACTCGGGTGCAGCCCCTCGGTGATCTCGGCCCACTCGCTCTCGGAGGACCGCATGACGTGCACCCGACCGTCGTCCGTACCGGCGTAGAGGAGACCCTCCGTCAGAGGCGATTCGGCCAAGGCGACGATCGTCTGGTACTGGATGTCTCCGATCTGATCCACGTCGTTGTAGGACAGGTCGGGAGAGATACGCTCCCAGTCGTCACCCTGATTCCGAGACCGATACACGAAGTTCATGCCGTGATAGATCGTGTTCGGATCGTGTGGCGAGAGGATGAAGTGAGCGAGCCACTGACCCCGAAGCGGGGGTGCGCCCGGCTCGGGGAGCGGCACGATCGCGGCCGACTCGTTGGTCGACACATCCGTTCGACTGATCGACCCGTAGAAGCCCGCCGAATAGACGATGTCGGGGTCTCGCGGGTCGATCGCGTGATGACTCCCCTCCCCTCCGGGGGCACTCCGCCACTCGACGGCGGGGATCTCGTGACGGCCATCGCTGAGATCGACCTCCGCGGAGAACGACCCGTGGTCTTGGACCGAACCATACACGCGGAAGGGATCGCCCAAGTCGTAGTTCACGTTGAAGAACGTGACCATCGGAATCTCGACGAAGAACCGCCAGTTCTCACCGGCGTCGTACGAGACGTACGCCCCACCGTCGTTCGCGTTGACCAGGTAGTCGGAGTTGTTCGGATCGATGTAGAGACCGTGGTGATCGACGTGCATTCCGGTCAGTCGTCGGAACGAACGACCCGCGTCCTCGGAGACGTGGAGCTGCACGCCCATCACGTAGATCCGATCCGCGTTGTTGGGATCCACACGCATCTGACCGAAGACCCAGCCGTACGTGCCACCGAGCGACTCCATGTAGGAGCCGTGCTCACTCGTCTGGCGCCACGTTTCCCCTCCGTCGTCCGACCGGAAGACGGTCGCACCTCGGATCACCCCACCCCGAGGGCGGCCATACGCGTCGGTGGTGCCCTCCGGCGCCTCGCGCGCGATCTCGTAATTGTCGACGAAGGCGTAGATCGTCTCCGGCTGGGAGCGAGCGATGTCGATCCCGATGCGGCCCCGATAGCGAGCGTCGGGTAGCCCCACGTTCATCGGGGACCAGCTCTCCCCGCCGTCGGTGCTCTTCCAAACGCCAGAACCGTCGAAGTAGTCATCGGAGCCGGTAAAGGCGGGCTCGTTCCTAGGATCGTTGAACTTGGCCCGCCGCCGCTGCCACGTCGCCGCATACAGCGTCATCGGATCGTCCGGGTGGATGACGAGGTCGATCGCCCCGGTCATCTCGTCGACGTAGAGCACGTTGTCCCAGCTCTGTCCGCCGTCGGTCGTCTTGTAGACGCCGCGGTCCGGGTTGTCCCGGTACTCGTGGCCACTCGCGGCGACCCACACCGTGTTCGGATCGGTGGGGTGAACGATGACACGACCGATCGTCTGCGTCTCGGCGAGACCCATGTGGGTCCACGACTCGCCTGCGTCCGAGGACTTGTAGATCCCGGCCCCCGCGTGAGAACTGCGGAAGATGTTGGCCTCGCCGGTGCCGACCCAGACCTGTTGAGGATCGCTCGGAGCGATCGCCACATCGCCGATCGACGCGGTGATCTCCTCGTCGAAGACGTTCTCCCACGTCACGCCCTCGTTGTCGGTCTTCCACACGCCACCCGCGGCCCCGGCCACATAAATTGTGTACGTCTGACCGCGGGGTTCGGCAACCGCCACGTCCGTCGCCCGACCACTGATGTTCGTCGGCCCCAGATGCTGCCACGGAATGGAGGCGAAGGGTGACGACTCGACGAGGGCGCGGTGCATCCGGAAGCGCTCGAGTCGTTCGGTGGCCGACATGCGCTCCTGACCCGTGAGGGACATCGGGGCCAACGCCCCGAGCGCGAGAAGAACTCCGACGATAAGACGCGGCGAACGAGCGGAGGGACGCATAGGTGCTTCCAGCTGAGGCTGAGGCCCGAGGGCCTGGGAAGCGCCGAAGCTAAGGACCGCCCTCGCGGGCGGGCCAGACGTCAGTTGCGGGGCAGCTCCAAGACTCGGAGCGCGCCGGTCTCGTAGTCGGCGATCTGCACCTCGTACTGGTCCGTCTCTCGGCTCCCCATCGCGGCGCGTAGCTGCATCGCCGTGTTGGCCGGGACACCACAGAAACGGAAGAAGCCCGTGGAGCTGGCCGTCGTCTCGAAGCCGTTCGTCTGTTCGGTCAGGCCGGCAATGTCTCCGTCCACCGGGTTGATGCCTCCGCCACCCATGACGGTGTAGCCGACCCAGCTCACCCGAACGGTCGCCTCCGGCACCGCGCGGCCACGGGAGTCTACGACGGTCCCCGCCAGAAGCACGGAGCCCTGCTCCCGCTGCACCCCGCGACACGCTTCGAAGAGAACGTCCCCGATCGACGGCATGTGGTACTCCATCTCCGTCATCTCACCACGGATAACGTCACGCGCCACCGGTTCCGGGATGTACCCCGCCTGCTCGAGTTGCAGGTCGACGAAGCGCACCTGGAAGCGGCCAGGGGTAAGTCCGGTGATGCTGAACTCACCCTCTCGGTTCGAGAAGACTTCCTGGTTCGAGCCGACGACCCCGACCCGTACTCCGCGGAGCGGCACGCCAAGGCTGTCGCGAACGACACCTTCGATCCCACCCGTCTCTGCCCGCTGCCCGAGGGAACGACCTCCGGCCTCGCGCACGTCGAGTACCATCCCGCCCGTCTGATGGTACTGATAGATGAACGGACGTTGCCGACCTTCGAAGTCCGTTTGGGTGCTCATGACCGGCATCCGGATCCACCACTCCGGCACGATCCACGTGCCGTCCGGCATACGCTCGAAGGATACCCGCCCGCCCACCTCGGGTGAGGTCATCTCGGGGTCGAGGAAGCGGTAGTTGAAGTCGAGCCACCGAAGCTCTGCCGTCTCGGGATCGAGCCACATGGTGCCCGCGATGTCGGGGACACTCTTCGTTTCTCCCGTGGGCTCGAACCCGAGGCCGATGAATCCCTCTTCGTTCCGCCCGGCGTCGTCCATCTTGAAGCAGTGCGTATCGAGGAAGTCGTCGGACAGCAGCACCGTGGCATCCGGTGCGAAATAGACGTAGTCCCGACCGTCCTGCTGCACGAAGCCGTTCATCGCCAGATCTTCGGCGGGGCGACTCTCGAAGGGCGTGTTCATGTAGCCCTGACGCCGCGCCTGCGTCTCGTCCAGGATCACGCCCGAACGATCCAACTGACGGTCGTACGACATCGTCTCGTACCGGTACGAACCACGCTGGTCCGTCAGCGAGGCCGCGGAGAGCGCTTTTCGCGCTTCGTCCCACACGGTCGCCACCAGGAGTCCTTCACCCCCAGGACGCACGCTGCATCGGCCGGCCTCCAGTTCGACTTCGATCCCTTCGAGCTGGATCGCACTCGACTCGAGGCGCAGTTCCTCGGTCACGGTGGTGCCCTCGGCGACGGCAAAGAGTGCGGTTTCGGCCGTGGCCATCCCGATCATCTCCGCGCGGAGCAGATACTCGCCCGGCGGGAGCCCGACGAAGAGGGCACGCCCCCGCTCGTCGGTCAGGCCATTGCGAACCGTGGATCCGTCCGCCCCCACCACGTAGGCGATCGCGCCGACCATGGGCTGCGACCCCTCACTGTTGATCACCCGCACGAGTACGGTCTGTGCGGAAGCCGCCGCCGGCAGCGCCACGAGGGCGAGCGTCGCCAAAGCAGAGAGTCGGGTGCGCGTCATAGCCTGAACACGGGTGGGGAGATGGTGCGTCCTGTCTACGGGACACTCGCGAAAGGAGTTCCGCTGAATCAAGGGTGCAACCATTTCACCCACATTGTTGTCCATATGGGCATCATCGGAACAACGAGCCGATCGGGGAGGATAGATGGGCAAGACGCTGGGAGACTTCGAGCAGATGATCCTGTTCGCACTCGTGGCATTGGGGGACGGCGCGTACGGCGCATCCATACGACGAGAAATCGTCGCCCGAACCGGTCGGGAGGTGAGTGCGGGTGCCGTATACACCGTCCTCGAGCGTCTCGAGAGAGCGGCGCTCGTCTCCTCGAGGGTCGGCGAGCCCACGGCCGAGCGAGGAGGTCGCCGTCGCAAGCATTACACGCTCCGCCCCGACGGTGCGCGCCGCCTCCGGGAAAGTCGAGAGCGCATGGCGCGAATGGAAACGGGTCTCTTGGAGGAGCTCACCCGGATCGCCGAGGTGGAATCGTGAACCCGCCTACTCCACCCCGCCTCGCCACGGCCCTCCTTCGCTGGCTGCTCGGGCCCGAAGACGCCGAGTTCGTCCTCGGCGATCTCGCCGAAGACTTCACGACGATCGAAGCGACGTCGGGGCCTCGGGCGGCTCGATGGTGGTATTGGCGCCAGCTCGCGGGTACCGCCCGCGCCCGCGTCACGTTCGCCGGGACGGCTGAGGTGTGGTCGCGAGACGTGCGCCACGCCGCCCGAGCCCTCGTCAGGGCCCCGGGTTACGCCGTGGTCGCCGTGGTCACCCTCGCCCTCGGCATCGGAGGCGCGGCGACGATCGGTGCCATCGCGGTCTCCGTATTGAGCCCCCTGCCCTACCCTGACTCCGATGACCTGGTCGCGGTGTGGGAGACACGGAACGACGTCCAACGCGCCGTGTCTCCCGCGAACTACATCGACTGGCGGCAGCGGAGTCGCACGTTCGACGGCCTCGCGGCCCACACGGTCGACCGCGTGTCCATTACGCTCGGGGATGGGGCGACACGAGAGCCCGTCGCCGTGGTGTCGAGCAACTTCTTCCACGTCCTCGGCGAAGCCCCGAGTTGGGGACGAGCATTCGATCCTACCTTCGATGCGTCCTTCGCAGAGCGGGAGGTCGTGCTCGAACAAGGCGCGGCGGAGCGAGCCTTCGGCAGCGCGGCGGAAGCGGTTGGACAGTCCCTCCGGGTCGACGACCTCGTCTATACCGTCGTCGGCGTGATGTCGACCGGGTTCGGCTACCCGGAGACCGGCTTGTTCGGGTGGACTCGATCGCCCACGGAGGCGCCGGAGATCCGGAACCTGCCGCCTGATATCAACCTGACCGAGGTGCGGGACGCCTGGTATTTCGACGTCGTCGGCCGCGTCCGGGGGGAGCGGTCGGTCGCGGACGGTCGCGCGGACCTCGAGGCGGTGGCCGCTCAGCTCGCCGTGGAATACCCGGAGACGAACGCAGAGTCGGGCGTCCTCGTCGTTCCCCTTTTGGACCAAACGGTCGCCGACTTCGACCGAACGTTGTGGGCCCTGGCGTTGGCGGTCGCGCTGGTCCTGACGGCTTCCTTGTTCAACGTGCTTCACCTCACCCGTGCTCGTGCGGAGGGTCGCAGGGCCGACGCAGCCGTTCGACTGTCGCTCGGAGCATCCCGCGCCCGGCTCGCCCGTTCGTTTGCGGTCGAAGGATGGATCGTCGGCCTGGCCGCAACGACGGTCGGTCTCGGCCTCGCCACCCTCGCGCTCTCGGTCTCGACCGCACTTCTCGCAGAGGCCGTTCCGCGGGCACACGAGATCG
Source organism: Gemmatimonadota bacterium (assembly GCA_039030015.1). GTDB lineage: Bacteria > Gemmatimonadota > Gemmatimonadetes > Longimicrobiales > Gaopeijiaceae > UBA2589. The sequence goes on along the minus strand of JBCCEZ010000001.1, from coordinate 124,658 downwards.
AGTTGACCGCCGTCTCCGCGTGGTCGGCCATGCTTCTCGGCCTCCTCGGTGGAAGCGTCCTCGGCCGAGCATCGCTCTCGGTCGCGGCGCCGAAGCGAGATCTCCGATCCTCTCTGACACGCGCACGCGCGGGACGCAGCCTCGTGGCGGTCCAGGTCGCCGTCTCGATCGCCGTACTCACAGGCACCGCGCTGTTGGCACGCAGCTTCGCCGAACTGGGACGCGTCGACCTGGGCTTCCGTTCGGACGGCCTCGCGACGATGCGCATCTCCATTCCGGACGCACCCACGAGGTCCTACGCGGAGCGGCTCGCTCTCTATCGGGACGTGGTGAGCGCGGTCGAGCGTTCGCCGGGCATCGCCGCCGTCACCCTCGGTTCCGACCTCCCGTTGCGCATGGGCATGGGGGCCGGCGTCCGAATCGAAGGAGTGACGACGTCGGAGGACCCGCCCAATTCGGGGTGGCAGCCGGTGGAGCCGTCCTACTTCGGCACGCTGGGCATGTCCCTGCTCGAAGGCCGAGAGCTCCAGTCGAGCGACCGGGCGGGCACCGTCGACGTCGCGGTCGTGAACGAAGCCTTCGTGCGGGACGTCCTCGACGGGAGACCGGCACTCGGGAGCCGCGTGACGATGGGACTCGATGGCCACGACCGCCCTCTCGAGATCGTCGGCGTCGTGGCCGACACCCGCACCCGCGGTCCGGCTCAGCCGGCCGGGGCGGTGCTGTACCGACCCCTCGACCAGACGCTACGGTACGCGGCGGGCTCGGTCGTCCTAGCAGCGCGTGTGAGCGGTCAGACGGGGCTTCAGGACGTCCGCGCGGTCGTGCGGAACGCCGCCCCGAGCCTGCCGGTGTACGACGAGCGAACCGGCTCGGCGCTCATGCGGCCCTTCCGAGCTGGGCAGGCCCTCCTCCTGACGATCATGGGCGTGTTCGCCGGCACGGCGGTTTCGATCGGCCTGGTCGGCGTCTACGGGGTCGGCATTCATGCGGTGCGCCGCGCGCGCCGTGACATCGGCATTCGCCTCGCGCTCGGCGCCACGGGGGGGCAGATGACGAAGAGCGTGATCACGGACGGCATGCGATCCGCCTTGTTCGGCCTCCCCGTCGGACTCGTCCTCGCGTACGGCGTCGGTCGATCGGTGAGCAATCAGCTTTTCGCGACCTCGGCGACCGATCCCGTCTCGTTGATCGGGGTCGCCCTCGCGGTCCTCGGCCTCACCGCGATCGCCTTTTGGGCCCCCGCTCGCGTGGCGGCCCGGGTCGACCCCGCGCGAGCGATGAGAGACGGGTAACGATCCGGCCGGTGGGGCGCGGCGTGGTCCGACGCCACACCCCATCGGCATGGATCAGAAGAGGTCGAAGCCGAGGAACGCCTGGAGCGTAAAGGCTCGGTTCTTGAGATCCGCCGCGACGTCGGGCGCCACGTCGGAGAAGCCGTGCACGTACGTGAGTTCGGTCCCCGCATACGCGAGCCCGCCCAGCGCGAAGCCGACGCCGAGGCCGGCCGTCCCCGACCAGTCGAGTGCGTTCGGTTCGAAGCTGCCCTCGCTCGCCGCCTCACAGTCGGAGAAGGGGCTCGCGTCGATCGAGATCTCGCATCCCGTGTTGATCCCGATGCGTGGCCCGACGATGAGGTTGAGCCGGATCGGCCCCGCACCGACCAAGGGCAGTCGCAGGTTGATCGGGACCTCGATGTACGAGAGATCGATAGCGGTCGGATCGGCTACCCCATCCGCCGCGTCGACTCCTCGCTGGGCCCAATCGAAACCAACGCCCAACCCGATCGGTCCGACCGGCAGGATCAGGTCCACACCGAGGTTGACCCCGACGTTCCGGGCGGCGTCCTGAATCGCCGCACCGTTCAACTCCGAGAAATTCACGCCACCCGAGAACTCCAGCCCCTGCGCGAACGCCCACCCGGGCGTCGAGAAGAGAACAGCCGCCGCGACGGCAAGGGTGCGCACAATACCGCGCGTCCGTTGTCGACCCGTCATGCGATACCACCTCCGAAGAGAGCTTCGACCACCACCTCGAACATAGGCTCGGGCTTCGAACGATCCGTGAGTTTTTTATCCGAGCCGAGACGGGCGAAGCCGACCGGCGCCAAGCCCGGGCCTACGGCACCCAGGTCGTGAAGTCCTTGGCGCTCTTCCTCGCCTTCGCCTGCGGAACCTCGGCGGGCTCACCCAGGGAGATCGTCGCGATGACTCGCTCCTCTTCCTGCACGCCGACCGCCGCGCGTGCATTCGGATCGTCCATGACCGCACCGCTCTTCACGTGCGTGCCGAGACCGAGCGCGCACGCCGAGAGGCAGAGGTTCTGGATCGCCATGTACGTCGCCGCATAGTCCTCTTCACGGATCTCGTCGTTCTCGTCGAGCGTCATGCTGACGGCCAACATCGCGGGGAGACCACGGTGGTTCGCCTCCACCTTGGACACCACGTCGGCGGCCGCCGCGGGGTCCTCCACCCTCTTCGCCTTCCGCATGCCGAGCGCGCGACCATACCCGGCCCGTGCTTCCGGTCCGAGCACGTAGAAGCGCCACGGTTGGGTCATTCGGTGGTTGGGAGCCAGAACCGCCATGGCGAGCAGCTGTTCGATCGCCTCGTTCGAAATGGGACGGTCGGCATAGGCCTTGATCGAGCGGCGCTGCTGAATCGCGTCGAGAATATCCATCAGATGATCTGGAGTCCGAGTGTCGTGTGGACCCGAATCTGTATAGACGGCTCAGGGTGGAAAAGTCGGTCTCGGCGGCGTACCCTCGCGGCGTACCCGAGCGGGAGCCGAGGTGGCCTTCAGACGAGAGCTGGGACGATTCGACACCGCGATGGTGGTCGTCGGTGGCATTATCGGCGCCGGCATCTTCATCAACCCGGGGATCGTCGCTCAGCGTCTCGATTCGCCCGCCATGGTCATGGCGGCGTGGGTCGCCGGTGGGATCATCGCATTGGCCGGCGCCCTGACCTTCGCCGAGCTCGGAACACTCTTCCCCAAGGCGGGAGGACACTACGCGTATCTGCGGACCGCGTACCACCCCTTGGCCGGCTTCCTCTACGGATGGGGTCTGCTCCTGATGATCGAGGGGGGAGCGATCGCAGCCGTGGGCATCACCTTCTCGGAGTACACGCTTCGCCTCGTCGGCCGGGACGGAGGCGACGTGACCTGGCTCACGACGCTGGCGATCATCGTGGTGGCGGCGGTCAACTACGTCGGCGTGAAGCCGGGCAGTCGGGTGCTGAACGCATTCGTCATCTTGAAGCTCCTTCCGCTCGGCCTCCTGATCGGGGCAGGCCTCCTCCTCCCCACTACGCCCGACCCAACTCCCGTAGCCGAAGCGACTCGAGAGTCGGGGGTCCTCGTGTTCGCCTTCGGCGCCGCCCTGATCCCGGTGATGTTCTCCTACGGAGGCTGGCAAAACGCCAACTACGTCGCCGAGGAGATGAAGGACCCCGTACGCGACATGCCCGCAGGACTCCTGTGGGGCACCGGCATCGTGGTCCTGGTCTACGGTTTGGTGAACGTCGTCTACCTACGCACCCTCGGCCACGCGGGCCTGGCGTCGACCCTCACCCCGGCATCAGACGCCGCCGGCATCCTGTTCGGCCAGGGCGGAGACTTCCTCATCACGCTCGGCATCGCGATCTCGACCTTCGGCTTCTTGAATCTGACGATGCTGGCCCCCACTCGCGTGTATTATGCGATGGCGCGGGACGGCCTCTTCCCGGAACGCGTCGCACGTCTTCATCCGCGCTTCGACACACCGTCCGTCGCGATCGTGATCCAATCGGCGTGGGCGATCGTGCTCGTGCACTGGGGCACGTACGGCCAGCTCCTCGACTACGTCGTGTCCGCGGACTGGATCTTCTTCGGTGCGGCGGGTGCCAGCCTCTTCGTGTTCAGGCGGAAGATCCCCCTGGAAGAACGCGATCCCGGGGTCTTCACCATGCCCGGTTATCCTCTCGTGCCCGGCCTGTTCGTACTCGTCGCGGTGATGATGGTGGCGAGTGTGCTGGCGACCAACCCGGTTCCGTCCCTGATCGGCTTCGGGATCCTCGTGGCGGGTGTGCCCGCGTACGTCTACTGGAGCCGCCGCGCTCCCCAGTCCCCACCCGAGGTGAGATGAGCGACACACGTTGGCCCGCCACATGGGCTCCCTACATGACGTGGGCAAAGCAAAGCCGTAAGGCGCGAATCGACCTGACCGGCTCGAACCTTCTCCCCTGCTCCCTCGACGAAGTGCCGGGGGCACACGACGCGATGGAGCTGTACGGACGGAACGATGACGGTTGGCCGCCACTGGTCGCCGCAATCGCCGACCGATACGCGGTCGAGCCCGATCGCGTCGCGACCGGCCCGGGAGCTTCGGGCGCTAACTTCCTTGCGCTCGCCTCAGTCCTCCGGCCTGGCGACGTCCTACTCACCGAGTGGCCCGGCTACGATCCACACGGTGGCGCGGCAGCTTTTTTGGGGGCCGAGGTACGCACATTCCGTCGGGACTGGACCAACCGGTTCCGCCTCGACCCCGACGCGGTCGCCGAGGCGCTGACGGAAGACGTTCGTGCGATCATGCTCACGAACCTCCACAACCCGTCGGGCGCATACGCCGAGCCCGAAGACCTGGCAGCGGTCGGCGAGTTGGCCCGCTCGATCGACGCCAAGGTCATCGTCGACGAGGTGTACCTGGATGCCCTCGAAGGCGTCGATCGCAGACCCGCGGCCACACGGGATGACGTCTTCGTGTCGACCAACAGCCTGACCAAATCGTACGGCCTGGCCGGGGTGCGGGTGGGTTGGATGCTCGCCGCCCCCGACATCGTCGAACGAGCCCGCCGCGTCCGGGACGTCGTGGACGCCGTCGGCTCCATTCCATCCGAAACGATCGGTGTCGTGGCGTTCCAACAGCTCGACCGTCTCCTCGAGCGCGCCCGCGGAATCCTGGGTCCGGGCTCGGCGCTCTTCCGGGACTTCGTCGATGGTCGGCGCGAGCTCGACTGGGTGCCGCCGATCGGTGGAGCCGTGGGCTTCCCTCGGCTGAAGGGTGTGGACGACGCGCAGCCCTTCATCGATATGGCGTCACAGCACCATGGCGTAGGCGTTACACCGGGCAGCCTCTTCGGCGAGGAGGCCCACTTCCGGGTCGCCGTCGCGGGCGAATACGACGTCCTGGAAGCGGGCCTCGAGGCGCTGGACCGCGCCCTCGACGACTTCGCCGGGTGAGCTAGCCCTCCGCCACTTTGCCCCCGAACAGGGTGAGCGGGACGAGGAGCAGCAAGAAGACGACGTGGTACCACACGGGCGTCAGCGCCCATGCCGACACCTCTACGCCAATCCCGGTGAGCAGTAGGAGTCCGGCGACACCCCGGACCGCGCTCGCGGATCGTTCCTTCCCGATCCTCGCCGCCACGAAGCCCGCGGCCACGCTCAACACACAGCTCCACACGATGTAGCCGAGCAAGATCGGGACGGAATCGGTCGGCTCTCCGAGCACGATCTGGTCGGGAAACAGGCGAGCAGCGAGAGCGCTCCCGCCGACCCACAGGACACTCCACAGTGCGTAGCCCGCGAGGGCTCCCCCGATCACTCGTCCCATGTCGAACCTCCTTCGTCTCATTATTGACGGATCTATTATGTGATAATATTATCACATATGCAAACCACGGCAGACGACACACCGCCAGAAGACGAGCTCGACCCTGTGTGGCGAGCGCTGGCGAACCCGGTGCGGCGGGCCATTCTCGACCTGCTCCAAGACGGCTCCCGTACGACGGGTGAGCTGGTCGGATTCTTCCCGGAGCTGTCTCGATTCGCCGTGATGCAACACCTCGGTGTCCTGACGAAGGCCGATCTGGTCGTCGTGGTCCGCCGGGGCCGTGAGCGACACAACTACATGAACCCTGTGCCGATTCAGCAGATCTACGACCGCTGGGTCGCGCGCTACATGCAGCCGTGGACCGACGCACTCACCAGCCTGAAGCAAGGTCTGGAAGAGCGCCCGGAACGGAGTGCCTAGGAGCCCCAATGGCCGGTAGCCCTCTCCCTGACGCCGTGTGTTCGATCGTGATTCACGTCCCGGTCGACGACGTGTGGGCAGAGATCACCAAGACCGGATCGGTCCAGCGACCGCTCTACAACACGGTGCTCGATATCGACCTCAAGCCGGGTGGCAAGCTCCGGTACTCCACACCGGACCGATCGCGCGTCTTCGTGGCCGGTGAGGTGCTCGAAGTCGAACCCCCACACCGTCTGAAGCACACGTACATTTTCGCGATGCGTCCGGAACCGACGACGGTCGTCACGTGGCAGTTGGAAGCCGTCGACGGCGGCACTCGCGTCACACTGACTCACGAAGGGTGGACCACCGAGCACACGGCACCGGAAAAGCACGCGGCCGGCTGGAACGAAATCCTCGGGCTCCTCAAGAGCGAACTCGAAACCGGGGACATCCCGGGCAAGACGAAGTTCATCTACCGACTCCAGGGACTCTTCGCGTTTGCGCTGCCGAAGACCACCAAGAGGGAGTACGCGGACGAACAGGGCTGGTAGTTCAGTCGGTTGACGCCGTCGCGCACAAGCCGGTAGCGTGCGCGACGGCAACCGACTGGAGGGGGAGATGCGCGTGGCTCGATGGCGTGGGATGGTCGCGTGGGCAGCTCTCCTCGCCCTACCCGCGTGCGACCGCGACCGCGCCCCCGAGCCGGTCCAGTTCGCACTGGTCGACTCGGCGACGTTTTCGGACGGAGGCGCACTCACGGACGCGTGGGCAGACGTCGATCTGGACGGCGACCCCGATCGATTCGTCGGATTCAACGGCACCCCGAGCCGCCTGTACCGAAACGATCTGACGGGCGGATTCATCGACATCGCCGCCGAGGTCGGACTCGACGTCACGCGGGCCGTCCGGACCTCCGCATGGGGAGACTACGACAAGGACGGGGATCCGGATCTCCTCCTCGGCTTCGCGGGCGATGCGCCCGTTACAGCCCTCTACCGCAACGACCGATCCGACGGCTTCATCGACGTCTCCGCCGAGGTCGGCCTTCAGATCGAGGAGGGCGCGACCCGCCAAGCGTCGTGGGTCGATGTCGACACCGACGGAGACTTGGACCTCTTCCTCGGCATGCGGGACCGAGAGAACCGTCTTTTCATTCAGGGCGACGACGGAACGTTCGTCGACCAGGCGGGCGAGCTAGGGGTGGCCGACCCCCGCCGCACCGTGGGCGCGGTGTGGGTGGACGTCAGCGGCGGGCGCCTCGACCTGCTCGTCGCCAACATGAACGGCGACCCGAACGCCCTCTACCTCGCCACGGAAGACGGATACACGGAGGCGCTCCATCTCTCCGAACTCCGAGCGGGCGGTCGAGCCTTGGGCGACGAGGCACAGGGCACGGTCCGACCCTGCGTGGTCGACTACGACGCCGATGGTGTGTTCGACCTCTTCTTCGCGAACTACGGGCCGAACGGCCTCCTCGTCCGCCAAGACGACAGAAGCTGGACGAATCGTGCTCCCGTGCTGGGACTCGCCGTCGACTCTCGCTTCGACACGTGCGCGTGGGGGGACTTCGATCACGACGGCACGGTCGACCTTTACGTGAACGGCACCGTCGGAGGGGACACGCACTACCGGGACTTCCTCTTCCGTCGGGAGGGTCGAGAGGCCTTCGTGGACGCGACCCCGGAGAACGTCCTCGCGCTGCGCGCGAGCCACGGCGCGACGTGGGTCGACTTCGACCTCGACGGCGATCTCGACCTCGCTCTGGCCGGGGCGGCGGACGATGGGATGCACCACCTGCTCCGTAACCTCCTGCGCCCCGAATTCTCCTGGCACTCCCTCCAGATCCGGGTCTTGGACGGCTCGGGACGGGCGACCCGGGCCGGATCGGAGGTGCGTCTGTACGAGGCGGGTACAGACCGCGTGATCGGGTCGGGGTTGGTCGACACCGGCTCGGGCTACGACGCACAGTCCGACCTACCGGTGCACTTCGGGCTCCCGGGCGGTCAGCCGGTCGACGTGGAGGTCACGATCCTGGTGGGCGCCCAACGACGCACCGTGAAGCTGGACGGCATCGACCCTCGGGACTTCCGAGGCGGAGTGCTCTCGATTCGCGTCGGACCCGACGGGTCGGTGTCCAACTGAGGAGTCGTCCTAGAGCCCCTCGGCAAGCGCCATGTGCCGGACCATCGTCGCGCACGAGTTCTCGTCTACGTTCATGAAGAGCGACGCGAGCCAGGTCACCCAGGTCGGACCTGAGAGGTCGGCGCCACCGATCCATCCGTAGCGGGCGAGCTCGAAGAGCGCTTCGTCGGACGGGAAGCGCACGAGCGCAGCTCGTGCCTCTTCGACGAAGTCGGAATACTCTTGGCCCGGCCCGAAGACCATCCGGTGCACGTTCATGCACGGCGCGATCGTCGCCAGGTTGATGAAGTACTCCCAGCGAATGCCTCGCACCGCGGTGGTGTCGAGCACCAAATCGGGGAGCGAGTTCACGAAGCCCTCCGGGCTCGAGTTGAGCCGAGCGGGGAGGCGCCCCGCTGCCCCCTCGGCGACCAGGACCAGTCGCGAGAGCTCCGCGGCTTGCTCGACCCGGCCCGACGCTCTGAAGAGCTCGGCTAGGGCAGAGCCGCCCCCTTCGACGAGGGTGACGCCGATCAGGTTGTCGATCAGGGTCGGTCCGTCGTCCGCGAGGAGATAACCCACGGTGATGACCTCGCGGATCCGCAGTTCGGCCTCCTCGACCCGACCCGACGACAGCGCCACCGCAGCCCGCGCCATTTGGATCTCCGCGGCTCGGCGGACCGCCCCGAAGCGAGGCACCGGTACCGTGGCCATCGTAGTCCCGGCCGGAAACGGCGTCTCCCAACGTGCACTACCGGCGTCGAGTGAGGTGGCCGTAGCCAACTGACTGAAGAGCTCGGACGCGGGGTGCCCAGCGAGCTCATCCATGTACTCGAGCTGATCGGTTGATAGGCCGCGATCCACCCGCGCGAGCAGGGAGTCGGCCCACCAGTGGGGCTCCAACTGCATCGGGCCCGCGCCGTTCTCAGCGTCCGGGTACCATCCCTCCTCGAAGCGGACGGACGGTCCTTTCTCACCCGGGGCAGGCTCTCGGTCGTCCCCTACGAAGGTGAGGTCTTGGAGGAGTTGTCCCGCGACGGATGCGCTGAGCGACACGTCTCCGTCTACGGTGTAGCTGCGGAACGCTTCGGCCCGCGCTGCGCGAGGGCGGTAGGTGTCGAGCGACGGCGCAGACACGGTCGTGAGGATCGGCGCGACCGCCGACGCCGGAGCGAGGGTCAACACGGGAATCACGACCAGAGCCGCCAGGCCTCCTACGATCCCCCCTCCGATGAGGTACGGTCGGGCCCCTCCTTCGTCTGGCTCGAGGTCGAGCGGCCCACCGGGGGCCGTTCGATGCCATGCGGCGACCTCCTCGGAGGCCAAATCGGCGGACCACGGCTGACGGTACCACACTCGCCGCGCCCGTCGCACGCGACCCTGGTGCACGACCGTCGCTACACCGCCGAACGTGTACCCGAGGAAGGAAGGCGCCAGGGTGAAGAGCATCATCTCTGCCGGCGAGAACGCCCCGCGCGCCGCGAGGAAGAGGGCCACGGGCATCGCGAGTACGAGCCACAGCCCCGCACCCGTCACCAACACGGCCGCCGCGAGGCGGATCGCGGCGATCGCCTCGCGCTCGCGCTCTTCCATGACCGAGAAGTGGCGTTCCCCGGACAGCAGGAAGCCCATGTCACGGCCCGAGTCACACAAGACGTACGCAACGGTCGAGAGTCGGTACCCGCTCTGACGTGCACGACCGACCCGCCGCAGGGTTCGTGATGCCCTCACCAATGTGTCGAGCGTGAAGGCGAGCCCGATCGTCGCCAGGCCGAGCTGGACCCACCACGCGTCGGCGAAGGGGCCGAAGGTGGAGAAGCCATCCACACGACCCGCGACGAAGACGAGCGGCAGGACGAGGAAGACACCCGAGAGCGCGGCGCTCGTCGCGATACGCAGCATGTCCCCCTGGGTCCGCTCCAGTCCCGGAGGTGGCCACTTCAAGAACGCGGTATCCGTCGCCGTCGCATCGACCTCGGTCTCGATCATTGCCAGCTCTCCATTTTGCCCTGAGCGATATAGAAGAGTATGCGCTCTTTCACCCGTTCACCCGTCAACTTCGACCAGGCGTCCGCGTACAAGTCGACCTGGCGACGATACCGAGCCTGTCGGGCGGGGAAGTCCGGGTCTGTCCCGACGTCGGTTTTGTAGTCGGCGATGACCCATCCTCCGGTCTCACGGAAGGCCAGGTCGACGACTCCCTCTAGGAGCGACTCGCGCTCGATCTCCGTCGGCTCCGCGAGCGCGGGTCCGCCCAGAGATGAAGCCGTCTCCTCCTCGACCGCCTCCGCCGCGAAGAGGTCCAACTGCTTCTTTCCACGCGGAGCCGAAGCTTCCCGGACGTCTTCGAAGACTTCCGGGGCGGGGCCGTGTACCCCCTTCGACGCGAAGGCGACCTCGACGAGCGTTCGGTCCGCTCTGCGCGCGCGAACCCACAATTCGGAGGCGTGGACCGACTTCACCAACTGGAGCAATTCGCCGAGTTCGACAGGCTCACCGTGGCCATCCAACGGCCGTTGGTGTTCGACCAGCAGGTCTCTACATGCAGCTCGAAGAGCTTCGTCCCCGGGCTCCGAGGCCGCCAGGGCCAGCGCGCCGTGCACCGCGCTACCCCACGTGTACCCTCGGTAGACACGCCGCTCTCGCCCCTCGGACGTGCGGAACGGGACCGGGTCGTTCGCGTCGTCCTTGGCCAGAGCCGTGACCGATACGGCCCGAAACGACGGCGTCGCCATCTCACGCAGTCTCGTTTCCGAGGCGCGGAGCGCCGCATCCGTCTCGTCGGGCGTCACGTCCAGCGGTTGTCGCTCCGCCGGGTCGACGACGTCGAGCTCGAGGGGTGTCGCGTGCTCGTCGAGCCAGGGGTCGAGGGCCGCCCATACCGACGAGCCACGCCCCTCCGGCCACCGCGACACAACGAGTTCTTCCCGCGCGCGCGTCACCGCGACGTAAAGCAGCCGCACTTCCTCGGCATCCTCGAACGCCCGCTCCGCACTCTCCCGCTCCGCCCAACCCTCGGGGCGGGCGAGATCACGGTTGCCACGGAAGCCCCCTTGAGCCTGAGAGACCCGCAGGAAGCCGAGTGCACGGCCGTCGTCGGCCCGGGACACATGAGCATCGGGTACCCGCGAACGCATCTCCGTGGGATTCGCCAGCACCACGACGTTGCCTTCCAAGCCCTTCGCCTGATGCAGGTTCATGAGCCGCACGGCGTTCGGGCGTCCGGGCTCGAGCGGCGCCTCCGCCTCCTTGAGATCGAGGGCGGCGCGCAACGCCGTCAGTGCCCCGGTCAGCGACGTGTCGCCGCCGAACGCCGCGGCGCGTACGGCGTCGAGGGCGTACAGCAGGGCTCCGGCTCTCAAGCTCCCGAGTTCACCGGAGGCCGCGTAAGGCAGTAGCCCCAACTCCGACACGAGGCGACCGATGAACACGTCGGCAGGCTCGGCGATCGAAGCGCGCCACCACGCGTGCAGGGTCCGGATCGCAGAACAGACGTCTTCGTGCCCGTCGTGGCCCGGGTGTCGCGCGTCGAACGTCCCGCCGGCCAAGCGGTGCTCGGCGAGTCGGTCGTAGTCGATGCCGAAGAAGAGTCCCACGAGGGCCGACACGACCTTCACCGGGTTCGATGGGTCGATCATGCACTCGAGGAGTACCTCGAGTTCGCGGATCTCTTCTTCGACGCCCACTCCCGCCCCCGTCACATTCACCGGCAGATCGCGAGCCTCGAGGGCTCGGGCGTAGGCGTCGAGGTGTGGGCGAAGTCGCGTCAGGATGAGGAAATCACCGGGCTCACGCTCTCCGGCATCGACCCGCGCGCGGATCCAGGACGCCAGTCTCGCACCGTCGTCGGCCGCGGCCGACGCTTTGGTCTTCCGCTCGGGGTTCAGGTCGTAGGTGAACACCCCTTCGGCCGGGACGTCCTCCGTAGGCGGACGCGTGTCCAAACGCTCGAAGGCGGCTTGGACGCCCGTCGCCTCACTCGGGAAGAAGTCGGCGGCGTCGAACACATCGTTGACGACATCACCGATCGCGGGCCGTGAGCGGAAGTTCGTCGACAACGTGACGACCGCCCCGAAATCATCGAAGCGGGCTCGGACGAAGCTGTACAGCTGGATGTCGGCCCGCCGAAAGCGATAGATGCTCTGCTTCGGATCTCCGACGACGAAGAGTGCCCCATCCCTCGGCGTCGCGGCGCGCCAGTCGGCGACGGGTGGATCGAACTCGCCGGGCTGATCCGCCTCCGCTTCGCCATCCGGCTCGGAAGAAAGAAGCAAGATGATTTCGGCTTGGAGGGGGTCGGTGTCCTGGAACTCGTCGACCAACAACCGACGGTACCGACGGCCGAGCTGTCGCCGAACGCGCGGATTCTCTCGCAGCAGCCGCGCCGAGAGCAGCAGGAGGTCCTGAAAGTCCAACTTGCCGATCCGAAGACGGTGCTCCTCGAAGGCGCGGGCGGCGGCGGAGCATAGTCGCAACGCCAGCGAATACCGGTGGGCGAACCAACGGTGGACCAACGCATGCGCCGGAGTATCACCCACGGCGAAGTCGTTCACGTCGGCGAGGAGCCCCTTGGCCATTTCCTTATCGCGCCAGCGGTTCAGCGTAGTGGTGTGCGGACGGCGATCCTTACACAGGGTCGCCAATGCCTCGAAGAGATCCGTCGGCTCCGACCACCCGGTGATCTCACGCTCGAAGTGAAGGCGTCGCAACTTGCTCTGGAAGGAGTCCCACCCCTTCGCGGGGGGAAGGTCGTCCATCAATTCCCACGCCCGGCTGACCAACTCGTCGAGGCGTCCGCGGACGGCCCCCACCTCGCTGAGAGAGGGCGGAGTCCGCTCGCCCGCGGGGAATTCGACATCCGGATTCTCGACCAGCGTGTCGAAGAGACCATACAGGGTGGCGGCCGACAGCCCGGCCTCCGCGAGTTCCTCGAGGAGGGGACTGCTGTCCCTCGCCATCCGCTCGAGATAGGCCGCCCAGAAGCCGCGCCTCAGGCGTATGCGTTCTTCGACGGGAAGCTCCTCGAACGCGGGGTCGAGCCCGACGTCCAATGGGCGCTCACGAAGGAGTCTTCCGCAGAAGGAGTGGATCGTACCGACGAACACGCGGTCGATCTCCTCCAACGCACGGGCGAGGAGCTCCGTTTCGCCTTCCGCGTCCACGCCCCCGGCACGCGCTTCGAGCAGGCGTGACTCGAGCGCCGCCTGGAATCGCTCCCGCAGCTCTGCAGCAGCCTTTCGCGTGAAGGTCACCGCCGCGATCTCGTCCGCGCCGGCTGTCCCCGTCTCGATGAGCGCGACCATCCGCCCGACCAGAGCCGTGGTCTTCCCGGACCCGGCACCGGCCTCCACGAGGAGGTTGGTCTCCAGGTCGCGCGCGATGCGTTCGCGGGCGCTCTGGTCGGGCAGCGGGAAGGTCAGCACTTCGGTGTCGGTCACGCGCGACAATGTGCCGGTCCAAGCGTCCGATTGGTAGGTGTGTCGAGATCGGACGGTCCCGTCCCATAGGCGAACACATCGTCCCAGGCCCGCACCGACGACCAAAGACCCCTAACGCAATGCGGTGCAATGCGTTGCGGCAAAATCAACATTTCGGCACGGGGTGTGCAATAGGGGAATGCGAACGGGGCGTCGGGCTCTGGGTCGGTCGTGGAAGTGGGGATGTGGTGACGGGGATGACCGACCTAGGCCCGGGCCCCGTTCGTCGTTCAGCCATCGTCCGCGTTCAGGTCCACCTTCATGATGCGACCGTGCGGGCCGTTCCGATCGCGCTCCAGGCCGAACACGACACCCGCGGGCCCCGGAGCCCCCGCGACAGAGCGGCGCAGCAGCTCGTGATGCTCGGGTGACAGCTCCAAGCGAGTGGCCGTCGCGTTCCTGCGCATCTGCCCGGGGCGGGTGGCGCCGGTAATGACCGCTGCGACGGCGCGCTGATCCAAGACGAAACGGGCAGCCACCGCGGGAATGTCCGCATCCACGTCGTCGGCGATGCGCGCGAGGGCCTCGAGGAGGCGTTGGTACGGCTCCCACCCCCCGAACTCGTCGATGATGAGCCGGTACTTCGTGTGCGAACGGCTCGCGTAGCTACCCGGGTCCTCCGAACCGAACCAACGATCGGTCAGGAAGCCCCCTGCCAACGTTCCGAACGCGAGAATCCGCGCGTCGCTCGTCATCAGTTCGTCGACCAGGCGCGCCTCCGGACGACGATCGAGGAGCGAGTACTGCACCTGATTCGCGACGAGCGGCACCCCTGCCCGTACGACCCGCTGCCAGCGGTCGGCATCCAGATTGGTCGCGGCGATGTGACGGATTTTCCCCTCGACCCGGAGCTCGTCGAGCCATAGGCCCGTCTGCTCGAGTCCGGGCACGTCATCACGCCACCAGTAGTACTGGACCAGATCGAGGCGCTCGACTCCCAGCCGCGACAGGGAACGCTCGACGATTCCGCGGACATACGATCGATCCACACGCTCCAACTCCGACCAGTCCGGCACGAGCTTGGTGTGGATTTGAATCGGCTGCCAGGCGCTCGTGGTGTTCCACTTCTGGAGGAAGCGACCGTAGAGCTCCTCTACCCCCGTGTAGATGTCGGCACAGTCGAACGTCGTGACACCCAACTCGGCCGACTCCAGCAGCACATCCACGGCCCCATCGAGTGCCGTACCGTCGATGCGGTGACCGGCCGAGAACTGCCACCCACCGTGAATGATCCGGGAGATGTCGTAACCCGGCGCGAGTTCGGTGCGCTCGATCACGAGTCAGGCAGCGGAACCAGCGTCACCTCCGAGTGACGAAAGGTGGTGGTGCCCGTACGGGTGATCCTGAAGCGCGCGCCGCACAGGGGATCGGGACACGCGATGTCCGTATCCGTCGTCATCCAGTCGTGCGGGTGAGTCTTGCGCTGCTTGGCCGGGAGGAGCGGTAGGATGGCGGCGAGGGGATAGAGCGGGAAGCTCTGCCCGGGTGGGAAGGAGAGATTCTCACCCGAGAGCTCGAAGTAGTCGCCCGCGTTGTGATTGCAGACCATCGGCCGGTCGGTTGCGACGACCTCGACGCGGAGATCGTACAGCTCGAAGAAGTCGTCGATCGGGGCAGGATCGGTCACGGGTCTCCTGGGTGTCGGGCGCTCGGGTGCGATCCATCACGTCCGAACGTAGAATCGCCCGACCCCTGACACGACCCCGGTCCGCCCCCACGGAGTCCCCCACGTTGAGTACGCGTCACACCCCCGACCCACCCGGGAGCGCGGAAGACCTCGGCATGATCGGAGGGGCGTGGGGAGCGCTCGCTCCGTTCCTCGTCTTCCTCGTCGGCGTATCGTGGCTGGGTCTCTCGGGCGCCCCGGACGAGACAGGTTTCGGACCGGTCCTGATCCTCGCGCTCGGCACTGGGCTTCTCTTGGCCAAGGATCGGACTCGCTACGCGGAAGCCGCGGTGGAGGGGATGGGCCACCGCGTCGTCATGCTCCTCATCCTCTCGTGGATTCTGGCCGGTGTCCTGGGGACGCTCCTGAGAGAGAGTGGCCTCGTCGACGCCCTGGTGTCGGCAGCCTCGTGGAGTGGCGTATCGGGTGGGGGATTCACCGTCGCGGCGTTCATCATCTGCGCGGTCTTCTCGACCGCGACCGGGACGAGCCTGGGGACGTTGCTCATCTGCACACCCCTGCTCTATCCGGGCGGCGTCGTCCTCGCGTCCGACCCGGCTTTCCTGATCGGTGCGATCCTCGCCGGCGCGACATTCGGCGACAACATCTCACCGATCTCCGATACGACGATCGCGTCCGCGACGACTCAAGACGCGGACATCGGAGGCGTAGTGCGCTCGCGAATGCGCTACGCCCTCCCGGCCGCCGCGGTGGCCATCCTCGTCTTCGCGTGGGCGGGAGGGACCGGCGGCACCGTCCCCGAGGCCGACTCGGTCGCGATCTCCTGGGGAGGGCTCGCGATGCTCGCCGTCCCACTCGGCGTGTTGGCGATGCTCCTCCGCGGCACACACCTCGTCGTCGGCCTCTTCGCAGGAATCGGCTCGGCCATCGTGCTCGGCTTGGTTCTGTCACGCTTCAGCCTGACCGATCTCGTCTCGATCGATTCGGACAACTTCATCGCCACGGGCATCGTATTGGATGGCATGCGCAGAGCCTTCGGTGTGTCGATCTTCACCCTCCTCCTCATGGGAATGGTCGGAGGCTTGGAGGCGAGCGGGATCCTGCGACGCTTCCTCGGATGGCTGTCCGCTCGGGCGAGCGATACGCGCAAAGCCGAGGGCTGGATCTTCGGGTCGATTTCGGCGGCCACGATCCTCACGACTCACTCCGGCGTGGCGATCCTCGCTGTCGGCTCGGTCGTGAAGGAGCTGGGCGAACGGGCCGGGGTGCATCGGTACCGGCGCGCGAACCTGCTGGACGTCACGGTGTGCACCTACCCCTTCCTCCTGCCCTTCTTCATCCCGACCGTCCTGGCGGCCGCGCTCACTGCGGGCGCGGACGTACCCAGGATGTCTCCGCTAGACGCCGGCCTGCACAACGTGCACTCGTGGGGCCTACTCGTCGTGATCGTCGGATCCCTCTTCGTTCGACGGAGCCCGGCTTCGCCTACGTCTTCGGCGTAAGCTCGATCACCCCGTCCTTCGAGACGTGCGCCTCTGCAGCGCCCGACAGCGTCTCGAGATCGCCCCCGTTCAACTCCACGATCGGGATACCTCGGTACCCGAGCTCTTCCGCCACGACGACGCCCAAGGCGAGGATCGCGTCGGCTTTCCCCATGACGACGGCCGCCGGGGCGTTCTCTTCCCGGATCAGCTCCAGCATGATCGCGCTCGACGAACTGGAGCCGATCGCCGACGGTAACACGAGGACACGACCCGAGATGTCCTCACCGTGATTGGGATGACGGGGATCGGAGATGGTTCCCTGCCTCGGGTCGACGCCGCCCCAAAAGGAGAGAGGGGCGTCGAGCGCGAGGACTCGCCCGCCTCCCTCACCGGCGTGTACCGGTCGGCCTCGAACACCTCGTGGACTCACCATCGCCACATCGCCTCGTCCCTTACGAGACGGCCGTCCACTGCGGTAGCGACGCAGTCCTCCAAACTCCCGTAGACGACCCCGTACCCCGTGTTCGCGGGAGCGTAGTGGGCGAACTTCCCCGAATTCGTCATCAGCACACCGCCCGCCTCCGGCAGCACGGGGGCCACCACGACGCACGTGTCGACGACGACGTCGATGCCCGAAGCGCGCAGCGCAGCCGCGGTTCCGTCCTCCTCCGACTCGGCCCAGGTGGCGCGAGCCGTACAGACGTAGAAGGGGACCTGCACCCGACGCCCGCGAAGAAGCCTCGCGAGTTCTCTCAACTCGTCCAGCGACGAGTGCGGACTCCCGATGGCGACGGCATCGACCCGATCCGCGTCGTGCGCGGTCGTGAGTCGGTCGAGCGCGGATCGGAGACCGGCCGCGTCGACGGTGATCTCATCTTTGAAGACCGCACCCGGTTGAGTCTGCCATCCGGGCGGACCCGCATCCGACCCCACGAGGCCGAGCGCGGCCGACAGAGTGGGCGCCTCGGGCGTCACTCCGACGACGTGGAAGAGCGCGATCGCCCCCGTGGACGCGGCCGCCGCTCCGAGCGCCTTCAGTTGGTCCCGGGTGACCGTCGGGGACAGCCCGCGGATCGCGACGACGGCTTGACCCGCCTCACGTCCGAGCCACGTCCCGAGCACCGGAAAGAAGACGTCGCGACGGGTGAGGTCCTGAGGCACCCGCGTCACATCCACGACGACCTGTGCCCGACGATTCTCGTCGAGATGGAGACCGTACAAAGGAGCGCGGCCCGTGACCGCACAGCACGCGTCGAGGAAGTCCCCGTAGCGCTCGGTGCGTGCCCCCAATACGGAGTTCACGAAGGCGATCGCGTTGGACTCTCCCCACGCGACTTGTTCGCCCACCCCGGGCTCGTGCCCGACCTGATACGGCGCGCAGGTGAAGGTGGCGTCCGCTCCCATCTCCACGTACGCCTTCATCTGGCGACGGGCCATGTCGGTGGCGTGAGCATCCGAACGCACCCGACCGGGATGAAGGAGATCGAGCGCCCCCACGTTCAGTGTCGTCGGGACCGACACGCGGGCTCCGCCCTTGTAGAGGGCTTCGGCGAATTCGACGCCACCATCCCCGTGGTAGAGACATCCATCGATATGCGCCGACGAAACCCCGATCAGTCTCGGGGCTCCGAGGGCATCGGCGGCCGCGACCACGACGCGCATCGCCATCGCCGCTCCCGGGCCCTGAGAGCCCTCGAGCAGCTCACGTTCCGGTGGAGTAAGCTGGACCATGGGCAGACGCTACCGCATGATCCGGTTCGTCGCACCCTCCGCTCGAAGCGTTCGTGGACAACCTCACTCACTCCCTGGTCGGCGCAGCCATCGCCAAGAGCGGCGCCGAGCGCGCGACTCCGCTCGCGACGACCACACTCGTGGTCGCCGCCAACGCACCGGACGTCGACGTGTTGTCCATGGTGAACGGGAGCTACTTCGCGCTGGCGTTCCGCCGCGGGGTGACGCACGGCTTCCCCGGTATCGCGGTCTTGGCGCTGGTCATCACAGCCGGGGTAATCGGCTGGGACCGCATGTTCCGCCTGAAGCGCCGACCCGACGCGATCCCCGCGCGTCCCGTCGCCGTACTCGGCCTCTCCGTGGTCGGGCTCATGACCCACTCGATGCTGGACTGGCTCGGCGTGTACGGCGTGCGGCTCGCGATGCCGTTCCAGGACCTATGGAAGTACCGCGACGCCCTCTTCATCATCGACCCGTGGATCTGGCTGGTACTCGGTGGAGCGCTCTACCTGTGCACCGACTTCGGAACACGGGCTCGCCGGATGGCGACCGCGGCGGCGATCGTCGCCGGCGCACTGGTCTTCCTCGGTATGGGCCTCGTCGGCGGTGCGGTGTGGGCGTGCGGAGCACTCGCCCTCGGCGTCACGGGCCGAAACGTCGGTCACCTCGATGAACGCCGGCAACGCGGGGTCGCGATCGCCGCGACGGGTGCCACCGTGCTCTACATCCTCACGATGATCACCGCCGACGACCGAGCGCGTGCCGAGGTGGTCGACGCGGCGGAGGCCGAAGGGTGGACGGTCGAGGACGTACTCGTCTCTCCGCGCCGCGGGAATCCCTTCGCGGCAGACGTGGAGGTACGGACCGAGGCCGGGTACGTGCCTGGAGAACACCGATGGCTCGGATCACCACGCGTGGTCCTCTTCCCGACCGCGACCGTGCCCCTCCTCGACGTGCCCGCGACCCTCGACTCCGAATTGGCGGACCGGATCGTGGCCCGGGCACACGCCGACCGTGATGCCGCGTACTTCCTGCGTTGGTCGCGACATCCGTGGACCCGAGTCGAGGAGTCCGGCGAGGGGTGGTCGGTGCGGATCGGAGACGCTCGCTACGACGACTTCCCGGAGAGTGGGGCGTTGGCGGGGATCACCGTGGAGCTGACTCGGGACGACGTGCGCTAGGCGAGGATCCCCTGGAGTAGGTTCGCGACCGCGAACCCCAGATAGTTGCCGGCGGCATACCCGAGCAGTCCGACCGCGACGCCGGGCAGAAGGCGGTCCGTGTAGCCTCGTGCCGTGGCGAGCGCCATCGCGGATGCCGGTCCTCCGACATTCGCTTGAGACGCGACGGCGAGCGTCTTGAGGTCGAGCCCGGCCAAGCGGCCCACGACGAAGATGACGAGCCCGTGCACACCGACGGTCAGGACAGCGAAGTACATGACCGGGAGCCCGATGACGAGAATGTTGGCCAGCACGGACATCGCTCCGTTGCTCGCCAGGAAGATCAGGACGAGGTAGTTGCCGATCACCCCCGCACCGCGGAGCTGCCGGATCGCGGGCACCTGTGCGCACAACAACGCGATCGTGGTCAAGAAGAGCACCGCGGGGAGAGGCGCGAAGAAGGCGCCCAACGTCTCCGATGCCCACAGCGTGGCCAAGACGATCACGCTCAGAACGCCGAGGTCGTGCAGCCGCAACGCGTGGATGCTCGAGTAGAGCGACTCGTACAACGTCGCATCCACATCTGCATCTTCCTCCGACGACGCATCCGGCTTGGGCGGTTCGACCGCTCGATCCGAACCACCCCATGCATCGAAGACGACGGGGACCGCGAGGCATGCCATCATCCAGATCGCGGTCATCGTGACGTCGGCAGCGATGCCGGCTGCGAAGAGGTCTCCACTCGTCTCGAGGGCCGCACCGACCGCGGCGAAGTTCACCCCCCCACCGGTGTACGTGGCGGCGTACTGCCCCGCGAGCTTCCACGTCTCCTCCCCAATGGAGTCAGCGAGCAGGAGGGCCGCCGCGGAGGCCCCGAGCGCCGATCCGATCCCTCCGATGGTGAACGCAGCCAGCATCCGCGGACCGGCCTTCGCGACGGACCGAATGTCGACGGTGAGCAGGATCAGGACGATCCCTGCCGACACCGCCGGCCCGGCGAGAAAGTCGTACGCCGGCGACGTGCCCGGAACGAGACCGCTGTTGGAGAGCACCATACCGAGGAGGATGGCGACGAGCGCAGACCCGAGCGCAGCAAACACGCGCACGCGAGCCTCGAGCACGAGCGCGACCGCAACGCAGAGCGCCATGAGCGCGAAGACGGCGGTGGGATCGGTGATCATCGAGCCAAGGTAGGGGAACCCTCGATGGCGTGCCTGTCCGGCTCACCGCATCGTTCGACGATGACTCGCCCCCCCGTGCCCCCCATCTCACTCGACGCCATCGAGCGGGCGAGAGACCGAATCGGCGAGCTGTCGGTGCGGACGCCGCTCATTCCGCTCGGCCCGCCGGACGAGGACGGTGGCGAGATCTGGCTCAAGCTGGAGTGTGTCCAGCCGATCGGGTCTTTCAAGATCCGAGGCGCCGCCAACGCGATCGGTTCCGCCGATCCGCACGCACTACGCGAGGGTGTGTACACGGCGAGCGCCGGAAACATGGCGCAGGGGGTGGCGTTCGCGGCCCGTCGGCTCGGCGTTCCGTGTCGCGTCGTCGTCCCGGACGGAGCGCCACGGGCCAAGCTCGACGCGATCGAGCGACTCGGAGCGACCCCCGTCCCCGTCCCATTCGACACATGGTGGAGCGCACTACTGAACCACGGACATCCGGGAGAGGACGGGTACTTCGTCCATCCCGTGAGTCACCCCGACGTCGTGGCGGGCAACGCGACCGCCGGCCTCGAGATCGCGGAAGACCTTCCCGAGGTGGACGAAGTCATCGTTCCGTTCGGCGGAGGCGGGCTGTCGTGCGGGATCGCCTCGGCGCTGGCCCACGTCGCACCCGCGGCGCGGGTCATCGCGTGCGAGGTGGAGACGGCTGCTCCCCTCAGAGCGTCGATGGCGGCCGGTGAGCCGCGCTCGATCGAACGCACACCGACCTTCGTCGATGGCATCGGCGGATCGAGTGTGCTTCCCGAGATGTGGCCATTGGTCTCCTCGCTGATCGACGACGTCGAGGTCGTGTCGATTGCCGACGTGTGCGAGGCGATTCGGACACTGATCGACTCGGCGCACGTCGTGGCCGAAGGAGCCGGCGGGGCCGCGGTGGCCGCGGCCCTTCGACGAGCCACCCCCGGTCGAAGCGTCGTCGCCGTCGTCTCGGGCGGCAACATCGACACCGACGTGCTCATGCGGATCCTGGCCGGGGAGTGCCCGGGCGCGTGACCGCGAGCACGTGCGCTACTCCTCGAAGGTGCGCGCCTTCTTGAGGTGTTCGAATGCGGGCCACAAACCGACGTTCATGACCTCCTCGGACCACGCTGCCATCGGCGAATCGATGGCGCCGAAGTCGCTGCGCCGCACCCGGCACACTTCGGCGTAGTCACAGAAGGTGCAGTCGTTCGAGTCGTTGGTCGGCACGAAGTGGCCGGCGGCCACGCCGTCGAGCATGACGTCGAGCAACTCACCGACGGGAGCGAGCTGCGGTCGCGAGTAGCTGAAGTGCTGGTTCTGCCCACGACGGGTCGGGAAGTGGTACTGACCATCGACCACGTCGACACCGAGTCGCTGCTCCGCGGCGTGTGCATAAATCGCATGCTGTAGGCGTCGTCCTCCCCGGAAGACGTCTTGGCCATAGCCGTACGCCATGCCGGTCTTGTAGTCGACGACATGGAGACCGGCCAAGTCTTGATCGACGCGGTCGATCGCACCGCGGAGCCGGAGGGTACCTCCCGTCAGCTCGAGCTCGACCGCATCGTCATCGTCCATTCCGAAGGTGAGTTCGAGTGCGCTGGGGTGAGGCGACTGCTCCCGGATCATCCGCACGAAGGAGCGCACGTCTTCGCGCAGGGCGGCGATCTCTCGCCGCAACGTCCCCTCCCCCGGACTTGGAATCTCGTGACGAAGTCGACCCAGACCCTCGTCCAGCGATTCGTTCGCCAGCACCTCGAAGGCCGAGTCGTCGGGGCGAAGACCGCGCTCGGCGGCCGCGCGGAGCGTCGCGTCGAAGACGTTGTGAAGGAGGCTGCCCCGCGCGCGAGGGTCCAACCACGCATCCGGGTCGAGTTCGGGATCGTCGGGCGGGTACACACGAAGAACCGTCGAGTGGAGATACCTCAACGGACACGCGCCGAGCGACTCCAAGCGGCTTGCGGAGAGCACGTGGGCGTCGCTTCCTCGGGGGTCCAACCGATCCGGCCGAGCCTCGATCACGCCGTGGAAGGCACTGGGTCCACCGTCCCATCGAGCGGCCTTGGCGGTCAGTCCTCGATCGAGCGGCGCGTACCGCGAGCGCACGGCCTCGACGCCGCGACGGAGGACGGCCCCACTCCCCAACCGACGCATCCACCAATCCTCGCCGTCGAGGTCGACATCGTCGGTCGGCGGGATCGCGCCGACGACGGAGCCGATCCGCGCGTGCAGATCGGCGAACGTCTTGGTGGTGTCGCGCTCTGCGAAGCGGTACGCCTGCAAGAGGAGCGGCGACGGACTGACGGTCCTCGCCTCCGTCGCCTCCCACGCCGAGTAGCTCATCGTGAGACGGCCGCGAAGCCGAGCGAAGAGGGCGGCAAAGTCGTAGACCCGCTCCCGCAACGACTCACTCGACGTCGCGAGTTCGGGGCCGAGCACTCGCCGATCTGCGTCGAGCAGCACAGGGTCTTGGCCTAGGCCGCCGGGGATGCGATCCGCATCCATCCCGACCAGGAAGGTGTGGCGCCGACCCGAGTACCCGCCGTGGGCCAGGTCGGAGAGGTGCAGCGCCCCGCCGACGGAAGCCCACGGAGCGCCCGCCCCATCCGCGTCCTCGCCGAACAGCTCGGGACGGACTCGTATGTCGAGATGCCGCCTCAGAATCGACACGGCCGACCGGAAGTGCGTGCGTCGATGCAGCGTGGCGTTCACTCGCTCGAGGATGCGAGAGACCTCGTCCCGCGCCGATGCATCCGGACCGACCCCTTTGGGGACACTCTTCAGGAATGCTTCGAGTCCACGCGCCAACTCTGCCGGAGACACCGGTTCCCCCGACTCGTCCATCCGGTCGGGCACCGCCGGCGTTTGCTTGAGCGCCGGGAAGAGGATCCCTCGTAGGGCCCGGAGCTCTTCTAAGGCCCGCTCCTTCCGGCGATCGAACGAGGCCTCGGGCTCTTTGCGCCGCCGCTCGAGTGCCTCGATCCCGGAGATCGCCTCGCGGAGCTGACTTCGGTACCGCTTCCGCCCCCACCCGATACGCAAACTCCGAAAGCGACGCGCGAGCGCCGCGGGTGCGTGTCGGGTGGACGATCTCGTCGAGCGGAGGTCTCCAGCCTCTAGAAGGCGATGAATGACATGGGCCTGGAATCCCTCCTCGATCCAGTCGAGGTACGCCTGTACCACACGCCCCGTCCTCGTTCGCCCGATCGGCAGCCCGACCCCGAAGCTCACGGGAATCTTCAGGCGCTGCGCCAAGGCGTGCAGCGCAGACCCGTAGCGAGCCGGGTCCGTCGTGATGATCTCGACGTCATCCCAGCGGGCCCCGCTCGTGGCGACCCGCCTCAGGACGGCCCTGAGTTCGGCGTCGACAGATGCGGCACAGAAGAGGTCGATCTCCTCCCGAGGGGCCTCCGTCGGGACGTCCGTCGGGGCGAAGAGGTACGATCCGAGAGCAGGGTCACCGGTGCGCCCCCATAGCACACCCTCCGGCACGTCGAGGCCCACGACCGGATCCGTCTTGAGGAGCTTCCCTCCTCGGGCCGCGAGTCCGGCCAACAGGCGGCCGGGGAGTCCCCGCGTCGTGAGACCAGGCATCAGCGCGATGACCTCGGCGTCCAACCCGGGTGGCTTCTGACCGCCCGCCATCTCCAGGGTGCCTAGGGCCAGGTGCATGAGCGTGGCCGAGTCGGCTCTCTGGCGCTCGACGAGGAGTCGCTCGTACCGCTGAAGCACACGGAGGAGGAAGAGCTTCTTCTCCCACTGTCCGAAGCGGGAGGCGTCCAGTTCGCGAGGGCCGATGCCCGCGGTACGGAGCGCGACGACGGCACCATGCACCCTGCCACGAAAACCAACGCCCTCGGCGAGTGATCCGAGCACCCCGCCCTCGGACACGAGCGCACGGTCGACGGCTTCGTCGATCAGGGCCTGTTGCTCGAAAGGGTCCAACGCCGCCAAGCCCGACTCTTCGAGTCTGGGCAGGGAGAGGAGTTGGGCCATCCGGGCGAGCGTCGTGACCTCGAACCCGATCCACCCGCCCTCGATCCGTGCGAGGCGACGGAGCAGTTCCCGACCGGCGGAGAACGACGGCGCCACGATGAGCTTCCGTGCGATCCGGTGCCGCCGCGAAAGCCGCGACAGGGATTCGACGAGTCGAGTCTCGGAGCCTTGGCTGGCTTCGCTCATTCTCCTCGTGGTGCAGAGCGCTCGACGTCGACAGCCCAAGATACCCCGCGGCCGGGCAGACCGGGAGAGGAGGATGAGGTGGGAGATACGTGCGCAGACCGTCTCGGGCGTCTACCGTTCCGCCACGTCCCACACCCCGGAGTTGCTCGATGCGGAACCGCGTACTCGCCCTCGCCCTAACGGGAGCTGCCCTGGCCACTCAGGCGCTCCCTGCCACCGGCCAGGACTACTTCCCCGGCATCAACCTAGACTGGGAGCGTCGCGCTCCCGCCGACGCCGGATTCGATGCGGCACGACTGCAATCGGCCGTGGACTTCGCGCGCGCAGCGGAGTCGACTTCACCCGCCGACCTGTCGTTCAATCACCACATGACGTTCGGACGGGAGCCTCATGGAGAGGCGATCGGCCCCTTCACCGTGCGCGCCGAGCAAAGCGGCCTGATCATCCACAAAGGATACATCGTGGCCGAGTGGGGCGACCCCGAGAAGGTCGACAACACCTTCAGTGTCGCGAAGAGCTTTCTGTCGACCACCGTGGGCCTCGCGTGGGATCGCGGATTGATCGGAAGCGTCGACGACCGGGTGCGTGCCTACATGCCGCCGATCGTGCTCGATCCGAACGACGGAGAGCCCGGTGACGAAGAGGGCCGGCGGCCGAAGCTGCTCTTCGAGTCCGAGAACAACCGCAAGATCACGTGGGACCACCTTCTGCGGCAGACGAGTGACTGGGAGGGGACGTTATGGGGTAAGCCTGAGTGGGCCGACCGGCCGGATCAAGACCGGTCGACGTGGGGCACGCGGGCCCGGCACGAGCCGGGGACCGTCTACGAGTACAACGACACCCGCGTGAACCTCCTGGCCCTCGCCGCGACCAGCGTGTGGCGTCGGTCGCTCCCGGAAGTGCTCCGGGACCACGTCATGGATCCGATCGGGGCGTCGCCGACGTGGCGGTGGCACGGGTACGAGAACTCCTGGTTCATCCTCGACGGCACGATGGTTCAGGCCGTGTCCGGTGGATCGCACTGGGGCGGCGGCATGTTGATCAACGCCTTCGACCTGGCTCGCTTCGGCCTGCTGACCATGCACAAAGGTGTGTGGGCCGGCGAGAGGATCATCTCCGAGGAGTGGATCGATCTCTCCCTGACCCCCGGCGAGGTCAACGAGGGATACGGCTTCATGAACTTCATGCTGAACGGTGGCCAGCGTCGATACGCCAATGCGCCGGAGTACACGTGGACCCACTCCGGTGCGGGTTCGAACCTCGTGTACGTCGACCCGGCGAACGAGTTGGTCATCGTGGCCCGTTGGATCCGAGGCAATCAGTTCAACGACTTCCTCGGCATGGTCTTCGACGCGATGGAGAACGCAGCGACGTCGAACTAGCCCGGCGTCGTTCGACCGTCACGGTCCCTCGCGCCCGCTCGTCGTCACGAGAGCGGGCGCGTTTCCGTGTCCGCCTGCGAACCGATCATCGAGACCACACATGCGGATACACCACGCTCTAATCCTCGTCATGACACTCGTGGGGATGGGATGCTACGACGGTTTGGGGCAGGACCCCATCATCTGCACCGACATCTTCGTGTACGGACTGAACGTCGATGTCGTCGACGCCGCGACGAGTGCCCCTCTGGCCGAGGGGGCCACACTCACGGTCATCGAGGGCACGTATGTCGAAACCGTCACCGCGTCGTGGGACGGTCGCTCGATGGCGGCAGCCGGTGAGCGCCCGGGCACGTATTCCGTCCGAGTCGAGCGAGTGGGCTACCGAAGCTGGGAGCGCTCGGACGTCCAGATCTCGTCGGACGAATGCCACGTCATCCCGCGCAGCCTCGAAGCTCGGTTGGTGCCGACGCCATAGCTCTCTTCCCCTTTCGTGGTATCGTGTCCCGTCGTGGTGATCCGGCGTGAGCCGGCGTAGCACCCGGAGGTAACGGCTGAAGATCTGGATCGACGCGGACGCCGCGCCCAAGGACGTGAAGAACATCGTCGCCAAAGCGGCCCTGAGACTCGAGGTGCCCTGTCTCTTGGTCGCGAACCATCGACTTCAACCGCCGGCGAACAACCCGTTCGTCGAAACGGTGCGTGTCGATGGGGGACCCGACGTCGCAGACGACCACATCGCGGATCACGCGGAGCCGGGTGACCTCGCGATCACCGCGGACATCCCTCTCGCCTCACGGCTCGTGGAGAAGGGTGTGCGGACGATCGACCCGCGAGGGACCGAGTACACGCCCGAGAACATCGGAGAGCGGCTCTCCGTCCGAGACTTCATGGATCAGCTCCGATCCACCGGAGTGGAGACCGGCGGACCCAAGGCGTGGGGCCCGAAGGACAAGCAGGCCTTCGCCGCGTCGTTCGATCGGGTGCTCACCAAACTCGTGCGGGAGGCCGAACGCAGAGCTCGATCGTAGCCCTGTTGCCATCGAGACCCCTCGATTATAACATGTGATATAATCACATTTGATATTATCACATCAGATATCATCGAGGACGCGATGCTGCGCACCAATCAATTCCACGTCCTCCTCGCGCTGGCGGAGGAGGATCGACACGGCTCTGCCATCGCGGACGACGTGCTGGCGCAGACCGAGGGGTCGCTCCGGCTCTGGCCGGCAACGCTGTATCGGACCCTCGACGAGCTCGTCGAGAGCGGGTTCATCGAGGAGCTGACGGGCTCCCGGCATCCAGACGGCGAGAGCAAACGCCGACGGTATTACTCGGCGACGCCGGAGGGGCGTGCGGCACTCTCGGATACGGCGCGGCGGATGAGCGCGTTGGCGGGCACCGCGCAACATCGACTCGGTAAGGCGGCCTCGTGAAGCGGGGTCCGTTTTGGTTTCGCTGGCTGGCCGCTCTGCTGCCGCGCGATTTCCGCGAAGACCACCTCGAGGACGTCGTCGAATTGGCCGAGCACTATGCAGCGGGACAATCGGTCCTTCGACGCACGTGGATCTGGCTCCGAGCCGCCGGCGACATGGTCTCGGTCGCACTTCGCGGTCGAGGGCGCGCCCTTGCCGGCGGGACGGGTTCCGGCTCGGCATTCGACGGGCTCATGCGTGACGTGCACTACGGCGCCCGCTCCCTCTCGCGAGACAAAGCGTGGGCCACCTTCGCCGTTTTGATCGTCGGCCTCGGTATCGGGGCGAGCGTCACTGTCTTCAGCGTGGTGAGTGCCCTCTTCCTGAAGCCCCTCCCGTTCGAGAGCCCGGACGAGTTGGTATGGGTCTCCAACGGCGAATGGGGCCGCGGGCAGTCGCTTTCAGCGATCAGCGTTCAGGGCAACTACCTCGCCGACATCCAAGAGCGGTCCAGTCAGCTGAGGGGTGCCGGGGGCTTCCACCTGTTCGACCGAGACGGGGACCACGTGCTGACGGCCGGAGCCGGCCCGCAGCGCGTCACGCGGCTGCGAGTCTCGCCCGGTCTCTTCGAGACGCTCGGTGTCCACCCCCGGGTAGGGCGACTCTTCTCCGCCGAGGAGGTCGAAGAGGACACTCCGAGCGTCGTCCTCCTCACGCACGGATTCTGGACTCAAGCCTTCGGCGGGGACCCCGCGATCGTGGGCGCTTCGGTCACCGTCGACGGAGCCACCAAAACCGTGGTGGGCGTTCTCCCAGCAGATTTCTCGTACGGTGACATCTTCGCGCCCGGCCGGGTGATCGACTACGTCGAGCCCTGGGCCCTCTCCCCGAGGAACTTCCGGACGGGCAACACGGTCGGCATCGTCGCACGGCTGGCCGACGGTGCGACGATCGCGTCGGCCCAAGACGAGATGGACGCGCTGGCGGCTGCGCGTGAGGCCGAGACCGGAGATGCCACCGAAGAACGGCCATACTGGCTCAACGACTTCTATCCGATTGTGCGCCCGCTGCGGGACCACGTCACCTCCGGGTTCGCACCGATGACGACCGCGCTGGTCGGTGCGGTACTCCTGGTCATGCTCATCGTCTGTGCGAACCTCTCGAACCTCCTGTTGGCTCGCGGCACCCTGCGCGACCGGGAAATGGCCGTGCGCGCGGCGCTCGGTGCGGCACGGGGGAGACTCATCCGCCAGATGTTGACCGAAGCCCTCCTGCTCTCAGGCGTGGGAGCCGCGATCGGCACGGTCTTGGCGATCTACGGCACGTCACTCATCGCGTCCCTCGAGTTGGGGATCCCTCTTCTCGGTCTCGCAGAAGTGGATGCGCTGGGGCTCGCCGCCGCCGTCGGTGCCGCCTTCACGGTCGGGTTGGTATTCGGGCTCGTGCCCGCCCTTCGGGCTTCGGACATCCGCCTCCACGAGGCCCTCAAGGAAGGCGCACGGGGCACATCACGCGGGCGCGGGCAGGCCCGACTGCGCAACGCCCTGGTCGTCGGCGAGATCGCGCTCGCGAGCGTACTGCTGGTCGCCTCCGCGTTGACCGTGCAGAGCCTGATGGAGCTCCTGTCGGTCGACCTCGGGTACGCGCCCGAACACGTCGTCGCCGTGCGGATCGATCCACCCGTGCGCTTCGAGTCCGACCAGGCCCGTGACGCCCACTACACCGCGATCTTGAATCGCGTCCGTGAGGCACCCGGGATCAGCGCGGTCGGGACCTCAGACATCCTTCCTATGGGTTTCAACCGGATGTGGGGCACACGGATCCTCGATCAGCCGGACACTCGGATCTCGCCCTTCGTCCGTGTGGTGAGCGAGGGCTATCTGGAGACGATCGGGGCGAGCATCACACTCGGCCGTGACGTCGCCTCGAGCGACGATCTCGACAGCCCCGGTGTAGCGCTCGTGAACCAAACCTTCGCGTCGATCGTGTGGCCTGGAGAAAACCCGATCGGCCGCATGGTGCGCACGAATGGCGAACGCGAGATCGTCGGCGTGGTCGAAGACACGCGACTCCGATCGGTCGACCAAGAGAGTGGACCCGAGCTTTACGTCCCGATCCGACAGCTTCGTGAACACGGGAGCGTGCACTTGATGGTTCGAGGTGACCGCCCGACCGAGGAGCTCGTTGGCATCGTCCAAGACCGGGTGCGCAGCGTCGATGGCGCGGTCGCGCTCGACGGGGTCGTGACCTTGGGGGATGTCGTCGATCGCTCGTTGGCGTCTCGCCGCTTCCTCGTCTCCCTCATGGCGGGCTTCGCGCTCTTTGCGTTGGTGCTCGCGTCGCTCGGCACGTACTCGGTCATCTCCTACTCGGTCGCGCAGCGGAGACGAGAGATCGGCGTCCACATCGCGCTCGGAGCGTCCAGCAGCACCGTGACCGGGCGGGTGGTGCGCGACACGGTGAGGCTCACCCTCTGGGGGTTGGTCTTGGGACTCGCGGCCGCGGCCTACGTGACGCGCTTCGTGGAAGGCCTGCTCTATCAGACGCCGAGACTCGACCCGACCGCATACGTCGCGACGGCAGTGGTGCTCGGTGGTGTGGCCCTGCTGGCGGGCTTCCTCCCGGCGAGAAGAGCCGCGGCCACCAGCCCCACACTGGTCCTCGCCGGGGAGGGGGGCGGGACGGGCTGAGGCGTTTCCTTGCGATCGAAGGAGCGAGTCGACCCACAGAGCGGGTTGGCTCGCTCCTAACTTGCGCCCTGGTGTACTATCCTCCATAGTACACCTATGCTACCCTTTCGAGTCGAGCTGGTGGGTGGAGAATCGCCCTACCGGCAAATCGTATACGCGGCCACCCGAGCCGTCGTGGCGGGAGAGCTCCCCGTTGGAGCTCCGTTCCCGTCTGTCCGCGTCCTAAGTCAGAGCCTCAAGGTCAATCCGAACACCGCGCAGAAGGCCGTAACAGAACTGGTTCGCGCCGGACTGCTCGAGGTGCGGCCCGGGATCGGGACCGTTGTCGCGGCATGGGGGCCGGCATCCGCGGATGACCGGACCGCCCTCCTGACCGAAGAGGTCGAGCGGCTGGTCGTGGAAGCACGGCGGTTGGGGTTGAGACGAAGTGATGTCTCGGACGCGGTCGAGGCGGTATGGACCGAGCTCTTCGGGGACGACCTCAGGGTCGACGACGTCGAACCGAGAGGCGCTGGGGGGATGGGCTCGTGACCGCCATGGAAGCGCGCGATATTCGCGAAGCCGATGTGTCCGCGGTCGTCCGATCCGAACCGCTCGTCGACGGCCCCATCATCGAGACCCGCGGCTTGTCGCATCGTTTTGGTCAGCGGTGGGCACTGGAAGACGTGAACCTCGAGATCCCCCGCGGCTCCCTCTACGCGCTGCTCGGGCCGAACGGTGCCGGCAAGACGACGTTGCTCAAGATCTTGATGGGGCTAATCCACCCGACATCCGGGTCAGCGCTCTTGAATGGACGCCCTATCGGTTCGACGTCGGTGGAGCATCGTTCGCGCGTCGGGTACGTCGCAGAGGGGCAAGAGCTACCGGGCTGGATGACGCTGGATGTTCTGAAGGCGTATCTCGCCCCGCTGTATCCCACCTGGGACCATGGTCTCGCAGACACGCTGACCGAACGATTCCGGCTGCCCTCGAAGGCTCGCATCCGACGGATGTCGCGCGGTGAGCGCATGAAGACAGCCCTCCTGGCTGCACTCGCTCCACGTCCTGAAGTCCTGATCATGGACGAGCCATTCACGGGTATGGACGCATTGGTGAAGGACGAGCTGATCTACGGACTGCTCGAACTATCTCAAAACGACAGCTGGACCGTGCTGCTTTGCTCTCACGACATCGGTGAACTGGAACACCTCGCGGACTGGGTAGGCTTCCTCGATCGAGGGAAGCTCATCGTGTCCGAGCCCATGGATGTACTACACGGGCGCTTCCAGCGGGTCGAACTCACACTCCGCCCGGGCACCCTAACGGACCTCAATGGTCTTCCGCCGACGTGGCTCTCCCCGAAGCGCTCCGGAAGTCGGCTGTCCTTCGTGAGCTGTGATCACGGAGTCGAAGGCTGGGATGCCGAAGTACGTTCGGTCGTCCCGCAGGCGGATCGAGTCTCCACACAAGGAGCCACCCTCCGAGACGTATTCGTGGCACTCGCGGCCGAAGGACTCGGAGGGCGGGACTGGGAACGAGAAGGAGGATTGTCGTGAGCTCTCTTGCTCAGGTGCTTCACATCCTGAAGAAAGACGTGCGTCGCTCGGCGGTCTTGCTGTGCGGCCTGTCCCTTTTGATCGCAGCCTACCTCACCGTGGGCTTGCCGGGAAGCAAGTGGCTGGGGACTCGCTCATTTGCCCTCCCGTCCCTTGGGCTCTTTCCCCTCGTCTACATCGCGATCGCCGCCATCGTCGTTCAGGACGACCCACCGGCGAGCGATCTCGCGTTCTGGCCCACGCGCCCGATCGGGGCGAGGCCCCTCTTGGTATCCAAGCTGATCTTGATCGGGCTGGTCGTCGTGTTGGCGCCGGCTTTGGCGAACACGGTGTATCTCGCCCGTGCGGTCTTCGACGAGCCGTGGATTCCCTTGTTCACGGAGTCGCTCCAAGCGCAGGCAACGTTCATCGCACCCATCGTCCTGCTCGCAGCCATCACCCGCTCCTTCCGCGGGTTCGTGACGTTGGGGATTCTTGGTTGGCTCGCTCTGAGCATCGTCATGTCGTGGAGTACCGCATCACTCGGGTACGATCCTCTGACTCGACCGATGCGGGAGTCGTCGTTCCGCGTCGGCATCGCGCTGCTCACCCTCGGACTGCTCGGCTTCCAATACTCCAGACGCCGCACCCACCAGACCATCGGCCTCACGATCGCCGGGGTCATGGCCGTCTCACTCTTCGCGTACCGGACGGACATCGTGCTTCCCGCGCCGCCCCCACCTCCATCCACCGAAGACCTCCGGGAGGTCGAAGCGGAACTCTACCTCGTTGGGTTGCAATCTCAATCTGTCGACGGTTCGAATCCGGACCTGGTCACGTATCAGGGTCAGCTCGAGACGTACGACCTCGTGCCCGGAGCCCGGGTTCGCCGCACACGAACACGTATCTTGGGGAGCGACACAGCACTCGAATTCTCGATTGAGGCACACCCCTGGAGGGACGGCTCAGGACCCTTGTATGCACTCGGCATGGTCGACATCGAGGGGATTCCGTGGGCCGGTGTCAGAGACGAGTATCCCCTCCCGTCGGCATCGCTTGTAGCCGTGGTCGCCGAAGGCGCGGAGGACGAGCTCGGTAGCAGCCTCCAGGGCGGAGAGGTCGTCGAGATGGCTCTGGACGTTGAATTGTTCGAGCCTCGAATCCAGGCTCGCCTGCCTGCCGAACCGGGAGCTCGTGCTCGCGTGAGAGACCAGGTGTTCACGGTACGCGCCGTCGAACGGAGTGAACGCGGAGTCCGACTACTCTTCGACTCGGAGCGCATCCGCTTCCCGGGGGAACCCTACCGGCCCCACTGGGAAGGCGCGCAGGCCGCCCTGTACAGCCCGGTGTACGACGAGCTCACCTTCACGATGCAACCGGGTGGGCATGGCTCCGAAGCCGACCCCGTCTCGCTGTCTCAGGGCCCGACACTGATACGCGAGCAACACGAATACCCGTTCTCGCCGGTTCCGGAGACAAGCCGTTGGCGGGATCCCCTACCGGCCGATTGGTTCGACGTGGTCGAGATCGTCTTCATCGACGCCGAGCTCGTTGAGACCGTCCGCGTTCGGACGGAGCACACCGTCCCGACGTGGCCGTCCTTCGAACGGCACGTCCGGGTCGAGGACTTTCCGCGTCGCCGCGGGGGCTAGGACACGCGGACACTGGCAGCAGGTCAGACAAACGACAGGGCCGGCGGATCAAATCCGCCGGCCCCTTTTCGTCTCCCGCCTAAGGCGGGCTTCTTGTCCGCGGCGTATCCGCCGCGAGCCCTCGCTTACTTCACGAAGAGCATGTCGCTGTACGCCGGCACCGGCCAGAGATCGTCCGGCACGATCCGCTCGAGGCGGTCGACAACGTCGCGGACGTCGTTCATCGCGGGGATGATGTTGGTCCGCATGTGCTCGGCCTTCGAGATGACGTCGTGTCCGCCCAGCTCCTGATTCTGCGTCGCAAGGATGTTGATCTTCGCGCGGAGCTGATCGATGAGGTCGTTGAGCGTCTGCGCGGTCTCGAAGACGCCGGCCGTCTTAAGACCGACCTCGTTCGCACGCTCGGCCGTCGTGAGGAGCTCGTTCAGGTAACGAGCCGCAGCCGGCAGGAACATCGTCTCGGCCATCGCCTGAGCTGTCTCACCCTCGATGTTGATCGCGATGAAGTACTGCTCGACGAAGATCTCGTAGCGCGACTCGAGTTCTCGGTGCGAGAGCACACCGTACTTCTCGAAGAGCGCCAGGTTCTTGTCTGCGACAATGTTCGGCAGCGCGTCCATCGTGCTCCGCAGGTTCAGTAGCCCGCGGCTCTCGGCCTCGACGACCCAGTCGTCGGTGTAGTTGTCGCCGTTGAAGATGATGTGCTTGAACTCGTGGATCTCCGACGCCAGCAGCGCGCGAAGCGCTTCGTCGAAGGACGTGCCCTTCTCGAGCTCGGCCTCGAGCTTGGTGCAGAGCTCGTCGAGGGACTCGGCGACGATCGTGTTCAGAACCATCCCCGGGAAGGAGACGCTCTGGGACGAGCCGAGCGCCCGGAACTCCCACTTGTTGCCGGTGAAGGCGAAGGGAGACGTCCGGTTGCGGTCGCCCGCGTGCTTCGGCAGGTCCGGCAGCGACTTCACACCGAGGCCGAGCAAGCCGCTCTGCTTGCTGCTCGTGGCCTCGCCGGCCTTGGCGATCTGCTCGAAGACGTCCTGGAGCTGATCCCCGCAGAAGGCGGAAATGATCGCCGGCGGCGCCTCGTTCGCGCCGAGGCGGTGGTCGTTTCCAGCGTGCGCCACGGCCGCGCGCATCAGGTCCTGGTGTTTGGCCACACCCCTCAGAACGGCCGAGCAGAAAAACAGGAACTGCATGTTGTCGTGCGGCGTGTCGCCGGGCTCGAGCAGATTCTGGTCCTCGGTGCCCATCGACCAGTTCAGGTGCTTACCCGAACCGTTCACACCCTGGAACGGCTTCTCGTGCAGGAGGCATACAAGGCCGTACTTCCGCGCGATCCGGCGGAGCGTCGACATGACGAGCTGCTGGTGATCGGCAGCCGTGTTCGCGTCCTCGTAGATCGGCGCCATCTCGTACTGACCCGGAGCCACCTCGTTGTGGCGCGTGGTGATCGGAACGCCGAGGCGGTAGAGCTCGTGTTCCACCTCGTTCATGCACTCGAGCACGCGCGACGGGATGGAACCGAAGTAGTGGTCGTCGAGCTCCTGCCCCTTCGGAGGCTTCGTCCCGAAGAGCGTGCGGCCGGAAGTCTGGAGGTCCGGGCGGCGGTAGTAGAACTCCTCGTCGACGAGGAAGAACTCCTGCTCCGCACCGAAGGTCGGCGTAACCGGCTTGGGCGGAGAGCCGAAGAGCTTCAGAGCCCGGCGCGCCTGGACATCGATGGCATCCATCGAACGGAGCAACGGCGTCTTCTTATCGAGGGCGTCTCCCGCCCAGGATGCGAAGGCCGTGGGAATGCAGAGGTACGCACCACCCGGCCCCTCGACGACGAAGGCGGGGGAGGTGGGGTCCCACGCGGTGTACCCACGAGCCTCGAACGTCTGGCGCAGCCCACCGGACGGGAAGGACGACGCATCCGGCTCACCCTGCACCAACTCCTTTCCACGGAACTCCGTGATCGCGCGCCCATCCCCCGTGGGCTTCAGGAAGGAGTCGTGCTTCTCGGCGGTGCTGCCGGTCAGCGGCTGGAACCAGTGCGAGAAGTGCGTCGCACCTTTCTCGAGCGCCCACTCCTTCATCGCGGTCGCCACGGCGTCCGCGACGGAGGGATCGAGCTCGGTACGATTCTGGATCGTCGAAACCAGCGCTTCGTATTCGGCGCTCGGCAGGCGCGACTTCATCTCGTGCAGAGAGAAGACGTTTTCGCCGTACACCTCTTCGAGGTTGGTGCGGTGGCGCTTCTCGGACGCGGGCGTCGAGTCGTACTTGGCCGCCGCCAGGGTGTCGAACCGGGGGATCACTCTGCTCATGAGGCGAGAACTCACAGGAGGGGTGGTCGGGGTGAAGGGATGAAGCTCGCGGCGGCCGAGATGGCCCTCAAGTGGCAAAGTCTTCATTTTTGCATAAGTTTGCTTACGCTAATTATTCCATAGTTATCGGATTTTGGGCCCTTCTATGTCCACACTCGTGGGAAGATCGCGTGAGCTCGGTGCGCTCCGAGGTCACTTCGATCGGCCCACGTCCACCATCATCGGGGTCACCGGACTCCCGGGAGTCGGCAAATCCGCGCTGGTTCGCAAAGCCCTCGCCGACTATCGAGGTGTGGCTCTGCGATGTGCACCTCTCCCCTCGGTCCTCCAGCGCGAGGCGTTCACCCGGGCCGTGGTCGGCTCCGACGCGGCCCCGTTGTCGTGGGGGGAATTGGGCGCCCGGCTCGGCGAGCTTCGTCGAGAAGGGAGCGGGCCCTTCGTGGTCGTGCTCGATGATGTGGAACGCCTCCACGAAGCGCGGGCACGGGTCGGCCCTCTCTTTGCGGAAGCCGTACGCGAGCCCGACGGACCTCCGATCCACTTCGTCCTCGTGAGCCGCGATGCGGCGGCGCTCACGTCCGACCGGTTTCCTGACGCATTCGACCTCATCCACGTGCCCCCGCTGACCACTCGAGACGCGGCGCGATGGCTCCCTGGCAACCAGCCTCACCACCGCCTGCGTGCCTATGGAGTATTCGGAGGTATTCCCAGAGTGCTCGAGATGTTGGACCAGAGCGTGACCGTCGGGACGAACGTGCGCCGCCTGCTCCTCAGCGACGGAGGTGCACTCTCGGAGACCCCCCTCTCCTGGCTCGAACGCCACGTCCAAACTCCGACTCGGTACGTGGCGGCGCTCTCGGTGCTCGCGAGAGGCGACGCCGACTGGGGCACGCTCCACGAAGGAGTGCCCGACCTCAGCCAGAGCGGACAGTTGGCACCCTATCTCAAGCGCCTCTCCGAACTCGGGATGACGACGGGACGACGCTCCCTCGATGCGCCCGACCGCTCACGCTCCCGTCGCTACGAGATTCTGGATCCGTTCGTGCGCTTCTGGTTCCTGCACGTGTTGCCCTGGCGCCTATCCGAGTCGTATGGCGACTCTGGGCCCCACTACTCCAACACGGTCCGACCCGGCATCGAGGCATACATGCCGACGGTGCTCCCCGGACTCGCTCGGAGCCACATGCGCACCGGCGCCATCGAAGTCTTCGGAACCACAGCCCGAGAGACAGGAAGCCTATGGCGGGAGGACGTGGACATCCCGGTGGCGGGTACGCTCGCCAACGGGGCCGTCTTCTACGGCGCGACCGCGTGGCGCCCGACGGGGGAGGACGCAGCCTCGGTTCTACACCAATTGGACGACCAGATCCGCCAGACGCGTTACGGCTTCGGTCGAGAGAACCGCCAGCGGATCGTCTTCACCGGTCGTCCGGTGCCGACGCTCCTACGCCGCGAAGTCGCTCGGCGACACGACGCGCTCCTGGTCGATGCTCGAGACCTGCTCGGAGAACGAAGCTGACGTCCGCCTAGACGTCGAGGTTCTTTACGTACTTGGCGTTCTTCTCGATGAACTCACGTCGTGGTTCGACATCGTCCCCCATGAGTCGGTCGAAGAGGTTGGACGCGATCGCACCATCCTCGATCTCGACCCGAAGAATGGTACGTGACTCCGGATCCATCGTCGTCTTCCAGAGCTGGTCCGGGTTCATCTCACCCAGACCCTTGTAGCGCTGGATGTGGATGCCCTTGGTCTCACCACTCTTTCCACCGAGCCGCTTGATGTACTCGTCGCGCTCGTCGTCGTTGTACGCGTAGAACTCCTGCCTGCCCTTCCTGACCCGGTAGAGCGGCGGCTGCGCGATGTATACGTACCCGGCCTCGATCAGCTCCCGCATCTGACGGAAGAAGAAGGTGAGCAGGAGCGTTCGGATGTGGGCACCGTCCACATCCGCATCCGTCATGATCACGATCTTGTGGTATCGGGTCTTGCCGATTTCGAACTCGTCCCGGATCCCGGCACCGATCGCCGTGATCATGGCACCGATCTCGTCATTCGAGAGAATCTTGTCGATCCGCGCTCGCTCGACGTTCAGGATCTTCCCCTTAAGCGGGAGGATCGCTTGGTACCCACGGTCACGTCCTTGCTTGGCGCTACCGCCCGCAGAATCACCCTCGACCAAGTAGAGCTCGCACATCGACGGGTCGGAGATCGAACAGTCCGCGAGCTTGCCCGGCAACACACCGCCCTCGAGGGCGCTCTTCTTGCGGGCGAGGTCGCGAGCCTTCCGGGCGGCGTCGCGAGCTCGGGCCGCCTGGAGCGACTTCTCGATGATGGCCTTACCGGCCTTCGGGTTCTCCTCGAGGAAGATGGCGAGGTGCTCGTTCACGGCAGCTTCGACCGCTCCGCGCACCTCACTGTTGCCCAGCTTCGTCTTCGTCTGCCCCTCGAACTGGGGCTCCATGACACGAACGCTCAGCACGCAGGTCAGACCCTCACGTACATCGTCACCGGACAGCGACTCGCCCTTCTTGAAGATGTTGTTCTTCTTGGCGTAGTCGTTGATCGTACGCGTCAGGGCGGCCTTGAGGCCGGTGACGTGCATGCCCCCTTCGTGTGTGTTGATGTTGTTCACGAAGGAGTGGGTGTTCTCCGAGAAGCCCTGGTCGTACTGCATCGCCAATTCGATCTCGGCCTCGGGCTTCGACGCCTCGAAGTAGCAGATGTTGTCGTGGAGCGCGCCGCGACTTCCCCGGAGGAAGGTCACGTACTCTGCGATCCCGCCGTCGTACTGGTACGACTCCTCTCGGTCCTCCTCGCGCTCGTCGAGCAGAACGATCTCGAGTCCCTTGTTCAGGAAGGCCAGCTCTCGGAGACGGTTAGAGAGGACCTCGTACGAGTACACCAACTCGCTGAAGATCTCGTGATCAGGCTTGAACGAGACCTTCGTACCGGAGCCCTCCGCCTTGCCCCTCTCCTCGAGCTCCTTGGTCTTGATTCCACGCTCGTAGCGCTGGTGGTAAAGCTTGCCGCCTCGACGGATCTCGACCTCGAGAAAGATCGACAGGGCGTTCACGACACTCACACCCACACCGTGCAGTCCGCCGGACACCTTGTACGTGTCTTTGTCGAACTTTCCGCCGGCGTGAAGCGTCGTCATCGCGAGCTCAACACCGGGCACCTTCTCGGTCGGGTGGATGTCGACGGGGATTCCGCGGCCGTCGTCTTCGACGGTGATCGAATCGTCTCCATGGATCGTGACCGTCACACGCGTGCAATGCCCGGCCATCGCCTCATCGATCGAGTTGTCGACCACCTCGTACACGAGGTGATGCAAACCACGACTCGACGTCGAACCGATGTACATACCGGGGCGCTTACGAACCGCCTCCAGGCCCTTGAGTACCTGGATTTGTCCCGCGGTGTAGTCGCTACCCTTCTTCTTTTCCTTGGCCATGCCAACTCCGCTCAGGCAGTCTCCGCCAATACGAAGACGATCTTGTTCAATCGGGACTCGCCGAGGTGTTCGTTCACCTTCGCGAGTAGGTCCCCCTTCATCATGTTCAGTTCCATCAACCACGCGCTGCTCGTCACCGCGACGATCAGCGCCCCTTCATCGACCGCGCGAGCCTTCGTCGCGCCCGCCACGATCTCTCCTACCACGTCGGGCCAGAGTGTGATCGCACGCATCTGCTCCATCTGCTCGCGGACGCCGTGTTCCGTGAGCACGTCCTCGAGCAGCTGTGCGATCGGCTGAAGGCCTTTGTCCGCCGGCTTGGTCATCACGCTTCGATCACCCCCGCGCGGATGCGCCACCTCGGGAGCAGATCTCGACGGATGCGGACGTCGGCGTCCTTCGGCGCAGTCAACACAACCTGCCCGGTCTCTTCCCCATCGATGAGGTCGAGAATTCGCTCACTGCGCCCTTCGTCCAACTCGGCGAACACGTCGTCGAGGAGGATGAGTGGCTTCCGACCCTGACGAGCGCGGATCGTCTCCGCCTCGATGAGGCGCAACGCCAATGCGGCTGTGCGTCGCTGTCCTCCCGAGCCGTAGTCGCGTAGATCCAACTCGGAATCCTCGTCGACCAGCTGGAGCCGCACGTCGTCGCGGTGGGGTCCCACCAGCGTGACCCCACGCCGCAGCTCGCCCTCCCGTGCATCGGCAAGCGCCGCGCGGAACGCCTCCTCGACCCCGTCCAACGCCTCTGGGACCTCCTCACCAACCCGCACATTCGGCCGGTAGAGCATGCGTGCCTCTTGGCCGTCGGAGATGCGCGCATAGTATGCGCAGAATGCAGCGGAGCGACCGGCGATCCAGCTTGCACGGGCGACCATAACGCGCGCGCCTGCCTCGATGAGGCCGTTGTCCCAGGCGGTCACCGCCGCGATCGGCTGGCCCGCCTTAAGGGCAGCGTTCCGATGACGCAGCGACTTCCGGAACAGCTGGAGCTGACTCAGATATCCGGGTTCGTTCAGGGACAGCACGATGTCGAGGAAGCGGCGACGTTCGACCGGGCCGCCGCTCACGAGGTCGACGTCCACGGGCGAGAAGATCACGGCGGCCAAGTGGCCGAGGCCTTCACTGACCTTCTCGGCCTCTGTGCCGTCGATCGTGACCTTCCGTTTGCGGCCTCGCTTCTGGAACCCCGCCGCGACGTCGCGCGGGCCGGGCTCACGACCCTCCGGAGTACGGTCTGGCTCGAGCGTTGCCGCCACACGAAACACGTCCGCGTCGAAGGCCAGCATCTGCTCGTCGCGAGCACCCCGGAAGGAACGCAACGTCTCCAGGTAGTAGATCGCTTCGAGGAAGTTCGACTTCCCCTGGGCGTTGTCACCGATGAGCGCGACGCCCTCCGGTGGGAACTCCAGCGACTGGTTGGAGAGGTTCCGGAAGTGGCGCACGTCGAGGCGGCTCAGGCGCACGACCGGGGAGCGCGGGAAGTCGCATAATCCATAGGCCAAATCTAACGATTCGGCACTTCCGCATCCACTCTTCCGACGGCCTCGAAACCGCGCGGCGGTACCTCCCTACGAACCCTTGAAGTCGGGCGTCCGCTTTTCCAGGAACGCCTGCATCCCCTCGCGCATATCGTCCGTGGACGCGAGGAGTCCAAAGAGGGCGGATTCGAAGCCGAGGGCCTCTCCGGTCGAGGTGTCGAGGCCGCGATAGATCGACTCCAAAGCCATCCGCACGGCCACCGGCCCGTTCTTGGTCACCTTTCTCAGGAAGGTCTTCGTTTCCTCGAGAAGGTCCTCTGGAGCGACGACCGAAGACACGAGCCCGATCTCATAGGCGCGATCGGCTTTGACCATGTCGCCCGTGAGGGTGAGCTCGATGGCGCGCCCCAAGCCGATGAGCCGCGCGAGACGAATCGTCCCACCGTACCCGGGGATGATCCCGAGACCGACTTCCGGGAGGCCGAAGCGAGCCTTCTCACTCGCGACGCGCATGTGACAGGCCAGCGCCAGCTCACAGCCGCCACCGAGCGCGTAGCCACCGACCGCCGCCACGACGGGCTTGGGGAAGAGCTCGATGGCGCGGAAGACGTCTTGTCCGTCTCGGCTGACCCGCACCCCGGACACCGAATTCATCGTCGCGAGTTCCCCGATATCCGCACCGGCCACGAACGCTTTGTCGCCCGCTCCGGTCAGGATCACGCCGCGGACGTTGTCGTCGTCCCGAAGGCCATCGAAGACGACGCCGATCTCACGCACGACGTCGGCGTTCAACGCGTTGAGCTTCTCCTGGCGGTCGATGGAAACCACGGCGATTTCGCCGTCCCACTCGACACGTACGTACTCCAAGTCGGCCATGATCGGAGCGCTCACTCCTTCGGGATTCGTCGGTTCGAAGCGTGAAGATAGCGGCCCGCATCGCGATGGTGAATCGGGTCGAACTCGTATACCTTCGGCGCTTCCGAAGACGGTTGTCGCGGTCGCGTCGCGGAGCCCGTCCACCCCCTCAGCCGCGGACCCCTGCCGCCGGAGAGCCACACGCCATGAGCCGTTCCCTGAACAAAGTCATGCTGATCGGAAACGTCGGAAACGATCCGGAAATCCGTTCCACGACCTCGGGCGCTCGTGTGGCCAAGATCTCTCTCGCTACGAACAGGTCATGGACGGACCGCAACTCGGGACAGCCGAAGGAGAAGGTCGAGTGGCACCGCCTCACCTTCTTCGGTCGACTCGTCGACATCGTCGAGCAGTGGGTGAAGAAGGGGGACCGCCTCTACGTCGAAGGACGGATCGAGTATTCGCAGACCGAAGGTGAGGGGGGCACGAAGTACTGGACCGACATCGTGGTCAACGAGATGGTGATGCTCGGGTCCACGGGCGGTGGTCAGGGAGGCGGTGGCGGTGGCGGCGGATTCAGCCCCGCCGGCCCGTCGGGTGGTCCGTCCCCCTCGATGACGGAACCGGACGACGACCTCCCCTTCTAGCGGGACCGCCCTGCCCTAGGCGTCGGGCGGGGCTCCGTCGACCTCTTCGCGCCAGAGTCCCATGAAGTACTCTTCGTATCGATCGGGGTGTTGGCGGTAGTCCTCGACCCACACCTCGAACGGCGGGAGAGCCACGCGCTTCGCGAGCCACTCGGTCGCGACGCGGACCATCTCGGCGTAGGACACCTCACCGTCCCTGCCGTCCTCGCGCGCCGCCCGGTGGGCGAGGAGGTAGATCTCGTCGGGACTCATGTACACGAGAAGATCGGCCACCTGCGCGGAACAGTAGTCGTGATACTTCGCGCGCAGGACGCTGAGAGACTCTTCGGAGCCTTCCTGGCCTGTGTCCACCCGAGTGCCTCCACCGGACGTGAACAAGCCCCCGACCCTCGGAGGGCGAGCCGCGTAACTCGTTGTGCGGATCGCGCCTACGTTTGAGCCGAAGGGCTTATGGACGCAAGCGTTTCTGCGTCAGGGCGTGGCCGGCAGTGCCTCCCCGCCTGTGGAGGCATCATCCCCCTGAGACGCCTCTGCGTCGTTCTCACGCAGGTGGCGATAGATGGATCGGCGCGTCAGTCCATAGAGGACGACACGGCTCAGGAAATCTGGATCCTGCTCCTGAACTTCCTCCGCCTGGGCCGCGATGTCGTGCGGCAAGCGGACGGAAAGCTGGACGGACCGGGTTTCCCACATAGACACACCTCTCCCAACGTTCGACGGTGGAAAAACGAATGCTTTACCAGGGGGCGCGAACGCTCCGCACTGGGGGGACGGAGCGGTAAGCAGAGGCGCTAGCAACCTCGAAGTAGGGAATACTCTATCGAGGACCCAGGAGGCACGCAAGGCCTCGATGGCGGAAAATCGTGATAATTTCCCATTTCGTAAATCATTGCACCGCAATGACTTACAAAACACCCAATTTTCGAAATCCAACTGTTCCCGATGCGGATCGCAGCTTACCCTCCAAGGCCGCCCTGGCTCGGAAGTTCAAGAAACACAGCGGGTTTGGGAACGCCGCACCCACCGGCGTCGCTCACACTCCGTGACGCGATTTTTACAAAAAATCGCTACGGCAGAGCCGACCTGAGAAAGGCCTCGAGCGTCGTTGGTTCAAAGCTCAAGAACCGCGAACGAAGGTCGATGGCGTCTTCCTCGCGGAAGATCAGCGCGGTTCGGTGAACTCGACCCGACCCACCATCTTCGAAGGCGATGAAGCCCCTCCACCCCTCAGCGTCGCGGAAGCCTCTCAAGCGAGCCGTCCACGCGCCCCGACTCCGGGGAAGGAAGCGTGCCTCGAGCGTCACGGGGTCGGCGGCCGTCGGCGATTGCGCGGCGACCTCGAGGTCCTCCAGGTGAGCTTCGGGGTGTGCCGCTCGGTCCTCGCGCCACACTTCGATCGG
Source organism: Gemmatimonadota bacterium (assembly GCA_039030015.1). Taxonomy (GTDB): domain Bacteria; phylum Gemmatimonadota; class Gemmatimonadetes; order Longimicrobiales; family Gaopeijiaceae; genus UBA2589. Next base: position 80,895 of record JBCCEZ010000001.1, on the reverse strand, counting down.
TGGCAGCGGAAGAAGCGAGCCACAGAAGGCGGACAGCGTTCCGAGGGGATCGTCCTCCGAGTGGGGGACGCCCTCCTTTAGTGCACGCCGGTACAGAGGACGGACAGCCTCGGTCGGGAGTAGACCGACCAACGCACGAGCCTGCCGCCGACAGTACGCCTCGTAGGCGGCGCGCTCCTCCTCCTGTGTCGACGGAACGAGGTCCGTCAGATCAGAGTGAACGGCGGAGGCACTCAATGGACGACGTGCGATCCGGCATCGGGAGGCGGCACGGTGACCACCTCGCTGATCGCCTCGTGGATGTGCAGGCCCGCGAGCGTCTCCCGAACGCCGAAGGTGTCGAGGACCTCCTCCATCGAGGCGAAGCGATCGGGTTCGAATCGCGCCATCAGCGCACCGAGACCCCGACGCATCGAGGCCAGCGCGGCCCGCGTCTCCATCAAGGTCGTCGGGAGCGGGAACCGCACGTGGTACGAAACCGAGTCGGCCGCACTCGTCGGCTCTCGTCGGTGAAGCACGGCGTTCGGGAACGCGTCCGCGAGCGCGTGCTCGAGTTGGGGATCGGCGTCCGTGAAGGCCGTCCTGAACTCGAGTGCGCACGCGTCGTAGTCGAGGTGCGCCCGCGTGAGGCGACCCGGCCCGAGAATGAACCGGATCGACGTCCCTTCGTGCAGGTCGAGATCGCGACAAATGTCACGGAAGCCGACACGCAAGAAGGTGGGACGCGTCAGAGGGCCGAAGCCGACTCGTTCGAGAATCCGCAGCCCGAGGCGGCGACCGTATTGGGTCAGCGCTCCGACCTCTCCCGTGGCGGCACTCGCAGTGATGAGCTCCGACACGTGATCGACGGTCGGCTCGTACACCCAGTCGAGCACGACGAGTTCGGTACTCAGATCGAGCACCTTCACGCGGCCACTGCCGAGGTCGATCGCCTCCGACGTGGCGGCGTACCTCCCTTCGACGACGAGGGCGAGACCGATGTCCTCGATCCGCCCTCCTGGCGTGTCCATTTCGTGCACGTCGCGGTATTGAACGACGGCTCGGGTCAGCGGCAACTCACAGATGCCTGGGACGTCACCCATGGCCTCCGGCCGGGCGTCCGCGGTGGTGTTGAGGTGCATGTCGAGGCTCACACGTCGAAATCAGGGACGGATTCTCAGGATAACAATCTGTTTACCGGGAGAGCAAGGCTGACGAACACCAATAAACATCTGTCTTGCAGACCGGTACGGAGTCGTACAACTTCCCCCGTAACCGCTTCCCCCACATGCACATCGGCCGTCAGGCATCGGCAGGATTCCGCCATTCTAACCGCACTCGAACAGGAACGACGGCGCTCCGTCGGCTTCCTCGATTCGGACGACGACTCGTGGGCCTGCTTCCTCGTCACCTTTCCCTCGACCGTGGGCACCTGGCACGGGTACTTCTCCTTCCGTCCCAGCCATAGCGAAGTCTCGGACGACGAGGTCCGCACGACAGACATTTTCGTGGAAGAGTCCGAGGCGGAGATCCACGACAAGGCGCGCAGCCTGGGCCGGCCTCTATTGAGAGGGCTGCTCGACTCGGCGCGACATACGGCGGCGCGAGAGCGGGGAGACCGCGAACCTCACCTTCGTGGTCGGTTCCGTTCCCTCCTCGCGGAGAGTGCCGTCGACATCGCCGGCGAGTGGACGGAGGACGACGTGCCCGTCCCCGCGGACCGAATCGACCGACTTCGCTCGCTGTACGAGTCGTACAGGCTCGACCAGGTCGCGCACTTCATTTGCTTGGTGGATCCAGAGGACTTCGATCGAGCGGTGGATACGATCCTGGATGGCGAGTCGATCGATTTCCGTAGCCGGGACCGGGTCCAGTTCGCGCGCATGGTGGTCGACTTCATCGAGGACAAGTTGCCCCTGCCCGACTTCGAAGTGTGGGCGGCCGACTACTTGGCCCGCCCCGGAACGTACCGGGTCTACGCCCACACCCTCCATCGGGAGGGGCGCCTCCCCTGACCGCGGCCGCCGTTGCCCCGGTTCGGAGGTCCATTTAGCTTTTTGCGCTCTAGGAAGTTCAGCTTTACCCAAGGATGTGATCCTCTTGGAAGTCGTCGTTCAGGACAACGAAAGCCTCGACCGGGCTCTCCGGCGCTTCAAGCGCAAAGTGCAGCGCTCCGGCCTGTACTCGGAATTGCGCAAGCGTCGGTACTACGAGAAGCCCAGCGCGCAACGGAAGCGTAAGCGCGAAGCGGCGATTCGTAGGGAGCGTCGCCGCCAACGGCGGAAGCGGCCCTAGCCGAACCGAGACTCGTTGAGTCTGGACGGTCCTCCCTCGCGGGAGGGCCGTTTTTTTCGACCCCTAGGCGGCTCGGTGGTCGAAGATGTCGTCCAACGCCGCCCACCCCTCGAGATGCTCCGGGGTCAGGAGTCGCCACGTCAGGCCGAGCAGGAGGGTTCGACGTCCCGGCTGGGACCGAATCTGCGACGGCGTCATGTCGGTGACGTTCGCCATCATGCGACAGAGGTTCCCGTCCGACGTGAAGCCACATCGACGCGCGGCATCGGCGACGGTGAGATGGCGTTCGGATAGCACCTCCGCGACCGCCAAGATCCGAAACCAACGCAGGTAGGTCGACGGACTCGGGAGCCCTCGCCGCCGAAAACGAGCTTTGAGCGCGCCACGGGAGGTGCCACACGCGTCGGCAAGGGGAAAGAGCGTGGTGTAGTGCCTCGGGAACTCCATGACACGACGGCCGAACGATCGGAGCGATACGGGGAGACGCGCTCCAGATGCTCGCGCCAGCTCGGCCAATGTCCGATCCGCCCAAGACGCCCCGCGCCCCATCCGGGCGAACTCCAGCTCCAGGCGGCTCGTCAGATGATCCAACCGGGTGAGCGGGAGCTCATGGCTCAGTCGTTCCTGCTCCCACCGCCGACGCATCGCCGCATCGACCTCGAGGACCGGCACCCCCTCCGGCGCAGCGAGCCCTCTTCGGGAGGCCTCCCGCACCATCAGTCGCGGAAAGCCGTACTCGAGGGCCCCTTGGGCGAGCCGGGCGTCCGTGACCACGTCCTCCTCCTGATCAGCCGCGCGGAGCGCTGCTTTTCGGAGTGCCGGATCGAGGGCCTGGACGACGATCATGAACCGGGGGGGTAAGGGGGCTGTTTTTGAGTATGGGCCCCGATGACGCGGCGCGCCAATCGGGGCCCATGCCCTCAGACGGGGAGAGGTACCGGCTTTTCTCCCGACCAGTCGTAGAAGCCCATGCCGGTCTTCCGGCCGTACCGACCCATGGCGACGATCCGCTTGAGCAGCGGAGGGGGCGCGTACCGTTCTTCGCGGTACTCGTCGAACATGATCTCACTGATCTTGTAGAGCGTGTCGATGCCGACGAAGTCGCACAGGGTGAACGGTCCCATCGGGTAGCCGCACCCGAGAGCCATGCCCGTGTCGATGTCTTCGATCGTCGCGACACCACGCTCGAGGTGTCGAATCGCGTCGAGCATGTAGGGGACCAGCAGCAGGTTCACGACGAAGCCCGAGTTGTCCTTCGCCGCGATCGGCACCTTCCCGAGTGCTTTGGAAAAGGCGAACGCCCGGTCGAACGTCTCGTCCGACGTCGCGATCGTCCGCACGACCTCCACGAGCTTCATGACCGGCACGGGGTTGAAGAAGTGCAGGCCCACGAAGCGGTCCGGGCGATTCGTCGCGGCCGCCATGTCCGTGATCGTCAGGGACGACGTATTCGAGGCGAAGATGGTCTGCTCTCCGCAGAGTTCGTCCAATGCGCCGAACAGTTCGTTCTTCGCCTCAAGCTCCTCGACGATCGCCTCGATAACGAGGTCACAATCCGCGAGGTCCGACACCTCGGTCGTGAACGTGAGTCGCGCCCACGCCGCGTCTCGGTCTTCAGCCGTGAGCTTCTCCTTGTCGACCGCGCGATCCATCGACTTCCGGATCCGCTTCTCTCCGGCCGCCAGCGCGTCCGCGTTGACCTCTCGGACTTTCACGGAGAACCCGCTTTTCGCAGCGATCTCCGCAATCCCGCTTCCCATCAGGCCGCAGCCGACCACACCCACCGTACTGATGTTCACTCCGTCCTCCATCGCAGTTTAATCGCGCCGACGACTCCGTCGACGCCTAGATCTATTCCGTTCGTCATCGTCGTCGTCGTCGCCCATCAAATCCCGGGCAACGCCGTGGAAATGCCGCTTGACCCAACGCCTCCACGACGGAGGAGGAGGTTCGAGCGGGTCGCCCCGCTCCAACACGTCGAGTACTCCTTCGATCTCGTCTCGGACCTCTTCGATCTTGCGGCGGTGATTCCGGCCGGTCGCGTACCCAATGACCGTCCACAACCCGGCCCCGACCACGACTCCCCCGGCCACCGCAAGGCCCAACGGGGCCACCGTGGCGAGTCCCACACCGCTGAAGGCCCCGGCCGTACCGCCTGCGATGCCACCACCGAAGACGGCACCGCCAAGGTCTTCCCCCCGGGTGCCCGGATCGACGACGAACTCCACGAGCACGCGCTCATCGTCGACCTGTTCCAAGTGCACCTCGACCGACTTCGCCGCATTGATGTAGTACTTCCGCGACGAGAAGCTGGCCGCGCGCGCGACTTGAGAAGCCCAGTCGACCGCGGGCCGATACTGCAGCATGTCGACGCCCTTCCGAACCCGCTGGAGGAGTTGGCTGGCCACCAAGAATTCGTCGATCTCGGTGACCAAATCGTCGACGCTGCCCTGGACCACTCGGGACACACGCACGACCGCGGGTCCGAAGATCCGATCGATCGGACCGCCTCCGGTCTCACCGGAACGGACCTCGGCCAGCGCCCGCCGGATGTGCGCCTCGGGCAACCCGACCTCGCCCGCGATACGAAGCAGCTCTCCCTCTGTGAGTGCCCCTTCGCCGCCCGTCGGATCAGTGGCCGAGAGCTCCGCGGCACGCCGAATGACCGCGTCGAACTCTCGACGGGTCAGGCTGCGGCCCGGTTGATCGGACACGACGCGCGTACGCTACCGGATCAGAACGCCTCGACGACGACCGCACCGCCCTGGCCGCCACCGATGCATGCCGAACCGAGACCGAACTTCTTGCCGCGGCGGCGCAGCTCGTGCACGAGGTGGATCGTGATCCGCGCGCCGGACGCTGCAAGCGGGTGCGTGATCGCGATCGCGCCACCGTTGACGTTCGTCCGTTCCGGGTCGAGGCCGAGTTCTTTCTCGACCGACTTGTACTGGGGCGCGAACGCCTCGTTGACCTCGACCAGGTCCATGTCGTCTAGAGAGAGCCCGGCCTTCTCCAGCGCGAGTCGCGCCGCAGGCGCCGGACCGATGCCCATGACCTGCGGCTCGACACCGACGAAGCCCCAGGACACGATCCGCCCGATCGGCTGGATGCCATTCGCTTCCGCCCAGTCGGCACCGGCGAGAACGGCGGCGGCCGCACCATCACCGATTCCGCTGGCGTTCCCCGCGGTCACCAGCCCGTCCTTTCGGAAGTACGGCCGCAGGCCCCCGAGCGCCTCCATCGTCGTCTCGGGGCGCATGTGCTCGTCGGTCGCGAAGGTCTTCTCACCCTTCCGTGATTTGATCACGACCTCGGCGATCTCGGCATCGAAGTGCCCGGCATCCCACGCAGCTTTGGCGCGCTGCTGGGAGTCGTACGCCACCTGATCGGCTTCCTCGCGCGTGACCTCGTACCGGTCCGCGAGCTCTTCCGCCGTCTGCGCCATCGTCAGATCGCAGTTCGTGTCGAGCAGGGCCTCCCACAGAAGATCCTCGAACTGGCCGCCGGCCGGACCGAGGCGCAGCTGCTTTCCGAAACGTGCACCACGCACGACGTGAGGAGCCTGACTCATCGACTCGGTTCCACCGGTCAGGCAGACGTCCGCTTCGCCGAGCACGATCTCCTTCGCTCCCTGCACGATGGCTTCGAAGCCCGAGCCGCAGAGGCGATTCACGGTCAGCGCACCGCTCTCCTGAGGAATCCCGCTGCGCAACGCCACGTGTCGTGCGAGATAGATCGAGTCGGAAGAAGTCTGAAGAGCGTTGCCGAAGAACGTGTGGTCGACCTGATCGGCCGAAATGCCGGCGGCACCGATGGCGGCTTCGCTCGCGAAGACACCGAGATCCGATGCGGTGAAATCCCGAAGAGAGCCACCGAATGTGCCGAAGGCGGTGCGCTTCCCGGAAAGGATGACGACGTCGCGGGAGTGACCCTGCGTAGACATGAAACCTCGATCTATAGGGGTGTTCAGATTCCGTGGAGCCTGGAGTACCCCCACGCTCAGCGGCAGTTCACCCTAAAGCTAGCGAAACCCGGGCGATCGTCGGTGTCCGAGCGCCGGATCAGTCTCGAGGAAACGACGCGTGGGCCATGACCTCCTCGGCGAGCCAGATGTGGCGTCGGTTGTGCGCGAGGAGCAGTCCGAGTCCCCCGCCGATCGAGAACCGGAAGAGGCGGAAGAAGGGGGACGCGAAACGAACCCGCCCCAGGTCCACGCCCCGACATGCCTCGATGACGGAGGTCATCTTCGTCTGGGCCGCTTTGAAGGTCGCGAGCTCGGTCTCGGGGTCGGACCCGAGGTCCGGAACCATCGACTTCATCGTCTTGAAGCGGCGCGTCACCGGAGGCTCCATCGACGTCGCGAAATACCTCGAGAACCACGGGTGAGACCATGGTCCGGCGCTCGTAGACCCGGATTCTCTGCCGACTCGTTCCTCGATCGCGTCGAGGTACGGCACGTTGATGATGCTCATATGCGCGACATGCCCCATGACCGACCAGCCCTTCTGATCCGGCCTCCACCGAAGCTGCTCCGTAGAGTGGTCGCGGAAGATCTGATCGACCTGAGCGGTCTGCCGTCCGACCTCGGCCAAGAGCTTCGGTAGGTCGTCCGCACGTGTGGCCAGCATACTAGGAAAACTCGTTCTCGGGCGGCTTGGGGAGGTGTTGGAGGAAGGCCTGTTTGTTGTTGCACTTCATGTAGGCCTCCTCCGGCGTGATTTTGCCGGCCATCAGGAACTCCAGGATGTGCTGATCCAGCAGCTGCATTCCGTCCTTCTTTCCCGTCTGAATGATCGACGGAATCTGATGGACCTTGTTTTCCCGAATCAGATTCCCGATCGCGGAGGTGCCGACCATGATTTCCATGGCCGCCATCCGACTATTCCCGTCCTTGTGGCGAAGCAGTACCTGAGCGATCACCCCCTTCAAAGACTCCCCGAGCATCGAGCGGATTTGCTCCTGCTCGTCCGCGGGGAACACGTCGATGATCCGATCGACCGTCTTCGGTGCCGAGTTGGTATGCAGCGTCCCGAAGACGAGGTGCCCGGTCTCCGCGGCGGTGATGCCCAGCTCGATCGTCTCTCGGTCGCGCATCTCTCCGACCAGGATGACGTCCGGGTCCTCACGGAGGGCAGCCCGAAGGGCGTTGGAGAAGCTCTTCGTATTCGTCCGGATCTCGCGCTGGTTGATGAGCGCCTTTTTGTTCGGGTGTACGAACTCGATCGGGTCTTCGATCGTGAGGATGTGATCGGTCCGCGAGTCGTTGATCAGGTCGACCATCGCGGCAAGCGTTGTGCTCTTCCCCGATCCCGTCGGCCCGGTCACGAGTACTAGACCCTTCGTGAGCATCGTCAGCTTTCGGACTGCGTCGGGTAGGCCGAGTTGATCCGCCGAGAGGATCGTCGATGGAATCGTGCGGAGGACGCAGCCGAGCCCCTTCCGCTGCCAGAAGACGTTCACGCGGAATCGAGCCAGACCTTCGATCTCGTAGGCGAAGTCGTAGTCCTGGCGATCGATGAAGGTAATCCGCCACTCCTCCTCCATGATCTCGTAGACCAGCGCCTCCATGTCGGCGTTGGAGAGCTCACGGAACTTGATGCGCTGTAGGTGCCCGTGGACGCGCATCACCGGGGGAGAGCCCACCGTGAGATGGAGGTCGGACCCTCCTTGCTCGACGAGCACCTTCAGGAATTGATCGATCTGAGCCATGGGTCAGTTAGTCCGTGGCGAGTAGCCGCAACGACCACTCGAGTTCGTTGTCTTGGTCTTGTCGGACATGCAGGTGCCAACGAATCCCGGCCTCATACGCAGCGGGAAGGGCTTCGATGGACCAGAGCAGGAACGCCACCGAACCGACGTCCAGTGAGCTTTCCGCCCAGTCGGCGTCGCCGCCGGAGAGGTCGACGGTCACCGCGTCGAAATGAAAGGTCCGGAGCGCTTCGATCTCGGCACCCCAAGACGCCGGGTCGGCGTCCATGCGCAGGCTGAACGCCTCGTCGGCCACCGGTTGATCCGACGCATGGATGTACAGGCTCCGCCAGAGCGGGTTCAGGAAGATCGCCGGTAGGTGAGGGAGGAGATCATGGCCGAGCTCCGGTGGCTCGGTCGTCACCACGAACCGCGCACGACCGGAGCGCGTGAGCATCTTCACCTCGTCGGCGACGACCGCAGGAGGAGGGGTGAAGCGCTTGCTCAGACTCGTGGCCACCCCGCTTCGTCGGAAGAGGTACTCCCGCCCGGATTCGTCCGCGATCAACTCCACCGTCACGGGTATCGTCGATCCCGCAGGCCGAAGGTCAGCGAGCCACGTCGCCCGGTCGCGACCAGCGGCCCCGTCCTCCGGGGTCGGGGTCAGCGCGGCAGCCAGGTCCGCCCGCCAATCCCCAACCAGGGGCGCCCGCTGGACGGAGCCGGCCTTCGTCCACCAGGCCACGGCGAGGGACGCTCGGACTGAAATACCGAAGCGCCCCGACTCTACTCCAGCCACCTCATCGAGGAAGCCGGCGATCGACATCGGGTCGTGAGACGTCTCGTCGTGCGCCGCGATTCGGGCGAACACTTCGCGGATCAGGGACCGGATCGCCGGCCCCATCGCGAGAGAACGTTCGATGGTCAGCCCCGTGCGTTCCGCGAGCTCCTCGATCGGCTCCGTCTTCAGCGGGGAGTCGATGACGACTTGAAGCGATGTGTCCGTCGCCAAGATGGGGAGCGCCAGGTGCCGCAGCGCCCAATCCGGGCTCACGAGAGCGGAAGCGTCGAGGTCGACCGCCTGTGCATCCGGGAAGATGAACGGAAGGTCGAACTGAGACGCGAGCCCCCACTCGAGTTCCTCCTCGGACACCAGGCCACAACCCACCAGCGCTTCTCCGAAGAAGCCCCCGTGCTCCCGTTGGTACTCGAGGGCGCGGGCCACGTCCTCTTCGTCGATCCGCCCGGCGTGCGTGAGGATCTGCCCAATCGTGCGTCGTTCGCTCATGTCCTCTGCTCCTGAGCGTCGGCGTTATCCGGCATATGCGGCCTCGAGATGATCCACGAACCAACGTCCGACGTCTTCGGTGCTGAGTGTCCCACCGAGATCCGGCGTCGTCTGACCGGCCTCGACCGATGCCACGACCGCGCGCTCGATGAGGTCGGCAGCGGTGGGCTTCCCGAAGTGATCCATGAGGAGACCGACACAGCGGATCGCTCCGATAGGGTTGGCTCGCCCCGAGCCCGCGATATCGGGTGCCGAACCGTGGACCGGCTCGAAGAGGGCGTTTCGGCCCGGGTGCACGTTGGCGGACGGAGCCAGCCCCAACCCACCGGTCACCTCGGCGGCGAGATCGCTGACGATGTCTCCGAAGAGGTTACCCGCGACCACAACTTCATACCGTGACGGACGTCGAACGAGGTCCATCGCCATCGCGTCGACATACATGGCGTCGGTCTCGATCGCCGGATACTCGGAAGCCACCTCAGCGAACACCCTCCGCCAGAGGCCACCGACGTGCCGCATGGCGTTGGACTTGTCGACGAGCGTGACCCGTGACCGTCCGCGCGTACTCGCGAAGTCGAACGCGGCGCGGACAATCCGCTCCACGCCCTTCCGGGTCGCGATGTTCTCTTCGATCGCGATCTCGTCGGGCGTCCCGGTCTTGAAGCCACCCCCCATCCCCGTGTACTCCCCCTCCGTGTTCTCGCGGAAGATGTCCAGACGGAACGGTGGCGTCTCCTTGAGCGGAGACAACTCGGGGAACAGGAGGGCGCAGGGCCGATAGTTCACGAAGAGATCGAGCTTGAAGCGCATGCCGAGCAGGATGTCTTTCGCGTGTTGATTGCTCGGCACCCGAGGGTCTCCGAGCGCTCCCAGCAGGATCGCGTCGTGGTCCTCGTCGAGCGCTCGGAACTCTTCGTCCGTGATCGAGACGCCGTCGCGGAGAAAGCGGTCGGCGCCCAAATCCCAGTCCGTCATCTCGACGTCGAGGGACTCGCGTTCGGCGACGGCGACCAAGACCCGGCGGGCCTCCCGGGCGACCTCGATGCCGATACCATCGCCGGGAATGAGTGCGATTCGAGGCACAGTGTCAGAAGATGGAGGGAAGGGACACGATCAACCGGCGTTGGGATCTCGTACGACGAGCACCCCGCGGCCCGGGGCTCGGTTCCCCTGGAGCAGATACGGGTAGCGACCATACGGAGCGCCCTCGAGCGTCATGACGAATCGAGCACCTCTGGAGACGAGGGGCGGAGACACGTCTTGGCGGCGATCCGTGAGGAAGGTCCGCTGCTCGAGGTCGAGGCTGTCGAGTTCGAAGCGGACTTCGTGCACGAATCCGTCGGCCGACTCGAAGGAGACCAAATCCCCCTCCTCGACGACCAGGTGCTCCGGGTCAGCTCGCTCCCCGACAGCGGTTTGCACCGCGACCGTGTGTACTCGGTCCTTCTCGGTGAGGCCCAGCTCGGCTTGGAGCGTGGAATCCGGCACGAGCGCGGGATCGGTGGGGCGACACGCAGCGAAGGACACACTCGCCCCGAGAGCTACCCACACGAGCCCTGGGACGTTCGAGAGGAGGAGGCGGGCGAAGACGCCCTGTTTCACGCACCCACCGCGTCGCCGCAGGTGATGCAGTAGCTCCATCCAGGCTCGATCGCTGAGCCGCACGAGGCGCACGGCACGAGATTCAGATCGGTCCCGCAGAACGGACAGAAGTTCAGTCCGTCGCGGCTCGGCAACTGTTCACTACACCATGAGCAACGCCCACCTGCGGCTCCGGGCTTCCACTCACCCGACTCCGCGTTAGAAACGGACGAGCTGAGCGCAACGGCGGGGGGCGGGGTGTGCACGACCTCGTCGGTCTCGGGCTCATCGTCCACGAACTCGGGCTCCAATCGAGGCCGAGTCGACTCCTCGACCTCCGGAAGAAAGGTCGGGGGTCGGTCCGTACCGGTCCCATTCCCTTGGTCGAAGATGTCGGCACCCGGAGGCACGATCCCGATGTCCTCCGGAGTCGCCGGTGTCACGGACCCCGGAGCCAAGTCGGACATCCCGACGGGCTCTTCGGCGTCCAACTGGGATGCGAGGTCCGGCAGTTGATCCATCGCAGACGCAGCCAGGTCGAGGTACGCCTGATTGAGTCGGACGTCGATCGCCGCGAACTCTCGGTACAGCCCCGTGTTGGGATTCGGAGCTTCGAGCTCGGCTCGGAGATCCTTCAGGGCGTGCTCGGAGTCGAGGATGAGGTAGCCACCTTCACCCGCCAATAGACGGATCAGTGCATCCTCGTAGTCGCCGTTCATCTCGACGCCGATCCGATCTCGATGAGAGCCGTACGGGACGAGATTCTGGTATATCTCCGCCACCGTGAACGGAGAGGTAAGGTACTCGGGTCGCTGCGTTTGGATCTCTTCGATCAGCGCGCGGTGGAATCGTTCGAGTACCTGTTCCGACATCGCCCCTACTCCTCCGCTTCCAAACGAATCAACCCGGCCTCGAGCGCGGCTTTCAAGAAGGTACGGGGATCCGCGAAGGGCACCTCTATAGAGTGCTCCTCGTGCCACCGCTCCGCCATGCGCCGCATGTATTCCGTGAGGGACTCGTGGGAGAATCCGGCCAAGTCCCTCATTTGTCGGACGATATCCATCCAGCCACCGCGCAGAACCTTCCCGTCGGAAAGGCGCAAGACGCGCACACCCTCGCCGTCGACCGACCGCTCGAAGAGTTCGAGCTGACTGGGGTCCACGTAGTGCTCCGGATCCAGCGCGCCCATCCTCGACTCGACATCTGCGAGTAGGCGGTCGATCGGGTCCTCGAGTGCCTCGAGCTCACGCAGCCTGTCTTCCCACGGAGCGAGCCGGGCGTCTCCACGATCGAGGTGCCAGAGAGTTCGCTTGAGCTCCATGAGTCGCCAGACCGCGAGCGGGTCCCAGTGCTCTTGAGGTGCGACCCGTTCGAACTCCCGGAGGGCACCTTCCCAATCACCGCGGTCGTACAAGAGGTGACCGAGATAGATGCGCGCCTCGTGCAGATCGGCATCGAGACGGAGGGCGCGCCGGATTTGTCGACCCGCGCCGACATCGTCTCCGAGCCGGTGGAGGGCGTAGCCCAGGGATGCGGCGGCCTCTGCACTGTCCGGGCGCCCCGCGGCGGCCTTGGCGAAGACATCTCGGCTCTCCGCGTACATGGCCGCGCGGTACAGCGCGCGCCCCATCGTCAGCATAAGCTCGATGTCGTCGTCGAACCCCATCGCCGCGACTTCGTGGAAGAGCCGGACCGCCTCCTCCCGCTCACCGAAGCGGAGCAGTGTCTCCCCGAGTCCGACCAACGCATCCTCGTGACCCGGGTCGAGCACCGCGGCGCGCTCGAACGCGTGGCGTGCCCAGGCATACTCCTCGCGAGCCAGGCGTGCGTACCCCAAACCGACGTAGAGTTCGACGGCGTTGGGATAGATCGAGAGGCCCTCTTTGAGCATCTCGAGGGCCCCTTCGTAGTCGCCGTCGTTGTACAGCTTGTGAGCCTTCTCGTCGTATTCCTCGGAGCTGAGGAACCCTTCGGGCATAGGGTCGGAATCCCCTGAAGGCTGATCGGTCGTCGACCGTGGTTAGACCTTGAAAAGCTAATGCTCGGCCGAAAGCCGAACCACCCTCAATTCGGTACGAATTCGCCCCGAATCAGGCCTTCCCGTAGGCCACCCCGCAGGTACCGCACACCAACTGTTTGCCAGCGCGGGTCAGGCGGGTGTCGAGACCGCTACACCGTGGGCACGGTGGCTCGCGGCCGACGTCCAGAGACTCCTTCACCTTCTTCCGCTCGGTCCGGGTCGCCTTGGGAATGTCGAGGCTATAGCGAATCGACGAGACGCTGCACTCGAAGATTCCGATTGCGCCACCGGCTTGGATGCTCCGGATGCCTAACAGCATGAGAAAGCCGCCGTTCGGTGACGGCATCTGCTGCCCCGCGTAGTACTTGGCCAGCAGCGCTTTGGCGTTGTCGAGTTGCGGTGTTTCGCCCACGACCGTGCTCATCCCGGAAAAAAGAGGGCCGAAGTATAGAAGGCCGCCTCTTTTGACGCTACCCGCGGCGAAACGTCGCCATACCAACACGATTTCAGGGCTTCGTCGGGGGGTGAAACGGGAAACGGAGGCAGGGTGCGTAGCACCCCGCCTCCGTTGCGACTTCCTAGGCGAAGTCCGTCCGAATCAGCCGACCGTTACCTCTTCCACGGCCTTCGCGGCGCTCGCGGCGCCGTGTGCGATGGCCGGCTTGCAGAAACGGATACCGATCGTGTGCAGGTTCTGCAGATCCGCATCCGTCAAATCGGGGTAACGCTCCCCGATGTAGTCGATCGTCTCGTCCATCCAGTGCTTCTGATCATCCTCTTCCGCCTGCAGCACGCCGCAGCGGTGCACGTGACTGAACAGCTCGTCACGGGCTCGGTCGAGAAGCTTCTCGTGCGACAAATCGCCCTCCGGGCTTCGTGTGGATCTTGGCGCACCTTCAGCGCGCCGTGCCATGCTCTTACCTTCAGCCGTATAACGTAACCTTGAATCGATTCGGGATAAACTGGAGTTGAATTGACCGGTCGCCGCGGTCCTGACGCCGTCGAACTCGAGGTCTTCCGCCACCTATTCACCGCGCTTGCGGAGGAGATGGGGGCGGCCCTGAGGCGCGCCTCGTTCTCTCCCAACATCAAGGAGCGGCGCGACTATTCGTGCGCGCTGTACAACCCCGCGGGAGAAGCCGTTTCGCTGGGGGATCACATGCCCGTCCACCTGGGCGCCATGCCGATGAGCGTGGATGCCGCCCTCGCGGAGCTCGGCAGCCTGGGCGAGGGGGACGTGGCCTGCTTGAACGATCCCTTCCGAGGCGGGACACACCTGCCGGACATCACATTGATCTCCGCCGTGTTCGCCCCTGACGGATCCCTGCTCGGCTACGTCGCCTCGCGAGCCCACCACAGCGATGTCGGTGGATCCACCCCGGGCTCGATGCCCTTAGCACGCGAGATCTTCGAGGAGGGGCTTCGGATCCCCCCTGTGCTCCTGTGGCGAGCCGGCGAGCGGGACGACGACCTCTGGCGACTCATCCTGGCCAACGTCCGCACCCCGGTGGAGCGAGCCGGCGACCTGGACGCTCAACTGGCCGCGTTGCACGCCGGGGGGACCCGCCTACGGGAGATTGCGGCTCGGCGCGGCACGACCGATACGCTCGCCGCCATGGACGAGTTGATCGCCTACGCGGACCGCCTCGTCGAAGCCGGCCTCTCGCAGATTCCGGACGGCGTCTATCGCGGCGAAGACTGGATCGAAGACGATGGTTTCGGCTCCGGCCCGGTACCGATCCGAGTGACGATGACGTTGTCGGGAGAGACGCTCGACGTCGACTTCACCGGTACGTCCGACCAAGTGCCCGGGGGCGTCAACGCGGTGCCGGCCATCACCTCGTCGGCGGCGCGGTACGTGGTCCGATGCGTCGTCGAAGCCCTGTTGGGAGAACCGCTTCCGGCCGGCGGCGGGTCGATGAACAGCGTTCGACTCGTGATGCCCGAGGGCTCGCTCGTCGCCTCGCTCGCTCCGGCATCCGTCGCGGCCGGAAACGTCGAAACGAGCCAACGAATCACCGACGTACTCCTTCGAGCATTCGCCGAGGCTCTGCCGGATCTCATGCCGGCGTTGTCCCAAGGCACGATGAACAACACGACGGTGGGTGGAGTCGACCCGCGGACCGGGGCTCGCTTCGCGTACTACGAGACGGTGGGCGGAGGGATGGGCGCGGGGCCCGATGGGCCGGGGCTGAGCGGCGTGCACGTCCACATGTCCAACTCCCTGAACACGCCCATCGAGGCCCTCGAACACGCATACCCGTTCCGCATGACGGCGTACGGGATCCGGCGCGACTCGGGGGGCGACGGCGTCCACCGTGGTGGGGACGGCCTCAGAAGAGACATTCAGGTGCTGGGGCCCGCGCGCGTCGCGCTGCTGTGCGAACGCAGGACCCGCGGGCCTTCGGGCTTTCGAGGTGGCGCCGATGGAGCACCGGGCCAGAACGTGCTCATCCGAGATGGCGTCGAGTCTCCACTGCCCGGAAAGGCGTCGTTCTCGGTCGACGCCGGTGACATCATCAGCATCCGTTCCCCCGGGGGCGGCGGTTGGGGCGCCCCCACCGACTGAACTCGACCCAAACCCTGCGACCCGATTCCATGCGCCTTCGCTTCTCCGCCGTCTGCGACGCAGCCCGACCGACACCCGAGGGTAAGGTCGACATCCAGGGCGTCTTCCACGACCTGTCCGCCCCCGGCTTCCCGGCCAAGCAGGACCAGCTCGTGTTGGTCCTGGTCATCGAGTGGGACCGGGCCGACCACGGGCGGTACCTCTTCAAGGCGGACTTGGAGCACGAGAACGGCCAGATCTCGTTGACCGTGGAAGGCGAGACCGAGGTGCACCAAGTCGCCGAGGACCAACCCCCCGCGCGATCTCCCCTCATCATGCCGATGGAAGGCGTGATCTTCCCGGAAGCAGGCCAATACACATTCCGGGTCAAAGTGAAGGGACACACGTTCGACGGACCGGGCATCTACCTCGTCGAGACGCCGGAGGGGGCCGAAGAGGCGTGACCTCCCTCGACCTCCCGATCGGCTATGTGCCGCTCCGGGGGCGATGGGGCTCGTACGCATGGCACGACGCCGTGCACGCCATAGAAGAGCACCTCCTCGACGGAGCTGGGATCGTACCGACCCGGGTAGAACGCACGGCACCCGAAGAGAACGCGCACACTGCGCCGCTCCACGGTGGGCGAGGCCCGGTACACGTCGTACCGGCGCCCGGCCCGGGGCCGACCTCGGCAGAGCGCTGGGCGATCCGTCACTACCGGCGCGGCGGCGCAATGGCGGGAGCCTTGGTCGACCGGTATCTGAGGGTCGGTCGAGCCCGCCCGGTCCGCGAGTTGGGCGCCTCGGTCGTCGCCCGCGAGCGCGCGGTGCGGACGCCGGCCATTGTCGCGGGAGTATGCTCGTCAGACGGGGCCTTCTATCGGTGTGACCTCGTGACGGAGTTCGTGCCCGACGCCACGCCGCTGTCCGCGGTCCTCACTCCCGGCGCAGCGATCGACTCCGTCTCCACGGCACTCGTGGCCGCAGGTGGCTTGATCCGAGCTCTGGGAGACGCCCGAGTGCACCACGTCGACTTCCACGCCGGGAACATCCTGATCCCGCGGGACCCGAGGGAGGCAGCATGGGTGTTGGACCTGGACCGAGCCCGGATACTCGAGCGAGATTCGGCCGCCTCGGCCCGTAGGATGAAGGAGCGTCTCGTGCGTTCGATCGCGAAGAGTCTGGGGCAGGAACTTCCGATGACCGTCGCCCAAGTGCACGCCACGATCGATTCCGGGCTGCGCTCGTGACACCACTCGGAGCGACGGGCTGGCTGGGGGAGCCGCCCAAGGAGATCTGCATCGTGATGCTCTCCGCGATCGGGGACGCCGTACACGTGCTCCCCGTCGCGAACGCTTTGAAACGGGCGTGGCCCGACGCTCGGATCACCTGGGTGATCCAAGAGGTGCCGTGGACGATGGTGCGGAACCACCCGGCGATCGACGACTTCATCGTCTTTCGTCGGCGACGGGGGATGCGTGGGATCGACGGCTTCGTCGAGGTCCGAGACCAATTGCGCTCGCGGCGCTTCGATCTCCTCCTGGGTCTGCAGGTCTACCTCAAGGCCGGGGTCATCACCGCGATGGCGGATGCGCGCGTGAAACTCGGCTTCGACCGCGCCCGCGCGCGCGACGCACAGTGGCTCTTTACCACACACCGCATCCCAGCTGCCGGCCAGCACCACGTGCAGGACCAGTACCTCGAGTTCGTCTCGGCCCTCGGGATCGACGAAGCGCCCGCGGCGTGGGGCCTCGACCTCACGGAGGATGAACGCGCGGCCCAGGCCGACTTCTTCAGCGCGCTGGATCGACCCGCCTGTGCCATCGTCCTGGGCACGAGCAAGCCGGAGAAGAATTGGAACGCCGCAGGATACGCGGAGGTGGCCGACGCTCTCTCTCGAAGGTACGGTCTCCAGCCCGTCTTGATCGGCGGCCCATCCGCCCTCGAGCGCCAGTGGGCGGACGACGTGATGGAGGCCACGGAAGGTCCCGTCGTCGACGCCCTCGGGGACGATCTCCGCAAGCTGATGTGGATCATCGACGGCTCGGCTCTCGTCCTCTCGCCGGACACCGGCCCACTGCACATCGCTCGCGCCATGGATGTCCCGTGCGTCAGCCTGTTCGGCTACACGAATCCGAAACGAACCGGCCCATGGCGTGCGTTCGAGGATCTCGTGGTCGACGGGTATGCGCACTTCCCCGGTGAGGACTATCCTCTCGCCCCCGTCTATCGACGGGGAATGGAACGCATCACCGTGGACGATGTGTTGACGAAGGTGTCGCTCGCGGTCGAGCGCTACGTATCGCGCCGTGTCGAAGGGAGGAAGGATGGCTGAGCACGAAGGACCGGTGGTGTGGGAGCGGGTTGCCGACCTCGACGACCTCCCGGAGGGTCGAGTCCGGTCGGTGACGTGCCATCGCGCGACGATCTGCCTGACGCACTTCGAGGGCGAATACAGCGCGCTGGACAACCGCTGCCCGCACCAGGCCGGCCCATTGGGAGAGGGGTCGATCGAGAACGGATGGCTCCGATGCCCTTGGCACGGTTGGGACTTCCACCCGACGACGGGGAAGCCCCCGGGCGGCTTCGACGACGGTGTCACCACCTACCCGGTCGAGATCCGAGAGGACGGCGTCTACGTCGGCTTTCCCGAACTCGGCGAGCACGTCCGTACGGTTTCGGATGTCATGGCGGAGACGCTCACCAACTGGGGTGTGCGCCACGTCTGGGGCATGGTGGGGCACTCGAACCTCGGACTGGCCGATGCGCTTCGACGCGAGACGGCGGAGGGGCGTCTCACGTACTACGGCATTCGGAACGAGGGGGCGGCCTCGTTTGCGGCCAGCGCCTACGGGAAGCTGACCGGCCGCCCCGCAGCGTGTTTCGCGATCGCGGGGCCCGGGGCCACGAATCTGTTGACCGGCCTGTGGGACGCGAACGTGGATCGCGCGCCCGTGATCGCGCTGACCGGGCAGGTCGACACACAGGTGCTCGGGCCCGGCGCGTTCCAGGAAGTGGACCTCATGGCGGCGTACGGAAAGGTCGCCCAGTGGGCGCAAACCGTCCTCCATACGAGTCGCCACGCCGAGCTCATCAACCTCGCGTGCAAGTCCGCCATACTGAACCGGGGCGTGTCCCACCTCGTCTTCCCGGACGAGGTTCAGAATCTGCCCGCGAAGGAGCGGGCGAAGCCGGGAAGCCCGCAGGGGCGTATCCCGGGTCGGACCATCACGCCACCGGCGGAGTCGTTGGACGCTGCGGTCGCCCTCCTCGAGGGAGCCGAGCGGCCCGTCATCATCGTGGGACACGGGGCTCGCTTCGAGATGGACTCCGTGATCGAGCTGGCCGAGCACCTCCGGTGCCCGGTACTCACGACCTTCAAGGGCAAAGGTCTGATCTCGGATCACCACCCCCTGGGGTGCGGGGTCCTCGGTCGGAGCGGGACACCGATCGCCAGCTGGTTCATGAACGAGGCCGACGCGCTTCTCGTCTTCGGTGCCAGCTTCTCCAACCACACGGGCATCACGCCCAAGAAGCCGATCATCCAGGTCGATCTGGATCCGATGATTCTCGGGAAGTTCCACGCGGTCGACGTCCCCGTTTGGGGGGAACTCGGCACGACAGCGCGTATCCTACGCTCGCGTCTCAACGAGCATCGATCGCTGGACCACCGCGAGGAGATCGCCGAACGGTGGAGCATCTGGCGCGCGGAGAAGGAACGCCGGCGAGCGGAGGATCGAGGCGAGGGTCTGAATTCGGCGGCAATCTTCGAGGCGCTCGAACGGGCCGTCCCGGAGGATGCGATCCTCGCCGTCGACGTCGGCAACAACACGTACTCGTTCGGGCGCTACTTCGAGAGCCGTGGGCAAGCGGTCCTGATGTCCGGCTACCTCGGGTCGATCGGCTTCGCTCTCCCCGCCGCGATGGGCGCGTGGGCCGCGACGCAGGAGGAGGGGACGCCCTTCCACGGGCGGCAGGTCGTGTCCGTTTCGGGAGATGGGGGTTTCGGTCAGTACATGCCCGAACTCACGACCGCCGTGAAGTACGGCATGAACATCACCCATGTGCTCCTGGACAACGACGAACTCGGGAAGATCTCGAAGGAGCAGAGATCCGGTGAGTGGGACGTTTGGCAAACCTCCCTCGTGAACCCCGACTTCGCCGAGTACGCCCGACTGTGCGGGGCCTTGGGCGTGTCCGTCCGCTCGATCGACGAGCTCGACTCGGCGCTCGACGAGGCACTGGCTCACCACGGCCCCGCGCTCGTCCACATCCACTCCGACGCCCAACTCGTGTAATGAGCGACCTCACGTGGGACCGACTGGGGGCCATCGCCCCCCACGACCTCGTCAGCCCGACCCTCGAGCTTCACTGGGCGGCCCAGTACCTGGCCTCGATCGGTCAGACGTTCGCCAAACCGGCCGAAGACGACAGTCATCGCGCGATGTCCTGGGACGCGGATCTCCGCGCCTTCGTCAGCGCGCCGATGGCCGGGCCCTACCCCTTCCGCGCCGCACTACGCCCCACCGATACGACGCTTCTGCTCATCGACCGGACCGGAGCCGAGCTCGGCGCACTCCCCTTGGCCGGCGTCCGGCGAGACGAAGGATACGAGTGGCTTGCGACCGGGCTGGCAACGTACCTCGGCGGAGCCCCGCCATCGATCGGGCGCCCCGACTACGACATGCCGAGTCACGCCGTCTCGTCCGGAGCGGAGGCGTTCTCCGAGCCGACCGCGGGTCCATCTCTCGAGGCCCTCTACGACGCTGCCGCGGATACGCTGCACCAGCTCGCGAACCGTCGACCCGACGCCTCGGACATCCTGTGCTGGCCCCACCACTTCGACATCGCCACCCTCCTGACCGTCGACGACGGCTCAGCGGATGGTGTCACCAAGACGGTCGGCGTCGGCATGGCGCCGATGGGCGGCGGGTACGACACCTGGTACTGGTACGTGACACCCTATCCGTACCCCGCGCACGAGCGCCTCGGCGAGCTGAGCGGACCAGGACGCTGGCATACCGAAGGATGGACGGGCGCCGTGCTTCAGGGTTCGGACGTCGTCGCCGCCCCGCCCGAGGAACGGGAAGGCCTCGTCCGAGCGTTCGTCGACGAAGCGATTGAGTCGGCCGTGGAGGCGCTGCGCAGCGACTAAGCCGTCGCGGTCCACCACCACTTGGCGGTCAACAGCACCGCGGCCGCCACGAAGCCGAGGGCTGCCTCCCACTCTCGATTCCTCCGATACCGCGCCCAGGAAAATCCCTTGTCGCCGGGATCGTCGAGGCGGTGTGGAGTCAGCCGCGGCAGAAGGCGCGGGACGTGGGAGCGGTACACCCGGAACGCGTCGCCGAACAACTCTTCGAGGCGTGCGTCCTCGATTCCGATCGCGCGCGAGTACAGCACGACGAAGAGGCCGACGAAGAGCCCCGGCCAGAGCCATCCACCACTCGTAAGGGTCACGCCTAGCCCGATGAGGAAGCTGCCCAAATACAGCGGGTTCCGCGTATAGGCGTAGGGGCCCACGATCGTCAGGGCTTCATTCTTCTGGATCGTGCCCGCCGCCCATCCTCTCAGGGCCAGGCCGACCCCCGCGATCACGAGCCCGCTCGCCAGACCGGACCCCGTGGGCCGGACCAGCGCGAAGAACGGAAGAACGAAGAGCCACGCCGCCCGCAGGCGGAGTCGTCGAACCGTCAGCGACCTTCCGGTCCCTGGGCCGTCTCTGCGGCACGTTCCAGCCGCTCACGAGACTCCGGATGAAGCGGGTGCCCGCTCTGAATCGAACGCAGGTGGAGCGTCAGCGACCCCGGGAAGCCCGGGAGATCCGACTTCACGTACACCGGGATACGTCGGTCGTCGTCCGTGAGGTGGATCTCAGCACCGCCGCCCTCGGCAAAGAGGTTCGACGTCTGGATCTCGGGCGCCACGACGATCGTGTTGTAGCGAACGCCCTCGGTCTCGCGTTCGTCCTTCCGGAGTACGCGCACGGTGACGGGATTGCCGTCGTCCTTGAAGTAGCGATTGAACGTGTACGACTTCCCGACTTCGAGAGGCAGCGTCCGGATGAAGTAGATGAAGGCGATCTCATCCAACGGAAGCGCCGACCCGAGGTCACCGGCCTCGTCGTTGTCCTGACGCTCCCAGCGCATTCTATCCGGGAAAAACTCCCAGTGCCGGTAGCTGCTATATCCGACCTGGCTGACGTCTCTCACGTACCGCCACGTTTGGAGCGTCGTGACGTCCAACCAGCTCTGGTAGAAGTCGTTGACCTTGGCCGGCCCGAGGCTCCCCTGGATCGACATCTCCACCTGGTACGACGGGTTCTCACCGTGATCCTCGACCCCGGTGACGGCCATGTAGCCCTCGCCGACACCGAAGATGCCGACCTTCACCTTGTAGACGAGGTGTTCACCCGGTCCGAACGGCGCGCGGGCCGCGAAAGGATCGACGTCGACTTGGTCTGCGGTGAACGAGACGGGACCTTCAGTCACGGGCCATGCAGATCGGAGAGAGTCCACGAGCAGGTCTCGCTCGGACTGAGCCGCGAGCGGACTCGAAGCGAGACCCACGAGGGCGGCCGCGGAGAGGGCAACGGTGGAGTGTCGCGTCTTCATGCTACCTCCGGTCCGGGCGACTGCCACAGCGTCCCCGGGAGCCGCGCCAATCCGATCAACGTCTTCCAAGGTCGGAAGCGAGAAGGACGGGCTTGTAGATCGAAGCGGAGATTCGTCGGGACCTCCGCGATACGACGCGCATGAGGCGCGAGCGCGTCGAGCAGCTCGACGTTCGCCGCCCATCCGTCGGAACGGATCAACGGCTGTTCCTCCGGCCGGTCCCGCAGCGCCTTCTTGAGGACGATGACCCGATACGCCCGAAGGCCCGCCATCGGATCGTTCACTGGTGCTCCGGTGCCGACCTTCGGCACGAACCGGTCCACGGCCCAGCGGACCCGCCGCACGGCCTTGGTCGGTGGCTCCTGGTCGGAGATGTCGGATGCGACGATGTCGGCGCCCCCCTCCAAGATCTTCACGAGCGTGACGACATCGTCGGGCGACTCCGTGAAGTCACCTTGCATCACCACGGCGCAGTCACGCTTCGGATACGGAGCTTCGTCGCGGACGTACCGCAGGAGCTTCTCGACCGAACGGCCGTAACCGATCCGCTTCTCGGATCGAAGCACGGTCAGCGGCAAGGAACGGCGATACCGGTGCAGTACCTGAGCCGTCTCGTCCGTCGACGCGTCGTCGTGAACGACCAACCGATAGTCCCGCCCGAACGCACCGATGACGTTCCGCGTCTTCCATAGAAGGACGCCGATCGTCTGGGCTTCGTTGTGCGTTGGGATGCAGACGTAAATCACGGTTCGATAACGAGTTCGGGTGAGCGGTTCTCAGCCACGTCTCGAGCAATCGTGGACGCGTAATAACCTAGCCTGAAGCGCCCTGTTCCTCAGGGGGGCGCGTCTTCCAACGACGGTGTTGCCAGAAGTACTGCTCAGGCGCCCCTCGAATCGCCTGCTCGAGGAGGTCGTGATACGCCGTGAGCACACGAATCACATCCGCATCGAGGTCACCCGAGCGCTCTACATGGACGGTGTGAGCTCGCAAGGTGTAACGCGGATCACCACTCGGATCACGAAGCGCGAATCCGCAGAAGATCGGCACCTCTTTTCGAATGGCGAACAAGGCCGGACCCCGCGGCGTGGCCGCCGGTCGGCCGAAGAAGTCGACGAAGACCCCGCCCCGATGCGCGTTCTGGTCCCCGAGAAGAGCCACCATCCGACCCTCACCGAGTGCCCCGAGGGTGCGCCTCGGCGCCTCCGCCATCGGGATCACAGACATGCCGAGCCGTTCCCGGATTCGGAACAGGTCGGCTTCCACGGCGCGGTTGGACATGCCCTTCCCGACGACGTCGATCGGGAAGCCACGAGCGGCCAACGCTGCCCCCGCTATCTCCCAATTCCCGAGGTGGGCGGTCATCAGCACGGCGCCCTGGCCCCGCGCCATCGCCTCATCGACGGCGTCGAAGTTCTCGAACCGTACCCGCCGCATGATCTCGTCGGGTCCCCATCGTGACATTCGGAAGACCGCCGCCACCTCTCGACCTAGGTGGCGATACGAGTCTTGAGCGACCCGAGCCCACCACGACTCACTCTGCTCAGGGAAGGCGAGACGAAGGTTCTCGTCCACGGCGGAGCGGCGGATCCTCAGGACACTTCCCGCCAAGGTCCCGGTCATCGCCCCAGCCGAGGCCGCGCCGGCTTCCGGAAGGACGCTCCACTTCGCCCGAGTCGCTCGGTACGCGAGGTACTCGACCCGATGCCTCAGACTCATGGGACAGGCGAGAACTGGAGGTCGTGCAACCGACGGTACAGTCCCCCTTCTGCCATGAGTTGTTCGTGGTTTCCGCGCTCGACGATCCGACCTCCGTCCAACACGAGAATCTCGTCCGCACGCTGAACCGTGGAGAGCCTATGGGCCACGACGATCGCGGTTCGACCCGTCATGAGCTCTGTGATCGCCGCTTGGATGTGTCGCTCCGACTCGGAGTCCAGGGCACTCGTGGCCTCGTCGAAGACGAGAATCGGCGGGTCTACGAGCAGAGCGCGCGCGATCGCGATCCGCTGCCTCTCACCGCCAGAGAGTTGTACCCCGCGCTCGCCGACGCGGGTGTCGTACCCGTCGGGGAGTGCCGTGATGAATTCATGGGCATGGGCCGCCCGCGCAGCGGCCTCGACGTCGGCGGCGGACGCGCCAGGCGCGGCGTAGGCGATGTTCGCGCGCACGGTGTCGTGGAAGAGAACGGCGTCTTGCGACACGATGCCGAGTTGAGCGCGCAGACTCCCGATGTCCACGTGGCGGAGGTCGCAACCGTCGATCCGAACGGACCCGGCCGCCGGGTCGTAGAAGCGGGCGAGCAGATCGACGACCGTGGTCTTGCCTGCCCCGCTCGGCCCCACGAGCGCCACCACCGACCCCTTCGGCACGACGAAGTGCAGATCCGTCAGCACGTCGGAGCCCTCGTACGCGAAGGAGACGTCGTCGAAGACGATCTCCGATGCGAACGGCGCCAACCGAGGGGCATCGTCGGCCGATACGACCCGCGGCGCCCGATCCAACACCTCGAAGACCCGTTCCGCCGCGACGAGACCCGGTTGGGCCACCGCGGGGAATTTGGCCACGTTCTTCACGGGCGCGTACAGCTTCAACGAGAGACCCAGGAAGCCGATGAACTGTGCCTCCGGAAGCTCCCCCGCCACGACGAGTCGAGCCCCGTACCCGAGAAGGACGACCGTTCCGGCCGCGGCGAGCATCTCCGTCATCGGCGCGGCGAGCGACCGAGCGACCTCGGCGCGCATGACTCGCTCGAAGTACTCCTCGGTCAGGGTCGCGAACCGGCCTCGCTCGCGCCCTTCCGCGGAGGCCGACTTCACGAGTCGAATGCCGGAGAGTGTCTCCTCCACGTGCGCCGCGACGTCACCGCCGAGGTCGAGAACGCGGCGGTCTCGACGACGGAGGACCCCGACCAACGGGCCCCACACACCCATCGCGGCGGGGATCACGACGAACGCGGCCAGGGTGAGCTTCCACGAAATCAGCAGCATCGCCGCAACCGCAAAGACGAACTCGAAGCCGGCGCTCACGATCTTCGAGGCCTCCCGGGTGACCAAGGTCCGAAAGTGCTCGATCTCGGTCGTGATCCGACTCAAGAGCTGACCGGTCTTGGTGCGCCCGAAGAAGGCGAGGTCGAGACCCAGCAGGTGGTCGTACACGTCGCGGCGGAGGTCCCTGTTCACTCCCTGCTCCGCCCGAGCCAGAAGCACGGATCGGGCAAACCCGAAGAGGTTCTTGGCGAGGAAGGCGAGCACGATCAGGACGATGACTCGGGTGACGGCTTCGAGCGGGTCGCCGTCGAGATCCACCCATCGATATACGGTCCCCTGGAGCAGCGTCTGCATCCCGTTGACCGATTCTTCAGCCGGCGGCGCGCCACCCGCGAAGATCGCGTCGACGAAGGGAATCAGGAGGACGTACGTTGCCGCGTCGAAGACCGCATAGAAGGCCGAGGCGACCACGGCGAGGGACACCGCTGGACTGTGCGGCCTGAGGTACCCACCGATCCGACCGTAGAGCGACATGTCAGCCGAACGAGCGAGCGCTCCGCGGCGTGAGGCTCACGACCGGGACGATCATCTCCTCCGGTGAGATGCCCCCGTGCAGGAAGGAGTTCCGGTACCGAGCCTGGTATTCGCGAAGCTTGGTCGGGTACACGAAGAAGTAGTCATCGAGCGCGACCAAGTAGGACATCCCGAGCCGGCCCGCCGGCAGACGGAGGTCGGCCTCGTTCTTCGTAGCGTACGCAGTGGACGGCACTTCGGCTCGGAGGTCCTGGCCGAACTTGTAGCGCAGGTTGCTGGTCGCATCCCGACGCGCGAAGACCGTGGAGGGATTCTGGCATAAAATCGATCCGTGATCCGTGGTGAGGATCACGCGATGTCCGCGACGAGCGGCCTGCCGGAGGACATCGAAGGCCGTGGAGCGCTCGAACCACGCTCGGGTGAGGTCACGCAAGGCCGCCTCGTCACGAGCCACCTCCATCAGGATCGGTGACTCGGAGCGACCGTGCGTCATGAGGTCCACGAAGTTGAAGACCAGGGCGATGACAGCGCCCTCGGTCTTCGATGCCGAATTCACCCGGCCTCGCACCTGCTCGCCCTGTCGGTCGGAGAAGATCTTCTCGTAGTGCACCGGGACGTCGCGGCCGGTCAGCTTCTTGAGCTGAGCCACGAGGAGATCATCCTCGAACGAGTTGAGGCTGCCCTCGTCGTCGGATCCGTCCCACCATGACGGTCGGGCCTTGGCGATTTCGTCCGGGTACTGCCCGGAGAAGATCGCGTTGCGGGCATACGGCGTCGCCGTGGGCAGAATCGAGTAGTGCAGCGTTTCTTCGATCTCGAAGAACTCGTTCAGCAGAGGCGCCATCGCCCTCCACTGGTCGAGACGCATGCAGTCGAGAACCACGAAGTACACCGGGTCCGGCCCGAGCCGAGGCACCAGGAATTCGCGGACCAAGTCCACCGACAGTCGAGGTCGGTCCGGCGCATCGTCCACCCAGTTGGGATACTCACGCATCACCATCGCGCCGAAGTCGCGGCGAAGGTCGGTGAGGATCGCGTTCACCGAGTCGAGGAGCCCCGCTTCACCGGCCTCCCGCAAGCGGAGCTGCCAGTCGACGAGTTCGGCATAGACCTCGGCGAACTCCTCGGGCGACGCCGCGTGCGAGGCGTTCTGTGAGAGGCGCCCGAAGCGAGCCGCGAAATCTTGGGCCGCCCGCTGCTGTCGGATGGAGGAGCCTTCGAGGATTCGCGTGACCACCGAGAGGACCTGGCGCGGCGACGTCGGCTTCACGAGGTAGTCGTCGACCCGACGACCGATCGCTTCGGTCATCGTGTGATCCTCCTCGGATTTCGTGACCATCACGACCCTTTGGTGCGGGTTCGCGCGCCGCATGATCTCGAGAACTTCGAGGCCGCTGCGCCCCGGCATCTGCTCGTCCAGGAGCACGAGGTCGTACGGCGCCTCCCGCATCAGCTCGAGCGCGTCGTCCCCGTTGGAGATTGCGTCGACGTGGTACCCGCGGGCCTGCAAGAAGAGCAGGTGCGGCTTGAGGAGGTCGATCTCATCGTCGACCCACAGGATGCGTTTGGTCGGGCGGTTCGGTGTGGCCATGCTGGAAGCTATACGGGCCGACCCTGGAACAGCACCCGAAGTCTCCGCTCGAGCTCGTCCCTCACCGCGCGGAACGCATTCAGTTCCTCCTCCGGATCGGCGCTCGCGCCCGCTGGATCCGGGAGGCCCCAGTGGAGACGGTGCGCATCCTCGAGCCACACCGGGCAGACCTCCTCGGCGCACAGGGTGATCACCGCGTCGACAGGGCGCGGCACGTCGTCCACACCGTTCGAGGTGTGTGTGGTGGCGTCGATGCCGACCTCAGCCAGCACCTGGATCGCTTGGGGACGAACGAAGCTCGGCTCGGATCCCGCGGAGGAGATCATCATGTCACCTGGCGCCAACGCACGCCCCAGCCCCTCGCCGATCTGCGAGCGAGCGGAGTTGGCGACACAAAGAAAGAGGACGTGCTTCGGCGCCATCGCCCGGAGGAGCGCCGCTTCGAGCGCCCACGTCGGGTCGTCGGCCCGCACCGTGACGTCACCGATCACGACCGCCCCCTCCTCGACGTCATCCGCTTGAAGGAGGTTCACATCGATGCCGAGAGGAGCCGAACGGGCGGCCAGGTGCGCGTTCGCGCCCCCGGGACCTACGCGGACGTCGACCGTCGGGTGCATATGCGGGAAAACTCCGGGGATTGAGGAAGCAACCATCCGTCCACTCGGTGCTATCATACTCTGTGACCCCTACCTAGGATTCTATGTGAGGGACGGATGGGACGACTCTTTTCGCTGACCTACCCGACGGCGGCTGTTCTGCTCGCCGTTCAGAGTGGGCATCGGTACGGCTTCGACATCATGGACGCGACCGGCCTTCCGGACGGGACCGTGTATCCGATTCTGCGAAGGCTCGAACGCCGCGGCGTATTGGAAGGCCAGTGGGAAGACGAAGCCCAAGCCCGTCGGGAGCAGAGACCTCAGCGCCGCTACTACGCGCTGACCCCGGTCGGCGAGGAGTCGATCGCGGAAGTCCTCGAACGCTTCCCGACCTTGCCCAGGATCTTCGGAGCTGAGCCGGGAACGGCATGACGGAGATCCCGGGACACCGGCTGATCGCCTCGGCAGCTCGCCTCGTGCCTCCTCCCCGTCGCACGGAGTGGCAGCGCGAGTGGGAGGCCGAAGCGGCCTATGCCTGGCAGCGGCTGGTTCGGGAGGGGACACCCTCGAGCCTCGCAGTACTACGGCTGCGAGTGCGCGTACTCACGTGTTGGATCGACGCCCTTTGGGAGAGGAAGCAGACGATGACGATGATGGGGATGTGGGCCGACCTGCGGTTCGCCGCGAGGAGCCTCCTCCGGTACCCGACCTTCACGACGGTGGCTGTCGTGACCCTCGCGCTGGGGATCGGCGTGAACACGGCCGTGTTCACCTTGGTCGACGGCGTCCTGATTTCGCCCTTGCCGTACGACGAACCCGAAGAGCTCCTCTCCCTGGAGCATCTGGGTCGCGACGGACGGGACGAGCTGCCGATGTCGACCGGCCTCTACGCGCTCTACCAAGAGCAGTCGCGATCGATCGAGGAGCTCGCGCTCCACTCGATGCAGGCGGTCAATCTCGTGGGGGGCGGTGACCCGGAGCGGATTCTGGTCCAGGTCGTGACGCCGACCTTCTTCCAGGTGCTCGGAGCCCAAGCCGCCGTCGGCCGGACGTTCAGCGAGGCGGAGGGCCTACCGGACGGACCAAGGGTGGCCGTCTTGTCGGACGGGATGTGGCGCGAGCGGTTCGATGCAGACCCAGGCGTGATCGGGCAGACCGTCGATATCAACGGAGTGCTTCGAGAAGTGATCGGCATCATGCCGGCGTCGTTCGGGTACCCCGACCGCCGAGCGCGTCTTTGGCTCCCCATGGTGGTGGACCCCAACCAGGCCCCCCTCGCTGCGTTCGGGATGGGCGGAGTGGCGCGTATGGCGGAGGGCTCCACCATCGAAACGGTGGACGGGGAGCTCCGTGGGCTGATCGGCCGCCTCGACGAGTTCTTCCCCGAATCCGGGGCCGTCGCCTTCCTGACGCAGGTCGGTCTCGCCCCTCGGGTCCGCCCCCTCAAAGAGTCGCTCGTCGGCGAGTTGGATCGAACCCTCTGGATCCTCCTCGGCACGGTGGGATTCGTGCTCCTCATCGCGTGCGCCAACGTCGCGAACCTCCTCATCGTGCGCGCCGAGAGTCGGCAGCGTGAGCTCGCGCTGCGCGTCGCCGTCGGTGCGGGCCGAGCCGATGTCGTGCGTGCCTTCATGAGCGAGAGCTTCGTCCTGGCCGTCATAGGCGGAGTGGGCGGACTCCTCGTCGCCGCCGGGGCGGTGCGTCTATCCATGGACCTCGTTCCGACCAACATCCCGCGCCTCGACGAGATCGGGATCGACGCTCGGGTGCTCACCTTCACGGGCGCGATCAGCATCGGTAGCGCCCTCCTCTTCGGACTCTTCCCACTCCTCCGGAGCTCGGGCGACCTGGCCGGCCAACTCCGGGACGGAGGTGGTCGTGGGCAGACCGGGTCGAAACAGACGCACCGGCTACGGAACGGCCTCGTCGTGACGCAGATGGCCCTCGCCTTGGTACTGCTCGTCGGCTCGGGCCTCATGCTCCGCAGCTTCCAAGCGATGCGGACGATGGACCCCGGCTTCGATGCCGAAGGAGTCCTGACGGCGCGGATCACCATCCCGAACGCTGAGGTACAGGACAACGGAGAGGTCGCGAGCTTCTTCCGCACCCTCCTCCAGCAGCTCGACGAGCACCCTCTCGTCGCCTCGGCAGGATTCGCCCAGTCGGTTCCGCTCGGTGGCGGAGTCGGGTATCACAACCTGGCGGTCGAGGACTTCCCCGCCGGGAATGGGGAGATCGGCGTGCTCGCCTCCAACAACCAGATTTCGGCGGGATACTTCGAGGCGATGGGAATCGACGTGGTCGAGGGGCGGAGCTTCGAACCCGGGGACGGTGCCGACGGAGTCCGAGCCGCTATCGTGAACGCCGCCTTCGCCGAGCGCTGGTGGCCTGGGGAGAGCGCCCTGGGGAGACGGATGAACCGCGACTCTCCTCAAGAGGAGTGGTTCGAGGTCGTCGGCGTCGTCGAGAACGCCCACTACCAGTCGCTCGAAGCCACCCCGGAGCACATGGTCTACTGGCCGGCCACGGTCGGTCCGGCGGACACACCGCTTCCCGCCCGTAGCGTCGACGTGGCCATTCGAACCACGGGAGATCCGACCGCGCTGATCCCGATCCTTCGGGGAGCGGTGGCCGAGCTCAACGCCCGTATCCCCGTCTCGAACCCCCGGGCGATGACCGAGGTCGTCTCCGATGCCACGGCCCGCACCGCCTTCACGATGGTCCTCCTTGGCGCCGCGTCCGGTGTGGCGCTCCTCCTGGGCATCGTCGGCATCTACGGCGTCATCTCCTACATCGTCGCGCAGCGGACCCGCGAGATCGGCGTTCGGATGGCGCTCGGGGCCACGGCCTCGTCGGTTCGCTCGATGGTCGTGCGCCACGGCCTCGTTCTGGCGGCGTGGGGCGTCGTGGTCGGTCTGGCCGGAGCGGTGGCCATGAGTCGGGTCATCGCTTCGATCCTCTTCGGGGTGACGGCCACCGACCCGTGGACGTACGTGGTGGTGGCGGCTCTCCTGACCGTGGTCGCGGCCGGAGCCAGTTGGCTCCCCGCGCGACGCGCGGCCGGGGTCGACCCCTCGAATGCGCTCCGGAGCGACTAGCTCGGTCGACGCAAAAACGGGGCCGCACCCCAATTGGTGCGGCCCCGTGATCGTACTCGGTTCCGGAGCGATCAGGCCTCGGAGCCTCCCGCGTCCAGTACGCCGGAGAGAACGAACGCACCGCCGGCCAGTGCCGTGTCCTTGAGCAGCGATGCCATCGCGGCCTGATCCCCACCGATGAGCGCGACGAGGTGGATCGACAGCGCGAAGATGAGGAGCATCACACCGAGTAGCTGGGTGGCGAGCACCGCCTGCTTGTTCGCGATGATCGCCACGGCTGCGGCAATGAGCGCGATGCCGGTGATGTAGACCCAGATGACTCCACCCGGGACGAAGGACGGGACCATGCCCGCCATGTCGCCCGCGGCCATGAAGTGGAGGATCCCGAAAACGGCCATCGGGATCGCGAACAGGAACTTGCCTACGGTCGGTAGAGCATCCATCTCGGCCTCCTTGTGTGACGCGCCATTCATTGAAGACTCAAATATTGGCGCATCGTACGAGTTTGGCGATGGCGGATCAAGTGCGCCTCGTCACCCTCCGAAGGGGTGGAGGCCCGGCCGAGTTCCGACCGGTGTCCCTACATCGTGATGCGGTAGGGGAACCAGGACGCGACGGGACGTCCGCCCTGGACGGCCGGCCGGAAGACCCACTCGGACGCCTCTCGGATCAAGCGCCGATTGAAGCCTCCGTCTCGCGTCGGGGGATCGAGTCGGGTCGAATCCGCGACCACTCGTCCTCGGGTATCGACGAAGACCCAGACTTGGACCTCCACGCCCCGCAGATCCCCGTTCGTGGGAGGAATGATCATTCCCCGCGGTGACGCGGGTTGGAGCTGATAGAAGCCCTCATCCGCGTTGCCTCCGTCACCCTCGCCCGTGCCGTCCTCCAAGCCCGGTCCCTCCTCCAATCCCGGCTTCTCGCCGAGCACGGAAGACGGGTCGAGTTCGACCTCTTGCTCGAACTCGACCATCTCGACGTCGACGGCGACCTCGATCGGCCGGGGAGGTGGGATAATCGGTCGGGTCACCGGCGTCGGCACGTTGATGGCCTGCATTCCGCCGGCCGCCGCGCGGTTGTCTCCCGCCCGTGGCCCTGCAGCAGCGAAGGGCGACTGAGGGATCACGTTGCCTTGCCAGCCCAGGAAGATCAGGAGATGGAGGAGCACAGACGCAGCAAGCCCCTGCCGCCAAACGCGGCCTTCGCGTTTGCGACGATCTGTCGCGCTGATCTCGTGCTGATGGGTCATCGGGTCCTCCACCCTCGGTCTTGTACTACTGATCCGAGGCGGCCGGGGTTTCCGAGCCGAGGGGACGGGCGACTTGATTCCGGTTTTCCCTACAAGATAGTTTTTTGCCCCACGGACAACCTCACACCCCTCCCCGATCCTCATGGGCCGCACTTCACCCAGCGATTTCGAGCAGCAGGTCCTCCTCGCCGTATGGCGCTTGAAGGACACGGCCTACGGTGCCTCCGTGCGCGACGAGCTCGAAGACCGTACCGGCCGGGGCGCCGCCCAAGGCGCCGTCTACGTGACTCTGATGCGCCTCGAGAAGAAGGGACTCCTTCGGTCCAAGCTGTCCGACCCGACACCGGTGCGCGGCGGGAAGGCGAAGCGCTTCTTCGAGATCACGCCCGAGGGTATCGCTGGAGTTCAGGCGAGCCGCGCGACGATGGACGCCCTGTGGGAGGGCCTGCCCGAAACGGGTGGGTGACGTGTCGAAACGCCCCCCCGCAGCGGCCCGACTCCTTCTCAGGACGATCCTTCCCCGAGACCTGCACGACGTGGTCGCGGGCGACCTGGAGGAGCGCTTTCAACGCGACGCCCTCGAGAATCCGGCCGCGGCCCGGCGCGCATACTGGAGCGACGTCCTGTCGCCTTCCCTGCTGCGCCTGCGGCGGGAATCACGTGGAATGCCCCTACCGCCCGGCGCCCCCCCGGGGTCGGGTCGAGGAGATGGACTAGTGCTCTCACTCATGTACGACCTTCGTTTCGCACTGCGCTCTCTGCTCAAGTCGCCGGGCTTCACCGCCGTGGCCGTCCTGTCGCTCGCCCTGGGGATCGGTCCCAATACGGCGATCTTCTCGATCGTGCACGCGGTCCTCTTCCAAGAGTGGGGGGTCGGAGAGCCGGAAGGTCTGGTCGACGTCTACACGCTGACCGATCAGGGGGAGTACTTCTTCAACGGGTATTCGAACTACGAGCTCATCCGCGACGGATCGGCCGATGTGTTCGAGGCCGTTGCGCACCACAGCATTTTCGCCGGCCGTCTCGACAGCCCGACCGGCGAAACGGAGCTCGTCCTCGGTGAGATGGTGACGGGGAACTACTTCGATGTGATGCGCGTCGCGCCATCCATCGGACGCGGTTTCCTTCCGGAAGAGGACCTTACCGAAGGCACCCACCCCGTCGTCGTCCTCGGCTACCACTATTGGGAAAGTCGACACGCTGGAGATCCCTCCATCGTCGGTTCGGAGATCCGACTGAACGGCCGCCCGTACACCGTGGTCGGCGTAGCGCCGGAGACGTTCCGTGGTCGTATCGCTCCGGGCGTCGGGACCGACTTCTGGGTCCCGGTCTCGATGTACACGCACCTCGACTCCTATAAGCTGAACCGGGGGGATTTCACGATCTCGGCGCGGGTGGCGGCGGGCGTACCCACAGCTCAAGCCCTCTCCGCCGTGGAGACGATCGCGGCTCGCCGGGATCAGGAGCTTCAGGCCGCCAACCCGGACCGTCGCAGCCGCTTCCGCCTTGCCGGCGTATCGCTGGATACGGTCATGCTGCACCCGAACTTCGACCCCCAGCTTCGACAGATCGCCCTTCTCCTCTTCATCGCTGTGGGGCTCGTCCTCCTTGTCGCGTGCGTGAACCTCGCCGGCTTCCTTCTCAGCCGAGCGTCGGAGCGACGGAAGGAGATGGCCGTCCGGACCGCGATGGGTGCGGGTCGAGGTGACATCCTTCGCCAGCTCATCGTCGAGTCCTTGGTCCTTTCCGGATTGGGCGCGCTCGCTGGTTTGGCACTCGGGCAGCTCGCCGCGCGCGCGTTCACGGCCGTTCAGCCGCCGATCCCGATCCCATTGGAGCTCGAGGTGGGCCTCTCGGTGCCCCTCCTCCTCTTCACGGCCGGCGCCGCCGTCGTAGCCGCGTTGCTCTTCGGTCTGACACCTGCGCTCGAGTCGACACGCGCACCCGTGGCCGCCACGCTCCGAGACGAAGCGGGCTCGAGCGGGGGCAAGGGCAAGGTCGGCGCCCGTGGGGTGCTGGTCGCTGCGCAGATGGCCATGTCCACGATGCTGCTCTTCGGAGCGGTGATCTTCGGGCGATCCCTCCAATCGGCCGCCAACCTCGACTTGGGCTTCTCGACCCGCGAGGCCGCCGTCGTGACGCTCGACGCAACCGCAGCGGAGTACTCGGACGAGGAGATCGCCGTCTTCAACGACGAGCTCCTGCGCCGCCTCGAGGCCCAGCCCTCGATCAGCGACGTGGCTCGAACCAACCGGATGCCGCTCGACCTCGGCAACACGATCATGGGCTTCGACATCCCGGGTCTCGAGCCCCCTCCGAACCAGAACCGCCACTCGATCCAGCTCACCCGCGTCACAGGCGAGTACTTCGAGACGATGGGCATCGAAATGATGGAGGGCCGAACCTTCAACGAAGGAGACATCGCGGGGGGGCCTCGCGTGGCCGTCTTGAGTCAGGCAGCGGCCGACCAGTGGTGGCCGGGCGAGAGTGCGCTTGGGAAGGTGCTCGTCCCCGACACGTCCGCGGCCAGCGTGATCTCGATCATCGGGGTCGTCGACAACGCCAAGATCTGGAGTCTCGGTGAAGCGCCCCTCCCCTTCATGTACCTGGCCTCGACTCAGGCACAGGCACCGCCGAGCTACACGCTCGTCGCACGGGGGAACGCGCCGGCACCGGAGATCGTCGGCGTGGTGAGAGACGAGATCCGCAGCCTCGAGCCATCCGTGTTCTTGACCAAGGTCGGCACGATGGACGACCACCTCGGCTACGTGTACTTCCTCCCCCGCATGGCCGCGGTGATCATGTCGCTCATCGGCGTCCTGGCCCTCGTGTTGGCCTGCATGGGCCTGTACGGGATGGTCAGCTACAACGTCTCGCGTCGGACCCGCGAGATGGGCATCCGACTCGCCCTCGGAGCCGACCGCCAACGCGTCGTGGGCCTCGTCCTCCACAGCGGGCTCGTCATCATCGGCGTCGGGGCGGCTATCGGAATCGCGGGTTCGGTCGGCCTCGGATCGGTTCTGCGGAGCGCCAGCGTCCTGCACGGTGTGAGCGGACTGGACCTTCTCTCGATCCTGGCGGCGCCCATCCTCCTCGGAGGGGTCGCGGTGGTGGCTACCTATATGCCCGCCCGGCGGGCGTCGCGGGTCGATCCGGTTCAGGCCCTCCGCTCCGAATAGGCGTTAGACTATGCGACCATGGAAGACGCCGACGCCCCGCCGAAGGCCGACTCGTCCCGCCTCGGGGCGTACTACGAGCTGACCAAGCCCGGCATCGCCGGGTACGTCATGATGACGGCAGGTGCCAGCGCCTTCGTCGCCTCTCGGGGCGAGCTGGCGCTGTCGCTCGCCGTGCACACGATGGTCAGCACAGGACTGGCGACGGCGGGCGCCCTCACCCTGAATCAGTACATCGAGCGCGACGTCGACGCGGAGATGGAGCGGACGCGGAACCGTCCCCTGCCCTCCGGTCGGCTCGAGCCATTCGAGGCGCTCGCCTTCGGGTCGGCACTGCTCATGGGGGGACTCGTGTATATGGCCCTCGTGGTCGGGCTCCTGCCGGCCCTACTGACCGCGGCGAGCGGCCTCATGTATCACGGGGTGTACACCCCGCTCAAATCCCGCTCCTACATCGCGACGATCGCCGGGGCGGTCCCCGGTGCCCTGCCCATGCTGATCGGGTGGACGGCAGCGATCCAGGACTTCGATGCGGGGGGAGGATCGCTGTTCGCGATCGGCTACTTCTGGCAGCTCCCCCACGTGCTCGGGCTCGCATGGATCCTCCGCGAAGACTACGCGCGGGTCGGCTTTCAACTGATTCCGCCCGGTGGGGCCCGTACGATCGGGGGGCTGATGGTCGCATCGACGGCCCTGCTCCTTCCGATCAGCTGGGCTCCCTCCCTACTAGAGTACACCGGGACGCCCTACCTCATCGGCGCGACGGTGCTGGGCCTCGGCTTCCTCGGCACCGCCATCGCCGCTGCTCGCGACATGACGGACAAGAGCGCCCGGCGCGTCTTCTTCGCCTCGCTCCTCTACCATCCGATCCTCCTCATCGTCATGGTGGTGGACACCATTCGCCTGTAGCAGCCCCGCGGAGCTCACCATGTCCGATCTTCCCCGTCTTTCTCGCGGCCTCGTGGGGATGGCGCTCGGCCTCCTTCTGATCGCACACGCGGCACCTGCATCGGCCCAGGCAGAGGACCGGCCCCGAGCCCGCGATCTAGGCATCACGGTCGGCGTCTTTCAGCCGGGTGAATACAACGCGATCACCGACGTCGACGGGGTGCGCGTGGGCCACACGACGGTCGTGCAGCCACCGAACGTGCGCACGGGCGTCACGGCGATCGTCCCGCACGGAGGCAACGCCTACTTCTCGCGTGTGCCCGCGGCGATCCACGTCGGCAACGGGTACGGGAAGCTCCTCGGGGTGACCCAGGTCCGCGAGCTCGGAGAGATGGAGACGCCGATCCTCCTCACGTGCACGTTGTGCGTGTGGAAGGCGGCGGATGCCATGGTCGAATGGATGATCGGCCTGGACCGGATGGAAGGCGTCCGGTCCCTGAACGCTCTCGTCGGGGAAACGAATGACGGGGGACTCAACGACATCCGGTCGCGGCCGATCGAGCCCGAGCACGTGGTGTCGGCGTTGGAGAGCGCCGCGTCGGGGCCGGTGGACGAGGGTGCGGTCGGCGCAGGTGCGGGCACGGTCGCCTTCGGGTGGAAGGGAGGGATCGGGACGAGTAGCCGCGTACTACCCGAGTCTCTCGGGGGCTACACCGTCGGCGTGCTC
Source organism: Gemmatimonadota bacterium (assembly GCA_039030015.1). Lineage (GTDB taxonomy): Bacteria > Gemmatimonadota > Gemmatimonadetes > Longimicrobiales > Gaopeijiaceae > UBA2589. The sequence continues at coordinate 44,034 of JBCCEZ010000001.1, read as the reverse complement.
GTCCAATCGAACTACGGGGGAATCCTTCAGATCGCCGGCGCTCCCGTCGGCATCGAGCTGGACCAATACGCCTTCTCGAGCCAAGTCGGCGCCGAGGACGCGTACGACCCCCAAGACGACGTTCAGGAGTGGGGGTCGATCATGATCGTCGTGGCGACCGACGCTCCGGTCTCCGATCGCAACCTCGAGCGGATCGCACGTCGGGCCATCATGGGACTCGCGCGAACCGGCTCCTACGCCAGCAACGGGTCGGGCGACTACGTCATCGCGTTCTCCACGGCCAACGAAGTGCGGAGGTCGACAACCGGAGGGGTGCGCGCCTTCGACGAGCTCGCGAACTCCAATATGAGCGCCCTCTTCGAAGCGACGATCGAAGCCACGGAAGAGTCGATCATCAATTCGCTGCTCCGCGCCGAAACTGTGACCAGCAATGGACGGACCGTCGAGGCCCTCCCGCTCCAGCCGACCGTCGACGTGCTGCGCCGATACGGCGTGATCCGATGACGACTGAGCTGGACTGGGAGATCCGAACGAGGATCTACCGAGGCTTCGCCGAGACGGGGGCGGCCCCGAGTCTACCGGAAGTCGCCGCGCACGTCGGAGCCACCCAACACGTCGTCCGAGAGTCCCTCGAGCGACTGTACGAGGCTCACGAGATCGCTCCCCTTCCGCAGGGCGACGGGGTCTGGATGGCGAACCCGTTCTCCGCGGTGCCGACCGACTATGTCGTCTCGACGCCGACGATCACCTGCTACGCGAACTGCGCATGGGACGCCCTCGGCGTACCCGCGATCCTCGACTCGGATGGGTGGACGACGACCGTGTGCGCCGAGAGCGGGGACGCACTGAGCTTCGGCATTCGTGACGGTGAGCTCGAAGGCGACGACGGTGTGATCCACCTCGTCACACCCCTCCGCGATGCGTGGGTCGACATCGGCTTCACCTGAAGCCACTACCTCGCCTTCCGGTCGGAAGAACACGTGAGTCGCTGGCTGGAGCGTACGGGTCATGAGGCGGGAGTCACGATCTCGTTCGATCAAATGTGGGCGCTCGTCCAACCGTGGTACGCGGGACGCCTCGACCGAGAATGGCGCGGTCGAACGGCGCAGGACGCGCAGGACATCCTCGACTCGGTCGGGCTGACGGGAGACTTCTGGCGGCTGACCGGGTGAGCATCGAGACGTCCCTCCCGGGAGCGCGACGCCGACCCGGTCGACTCCTGGGCACCCTCATTCTGGCCGCAGCGGCGCTCTCGCCATCGAAGGTCTCCGCCCAAGCCGCGTGCTCCCTCGTCCCGGTCGACGGAGGCGAGATCTACGCGTGTGAGTACGGAGCAGGCCCGTCCACCGTCGTGCTCGCGGCCGGCGCCGGGCAGCACTCGGGCTCGTGGTCGGGAATCGTCGAGCGACTGGCCGAGTCGCACCGCGTCGTGACCTTCGATCGACCGGGGCTCGGTCGGTCTCCCTCGATCGACGGACCTAGAACCCCAACTCGAATCGCAGGGGAGCTCGCCGAAGTGCTCGACCACCTCGGCATCGAGGACCGCGTGTTAGTGGTGGGGCATTCGATGGGCGGGCTGCACGCGGTGCGCTTCGCCGCGATGCACCCTGATCGAGTAGGTCGCGTCGTGATGGTCGACACCCCACCCCCCGGCTTCGAGCAGGCTCGCATGAGCCTACTCTCCCCGGAGGAGCAGGCGGAGCGCCGCAGGCTACTCGAGGAGGGGGCGGCGCGGGCCGCGCCCATCGTGCGACGAGAACGGGAGGGCGCCGAGCCTGCGGAGGAGTGGGCCGCCCCGAACTTCTCGCGAGACACTCCGCTCACCGTCATCGTGGCGGACGCCCAGAACTTCGGAACCCAAGGTTCGCTCGAGGCTCATCGGCGCCTCTGGCAGGACGGCCAGGAGGAGTGGCTCGCCCTGTCCGACGACGCAGAGCGGATCGTCGCCGAGGGCCGAGGCCACATGGTCCACGTCGAAGACCCGGAACTGGTGCTGCGCGCGATCCTCGGCTCGAGCCCCGGTGGAAGCGACGTCAGCGTGCGATGAGTACGCCTTCACTCGCCCACGCGTCGACCTGATCCGAGCCGTAGCCGGCTTCGTCGAGCACTTCGCGTGTGTGCTCGCCCAACTGAGGAGCACCCCGAGTCGACGGACCCGGAAGGCGCTCGCCGGCGCGGCTCTCGACCTTGATCGGGCTGCCGAGAGAGCGCACGCGCCCCACGCCCGAATGATGGACATCGACGACCATCTCCCGCGCCAACGTGTGCGGATGCTCGAGCATCTCTCCGACCGACGCGATGGGCCCGGCCGGTACGCCTGCTTCGGCGAGGCGCGCGAGCCACTCGTCCGAGCTACGGGCGCGTAAGGTGGGAGCCATGGCCGCCACCAACGCGTCCAGGTGCTCCATCCGACCCGCGTTCGTCCGAAACCGGGGGTCGGCCGCGAGGGCCTCGTCTGCGAGCGCCTCGAGAAGGCGGGTCCACGTCCCCTGGTTCGACGCGCCGACGTTGATCCATCCGTCGGCGGTCTCGAACGCTTGGTACGGAGCCGTAAGCGGATGGCCCGAACCGAGGGGACCGGGGCTCCTGCCCGATGCCAAAGCGATCGCGCTCTGCCAATAGGTGTGGGTGATGCCTGCCTCGAAGAGCGAGGTGTCGACCCTCATGCCTTCCCCTGTCCGGGCGCGCTGAACGAGCGCGGAGGACACGGCGAACGCCGCCAGAATGCCGGCCGTGATATCGGTCACGGGCGCACCAATTTTCACCGGGGCTCGACCGGGGCCCTCCCCGGTCACACTCATCAGGCCCGAGTGCCCCTGCGCGATGAGGTCGAAACCACCCTGGGCGGCCAGCGGCCCGGTGCGGCCGAAGCCCGTGATTTGGCAGTACACGAGCCGAGGGTTGGCGTCAGCCAGCATCTCCCAACCGAGGCCGATCTTCTCCATGGTGCCGACACGAAAGTTCTCGATCACGACGTCGGCACCCTGCAGCAATCGCCGGACGACGTCGATCCCTTCGGGACGCCGGAAGTCCACGGCAACGCCGCGCTTCCCGCGATTCAGCATCATGAACGCGGCGGATTCGCCCTCGAGATCGGGGGGGAGGAACCCACGGGACCCGTCTCCGCTCGGGAGTCGCTCGACCTTCACGACGTCGGCCCCCATGTCGGCGAGCATGAGCCCGCAGACGGGGCCGGCCATAATGTGAGCGAGCTCGATGACGCGGATCCCCGAAAGAGGACCGCCCGTCGGAGACTCGGACATCAGTGTCCGCGGAAGTCCGGCTGCCGCTTCTCGAGGAATGCCGTCCGCCCTTCCTCGTAGTCCGATGTCTCGAACGCCGCGTGAGCCTCGGCGCGCTCCTCGTCCGTCAGCGGCCTGCGCTCCATCATCCGTAGCACGAACTGTTTATGCCAGCGATTCACGAGAGGGGCGCCTGCCGCGATGCGGGCCACGAGTCCGTATCCCCGATCGACGACGAGGCCGTCCGGCACAACACGATTCACGAGGCCGACGATCCGAGCACGCTCCGCGGTGATGAGTTCACCACTGAGGAGGATCTCCAACACCGGCCCGGGGCCCACGAGCTGCAGTAAGGGCTCCAACTCGTCGTGCGACATCGTCAAACCGAGTCGGTTGATGGGCGCCCCGAATCGGCTCGACTCGCCACAGACGCGCATGTCGCAGCTCGCCGCGATCTCGAGGCCGCCCCCGACGCACAAACCCTCGATGACGGCGACCGTGGGATGACGACAGCTTCGGATCGCCCGGAGCGCGGCACCGATCGCGGCCGAGTAGGCCCGCACATCCTCCGGCGTGCTGCGCTGAGCTTCGAACGCTCGAATGTCGGAGCCCGCGGAGAACGCCCGTCCGCCGGTGCCCCGTACCGCCACACACCGGACATCCTCGCGGGAGGAGAGGTCGACGAACGCCTCTGCGACCGCGAGCCAGCCCCGCACGTCGAGGACGTTGTGGTGTTCGGGGTGATCGAGACGCACCGTGGCGATCGGGGTGTCGACCTCTACCGTCACTCGGTCGCTCATCGGTACAGGAGCTCCACGAGGGCCATCGGGAGCGCCGGCACGTAGGTCACGAGCAGTAGCATCGTCACGAGCACGGCGACGAAGTACGCGTTCACCTTGCTCACCTCCCAGATGTCCGCCTTGGCGACGGAGCACGCCGTCACCAGGACGGATGCGACGGGAGGGGTCTGTTGACCGATGCCGAGATTCAGTGTGACCACCAGTCCGAAGTGTACGGGATCGATGCCGGCAGCCTGCACGAGCGGCATCACGATCGGTACTACCAGAATGATCGCTGCCGCGGAGTGGAGGAAGAGTCCTATGACGAGAAAGAAACCGTTGAGCAGCAGGAGGATCGCCCAGCGGTCCTGAGTCATGCCCATGATCCCCTCCGCAACCCGCTGGGGGACACGGACTTCCGTGAGATAATCACCCAGTAGCGCAGAGGCTGCGACGAGGAGCATGACGACCGCCGTCTGCTGCCCGCCCTCGAGCATCGCGCGGCGGAGTTGAGCCGCGTCGAGCTCCCCGTAGACGAAGACGCCGATCACGATGCTGGCGACGACGGCCAGACCCGCGCCCTCGGTAGCGGTGACCCAACCGGTGAAGATCCCACCGAGGATGATGACCGGGAGGAGAAGCGCCCACCCGGCGTCGCGGAACGTCTCCACGACGCGCTTCCAACGGAACGACTCCTCCCTCGGGAAGTCGTGCTTCCGAGCGAGACCGTAGGCGACGAGCATCATCAAGAGTCCGCCGATGATTCCCGGCACGATGCCCGCCACGAAGAGCTCGACGATCGAAGCGCCGGACATCACCCCGTAGATGATCATCGGGATCGACGGCGGGATGATCACGGCCAAGGTCGCTGACGACGACGTCACCGCCGCCGCGAACGCCTTCGAATAGCCCTTCTTCTTCATCGCCGGAATCAGGATCGATCCCAACGCGGCGACATCCGCCACGGCAGAGCCGGAGATCTCGGCGAAGAAAAGCGAGGCACTGATCGAGACCATCGCCAGCCCGCCTCGCACGAAACCGACGCACGCGGACGCGAAGGCGATCAGGCGGCGACTGATCCCCGAGGTGTTCATGATCGCGCCCGCCAGAATGAAGAGGGGGATCGCGATCAGCGGAAAGGAGGTCGCGCCGTCGAACATCACCAGCGCGGAGTTCGGGAGTGACCCGGCTCCATCCGGCCCGGTCACCATCGCGATCACCGCGACGCAACCCAGCGCCACGGCGATCGGGACGCCGATCAAGACGAGGGCAAAGAGGAGAAGGGCGATTCCGAGAAGACTCATCCGGCGACCTCCGGACTCTCTTCGTCCGGGTCCCCGGGTGGAGCCAGCGCCTCGGGCAGGGACAAGAGCTGAGCCACGATGAACAGCACCGCTCCGATCGGGATGACCGACTGTGCCACGGACATGGGCACCGAAGGGAGCGAGACGAGGGTTGTTCCACCGAGCACGGAGAGAACGCGGACCCCGGCCCACGCCAAGACGCCGAAGAAGGCCAGCGTGAAGGCCTCCCCCACGAGGATCACGACGGTGCGCATACGCCCATGCAGGCTGTCGACCAACGTCGGCATGCCGATGTGTGCACGGTGCAGCGCTGCCAGAGCCGCGCCGTAGTACGTGAGCCACGCCAACAGAATCGACGCGACCTCGTCGTACCACACGAGGGACGCACCGGCCTTCCGGAACACCACCCCAACCACGACGACGAGCGCGAGCGTCGTCATGAGCCCGAGCACGACGTGCTCGAGGCCGGTCCGAAGTCCGTCGCGCGCGCGACTCCTCAGTTGGACCCCGCCGCCTGAGCCCTCGCGATCCGCGCGTCACCCTCCGCCACCACCGTCGCGTACTCGTCGTACATCGCCGTGCTCGCGTCGAGGAACTCGTCACGCTCGGGCTCGTTCACGAGCACACCCGTCGCACGAATCTGATCGAGCAACTCGGCGTCGAGACGCTCCGCGGTCTCGTGGACGAACGCCTGCGATGCGCGGGCCTCCTCCTCGAGGATGGTCCGGATCTCCACGGGGAGCGCATCCCAGCGCGCAGGAGAGACGACGAGGTAGGCCGGTGTGTAGACGTGACCGGTCAGAGACAGGTGCTCCTGTACCTCGTGGAATCGAGAGCCCCAGATCTGAGCGAGCGGGTTTTCCTGGCCGTCGATCACCCCGGTCTGGAGCGCGATGAAGACTTCGGACAGCGCCATCGGAGTGGGGTTGGCCCCGAGCTCCTGGAAGAGCTTGAGCCGCCACACGCCGCTCGGCGTCCTCAACTTCATACCGTCGAGGTCATCCGGAGTCTCGATGGGGCGCACGCTGTTCGTCACGTGCCGGAAGCCGTTCTCCCACACGGCCACGATACGGTAGCCCGCCGCGTCGGCGAGCGGGGCCAGCTCGGGCCACACCACAGCCTCCTCGATCGCCCGCATGTGCTCACGATCCGCAACCAGGTACGGCATCTCGAACAAGCCGAAGTCGTCGATCTGGGACGACATGATCGTCGAAGGGAGGGCGAAGTCGACGGTCCCCAACTTGATCTTCTGGAGGAGCAGCTCGTCTCCTCCCAGCTGGCTGGAGCCATAGGTCACGACCTCCCACCCCTCGGGAAGGCGCTCGTTTGCTCGTCGCGCGAACTCGTCCGCCGACAGCGCAAAGAGGGAGCCCGGCTCACCCACGTGCCCGAACTTCAGCTCCCGCGGAGCCGAGGCATCGGCAGCGCAGCCCGCCACGGCGACGACAATTGCCCCGAGGCCGAGCCTTCGCATTCTCTCGACGCTCATGTGGCGCCCTCCATCAAGATGTTCGTTGCGGCAGTCATGCCCTGATCGTCGAGCGGGACACCCGACAGACGGAGTCCCATCTCCACGCCTCCGAGCGTGCCGAGCAGGGTCAGCGCATTCAAGTCACCCAGATGTCCCACACGGAAGACCCGCTTCTTCCACGGACCCAAGCCGGTGCCGAGAGACATATCGAACCGTTCCAAGATCAAACCTCTGATCTCGTCGGCGTCACGGCCCTCCGGGACGATCACGGCGGTTGCGGCGCGGCTCGCTTCGCTCTCGTTCACCGAGACGGTTTCGAGCCCCCACGCTCCGACCGCGGCGCGCGTGGCTCGTGCGAATCGATCGTGCCGCGCAAAGACCTTCTCGAGCCCCTCCTCTCGAAGCATGAGGAAGGCCTCCTCGAGCCCGTAGAGAAGGTTCGTGGCCGGTGTGTACGGGAAGGCGCCCTTCGCGTTGAACGCCTCCTGATCGGACCAATCCCAGTACGACCGCGGAAGCGTGGCGTGCCTCGAGACGTCTCGCGCTCGCGGACTCACCGCGAGCACCGAAAGTCCCGGAGGCAGCATGAGTCCCTTTTGTGAACCACTGACGGTGACGTCGATGCCCCACGCGTCGTGCTGGAGATCGGTGACCGCGAGAGACGATACGGCGTCGACGAAGAGGAGAGCCGTATGGCCGGACTCTCGCATCGCGCGACCGATCGACTCGATGTCCGTCGTGACCCCTGTGGACGTCTCGTTGTGCACGACCAGGACGGCTTTGATCTCACCGGCCGGATCAGCGTCGAGCAGCGCCCGAACTGCCTCCGCAGTCACACCTCGACGCGTGTCCCACTCCTGGAGGCGAACGTCGAGTCCGAATCGTCCCGCGACCTTCGCCCACGTCTGCGCGAAGTGCCCCTGCTCGAAGGCGACGACGGCGTCACCCCGATTGAGCGTGTTCACGATGGCCGCCTCCCACGCCCCCGAGCCGGAGGCGGGGTGGATGAAGACGTCGTGCTCGGTGCCAAAGATCCACCGAGTTTCCGCGAGGAGGCGGTGTGTCAGCTCCTCGAACTCGGGCCCTCTGTGGTCGATCGTAGGGCGGGCCATCGCCCGTAGCACCCGGTCCGGAGTGTTGGTCGGGCCCGGAAGCTGAAGAAAGTGCCGTCCGCTCTGATGAGTCACGGGCGTAGGGTCGGATGCGATGACCTGCGGCGCGCGGTACGTTGGCGCCGTCACGAAGGGGCCAACATACACTGCATGTTTCACAGCCCGCACCTGCCCGGTGACCCCGCGCTCGAGCGAGCGCTGAGAGCCGCCTTGGAAGGCGAAGTCCGATTCGATCGGTTCACCCGCGGCATCTACGCCACGGACGCGAGCCACTATCAGATCGAGCCGATCGGGGTGGTCTTCCCGAAGCACGTGAAGGACGTCTCCGCGGTCTTCGACGTCGCCCGCACTCACGGCGTACCGGTGTTGCCGCGCGGCGGGGGCACGTCGCAGTGCGGTCAGACGATCGGCCGGGCCATCGTGCTCGACACCAACCGGCACCTGACCGGGATCGGGGAGATCGAGTGGACGCCCGACGACCCGAGGCACCCGGCGGAGATCGAGGTCGAACCCGGCGTGGTTCTCGATGACCTGAACGCGCACCTCAGGCCTCACGGCTTGTGGTTCCCCGTCGATCCATCGACCTCGAGTCGCGCCACGATCGGCGGCATGGCCGGCAACAACAGCGCCGGCGCTCGGTCGATCCAATACGGGATGATGGTCGACAATGTCTCCGCACTCGATGCGTTGCTCGCCGACGGTCGCCACGTCCGCATCGGGAAGGGCGGGAACGAGTCGGAGCAGATCTCGTCCGAGCTGACGGCACTACGAGCACTGTATGCCCGCGAAGCGGCCGAGATCGAGCGTGTGCGCCCACGCACGATGCGCAACGTGGCGGGCTATGACCTCGACCGCTTGGCTCCGGACCAGAACCTCTCGGGGCTCTTCATCGGCTCCGAGGGCACGCTCTCCTTCTTCTCCCGTCTTCGTCTCAAGCTCAGTGCTCTGCCGACGAAACGAGTCCTGGGGGTGTGTCACTTCCCGAGCCTGGTGACAGCACTCGACGCGGTGCAGCACCTCGTGATCCTCGGCCCGAGCGCCGTCGAGCTCGTCGACGGTCATGTGCTCGCACTCGCGTCCGAGCACCCGGACTTCGCCCACGCGATGAAGAGCTTCGTGCGAGGCTCTCCTGGCTCTCTTCTCCTCGTCGAGTTCGCCGGGCAGGATGGAGACCTCGACCTCCCGGAACGACTCGACGCGCTCGAAGAGCGACTGACCGCGATCGGCTTCCCCGACTCCCTGGTTCGAGCGGAGTCCGCGCGGGAGCAGGCCGCGGTGTGGAGCGTGCGGAAAGCCGGCCTCAACATCGTCATGTCGATGGCGGGGCCCAGAAAACCGATCTCGTTCATCGAGGACTGTGCGGTGCCGCTCGAGCACCTCGCCGAGTACGCCGTCGCGATCGACGAGATCTTCTCCCGACATGGAACGTCGGGTACGTGGTACGCTCACGCCTCGGTCGGCTGCTTGCACGTACGTCCAGCGCTCAACCTTCGGGATCCCGACGACGTCCGCCTCGTGCGCACGATCGCCGAAGAGACCCACGAGGTCGTGCGGCGCTTCGGCGGCACACACTCCGGCGAACACGGCGATGGCATCCTTCGCTCCGAGTTTCTCGAAACGATGCTGGGGCGGCGCATGACGTCGGCGTTCGCCGAAGTGAAGCAGACGCTGGATCCAGACGGGATGATGAACCCTGGTCGGATCGTCGATCCGCCTCGCATGGACGACCGCTCGCTCTTCCGCCTGGGTCCCGACTACCCGACGCCGGCCGAAGCCAATCGACAGCTACCCGTCGTGCTCGCGTGGGAAGACGGCGGCGTGCTCTCGACCGTCGAGTCGTGCAACAACAACGGAGCGTGCCGCAAGCGAGACCCCGGCGTCATGTGTCCGTCTTTCCGTGCCACGCGAGATGAGCGTCACTCGACGCGCGGTCGAGCGAACGCCCTGCGACTTGCACTCACCGGCCAGCTCGGCGAGGGCGGTCTCGACTCGGCGGAGATGGCCGATGCGATGTCGTTGTGCATCTCGTGCAAAGGGTGTCGTCGCGAGTGTCCCGCAGGTGTCGACATGGCGCGGGTCAAGCTCGAATGGCAGCACCGTCAGAATCAGCGAAAGGGGGTGTCACTTCTCGATCGGGCGTTGGCCTCGCTGCCGAGGATCGCCCCCGTCGCATCACGCGTTGCGCCCCTCGCCAACTTCCTCGGCCGAAACCCCGTACGGGGACGCTTCGGATTATCGACGAATCGGGAGATTCCGCGGTGGAGTCGTTCGCCGTGGAGGGACGGCGAGGTCGACCCGGACGGGGCTCGTGCTTCCGGAGATCGAACGGAGTCGACCGCAGATGTCGTGCTGTTCGTGGACACCTTTACGCGGTGGTTCGAGTCCGAGCACGCCCGAGCTGCGAACGCGGTGCTCCGGGCGGGCCCCTGGACGGCGGGGGTGCTCTCCCCGCCGGGTGGTGAGCGCCCGCTTTGTTGCGGTCGCACGTACCTGAGTCTCGGGATGCTCGACGAAGCCCGCCACGAGGCAGAACGGCTCCTGAACGCCGCTCGTCCGTGGATCGAGGCCGGCGTTCCGATCGTCGGGTTGGAGCCGTCGTGCCTGTACACCCTGGTCGACGAGATGCCCGCCCTCCTTCCTGGCCGGGAGGCCGAAGCTCTCGCAGCCTCCTCGATGATGTTGGAGGGCTTCCTGGCCCGCGAGGCCGCCGAGGGCCGTCGCGTGCCGTACTCCGACACCAACCAAGAGCGCGTCCTGGTGCACGGTCATTGCCACGACAAGGCGTTCGGTGGATTCGGGACGACAGTCGACTACCTCCGATCCGTCCCCGGCCTCGACGTGGAGATCGTGGCAGGCGGGTGCTGCGGCATGGCCGGCTCCTTCGGCTACAAGTCGGAGCACTACGAGACATCGATGGCGATGGGGGAGCTCGACGTCTTCCCCGCGGTCCGTGCGGCGGAAGAGGACGTCACGGTGGTGACCGATGGAACGAGCTGCCGGGCGCAGATCGCGGACGGTACGTCGCGGCATGCCGAACACGTCGCCACCCTCCTGGCGCGTCGGCTGCCCTAGACCGAGCCGAGCTCCGCCGTCGAGCCTAGAGCTCTACGGTCTCCCCGCGGACGGGCCCATGCCCGGTCGTGTAGCCATCCGCGGCGAGTGCGTCGAAGAGCGAGAGCTGCCTAGACGCATCCCCGTGCACGAGAAAGATCTTCTTGAGCCGTTCCGGATCGAGGTGGCCCACGAATTCCACGAGCTCAGTCTCGTCCGCATGGGCCGAGTACGCGTTCATGACCTCGACGTCAGCACGCAGCTTATACGGATCTCCGAAGATCTTCACTTCACGCTTCCGATCCACGATTCGTCGACCCAGCGTGTGCTCCGCGCAGTAGCCGACGATCATCACCGTGTTGCGAGAGTCCTCGATGTTGTTGCGGAGGTGATGGAGGATCCGGCCGGCTTCACACATCCCCGACGCCGAGATGATCACCATGGGGAGGCGGGACGTATTGAGGCGCTTCGACTCGGCGACGTCCCGCACGTACGTCAGGCGATCGAAGCCGAACGGCTCTTTGTCGGACTTCATGTACTCGAGGAGTTCGTCGTCGTAGCACTCCGGGTGGTTCCGGAAGACCTCTGTCACGTTCACGGCCAACGGGCTGTCGACGTAGACGGGAACCGGTGGTAAACGACCCTCGTTCGTGAGCTCATCGAGCCGGAAGACGATCTCTTGCGTTCGACCGACGGCAAACGCGGGGATGATGACCTTCCCACCCCGACTCGCCGTCGCGCCCACCACGTGCGCGAGGCGGTCCTTCGCGCGGTCGGCCGGCTCGTGGGTGCGGCCCCCGTACGTCGACTCACAGATGAGGTAGTCGCAATCTTCCATGGGCTGTGGGTCGCGAAGGATCGGTCGATCCCCACGCCCCACGTCACCGGTGAAGCCGAGCTTCACCGTCCGGCCCTCCTCGGTGATCGTGAGCATCATCGACGCCGACCCCAGAATGTGCCCGGCGTCCCGATACTCGACGCGAAGTCCTTCCAAGGGGTCGAACGGCGCATCGTAGTCGACGACGTCGAAGCACTCCAACACCCCATCGACGTCGCGCTGGTCGTAGAGCGGCTCGATCTTGTCCAACCCCTTCCGTCGCTGGCGTCGATTCACCCACGCCGCATCCTTCTCCTGGATGTGGGCAGAATCGGCGAGCATTCGCTCACATAGATCCCGGGTCGCAGGAGTCGCGTACACCTTCCCGCGAAAGCCATCTCGAAAGAGTCGCGGCAGGAGGCCGGAGTGATCGATATGCGCGTGCGACAACAGGACGGCATCGATCCTGGAGGGCGGTGCCGGGAACTCTCGGTTGTACGACGCTGCGTCCTTCCGCCGACCCTGGTAGAGCCCACAATCCAGGAGCACCCGCCGCCCTCCGAACTCGACCATGTGCATCGAGCCCGTCACGGTCTGTGCCGCTCCCCAGAAGGTCAGCTTCATGGCGTTAGACCCCGATCGGGCCGAAGAGGAGGTTACCCGCGGCCTCGGAATCGTCCCCACGATAGAAGTCCTTCGAGTGCTGAAGCAGTTCGGCCCGGGTGATGATCCCGTCCTCGTTCGTATCCAGCTCTTGGAAGACCGTGCGGGCCAGGTCTACCGACAGGCCGAACACGCCGTAGAAGTCCGCGAACTCGGCCGGTCCGATCGCATCGTCCTCGTCGAGATCGAAGACTCGGAAGAGTCGATCGGTGATCGCCTGCGCCTCCTTCTCGAAGCGCTCGTCGTCCTCCAGGATGAGCTGCCAGTGCGCCAACCATTCGTCGAGGTCCACGCTTTGGTCTCCGTCCATGTCCGCTGCGGCCCGAAGCCGGTTCCAACGGGACATGTAGGCGAGCCGAAGCGTGTCCGAGTGGGCGCCGCTCCCGCGTAGCATCCTCACGTTCTCGATGATGCTTTCGAAGTCGGACTGTTCGATCCGCCCGTCGTCGTCGATGTCGTAGACCTGGAAGTACCGCGTCAGCTTCTTCGTCTGGAGATCGCTCAGCATGCCGTCGCTCGTGGTGGGAAGTACTCCTCGGAATCCTAGCTAAGTCGGACGACGACCGCGCTCTTCACCTCGTCGAGTCCGAGAATCGTCTCGCGAACGTCGTCGCCGACGTCACCGTCCACGACCACGGCGGCGAGTGCATCACCACCCCGAGAGCGTCGCGCCTGATGATACCCGGCGATGTTGATGTCGTGATCGCCGAGCAGAGTGCCCACGCGTCCAATCACCCCGGGGACGTCGTCGTTCCGAAGGACGAGGAGGGTCCCGGTCGGGACGACGTCGACGCGGTAGTCCTCGATCTGCACGATGCGCGGATGAGCATCACCCAACAGGGCGCCCGCGAGCCGCAGATCACCGCGCTCGCCCTTTACCCGGAGTTCGACGTACTGACCGTAGTCCGCCGCATTCGACACCCGCGTCTGCGCGATGTCGATATCGCGCTCCAACGCGCGATGCCGAGCAGATACGAAGTTCACCATCTCAGTCCCGAGTACGTTACGAAGTAGGCCGACGAGCACGTGGGCCGTGAGAGGCTCCAAGGCCTCGGCCGCGTCACCCGCGTACCGCACCTCGACGGCCGTCACGGCACCGGGCACCAGGGCCCACGCGACGGATCCCAGCGCCTCGCCCAACTCCAACAAGGGCCGGAGAGCCTGCATCGTCTCTCCGGCGATGGCGGGGGCGTTCAGGGCACGCGAGAGATCACCGTCCACGAGCGCACCGCGGACCGTGCTGGCGATCTCCGTAGCGACGAGCTCCTGGGCCTCCGACGTGGACGCACCCAGATGCGGTGTCAGCACCAAGTTCGGCGCCGAGCGGAGACGCGAACCCTCTTCGAGCGGCTCGTTCTCGAACACATCGAGCGCCGCACCCGCCAGGTGGCCCGATTCCAGCGCGTCCGCCAATGCGGCCTCGTCGACGACCCCACCCCGGGCCACGTTCACGACGAACGAGCCGGGCTTCATCCGCGCGATCGTCTCTGCGTCGAGCATCCCCCGGGTGTCGTCGGTCAACGGCACGTGCAGGGATACGATGTCCCCTTCGGTGATCACCTCGTCCAACGTCGCGGGTGTGACTTTGAGCTCCTGCGCCCGCTCAGTCGTCAGGTACGGATCGTGACAGAGGACCCGCATCCCGAAGGCCCGACACCGTCGCGCCACTTCGCCACCGATTCGGCCAGCCCCGACGAGACCGAGCGTGCGACCCCGTAGCTCGGCGCCCTTGAAGCGCGAGCGGGCCCACTCGCCACCGCGCACGGACGAATCGGCGGCCGCGACACGCCGGACCATGGCCAGGATCAACGCCATTGTGAGCTCGGCCGCGGACACGGTGTTTCCAGCCGGCGCGTTCATCACGGCGACCCCTCGAGCCGTCGCCTCGGGGATGTCGATGTTGTCGACCCCCACCCCCGCTCGACCGACCACCCGCAGAGCGGGCGCCTGTTCGAGCATGTCGGCACGTACCTTCGTCGCGCTTCGGACGACGAGGCCGTGCGCCTTCGGCAACGCCTCGGCGAACGCAGGGTCGGACGAGTCGTCGATCTTCACCACTTCGAAGCGGTCGTCCGCGTACAGGGGGGCCAGACCCGATTCCGAGACCTTGTCCGTCACCAGGACGACGATCGGCTCGACACCACTCATGCCAGCACCTCCGTCAGGACCTCGAGGACACCCTCGAGGTGCTCCAGTGTGTAGTCACCCATGTGCCCGACTCGGAAGGTGCTGGGCTTGAGCTTGCCGTACCCACCGCCGACGACCCAACCACGCTCCAACGCCGCGCCGGTAACGTCCGGACCGGTCACACCCTCCGGCGTCCGCACCGCGGTCACGCCGGGCGAGCGGTACCCCGCCGGCGCGACGATCTCGAGGCCGACGCCCCCTTCGACCATGCGATCGACCCAAGCGTACGTCGCGGTGGCCATCTCGGCGTGGCGGTCCCATCGCGCCTGCATCCCCTCGTCCTGCATCCGCTGGAGTTGGACCTGCAGCGCGTACAGAACGGAAATCGCCGGCGTCGTGGGCGACTGGTGCTTCTCGTGGTTCTTCGCGAAGGCACCGAGGTCGAAGTAATAGCCCTTTCGAGGAGCCTCGGCAGAGCGCTTCATCATCCGCTCCGACGCGACTCCGAAGGAGAGCCCCGGCGGCAGCGCGAACGCTTTTTGCGATCCGGTGAGCAGAAAGTCGATGCCCCATTCATCCGGTCTCATTTCGGCAGCCGCGAAGCCTGAGACCGAGTCGACGAGCACGAGGGTATCGTCAAAGTCGTGGATCGTGGCCGCGAGGGACCGCACATCGTTCAGGACACCCGTCGACGTCTCGGAGTGGGCCATGGTGACCGCGTCGTACGCCCCCTGCTCCAGTCGCTCCCGAAGCTGCGCGGGATCGTGAGCCTCCCCCCACGGGAGCGCAATCTCGTCGACCTCGAAGCCGCACGAACGGGCGATGTCCGCGAACCGCTGGCTGAACGCTCCGTTCACCAGCGAGAGAATCCGCGTCCGTCCGGCGTTGCGGACCGCAGCTTCCATCAAGCCGGTTGCGGACGAAGTGGAGATGAAGACCGGACGTTCGGTGCAAAACACCACTTCGAGGCCAGATTGGAGCTCGCTCATGAGTTCCTGGACGGCCGGTCCTCGATGACTGATGATCGGCTGAGCTTGGGCCTGGAGTACATCGGGGTGGACTTCGGTGGGGCCAGGCAGGAAGAAGCGGCCGTAGGGCCGTGCAGCGCTCTGGTTCACGGACGGTTCTCCGGGGCCGGATCGGCCGGGGAGCCTCCATTGGGGTGGGTCGGTCAGACGCGGAAGTCTACCAAAACCACGTATGTTTCCTACCCCGTCGGAGTCAGCTCCTCCACTCGTCCTGCCAGCGGGTGTAGTGCACCGCCGGAATACCCGCCTGCTCCAGCACGTCCAGGCCTAGCGGCAGGCGGTACCGCTCCCGATAGAAGACGTGCGAAACGTTCGCCTGAACCATGAGCTTGGCGCACATCACGCACGGGCTTGCAGTGACGAACACGACCTTGTCTCGCATCGCACCCGGCGACTTCACCAGTGCATTCATCTCGGAGTGAATGCACCCACACTTCCCGGGCTCCGACGAGTCGCACTGGTTGGGAAAGCCCTTGGCGTTCCCGTTGTACCCGATGGCGACGACGTTCTCGAGTCGGGCGTCGGTGACGACGGTACCGACCTGGAGTCGCGCACACGTCGAACGCTTTGCGAGCTCTTCGGCCATCCTCATGTAGACCTCGAAGAGCGGCGGGCGTGTCGGGCTGGCCCCCTCCGGAGGCGGCTCTGCGGACAGGTTGAGCGGATGTCGGTTTTCCTCGACCCCGTCCTTCGCGTATCGCGTCATCGCCACCGAAGCCCGTCGAGGAAGACCCTGGCCTGCAAGTACTCGACCGGTGCCCACGCGTCGGTGAGAGGTCGACCGTCCGGTCGTACCGGGCTCTCCTCCCACGCTACGATCCGAAGCCCCGGACCGGGTCGGGCGACGACGATCAGATTCTGAGTCGCGGCCAGATCGAGCTCAGGCGCCGCTCGATACAGACGGACGTCATCGAACACGTCTGTCAACGTCGCGGTCAGGCGCGCGAGGAAGGCGGTACCGGACCCCTCCAACGGCGACAGCACGTTCGCCATGAAGACGCCTTCGTCGGAGAGACGTCGTGACATGTCCGTCAGCGCCTCACGTGTCACCATCGTCCACGGCACCGTCACGAGGTGGTCGAAGACGTCGAGGTAGACGAGGTCGTACTGCACCTCACTCTCGCGCAGCACCACTCGCGCATCGTCGTGAATCACCCGGATGCCCTCGAAGGGCTCCCGACCGTACACGAAGAACTCCTCGGCGAGGCGCGTCACCTCCGGATCGATCTCCACGACGTCGACCGTTCGGGAGGTGCCGCGATGCAGGGCCACCGGAAGGGTCAGCGCTGCCCCACCAAGGACGAGTGACCGCTCCGGTCGCAGCCCGAGCGAATCGAGGAGCGCCAGGCTGGTCAAGGCGTAGATATGCGCCGGGGTGCCGTCGTCCACGTATTCTGCCGAGGACGATCCGCCATTCTGCCACAGCTCGCGCACGCGACGATCGTCGGGCCACGTGCGCTCGGTCACCGAAATCGACGCGTACAGCGACTGGCCATTGAAGAGTGAGTCGGCGGGTGAGGCCGCGCCCACGAAGCCGAGGAGCGGTAGCAGGACGACGGCGCCCAAGGTCGTCGCGTCGGTAGACTTCGTCCGCAACAGGCGGTCAGCCGCCACCGCCAGCATGAGGAGCACCGCGGAGGTGACTCCCAGCAGCACGGTGACCGGCATCGCCGGCAAGAGGAGGAAGCCGGTGCAGAACGACCCACAGATCGAACCCGCGGTCGCGGCTGCACTGAGGTCGCCGGCTCGGCGTCCGATCGTATCCAGGCTCTCCGTGTCGGCTTGAACCAGATACGGGACCACGGCGCCCAAACAGAAGACCGGTGGCGCGAAGAGGATCATCGCACTCGCGACAGCACCCGGGATGAAACCGAGGATGCTCCGCGCCACGATGGGTACACCACCGCCGAGGATCGGCAGGACGCCCGTGAGCCCAGCCAGAATCAAGAGTCGAGACAGTGGAATCTTCCCGGCGTCGGCGAGGCGCCCCCCGACGTGGCTCCCGACGGCGAGCGCACCCAGGATCACACCAATCACCGCGGTCCAGGGCACGACCGAAAGGCCGTACACCGGAGCGATCAGGCGGGCTCCGGCGATCTCGATGACGAGGACCGCGAAGCCGGACCCGAACGCGAGTGCGAACAATCCTCGACGCCGAGACATGGCGCCGAAGATCAGGTCGCGGCCATCACGATGTCCAGGAGTTCACCGATCGCCGTCTTCCCGCGGTCCTTGGCGTACCACCGGCGAACGACCTTGTACCGCTCGGGAGAAGACATGGCGAGTCCCTCGCTCATGACCCACGACTGGATCTCTTCGGGCCTCGGCCCCCACCATCCGACCTCTTCGAAATCGGCATCGTAAACGATGACGATCGGAATCGATCGGCTCCGTCCGTTCGTCAGGTGGGCATCCATGAGGTCGAGATTGTCGTCACGACCTAGCACGCGGAGATCCCATCCGGCTTCGGCGGCGAATTTGGCGATCACCGGGAGCGTGTTCACCGCATCGCCACACCAGTCCTCGGACAAGGCCAGCAGGTGCCAACCTCCCGGCATCTCACGAGCCTGCTCGACCAACTCGTCGGGCAGTCGCACTCGATCTCGGACACCATGCCACAGCTCGCGGTTCTTCTCGACTGTGGTCAGATACTCGTCGAACGTCGCCGCAGCTTCGAATCGTTCTCTCGTCAACGTCGTCACGGTTCAAGCCTTCTATTCTGAGTCGACTCCGCATTCACGGTGTCGACCGGTTCACTCAATATGTCCTTCAACCTCCTAATCCGTATGGGTTCCCAATTCGGAAAGGAACCGCGCCGAGTCGCCGTAGTATTGGGCCGACGGGGGAAGGGACCGAAGAGAGGACACATGAAGGTCAGCGGGTGGCGGTTCTGGGGGATGTGCGTCGTGGTGCTCGCGGTCGTCGCCGGATGCGACGACGGCCCGGCTGGGATCCCGCCGGACGAGTCGTTGGACTTGGGTCTACCGTGGGTGTCGACGGATCCCTCGGCCGTCGGGATGAGCGCGAACGCGCTCTTCGTCGCGGGCCAGACGGGCGCCGATATCGCGCGCCTCGAAAGCCTGATTGTCGTCCGGGAAGGTCGTGTCGTGTACGAGCGGTACTACCGCGACATGGAGCGCGATTCTCTCGCGGACGTGCGTTCGGTGACGAAGAGCATCGTGGCGACCCTGGCGGGCATCGCGATCGAAAGCAGTGCGATCGACGACGTGGACGACCCGATCACCGACTACCTGGACCCTACCTCGTTCAACCTCCGTCCAGAGCACGAGGACATCACCGTCCGCGACCTGCTCCAGATGACCAGCGGGATTCAGTGGCTCGAGAGTGGTGGGCCGGACTACAACGTCTGGATCCAGTCCGCGGACCACGAGAACGCCGTCCTCGATCGGGCGATCTCCAACGAGCCCGGTACGACTTTCACCTACAACTCCGGCGCCGTGCACCTGCTCGGCGTCGTATTGGAAGGTGCCGTAGGCCGTGGCCTCGCGGACTACGCCCAGGAGGTTCTCTTCACGCCGCTCGGCATCCGTCAGGTCTCGTGGGAAGACCTGGGTCGAGGGTTCGTGAACGGAGGATCGGGCATCGACCTCCGTCCGCGCGACCTCGCGCGCCTCGGGCAGCTGTACCTGCAGCAAGGCTTCTCGGGCGACCGACGGATCGTCCCCGAATCGTGGATCGACGAGGTCACGACCCAGCGCTGGAACAACCTGGGCTCCTACGGCGCGATCAGCCGACTCTCGTACGGCTATCTCTGGTGGATGGACGTGCAACGGGGCGCGTATCTGGCATGGGGGTACGGCGGCCAGTTCATCTACGTCGTGCCCGACGAGCGGCTCGTCGTCGTCGCGACCACGCACTGGCCCGGCGTCAGTCAGGACGAGGGCAGCGACGTGGTGACCCGTGAGGTGATCGCGCTGATCACCGGACCGGTGCTGGCCGCGGTCGACCGGTAGGCCGAGCCCGGCCTCAGGTCGTGGCTGCGGGCTGGTTCGCCTTCTTGGCCGCCTTCTTCCGCTGATTCGGATCGAGGATCCGCTTTCGGAGTCGGATCGCGTCCGGCGTCACCTCGATCAGCTCATCGTCCTGGATGAACTCGAGCGCCAGCTCGAGCGTGATCTGACGCGGAGGCTCCAGCTTGATGTTCTCGTCCGAGGCGGTCGTCCTCATGTTCGTGAGCTTCTTCTCCTTGCTCACGTTGACGTCGAGGTCGTCGGTCCGGCTGTTCTCACCGACGATCATGCCCCCATAGGCCTCCTCACCAGGCCGGACGAACAGCGTGGCACGCTCCTGCAGGCCGAAGAGGGCAAAGCCGACCGCCTTGCCCAGCCGGTCGGCCACCAAGACCCCCCGTGTCCGTCCCTTGATCGGGCCGGCCCACGCATCCCACTGAAGGAAGTTGTGGTGGAGGATGCCCTCCCCGCGTGTGTCCGTCAGGAACTCTGAGCGATATCCGAAGAGACCACGCGCAGGGATCTTGAAGCGGAGTCGTGTCGTGCCCGAGTCGCCCATCGGCTTCATCTCGGTCATTTCACCCTTCCGGGGCCCGAGCTTCTCGATGACGGTGCCCACCATGTCGGAAGGGACCTCGACGACGGCCTCTTCGTACGGCTCCTGGGTCGTACCGCTGTCGTCCTTTCGGGTGATGACGCGGGGGCGTGACACCTGGAATTCGTACCCTTCGCGCCTCATCGTCTCCATGAGGATCGTCAGGTGCAGCTCGCCTCGACCGCTCACGGTGAAGGTGTCCGGGAGTTCGGTCTCCTCCACCCGCAGCGCCACGTTACGCTCGAGCTCTTTGACGAGCCGCTCACGCACCTGACGGGTCGTGACGAACTTCCCGACCTGCCCGGCGAACGGCGAGTTGTTCACGGTGAAGTCGACGGAGAGCGTCGGTTCTTCCACCGCGATGCCCATCAGCCTGTCTCGAACCTCCGGGTCGGTCACGGTCTTTCCGATCTCGACACCCTCGAGACCGGCCAACGCGACGACATCACCGGCGAAGGCTTCCTCGACCTCGATGCGGTCGAGGCCCGCGAAGGTGTACAGCTTGGACACCTTCGAGCGCTCGAACGACTCGGCGGGGTCGAGGGTGCCCTCGTCCCCGAAGTCCAGCAGAGCGACCTGCTCCCCCACACCGATACGTCCGCGCTCGATGCGGCCGACGGCGATACGCCCGACGTACGACGAGTGGTCGAGGGTAGAGATCAGCATCTGAAAGGCGCCGTCCGGATCCGTCGAGGGAGCCGGGAAGTGCTCGACGATCGTGTCGAACAAGGGCGTAAGGTCACCCCCGGCCGCATCCGGTTCGTGGGCCGCCCATCCATCGCGCCCCACCGCATACAGAAAGGGCGCGTCGAGCTGCTCGTCGGTCGCGTCGAGATCCATGAAGAGCTCGAGGACTTCGTCGTGCACCTCCTCGGGTCGCGCATCTCCTCGGTCGACCTTGTTGATCACGACGAGAGGGAGGATGCCCAACTCGAGCGCCTTCCGGGTCACGAACCGAGTCTGCGGCATCGGCCCTTCGGCCGCATCGACCAGAAGAACCACTCCGTCGACCATGCGGAGGATTCGTTCGACCTCTCCGCCGAAGTCCGCGTGCCCGGGGGTGTCGACGATGTTGATCTTCACGTCGCCCCAGTGCACCGCCGTGTTCTTGGCCAGGATCGTGATGCCCCGCTCCTTCTCGAGCGGGTTCGAGTCCATCACCCGTTCCTCGACCGCCTGATTGTCTCGGAAGACTCCAGCGCGCCTGAACATCTGGTCGACGAGGGTCGTCTTGCCGTGATCGACGTGCGCGATGATCGCAATGTTACGGATGGCCATTCGGAAGCGCGGTCGAGCGACGGTGGGGCCCGTCCGACGAGGCGTCGGGGGCGTTTCGTGAGCAGCGTAAAAAGGTAACCGAGGCTCGCGTGCACCTGCAGTGGGCAGCGGACCTTAGCGCCTGCCCACCAGGGGGATCGAACTCATGAAGCCGTCCCAGCTCTCACGGAAGTCGGCCCGAGCGGGATCCCCATCGTCCGGCCGTCCGAAGGCTTCTCGCACGAAGGCGAGCACCATCCCGAGCATACCACCGAGGATGAGTCCGAGGAGAGCCGCGAGCACACGCCTTCGAGGATCGTTCTTGGGGGGCATGAACGGCGGCTGGATAATCGTGATCACCGGGGTGTCACGAACCTCTGCGATCTCCGCTTGATCGAGAGACTGCACCAACGCCGTCAAGACCGTCGAGCGCAAGGTCACTTCCCGTTGCAGTGCGGCTTGGCGGAACTGGAGTAAGGGAGACCCGAGCTGACGGTTCTGCTCGAGGAACACCCGCAGCGAATCCTCCGCCGCCTCGAGTTCTCCCTCGGCTGCCTGTACGCGACGCTCGATAAACTCGCGCTCGGACGCAGCCTGGGACTGCCGGGTATCCATGTTGAACCGGGAGACCTCGTCCAGCAGACGACCCGCGATGGCATGGGAGAGGTCAGCCCATTCCGATGTTACGGTCACCGTGACTGTGCCGGTCTCGCGACCCGTGGATACGCCGACCGCTTCCTCCACCAACCAGCGCAAGGCTTCCTGATCTCGAATCGGCTCCGTGGGCTCTTCGATTTCGAGGAGGTCCTTCAGAAGGACTTCGCCGAAGCCGTCGACGTCGTAGACTTCGACGGCGATGCGCGTCAGGATCTCGCGAGAGGTGAGGAGCTCGGCGTAGAAAGCGGGCGACGCCTCTTCTCCGCTTCCACCGCCTGGCACGGCGACGCCGAACTGACTCGCCAAGGCCATGAGCTGTGATCCGCCCATGTCGGAGCCCTGCGGGCGAAACGAGGCGGTCGTGGTGTACTCGAGTGGCAAGACGTGCGCGATCCCACCCGCCCCTCCGCCCAACGCGAGGGCCGTCAACACGATCGTCCAGCGGCGCCGAACCAAGACCGCCATGACCTCCCACAGGGAGATCTCGTCGTCTACGGGGGGCCTTCTCGGCGGTGCGGCTTCAGTCATGGAGTCGATCGAGTCCAGGCGCGACGGGAGGGGGTCCCACGTCGCCGCCAGTATCGCCACGCGGCTAGCGCGCAGCAAGCAAAAGCCGTGCCCTGAGCGGCGTCCGGACGTCTCAATCCCCCAGTACCCACGCGCACATCAGGGGCGCCACGATCGAGGCGTCCGAGTTGATCTCGTAGCGCGGCGTCGACGGGTCCAGCTTACCCCAAGTGATCTTCTCGTTGGCCGGCGCCCCCGAGTAGCCACCGTACGACGGCTGAGCATCGGTGATCTGACAGAAATATCCCCAGAAGGGGACGTCACGACCCAGATCTTGGGTGATGCTCGGGACGGTGCAGATCGCGAAGTCTCCGGCGATTCCCCCGCCGATCTGGAAAAAGCCGACCGACGGGTGGGCTCCCGCGCCGTGGTTCGCCTCGTACCACTCGATCAGCAGCTGGAACTGCTCCGTCCCGGAGAGCACGCACGAGTGATTGGGGAGTCGGCCCAGCATCACGTTCGCCGCGAAGATGTTGCCCGTGGTGGAGTCCTCCCAACCCGGCGCGAAGACGGGAACCTCGGCTTCCATCGCGGCCACCATCCACGAGTCTGCGGGGTCGATCTGGTAGTGGTCGGCGAGGGTCGGGTCCGCCAACACCTCGAACAGGAACTCGGCCGGAGTCTTCCTCTCCCCAGACTCGGAAGCCCGTTGCCAACACTCGACCAGCCTTCGCTCGAGATGGCGCATCACGGTCTCCGGGATACACGTATCCGTGACCCGGTTCATGCCGCGATCGTAGAGCGCCTGTTCGTCGGCAGCCGACAGCTCCCGCCACTGAGGCACGATCTCGTACTCGCGATGAGCCAGGAGATTGAAGACGTCCTCTTCGAGGTTCGCCCCGGTGCACGAGATGGCGTGGACCTTCCCCGCCCGGATCATCCGGGCCAACGAGATTCCGAATTCTCCGGTGGACATCGCTCCCGCGATCGCTACGAGCATCTTGCCACCTTCGTTGATGTGACGCGCGTAGGCTCGCGACGCGTCCACCACTTCACGGGCGTTGAAGTGGAGGTAGTGGCGCTCCATGAAGTCCCGAATCGAACCCAACGAATCTCTCCGGTTCGTGCGAACGGCCGCACAGTGTAGCTTGGGCCCGTGAGCCAAGACACTCCCTCCGCGATCCGTCTCGACCTCGGAGATCGGATCGCCCGCATCACGCTCGATCGACCCGAGCGCCACAACGCGCTCGAGGCCGTCGACGTGCACGCGCTGCTCGAAGCGTTCGAGGCAGTCGACGCCTCCGAAGCGCGTGCCTTGCTGCTCTCTGGATCGGGCAACGAAACGTTCTCGTCCGGCGCCTCCCTGGACCAGATGGAGAGCGGCCACATGAGCCGTGCCCTCTTTTCGACGGTCACCGATCGACTCATCGACGTGCGGATCCCGACGGTCTGTGCGATCCGAGGTCGGATCTACGGTGGCGGGGGCGAGATCGCCCTCTGCTGCGACTTCCGGGTCGGATCGCGCGACACCGCGCTGCTCGTGCCGGCGGCCAAGCTCGGCCTGGCCTACCCGGAATCGGGCCTGCGCCGCTACGTAGAGCGGCTGGGTCATGGCGCAGCGGCTCGGGTCTTCCTCGCCGCGGAGACGATCGACGGCACCGAACTCCATCGTCTGGGTTACCTCACGCACTTCGTCGGACCGGATGAGGTCCGGGGTACCGCAGATGAGCTCTGCCAGCGATTGGCGAACCTCGCACCGCTCGCGCTCCGATCGATGAAACGAACCCTGTCCGGCCTTTCCTCGGCCAACCTCGACGCCGAAGAGGCGGCTGCATCTGCGCGCCTGTGCGACGAGTCCGAGGACCTGGCCGAAGGTTTGGCGGCTTGGCGCGAACGCCGACCGCCGGTGTTTCGGGGGCGCTAGCCCGCCTCCCCTCGCCCGATCAGCGTCGCCTCGTCGGGCGCGTCGAGCGCGTTGCGATCCGCCCACTGAGCGGCCGCCACGAAGCCACCGCCGAGCAGTCCGCCCATCAGCCCGAAGCGGAGACCGATCGCGGCCAGAACCGCACCGGTCTGCACGCCTGTGTAGGTGGCACCGATCAGAAGCAGCGGCGCTCCCGCACCCAGCACCGCTCCGAACAACGCGGCCTTCCACGGGGAGAGCTCGTGGAGGCTCAGCCGCCTCCCCACCGTCGTGAGGAGTACGCCTACGCCCCCCGTCGCCAACGCAGCGAAGGCGCCGTAGACGGCGACGGCGCCGAGGAGGTTCGTCGTGGTGAGGCCGCCCATGCCCAGCAGTGCCATCAGTCCGAGCCGGACGACGCCGTACGCCGAACCGATCGCACCTCCGATGACGGAGAGCCCCAGGATGCCCTTCAGACGCTTTCCCCACCCACTCACGACATCACTCCTTACTGCTTTTGGACAACCCGTCCCGCCTTCTCGCCGGTGAATACACCATTCCGTATGGCGGAGGTGCCGTTCACCCATACATGAACCATACCCTCACTGTACTGATGGGGGTCAGTGTACTCGGCCCGATCGCGAACGGCGTCGAGATCGAAGACGACGACATCCGCAACGGCGCCGGCGCGCAGCACTCCTCGATCGTCCATCCCGAAGACCGCCGCCGGCAGCGACGTCATGCT
The DNA here is from genome assembly GCA_039030015.1 of Gemmatimonadota bacterium. Lineage (GTDB taxonomy): Bacteria > Gemmatimonadota > Gemmatimonadetes > Longimicrobiales > Gaopeijiaceae > UBA2589. The sequence continues at coordinate 18,805 of JBCCEZ010000001.1, read as the reverse complement.
CCGAATGGCCTGGGAAAGACTGACCGTCCCTTTCTCCTTCACGTAGAGTCGGATCTTCCGTGCAAAGGCGCCGTACGAGCGCGGATGCGGCACACCGTCGCCCATCTCGACGAGCCCGCCGTCCGACGACGTCATCGTCCACGGCTGACGCATCAGCGTTTCGACGTCGTCGTCGTGCATGTTGAACGAGACGATGCTCACGCTCCCCGCGCGGATCAGATCCGCGGCGGTATCGAGCGGATCCTGCTGCCGGGCATCGGCCACCTCACTCAGCAGAAGACCTTCGATCGATGGGTCGGGCCGGTACCTCCGGAACTGGATTCGATCCGCCCCGCCGCGCCGAGCGAGGCCCTCGGCCATGCCCTCACGAATGCGGGACATCGTCTCGGGGTCGTCCATCCGAACCAACAACGAGTCCCGACCACCGGCCTGCGACCAGCGCGGCAGTAGCGCAGCCTCGAGCCCGGTGGCCGAGGCCGTGTACGGATACTGGTCCGCGAAGATCTGGACGCCTTCGGCGCGCGCGCGCTCGACACGTCGTACGATCGCCTGCCCGTAGCCCCACACGAGCGGACCGAGGGCCTTCACGTGCGTGAGCACCGCGGGGATTCCCGCGACCCTACCCACGTCGATCACCTCGTCGACGGCTGCGATGAGGCCGACGGAGTACGTCGATTCGTCCCGGTAGTGGCTGATGTAGGCGCCGCCGTACGGGGCAAGCTCAAAGGCGAGCTGTTCGATCTCCTCGGGAGGTGCATAGCTACCCGGGACATAAAACGTCCCTGACGACATGCCCCACGCGCCGGCTTCCATCCCCGCTCGGACGATCTCTCGCATCTGATCGAGCTCACCATCCGTCGCGTGTCGATCCGCGAATCCGACCACGGCACGCCGCACGGAACCATGGGGCACCAGCTGGGCGACGTTGAGTCCGAGGCCATCGCGCATCAGCTCGGCCCGCTGAGCCGGCAAATCGACGGCGCCACCCCCGTCCGGATTGATGAAGACCGTCGTGAGACCCATGGCTAGGAGAGGCTCGCCGTGACTCAACCCCTGGGTCGCCAACCCGGGCCCGGCGTGCGAGTGCACATCGATGAATCCCGGTGTGACGTACAGCCCGGAGGCGTCGATCACCTCATCGGCACGCACATCACCGAGCTGCCCGACGGCTTCGATCCGATCTCCGCGCAGGAGGACGTCCGCGTGGATCCAAGGATTCCCCGATCCATCCAAGACGCGCCCCCCGCGGATCAAGACGGTGTGGTCCTGTGCGGAGAGTCCAACCGGCGCGAATGCAAACACGAGTACGAGCGCCGGGAAAAGTCTTCGAAGCATTCCACTCCCACCGGTACGGAGCGCTATTGTCCTCGCGAAGGTAGTGCACGAGGTGGACCCCGGAGAGTGGTGGATGAGCGATCGCGCGCGGCTGGAGGCCCTCCTTCGGGAGTCGGACGGCCGAAGCTATCCCGCGTACCGCGCGCTCAAGGGGAGTTGGGACCTCGAAGCGTTCACGCTCGTCGTGGACCATGTTCAGGGCGACCCCTTCGCGGCTCCGTCGAGGATGCGCGTCCTCCTGAATCCGGAGCAGGCGCGACTCCCCGACCCCATTCTCTCCAACGAGTCACGGCGCTGGGGGGTGGCTGCCCTCATGGCCCGGACCTTCGCCCGACGGGCCGCCGAGAAGTCCGTCTCGCGTGGCAGCGAGCGGAGCGGAGAGATCCGGATGGAGGACCCCGGCCAACTGGTCCTCCCTCAAACCGCCGTGGTCATCTTCGAGTCCGGAGGCGTAGAGGCGCGGTGCACGGTCGGCCTTCCAGCCAAGGGGCGAAGGGTCGCCGGGCACAACGCGGTCGCTCTACTCCTCCGTGATCTAGCGACCGTGATCCACAGAACGCTCGTCGGACGTGCCTTCGAGGACGTCGAACTCGAGCGATGCGCGGCCGTCAACGAAGACGCCGACGCGGCGCGAGCGGAGTTGGAGCGGTTGGGTCTCGTCGCCTTCGTCGCCGACGGAGCCATCCTCCCCCGCGAGAGCGGGGACGACGACCGGCCGCTCACCTCGAGCGAGCGAGTTCCCTTCGCCTCGCCCCCGACCATGCGGGTCGACCTCACCCTGCCGAACGCAGGAGGGGTCCGCGGCATGGGCGTTCGCGCAGGAGTCACGCTCATCGCCGGCGGTGGCTTTCACGGGAAGTCTACGCTGCTTCGAGCCGTTCAGGACGGTGTGTGGAATCACGCACCGGGTGATGGTCGCGAGCTCGTCGTTACTCGAGTAGACACGCAGAAAGTCCGGGCTGAAGACGGACGGCCTGTGAGCAAGGTCGACATCTCTCCCTTCATCGGCGACGTGCCGGGTGGAGGATCGACCCGATCGTTCTCCACCGCCAATGCGTCGGGCTCGACCAGTCAGGCGGCCACCATCATGGAGACGATCGAAGCCGGCGCGCGCGCGATCCTCATCGACGAAGACACGTCCGCGACGAACCTGATGATGCGGGACCGAAGGATGCAGGAGCTCGTCCCCGGGGAGGGGGAGCCGATATCGCCCTTCCTCCATCATGTGAGGACGCTCCACGACGAGCTGGGGGTCAGCACGGTCATGGTCGTCGGGGGGAGCGGGGAGTATCTCGACGTGGCGGACGCCGTGGTCCGGATGGAGGGCTATCGATCCCGAGACGTCACGGAGGACGCCCGGCGGATCGCGGAGTCCTTTCCGTCGACGCGGCTCGCCGAGGACCACACGCCACTCGGGCCACCGGCGCCCCGCAGAGTGGACCCTGCGTCACTCGACGCATCCCGCGGACGGAAGACCCGTCACGTGAGACCACTCGATGCGCGCTCCCTCCAGTTCGGTCGACACACCGTCGACCTCGGGGGCCTCGAGCAGCTCCGTACCCCCGCCCAGATCCGAACAGCGGGTCTCGCTCTCGCACTGGCATCCGAGACGGAGGCACCTCTACCCGTCCACGAACTCCTCGAGTGGATCGACAGTAGGATCCGCCGCGACGGCCTCGATGCACTCGACTCCAGGCGGCCCGGCACGCTGGCCGCCATTCGCCCACTCGACGTGGCCGCGGTGTTGAACCGGCTGCGTTCGTTACGTGTAGTCTAGAGGCGCCGAAGCCACGGCACCTGTAACCCGGCGTCCCGCCGCCGAGGAGTACTCTTCGATGAAGCTTCGTTTCGTTCGATGCACGCTGGCCGTCGCAGTCGCTCTGCTGTGGTTCACACCATCCGCTGCGACCGCGCAGGAATCGTCCCCGACCCAGGTCGCCTCCGTAGAGGGCATCACGGAGTACCGCCTCGACAACGGCCTCCGCTTCTTGCTCTTCCCCGATCCGAGCAACCCGCGCATTACGGTCAACATCACCTACCTGGTCGGGTCACGTCATGAGGGGTACGGCGAGACCGGGATGGCGCACCTCCTCGAGCACCTTCTCTTCCAAGGCTCGACGAACCACCCTGACATCACGCAGGAGCTCAGCGAGCGCGGCGCCCAACCGAACGGCACGACGAATATCGACCGGACCAACTACTTCGAGGTCTTCCCCGCGTCTGATGACAACCTCGAGTGGGCGCTTTCGCTCGAGTCGGATCGGATGGTCAACTCGTTCGTCTCCGCCGAAGATCTCGAGTCGGAGATGACCGTCGTCCGCAACGAGATGGAGGCGGGGGAAAACAGCCCGTTCGGCATTCTGCTCGAGCGCGTCTTCTCGACGGCCTACCTCTGGCACAACTACGGGAAGTCGACCATCGGCGCGCGATCCGACGTCGAAGGAGTGCCGATCGAGCGCCTCCAGGCCTTCTATCGGAAGTACTACCAACCCGATAACGCCGTCCTCGTCGTCGCAGGAGACTTCGACGAAGCACTCGCCCTGGAGTTGGTCGCCGAGAAGTTCGGCCCGATCCCTCGACCCGATCGAGAAGGCGACAACATCATCTGGCCGACGTACACACGTGAGCCGACCCAGGATGGTGAGCGCTCGGTCACTCTTCAGCGCGTCGGAGAAGTCCCGATCGCGATGTCGATGTACCACATCCCTCCGGGATCGCATGAGGACTTCGCGGCCGTGCAAGCGCTCAGCTTCGTCCTGGGCGACGCTCCATCCGGCCGCCTGTACGAGGCATTGGTCGAATCCGGCGCGGCGACCTCGACGGGCGCGGCGCCGTTCCAGGCTCGGGAGGCGGGTCCGCTGGTGACCTTCGCCAACCTGGCCCCGGACGGCGATCTGGAGGCGGCTGTGGGCATCATGAACGAAACGGTTCAGGCCGTCCTGACGAACCCCGTGACGGGCGAAGAAGTCGAGCGGGCCAAGGCGTCCCAACTGAATCGAATCAACCAGGCCTTCGCGTCGTCGGTCGGCATCGCTCTCCAACTCTCGGAGTGGTCGGCTCAGGGCGACTGGCGGCTCTTCTTCCTCCATCGAGATCGCGTGGAGGCACTGAGCGCCGACGACGTCAATCGTGTGGCGCAGGCGTACCTCAAGCCGTCGAATCGGACAGTGGGACGTTTCGTGCCCACGGAAAGCCCCGACCGAGCCGAGATCCCGGACGTCCCGGACGTCATGGCCATGGTCGAGGGATACACCGGCCGTGAAGCCATCGCACAGGGAGAGGCATTCGACCCCTCGCCGTCGAACATCGACACTCGCACGACGACGTACGAACTCCCGAACGGAATGACCGTGGCCCTGCTACCGAAGGAGACTCGCGGGGACATCGCCATGATCCGGATGCGTCTGCACTTCGGGGACGAAGAGTCGCTGACTGGTCTGGGCACGGCCGCCGGAATGGCGGGCTCGATGTTGATGCGAGGCACGGAGGTTCGGACACGGCAAGAGATCCAGGACGAACTCGATCGGCTGCAGGCTCAGGGTGGAGTCGGAGGGGGTCCGACACTCGCGACCGGGCAATTCCAGACGGTACGAGACAACGTCTCCGACGTACTTCGCCTCATGGCAGAGATCGCTCGGCGTCCGTCGTTCCCCGCCGAGGAGTTCGAGATCATTCGAGACCAGCGCATCACGGCCATCGAGCAATCGAGCACCGACCCACAGGCCCTTTCGCAGCTGGAACTCTCTCGGATCATGGACCCCCGCGAGGCGGGACACCCGAGCTACACCGAGACGACCGAAGAGGCGATCGCCAACCTTCGATCGGTGACCATCGACGAGGCACGAGCCTTCTACGAGGAGTTCTGGGGTCCTCAGAACGGGAGCATCGTGCTCGTCGGCGACTTCGACCCCGAGTCGGTCCGAGCGACGATCGACGAAGCGTTCGCAGATTGGGAGCCGGCCCACCCCTTCGAACGGGTCGCGACCGCGTTCTACGACCCAGAAGCACAGAACATCGAGATCGAGACGCCGGACAAGGCGAATGCCATCATCTGGGCCCGCCAGAACCTCGAGCTTCGAGACTCCGACCCCGACTACCCCGCGCTCATCATGGCCGGTGAGATGATCGGCGGCGGCATTCTCAACTCCCGGCTGGCCGAGCGTATCCGGAACCAAGACGGTCTCTCGTACGCGGTCCAAGCCCTGATCCAAGGTCATCCGGTCGACCCGTCCGGCCAGTTCCTGGCCGTGGCGATCTTCGCGCCTGAGAACGTCGACCGCGTCGAATCGGCCCTCATGGAAGAGCTCGAGAAGGTCCTCGCCGACGGCTTCACGGCGGAGGAGTTTGAGGCGGCGCGGCAGGGCTGGCTGGAAACGCGGCAACTCAACCGAGCCCAGGACGCTACCGTCGCCGGCGGCATCGGACAGAACATCTACTTCGGTCGATCGTACGCCTTCGAACAGGAGCTGGAGGACGAAGTCCGATCGCTCACGCTCGAGGAGGTCAATCAGGCGATCCGTGACCGCCTCGATCTGTCGAAGCTCACGATCGTGAAGGCGGGCGACTTCGCCAACAAGCGCGTCACGATCGGATGAACATCGGCCGGGAGGATCCCGACGGGGTCCTCCCGGCCACATCCACTTCCGTGGGGGTCGTTCCGGTCGAGTTGAGCGGCCTCTCATGGGCGGGCCCCACGACCGCGGCCCGATGGACGGCCCACAGTCCTCACGCTCGAGTCACCGGAGATCAACGACGGGGCGGCTGCGCGATCGACTTCGCGGGTGGCGTCCGGGTCGCGATCGACACCGACCTCGGCCACGGTGTGAACATCGTCGCGTATCCCGGACTGGTGCGACGAGAGTTCGTCGGGCCACGGGGACAGGCAACCGCGACGGCGATGTGCCCGCCGACACTCCCGATGGTGATCGTGCAGTGGGCCGGAGCGGCGTCGGCGAGAGCCACCGTCAAGTGGGAGTCCGGAGACGCGCCACCCCACGTCGGGGTCGATGGCGGCACGGTAGTGAGCCACACCCCGCGAGCTGTCGAGGTGGAGTGGGGTGATGGCCCCGCGCGCTCGATCGTCCTGAGCGTCGGAGATTCTGTCGTGGTGCAGCGGTGCTTCAATGCCGCGAAGCATGCTTCCGCCCACGCGGCCGCCGCCGGGCGAGGCCCCGACTCCGAGATCCTCTCGTTGGAGACCGGAGTGGACGAGATCGACGACGGGGTGGCGTGGCTCACATCACGCGTTGGAGGCTTCGCACTGGAGGGTGAAGACGATGCGACGTTGGCTCGGGCCGTAGCGGCCTTGGCGGTCGGATCGAGCGCCCCCGCTGAACGCGCACTGACCGTGCTGGGCGACCACGCCGCCGAGGTCGCACTCCTGGCGGGTCAGCTCGGTCGCGCGACGGGACGGACCGGAGCCGCACGCCGGATCGCGACCGGCCACCTTGCGGCGGCCTCGTCGGACACAGGATCCACGATGATGGCCGACGGCTTGGAGGCGCTCGCCGACGCACTGCGCTACGGAGCCACCGAGGAGGAAGTCGGCGGCCTTCGGGCGAGGGCGAAGCGGGCCCGAGAAGGGGCACGGTCCTCCGGTCGACGCCTGCCAACGATCGGTAGTTCTCGCCCGACCGACGCAGACGGTTGGTGGGGAGCGTTGCTCCGAGGGCGCCCGACGAATCGCGATGCAAAGACGCCGGACCGCTCTCTACGGGGCCTTCCGCATCGATTTCGAACCACACCCGACGCAGCGTGGTCGGATTGGCGTACCCGGATCAGCGAAGGGCTCTCGAATCACGGGGAGGGTCCAGCGTCGTGGAGTCCGAACGGCCTCGTCGAGGCCGAGCTCCTCCTGGCCTTCGTACACGGTCTCCTGGGGTATGCGGCCGATGCGCCCAGCGGCCAGTTCCACCTTCGGCCCGCGATACCGAGCCACTGGACCGCCTTCGCCTGCCGAGGCGTCCCTCTCGGTGAGGCGGGAGTCCGGCTCTCGTACGACAAGAGCACCGCTGGGCACCGCTTCACCTTCACCCCGGAGTGGGGCTCCGTACCGGCGAGTTTGGTCTTCGGGCCGTCCGTGCCAGGGCCGGTGCGCGCGGTTCACATCGATGGTGAAGCTGCGCCATTGGAGGTGAGCTCATCCGCCGAGAGGTCGGCGATCCAGCTTCAGCTGCCCGTCGACGACGAGCGAACGGTCTTCTTGGCGTCCTGAACGAAACGAGGCCGGGAAGCGGAATCGCTCCCCGGCCTCGAACGCACCCTTCGGCGGCGCTAATCCTCTTCGACGACGATGTACTCGTGTTCGATCAGGAGCTCGCGGAGCCGGCCCTCGCGTTCCGGGAGAGTCGTCTTGGCGATCTCGCGCGCGAACTCGATTCGATGGGTCTCGGAGACCTTGTCGAGGATCGCGATCGGGGCGCCGTAGCGCAGCAGGATCCTCTTTGCGTCGACGGCAACGGAATCGTTCACGGCAGTCGTCACTCAACTCAACGGGAAACTCGGAAAGCCGCCAAGGATAACGGCAAGCGTGGGTGGGGTTCCAGGCCCGAGGCCTAGTGGAGAACTGGGTCCTCTTCGTCCTCGTCCAGCTCCACATCCACCCCCGGATTAGGGATGACGAGCGGACCGTTCAGATGGAACCGCGGCACTTCGACACGGAACTCCTCACCGTCGGCGCGCACGAAGGTATAGTGCCCCTCCATGTACCCGACCGGCGAGCGGAGCACGCAGTAGCTGCGGTACTCGTGGGACTCACCGGGCCGAAGCACGGGCTGCTCCCCGACGACCCCCTCACCGTCGACCATCGAGTCGTGCCCAACGGAGTCGTGAATCCGCCAGTGGCGGAAGAGAAGCTGCGCGGTCGAATCCCCTTCGTTCGCCATGTTCACCCGATACGAAAAGACGAAGGTCCCGTCCGCGGGATCGGAATCCGCGAGCGAGAAATCGGGCTGGACCTGCACCCGGATCCCTTCGGTGGCTTTCTCATAACGCATGGAACACTGCTCTGGGGGGTTCGTGGACTATCGTACCCCACCGAGGTCCAATTGGGTCACGAGAGTCTTCGCCGCCAGGGGCGCGAGCACCCCGGAGATCCGTACGACCTCAGCTCCGATCGATGACGACGGAGTGCGTGTTCCCCGCTGAGAAGACGAGCGCAGAGCCGAGCAGCTCGACGATCGCATTCGAGAGTTCATCTCGGTCTGCCGTTACGGACACGAAGATCAGCTGAGTCGTGTTGGGGTCGCCCGGCAATCCGCCCGGATAGGCCTGGTTGCTGTACTGGAGCGTGTACCCATCACCTGCGAAGGAGAAACCCTCGGGGAGGAAGCCGTTCAGCTCCGTGGGTACGGTGCCCAGTCCGGCGCTCGCCGGCCACGCGTGCTGGTCCCCGTTGTAGTTCACGGTCGCGACCCGCACCGCCTGGAGATCCGCAACGACGGAGGTCGCCCGGGCCCGATACGTCATGCTGGTGAGGTTGGGAATTGCGAGTCCAGCGATGATCCCGACGATCGACACCGCCATGAGCAGCTCGATCAGCGAGAAGCCGGCTCTTCGAGAATCGGCCCGGCGAGGTTGGCGCACTCGAGACATCCTCAACCTCCGATCACGACGGCGGGGAAGAAGGTCGCGCGATCCGTCGTGGCGGAGTTGAACTCGACGGTCTCATCACCAACCGTCGTGGTCAAGACGAAGGTGGAATCACCCTCGGTACGGTACTCGTACGAAGCCGCGAATGGATCGTTGGTCTCCGCGAGGGTCGACGGGAGCCGACCGTTCGCAGCCTGGAACCGCTCGATCGAGGCCACCACGGACCCCATCGTCGTCTTGGTCGTGGACACCTGCTCCGCGGACGTCCGCGTGTCCTCGATCGGGTTCAGAATCAAGAAGTCCGGCTGCGCGATCAGGAAGTAGAGCGCCAGCACACCCATGTTCACGGTGAGCGGCAACATCCAGCGCGGCGGGCCCTTGGGCCCGGTTTTCTTCTGGGCCGCCTCCTCACGCTCCGCGGCGTGTGCCAACACCTCGGCGACCACATCCGCGGCCTCCTGGCCGGGAGCGGAGCTCTTGGCGTGATACGGCTTTACCTGATCGTTGTCGCTCATTCCGAACCGTTGTTCGTCTCTCGGGCGAGTAGGGCGGCCCGCCCCTGTACCCTGAAGGTCGGCCGTCCGGGCCCGACCCTTGAGGATAATCCCACCGCTCGGAAAAATGATAGGGCCTTGTTTCGAGCTTCGTAGACCGAGTCGGCCATCGTCCGGTCACATATTCGGTCGACGCCGACGGGCGCCCTGAATAGCTTCGTGCATGAGTCACCCAGCCCTATCCCGATCCGTCGAGGATTACCTCAAGGCGATCTACGCCCACTCGGGCGACGGCGACCCGGTCTCCACCTCGGCGATCGCGGAAAGCTTGGAGATCCAGCCGGCATCGGTCACCGGTATGGTGAAGCGGATGGCGGAGTGGGGCCTGCTCGAGCACGTCCCCTACAAGGGGGTGCGTCTAACCGAACCCGGCGAGCGGGAGGCCCTACGCGTCCTTCGGCGCCACCGCATCCTCGAGACGTACCTCGTCGACCGGTTGGGGTACCCGTGGGACGATGTGCACGCGGAAGCCGAGCGGCTGGAGCACGCGGCGTCCGATGAGCTGATCGAGCGGATGGCCATCGCCCTCGGTTCTCCGAGTCACGATCCGCACGGCGCGCCAATCCCGACCGTGGGCGGCGACATCGAGAATCAGAAGTTCGCGACCTTAGCCGACGCCGATGTCGGTGCGCACGTGGTCGTGCGCGCCGTACGCGATCGGGACGCGCAAGATCTGCGATCCATGGCTGAAGAGGGCCTCGTACCGGGCGCGCGTCTCACCGTCGACCGGAGCGACGTCGACTCGTCGATCCGCGTGGTCGTCGAAGGCGAGGACGAGGGTCGTGAGGTCGCGCTCGACCTGGCCCGTTACGTCTTCGTGGCCCCGATCGAGGTCTGACCCAACCGCCGAATCGCGGTCAGCAGTCCGGGAGCCCCGTCCTCGGATCGTCGATGACCAGCGTCTGGATCGAGTAGCCGTATGTCGAGCCGAACACCCCGGTGCCGTCGCCCGTGACCGAGGGCACACGGATCTGGCCCGACGGGTTGAAGTTCCCACCCCGTGCCCAGTTCACGTAATTGCGGTCCACCGCACGAATCGTCACCTGGGCGGTCGCATTGTTCGGGATGCCGCGCTGGAGCCGCGTGGCCACGTCGGTCTGTAGGTCCAGCCGGTTGAAGACGCCGAACTCGGAGGGGTACACGATCGTCGTGTCCGCGGCCGAAATCGACAGACCCAACAGATAGAGCGGGTCGTCGTTCATCTGGATCCCCTCCTCGGCGAGGAGAGTCGGCAAGCCTCGTATGGACGTCTCGTTCAAGTAGGCCCACGCACCCTCGGAACGCGTCCACTCGAGCTCGATGTTCTTGTCCGGAGGAATCCGACACGCTGCAGCGGTGCCCGCGAGCCCGAAGGCGCCGGGCACTCGCGTCGCACCCTCGATCAGCCCGCCGTCGGCCAGTTCGACCCGCAACTCGAGGATGTCGCCCGGTCGCAACTGCTGGACCTCTACGTCGTCGGCCGTAAAGCACGCGCCCGGCTGGGTCTCGGGAGACGTCTCCACACATTGATCGAGGGACTCGTTCGTGAGCTCGAGTGTAAGTGCGTCGGTCGATCGGAAGATCGTGATGCGCGCATCGTCGAGGTCATCGATAGCCGGGTCGGACTGGCCCACCGTCTGGTGAACGAAGGCAATCACTTCATTGTCCGCCGGATCCGGCATCAGATCGACGAAGACCTCGACGATCACGACGTCCTCGACCTCGACAATGGTGATCTCCTCGAGCTCACACCCCGCGAGCGCTGCGAGCGCGAGACCGCAGAGTAGGGGCCGACTGCGTTCGAAGACACGCATCAAAAGGAGATCTCCATGCCGATCGTGGGGAGCACCGGGAACATCGAGATCCCCGCCCTCGTCGGCGGAAGCTCGAAGTACTCGAAGAAGTAAAAGAGGACGTTCCGCTGGTTGTAGGCGTTGACCAGGTTCACGTACGGGGTCATCGATCCCCAGCTCTTCTCGAAGTTCCGACGGAAGCTGACGTCGAGCCGATGGTAGTTCGGATACCGAGCCCCGTTTCTCGACCCGACCACGACACCGTAGCCCCCCTCCCGATCGACGTTGTCTTCGGACCCGGTCCAATCGAGGCCCCCACCTTCGACGTAGCGGGGCGTGTAGTACGCGTAGGCTCCGAGCGCGCGCGTAAAGGGGATCCCGGTACCGAAGTTCCACCGCAAACCGCCTTCCCAGCCCCACGGAGCCGGATAGCGGAGTACGAAGTCCACGTCGACGCGGCGATCGAAGATCGGGGGGAAGGTCTGGATCGGCGCGGGATCGCGAGGCGAGAGGGGGTCGGGGAAGCTTCGATCCGCCTTCAAAAAGGAGACCGCGGTCCAGCCCGTGACCGCTCCGGTCTCCTTACGGATCATCGCGTCGACGCCCCACGAGACACCCGTGCCGGCGAGAATGTCGTCGCCGTCGTCGTTGGGATTGTCGGCGTTGTTCAGGGAGACGACACCGTCGAAGTCCCGGTAGTAGCCTTCGAGTGACCAGAACCAATCGATGTCGATGTAGCCCTCAATCCCGGCCTGGATCTGGTCCGAAACCGTGTGCGGAGCTTGCTGCCCCGCCAGAATCCAGATGTCGAGGCCGAGCGGAAGCTCCTCATCCCGAAGAGAGTGGAGGAACTGCGTATACCGGCCGGCCGCGATTTTGAGGGCGACGTCCCCTCCCGCCATGAAACGCTTCACGGCGAGGCGAGGCGAGAGCTCCGTGACCGTCTCTCCCGGGTTCGGCGTGTATGCGTCTCCGCGCACCCCCATCTCGATCAACCAACTCCGGGGCTTGGTCCAGCGGGCCTGGGCGTACGCACCGGCGAGGAGGCCGGTGCCTTCCCCTCCTCCGAACTCCGTCCCGCCCGTTAGAAAGCTGTTGAGGTACGAGAGCCGCTCCACGGACGAACCGACCTGCACCGCCCACTCCGGCGTCGGCCGCGTGTCGAGATCGAGTCGGACTTGACCCTGTTGGATCCTGGACCGGAAGTCGGTGTCCCCGAAATCGGGGAAGACCAGGCCGGTCTTGAATCGGCTGAAGTTCGCTTTGAGCCCGAGCGACCCACCGCCGCGACGAGGGCGGGTCCACCCGATACCGACCAGGTCGTTCCCCCAATCCCAGTCGATCCGGAGCGGGAAATCCGAGTCGACCTCCGACAGGTTGAACACGTCGCGGCCGGTATAGGCCGTGAAGGTGAGGCGATCCCCACCCGCGCTCCATCCCTCGACGAACGCCTGGACGTCTTGGAGGTGGTACGGGAAGTCGAAGGCCGGCCGGAAGAGCACATCGAAGTACGATCGACGCGCCGAGACCCGATACCTCAGGCTCTCCTGCCCTAAGGCGGACGCGAAGCCATCCGGTAGGCGCCCACCGACCGCGCTCCGCGCGGAGAGCAGAGAGACCGCACCATCGACCCGGGTGTCCCGTTCACCAGCGTCGGACTCGATGTCCAAGACGGCGGAGACTCGACCCCCATGCTCTGCCGGGAAGCCACCCGACTGGAGTTCCACCCGATCGATCATGTCGGCGTTGAAGACCGAGAAGAGGCCCCCGAGGTGAAAGGGGGAGAAGATCGGAATCCCATCGAGGAGGATCAGGTTTTGATCTTGAGATCCGCCTCGAACGTGAAAGGCCGCGGAGTAGTCGGAGGTGGACACGACGCCCGGGAGTACCTCGATCGCACGAACCGGGTCAGGCTCGGCCACCCCAGGGATGAGCTGAACGGTCTCGATGTCCATCTCTCGGACCGTCGTCCCGCCCACCTCTTCGAATCTCACCCGCGCCCGCGAACGCTCGGCTTGAACCGAGATGCCTTCGAGCTCGAACGCGGACCTCTCGAGCCGGATGTCGAGCTCGACCGTTCCGTCCACGGCCAGATCGACCACCTCGACGTGCTCGGCATACCCGAGGGCCCCGGCCCGCACTTCGAAGCTGCCGGGCGGCAGTCGGGAGAGCCGGAATTGACCGAGACGATCGGTCTCGACCGCCTGCACCACACGCTCTCCGGCAAAGAGGGCCACGGTGGCGCCGAAGACTGCGGCGCCTTCGTCGTCGTGAATCGACCCCTGCACTGTGCCGGACTGGGCCGCAACCGCCATCGGCCACACGCACGCGACGACGGCGAGACACGCGATACGGTACGCGGTCCGCAAACCGCCTCTGTTCCTCACTGCAACTCGCAAAGACGACACCGGTTCGCCGCTTGCCGCAACGAACCGTCCGTGTTCAGGTAACGTCCACCCCGGTCCCCACCCTCTCCAGAGGACCCGTGCGCGCATTCTACTGCGACCACTTCGTCCTTCCACTCCCCGACGGGCATCGTTTCCCGATGGAGAAGTACGCGCTCCTTCGCGAGCGCGTTATGAAGATACCTGAAGTGACGTTGAGGGTCCCGGAGCCTGCTCCCGATCCGGCCTTACTACACGTACACACTGCCGACTACCTCACGAGGGTTCGTGAGGGGACCCTCTCCCGTGACCAAGCACGGCGTATCGGTTTCCCCTGGTCACCCCAGCTCGTGGAGCGATCGAGACGGTCCGTAGGTGGGACGATCGAGGCGGCACGAGTTGCACGGATCGAGGGCACGGCGGCCAACCTCGCCGGCGGCACCCATCACGCGTATGCGGATCGCGGCGAGGGCTTCTGCGTCTTCAACGACGTCGCTGTGTCGATTGGAGACGTTCATGACCGGGAGCCTTCGCTCGACGTGGCTGTCCTCGACTTGGACGTGCACCAGGGGAATGGCACCGCGAAGATCTTCGAAGACGATCCCAGGGTACGCACCGTGTCCGTGCACGGAGAGAAAAACTATCCCTTCCACAAGGAACGGAGTGACGTCGACATCGGTCTCGAAGACGGGACGACGGACGCAGACTTCCTCTCCGCGGTTCGGGAGGGAGTTGACGCCGCTCTCGCCGGTGGCGCCGAGCTCCTTTACTACGTCGCGGGCGCGGACGCCTTCGAGGGCGATCGGCTCGGTCGCCTCTCTGTGACCAAAGACGGCCTCGCCGAGCGGGACGACCTCGTGTTCGACGCGGCCGAGCGGGCCGGAGCGTCGATCGTCGTCGTCATGGCAGGCGGCTATGCGACGCCCATCGAACACACGGTGGACATCCATGCCGCCACCGTCGCGCGCGCGGCAGCCAGCCGACCCACCCAACTCCTCCGGACCTGACCCGACTCCACTCATGACGACCTCATCCGTGCGCGCACTCGAGCGACTCGCGACATGGCCGCGGACACCCCTCGTGCATGCTCCGACGCCGCTGCGCCGTCTCACTCGCCTCTCCGCGGAGCTCGGGGGACCTCCGATCTACGCGAAGATGGATGCCGAAACCGGCTTCGCACTCGGCGGAAACAAGGTCCGGAAGTTGGAGTTCCAACTGAGCCCCGACCGCATCGACGGCGTGACCGACCTCATTACGGCCGGAGGCCCTCAGTCGAACCACTGCCGCGTGACCGCCGCCTTCGCGGCGCACGCAGGGCTCCGCTGCGTCCTCGTCGTCAACGCCCCCGCGCCGGATACCCCGACCGGGAACGCGCTCCTTCATCGCCTCTTCGGCGCGGAGATCGTCGTCGTTCCCGAACGGGACGATCGCGTGCCCTCGATGGACCTGGTCGCTCGTCGGATCGAAGCCGAAGGCGGACATCCGATGGTGGTGCCCATCGGGGCCTCGACAGGCATCGGCTCCCTGGGTTACGTCGCAGCCGCGGTCGAACTCGCGGAACAGATCGACTCGATCGACGACGGCTTTGATCGATCCGTGGTGCTCGTTTCCGCCTCTTCGTGCGGAACGATCGCCGGCCTCCAGGCCGGCTTCTCCCTCCTTCAACGCGACGACGTTCGGCTCTTGGGGGTCTCCGCCGACGCACCGACCTCCGAGCTGGCCGACACGACGCGACGCCTCGCCGCGGAAGCCGCGACCCTTCTCGGCGGTTCCGAGCCACACCGGTGCCGCGTCGACTTCGACGATCGACAGGTGGGCGCGGGGTACGGACTCACGACCACCGCGTCGTTGGCGGCCACCGATCTGTTCGGGCGACTCGAGGGCATCGTGCTGGACCCTACATACACGTCGAAAGCGGCCGCGGGGCTTATCGAGCAGATCCGTCAGGGCGTTCCGGCCGGTGAGCGCGTCGTGTTCGTGCACACCGGCGGGGCACCCGGGCTCCTCGCATAGCCGACCCGGAGGGGTGACGCGCCCCACTTGTAGTTGTATGCTGCACCTACCATCGCTGACTCGCTGAGTACGTGGATACTGCATCCCGTGCTGACTCGGAGCACACATGACGCACGATACGCTGCTGGCCCGCGCGGCGGACTTCCTCGATCGCACGACGGGCGCTGTGGTCCCGCCCCTCCACACCAGCACCACGTTCACACGCGACACCGACTACGAACTCCTCGGGGATAGCACCTACGCGCGGTACGGTGGACCCACGGTGCGTCATGCCGAATCGATCCTTCGGGAGTTGGAAGACGCGGAAGACGCCCTCCTCTTCTCGTCCGGGATGAGCGCCGCGACCGTGCTCCTGGAGACGCTGTCGTCGGGGGATCGAGTCGTCGCCCCGACCATCATGTATCACGGAACTCAAGACTGGTTTCGCCGACTCGCCGAACGCCGCGGCATCACCGTCTCGTTCTTCGACGCGACGGAACCAGGAGCGCTCCGCGCATCCCTGTCCGAGGGTCCAACCACGCTCGTTTGGGTGGAGTCCCCCGTGAACCCGACATGGGACGTGATCGACATCCGGGATGCCGCAACGGCCGCCCACGACGCCGGGGCTCTCCTGGTCGCCGACTCGACCGTCGCGCCCCCGGTGACGACCCAAGCCCTCTCCGAGGGCGCGGACATCGTGCTACACTCGGCGACGAAGTACCTGAATGGACACTCGGACGTCCTCGGGGGCGTCCTCGCGACCCGGAACCCCGATGCACGCTGGGAAGAGATCGCCAGCGTCCGGAAGTACACGGGGACGATCCTGGCGCCGTTCGAGGCCTGGCTCCTCATCCGTGGTCTCCGGACCTTGTCCCTGCGCTTCGACCGATCGTCGGCGAACGCACTCGAGATCGCCCGCCACTTCGAGGATCACTCGGCCATCGAACGATGCCTATATCCCGGGCTCCCGAGCCACCCCGGCCACGCAGTGGCCAAGCGTCAGATGCGCCGAGGATTCGGGGGGATGCTCTCCATGCTCGTGCGAGACGACCCCGAAGGCGTCCGGGCCCGGTCGATCGCCACCGCGCTGAAGCACTTCGCCCCCGCGACGTCACTCGGGGGGGTCGAGAGCCTGGTCGAACACCGGGCGTCGGTCGAGGGGCCGCACTCTCTGGTGCCGAAGAATCTCCTCCGCTTCTCGATCGGCATCGAAGACGTCACCGACCTCATCGAGGACCTAGAGTCGGTGCTCGGCGCACGCTGATTGTGGCGAGATCCCCCTTGTGGATCACTCCTATTTCGACCTATAGTTGCATATCACAACCATTGACTCGACCAGAGCATCTGGACATGAACGATCTTCCTGTCATCGTCGTCGGCGCCGGCCCTGTCGGGCTAGCCGCGGCGGCACACCTCCACAACGAGGGACTCCCCTTCATCGTTCTCGAAGCCGGGGAGCATGCGGGCTGGTCGGTCTCCGAGTGGGGCCACGTCCGCCTCTTCTCGCCGTGGAAGTACCTGGTCGACGACACGGCGCGGGCACTGCTGGAGGATCACGGGTGGGTGGCACCTCCCGGCGATGACATCCCGACGGGTGCGGAGTTGGTGCACCAGTACGTCCGCCCCCTCGCCGACCACCCGGCCCTCGCCACGAGCATCCGGACCGGTACGCGTGTGCGCACGGTGACCCGCTCCGGCGCGGACAAGCTCTCCTCGAACAGCCGGGACCAGCGCCCCTTCGAGGTTCACGTCGAAACGACCGACGGCCATGAAGAGGTCCTCACGGCACGAGCGGTCATCGACGCCTCCGGGACGTACGAGAATCCGAACCCTCTCGGGGCTAGCGGCACGCCCGCGCCCGGGGAACGAGCCGCCGCTGATCGACTCTTCTACCGGATCCCCGATGTCCGAGGGCGGGACCGCGAACGCTTCGTACGGGCCCGCGTCGGCGTGGTCGGTTCCGGTCACTCCGCGTTCAACACGCTGCTCGATCTCGCCGACCTGCCCGAGGGCGAGCGACCGCACGTCACCTGGTTCATCCGATCCGAAACCACCGGGCGGATCTTCGGCGGCGAGGACGCCGACGCTCTCTCGGAGCGTGGAGCCTTGGGCCGCCGTATGCGAGAGCTCGCCGAGTCCGGCCACCTCGAGGTCAAGCCGGGCTTCCGAGCCCACCGGGTCGCCATGGAGGGGGACGGGGTTCGTCTTCAGTCCGTCGGAGGGGATACGAGCGCGCCCTTGGATGTGGTCGTCGTCGTCACCGGCTTCCGCCCCGATCTGTCGATCCTGCGTGAGGTTCGCGCAGAGCTCGATCCGACGGTGGAAGCACCGAGCGCGCTGGCGCCGCTCATCGACCCGAACATTCACTCCTGTGGGACGGTGCCCCCCCACGGGTACCGCGAGCTCTCCCATCCCGAGACCGACTTCTACGTCGTGGGCATGAAGAGCTACGGTCGCGCGCCGACCTTCCTCCTCCTCACGGGCTACGAGCAGGTCCGTTCCGTCGTGAAGGCGCTATCGGGTGATCTCGAGGCGGCCGCGAACGTCCAGCTCGTGCTTCCCGAGACCGGCGTGTGCGGCACGGACGTCGCGTCGGACGCCGCGGGCCAGAGCTGCTGCGCCCCCGCGTCCGAGTCCTATCCCTCTTGCTCTACCGAGCCACAACTCGTCTCGATCGGATTGGACCGATCCCGCTCGTGAGGTCAGCCGCCCGGCCCCGACTCGGCCGGGTAGTACCACGCGCGGCGCACGAACTTCAATGCAACAAACTGAACTGTACCATAACAAATCATATGTTGATGATTCGTAGAATGAGATGTAAATGCAGTGTTGGCACATGATGAAGATGTTTGTGCTTCATTCTTTCTTTGTTGATGTTCCTTTTGTGCAGCTTGAACAATCTTACGATAATGATATTTGTTGACAAGATCCAATCCAATGCGTCTGTGTTTGTGGGATGTTGTTTTGAATGGTCTTTTGACAATGTGCTTGAGTGCTGATTCGAGGTGACCACCAAAATAATTCAAAGGAGATCCAAAACGACGGATGTAGAAATCAGTATGAAGCAGAGCATGAAACTTTGATATTCTGAATCCACATTGAGAGTGAATTTCTCTCCAAGGACCAAAGACATTTTGAAGATTTTGAAGAAATATTTTGATGTTGTGTTTGATTGTTG